>NC_021921.1:2111843-2815791 GCF_000470655.1 Halorhabdus tiamatea SARL4B
GGCGTACAGCGCCTTCGAGGACCCCAGTCGCGAGAGGGCGGTGTCGTTGTCGTCGCGGATACGCTCGATGAACTGTGCTGCGTTCATAGTCCGTCGATCGCACGCCGCGGGTTAGAAGCCACCGATGCCTGCAATCCTGCCGGGGTCCCGACGGCTATCGCCGTAACACACAAGCACGCCCGCCGGGATCCATGGGTATGGAACGCATCCCCCTGGGTATCCAGCGGATGGACTCGATCGTCAACGGCGGGGCCCCGCGGGGAACCGTCGTGTTGCTCTCGGGCGAATCGGGGGCCGGGGCGCGGGAGTTCATGTACACCAGTGCGCTCATCAACGGGCTTGCGGCGGGCGATTCCGAACTCCATGACCTCTACTACGGCGACCTCGCGGCCGACGCGACGCTGCCCGAGGAGATTCACTACGTCTCCTTTACCGCCGGGGAATCGCAGTTCCGGTGGGAGGTCTCCCAGACGATCGACGAGGAGATCGTCGAGGCCGGACTGGATGCGGTGGCGTTTCACGATCTCTCGGCGCATTTCTTCCACGAGAGTCCCATCCCGCGGGACTGGTACGCCGAGCGGACCGCAAGCGTGACCGATCTCCGGTCTCGAACCGACCGCGAGGAGTTACTGTCGGCGTTCGGCGATCTCATGTCCGATCACGGCCCGGGCAACCTCGTCGTGATCGACTCGCTGACTGACCTCATCAGCACGACCGGCGAGGAAGTCTCCTGGTCGGACGTCAACTACGTGGTCAAGGGGCTCCAGAAGGCCGCTCACTCCTGGGACGGGCTGATCCTCGCCCACGTCAACCACGAGACGATCTCGGCCGAACGCCTCGGCCAGTTAGTCGACGCCGTCAACGGGACGATGCGCTTCGAGTGGGAGAGCGGCGGCAGCACGCGCGCCAGGACGCTCGTCATCAAACAGTTCCGTGGCGTGCTCTCACAGCTCGAGGACGAGGACATCGTGCGCTTCGAGACTGAGATCGACGACGCCGGCTTCGACATCAGTGACGTCCGGAAGATCCGGTAGGTCCGTTCCGGCAATATCGATCGCGGAAATCGGTGGCAAACCCTTAACTATCCGCTCGCGGAATTTCCGGTGATGGCGAGCGAGTCCACGGATTCGCCGGAGACCGCCGTTTGGCTGCCGCCCGAGCTCGGCGAGTGGCTCGAGGAACACGCGGCCGAACTCGACGTCGAACGGGACGTGCTCGTGGCCCAACTTCTCGCGACGTATCGGACGACCGCTACACATGAGGGAGATATCGATCCAGACTCCCTCGCGGCCACCGACCGCGAACGCATCGAGTCGATCGTCCGGGAGGTACTGGACGACCACGATCTGACGGCTCCCGACGAAGCGATCGAGGCAATCGCCGAGCGCATCGACGACGTCGAGGACTCCTTTCAGACCAAACTCGAGGACGTCCGCTCGCGTGTCGTCCAGGTCAAACGGGAGGCCGACGCCAAAGCCGACGCCGACCACGACCACGACGCGTTCGATCGCCTCGATACGATCGAGGACCGCATAGACTCGCTCACCGCCGATATCGCGGACCTCTCCGCCGACGTCGACTCGCGTGCCACACAGTCGACGGTCGCGGAGCTGGCCGACGACGTCGACGCTCACGCCGACTCGCTTACCGCCCAGGACGACCGCCTCGAAGACGTCGAGGACAAACTCCAGACGGTCGCCTGGGCGATCAGCGACCTCCGGGACGCCCAGGCCAGCAACGAGACAGAGACCGTCGACCGGATCAAGGCCGCCGCCGCCCGCCACGACGTGAGCCGCGCCGTCTGTGAGAGCTGCGGCGAGGGCGTCGAGATCGCGCTCATGACGCGGGCCGCCTGCCCGCACTGCGAGGCCGCGGTCACCACCGTCGAGCCGTCGAGTGGCTTCTTCGGCAAACCGCGGCTCGTCGCCGCCACGCCGATCGAGGGCACCGTCGACGGCGAGTCCGGCGACGACATCGAGGCTCCCGACCGGCGGAGTGATCAGCCGTGAGCGACGACGGGTCCGACGAACGGGACGACGACCGCGCCGACTCACAGCGGGACGATTTCGTTCTCGACGAGGCCGACGACGGAGAGTCCGGTGGTCCATTCGACGATGCCTCCGAGGAGAAGGCCGATCCGTTCGAACGACTCGGCGTGCCAGACTCCCCGGACGACCGCGACCGGGACCCGTTCGCAGAGATCGACGACGGACCCGACCCGGAGCACTCCGCAAGTGACCCGCCGTCGTTCGACGAGTTCGGCTTCCAACGTCGTGGCGAGGAAGCCGACAGCCACGCGCCGAGCCCGGCCAGCTCTGAGGAGCGTGCTGACCCATCGGCCGGGGACCGCCCAGACGAACCGGCCGACGATCCGTTCGATCGGCTCGGCGGCGGGCCACGTGACGGTGACCCGTTCGAGGGCCTGGGCGAGGTGGGCGGCCCCCAGGCTGGCGAGCAATTCAACGACGAACTTTGGGACGATCTCTCGCGGTCGATGGCCGAGCCCGAAACCGAGCAACGCGGGCAGCGGCGCTTCGCCGAAGTGAACAAACACAGCTACTGTGAGAACTGCGAGTACTTCTCGGAACCGCCCGACGTCGAGTGTGCCCACGAGGGGACCGACATCGTCGAGTTCGTCGACTTCGAGACGGTCAGGGTTGCCGACTGCCCGATCGTCGCCGAGCGCGAGGAGCTGGCGGAGATCGACGCCGAGTAGCGGGCGAAGACCGGTGGTTTTTGACCTTCAGGCGCGTTCTCCCGGGCAAGAATGCAATTCTGTGACGAGTGCGGATCCATGATGCACGCGGATGGTGAGGAGATGGTCTGTCAGAGCTGTGGGTATCGCGAGCCAAAGGATCAGGAATTGGCCGAGGACTTCGTCTCGACGCAGGACCAGACCGACGACGACGTCATCGAGACCGAGGAGGACGCCAACTTCGAGGGGAAACCGACGGCCGACGACGTCGTGTGTGACGAGTGTGGCCACGGGGTTGCCTGGTACACGATCAAGCAGACCGGGTCCGCGGACGAACCGCCGACGCGCTTTTTCAAGTGCAAAGAGTGTGGGCACCGCTGGCGGGGGTACAGCTGACGATTGCCAGCGTTCCATCACTCCTCGAACAACTCTCTCGCCCGCCGATAGATCGGCGCACCGAGCCAGTCCCGCTCGGCAGCCAATCGCTCCACGTCTGCCAGTGCGTCCTCGACATCTAATACGTCGCGTTTGACCAGCGCCCGCAACACGATCGGCGAGATGGCGATCCGCGCTTCGGTCACCGCCTGGAGTTCCGGCAGCGCCCGCAGGTCGTCGGTGATGAGGAACGCAGCGTCGCGTTCCCGGGCGAGGACGGCCCCACTCCCTTCCCCTGCGTCGATCCGTCCGGTTTCGATCGGCTCGCCGACCGCGTTGACAGTGAGGTCATCTTTTCGGTCGAGCACCGCCTGTGCGGCCCTGCCGTGGCTGTCCGCGTAGTCGGCCGTCTCTTGCAGTTCCGAGACCACCGTCTCAGTCGTGTGCACGTCGAACTCCGCGAGGAGGAGATCCAGTCGGTCGATCGACGCGAGCGAGACCAGCGCGCTCGTGTCCGCGACGATCATGCCTCGTCGTCGAGCGCGGCGAGATCGACGGCCAACTCCGCACCGTCGTCGAGCAGTGACTTCGAGGCCCGGACGGACTCGGCGTCTTGCCGCCCGACGAAGCTCTTCAGCACGTCGAATCCAATTTCGTCGTCCAGGTAGAGATCGACGACTGCCTCGCGGAACCGGTCGTCGTCCTCGACCTCGGCCAGATACTCCCGGAGAGCTTCCTTGACGATCTCCGTCCGGTCGGCGTGACTCACTTCGGCGGCCACGTCGGCCTTCTCGACCAGTTCATCCGGCAGTCGGAAGTTGACGCGTCTGGTCCCCATCTGTGGGTACGTTGTATGTACAGATTCAAATCGGTTTCGCCGACTGCTTCGGCGGTACAACTGGAGACGGATGGGGCCCAACTCACGCCAGCACGACGCGCTCAGGTGGGACCCGACGCAACGCGAGAAGTCCGAGCAGCGCCAGCAGGACTGCCAGCGCCATCGTCCCGGCGACGGCCGTCTCCAGCGACAGTCCCCACTCGAGTAGCCGTTCCGGGAGGGCGTTCAATCCGATGAAGGCGATGATCCCGCCGAAAAAGACCAGCCGTGGCGTTTCGAAGTACAGCACTGCGGCGACCGCCCCGGCTGCCAGGCCGACGGCGAGGATACCGATGACCGGCGCGTATCCGAGGACGAGCCAGGGCGCGAACCCGGCGTGGACGCCCAGCGCGGCGATCGTCCCGTAGCCCAGGAGAAAGCTGATCCCCGCGATGGCCGTGACCTTCGCCCCGAGGATCTGCCAGGTCGCGCCCGGCATCGTGAACACACGATCGAAGACGTCGGCGTGTTTCTCGCGGATCGTCGCCGTCAGGCCCAGCGTCAGCACGAACAGGTAGGTCACCTCGAACCCGAGGAAGAACAGGTAAAACCGCCGGACTGCCAGCGGAAGGGTCGATTGCGTCAGCAACTCCAGCAGTGGGGTCCCGGCGAACAGGAACCCAAGCACAACCACGGAGAGAAGCAGGCTCCGGTAGTTGACGTTGCGCGCCTCCAGCAGACAGAGCTGTCGGAAGGTCATGTTTCGACCCCCAACGCGGAGAAATAGAGTTCTTCGAGGTCGATTGTCCTGGCGTCGGCCGGCGGATCGTCGTCGCTGACGACGTACACCTCGCCCGCTTGCTCGGCCTCGATCTCGGGCCGTGGCTCCTCGATCACGCGCACCGATTCCGACAGCGGTGTCTCGACGACTGTCCGGCCATCGGCGATCACGGCGACACAGTCACAGAGCGCCTGGACGTGATCCAGGTCGTGAGAGCTGAACACGACCGTTCGGCCCGACTCCCGCAGGTCGTCGATCAACTCCCGCATCCGGGCCTGGGTACCGGGATCGAGTCCGGACAGTGGCTCGTCGAGCACGAGCAAGTCGGGCTCGTGGAGCAGTGCCGTCGCGACCGACGCCTTGCGTTTCATGCCTTTCGAGAGGTCGCGGAACTCTCGATCGTGCGCCGCGGGTTCCAGGTCGACCTCGGCCAGGCAGGTCTCGATCCGATCGGTCGGGACGCCGTAGCCGTGACAGGCGTGGGCCATCGCGTCCCGGACTGACCAGGTGGGCTGGAGGGTTTCGTACTCGAAGACGACGCCGACGCGTTCGAGGACGGTGTCGTCCATCCGCGGATCGGTACCGAACAGCGACACCGATCCGCCGTCGACGGGGAGCAAGCCGAGCAGACAGCGGAAGGTCGTGGTCTTGCCCGCCCCGTTTGGGCCGACGACGCCGTAGGTCTCGCCCTCGCGGACGGAGAGGCCTACGCCGTCGAGAATCCGCGACCCGTCGATCGATTTTTCCAGGGCGGTCACTTCGAGGGCAGTCCCGGTGTCATCGGTCTGTGCATCACGGGGCTCGGTGGTCGTGGTAGTGTTCGCGTGCATGCTCACATGGGATCGTCTGCCGTTTCTGGAAGGTCGAACACGTCCTCGATCCTTGCGTCGAACTCCCGGGCGATGCACCAGGCGAGTTCCAGCGAGGGGTTGTACTCGCCCTTCTCGACGTAGAGAATCGTCTGGCGGGTGACGCCGACAGCCTCGGCCAACTCGGCCTGGGTGAGTCCGGCGGCCTCGCGACGTTCTTTGATCGTCGTCTCGAATTCCATCCTATCCCTCCAGTCGACGACGGTGAAGTTGGTCGCCAGCTTTGTGGATTAGCGAGGACGCGATGGTCGCCGCGGCGGTCCAGACAGCAACGATTTCGGCCTGCTCGGTGAGCGTTGCCAGCGGTTCGGGTATCGACCCCCATGCCGTGACAGCAACCCCTCCGAGGTACAGGATGAACGCGACAGCAAAGAGCCCGAAGAGTGCGCGTGTCGCCGCCGTCCGGATCAATTGACGCGTCCGCTCGTCGTTCTGCTGTATCTCTGTTTTGCTTGCCAGCCACCTGCTCACCGGGAAGAACCCGAGAAACAGTACGATTGCGAGCCCGATCAGGGGCCAGGACGCGGTCGAGACGCCGACGTACATCGCCGCCACGTCGATCAGCATATACGCCGTTCGCCCGCCGTGATAGACCGTCCGTTGCGTCCTCAGGGTGTTAACTCGATCTAACATCTTTACGTTAGATTTGTTTAACACTGCCACTTAATTCCTGCGGCTACGCGTCAGCGGCCCAAAGAAATGCTGGACAATGGCTAGACGATCGGGCTCGCTATTCGACGATCAGAGTTCCAGCCATTCCCACGGCTTCGTGAGGAATACAGACGTACTCGTGCTCGCCGGTCGTCTCGAAAGTGTGGACGTAGGACCGCCCGGACTGGATCGCCCCTTCGGCGTTTTCCCACCCCTCGCAAGCGGTGTCCTCGCTGTGGCCGCTTCCGGATCCAGACACGTTCTGGGGTTTCCGACTGCCTATGCGACGACCAGCCACGCGACCACGACGGCGATGCCGCCCAGCGTCGTCGAGAAGACCGACTGGACGCGCAGGCGATCGAGCAGTTCGTGGGAGGTTTCGGTCATCCCGGCGGCCTGGTCGATCTCGCCGCCGACCTCACACGAGGGCAGGAAGTCCATCGCGATGTGGAGGAACACGCCGGCGGCGAACCCGAAGACGACGGCGTTAATCGCCGGCTCGTTCGGCAGGGCC
The DNA here is from genome assembly GCF_000470655.1 of Halorhabdus tiamatea SARL4B. NCBI lineage: Archaea > Methanobacteriati > Methanobacteriota > Halobacteria > Halobacteriales > Haloarculaceae > Halorhabdus > Halorhabdus tiamatea. The sequence continues at coordinate 2,118,546 of NC_021921.1, forward strand.
ACCATCGCGGCCGGCAGCGCCGTCAGGCCGACGCCGGCCGAGGGGAGCAACAGCGACGTCGTGGACTTCCCGTCGAGCGCGAGTCGCCGGGCGGCGGCGTACCCCGCTGGACCCTTGTGGGAGACGATCGAGAGCCCGAGCAACAGGCCGAGTTCGGGCATCTGGCCGTAGATGATTCCGATGATCAACCCCGCAGAGAGCGCGTGGGCGGCGAGTTCCGTCGCCGTCGTGTCCATCGGCAGCTCGAGGTGGGAGAGCCGGTGACCGATCGTGTGGGCGTTGTACCCGACGAGGATGCCGGCGGCGATGCCGAACCCGCCGAGTCGCGCGTGCTGGCCGACGGCCTGCGGGACGAGAAACGCCGCGGCGCTCGCGATCATTGCACCGCTCGCGAGCCCGTAGCCCCAGACCAGCCCTCGCGGATGTGTCCCGCTGACTCGCGTGCCGACGAGTGCGCCGCCGGCCATCGCGCCGAAGGCGACCCACGCGATCACGACGAGTTTGCCGATCCCCGGCGGGGCCACGACGAACAGTCCGGCCCCGGTAAGACCCACGAGCAGGAGTGTCGAGAGAACGCCGATGGACGTCTCGGCGGGGACACGACGCGACGCGACACCGTCTGAACTCATTGCTTGTCCGCTTTATCCCGGTGACAGTCATAAGGATGCCGGACCTGCGTGCGCCGCCTTCTGGACCCCACAGCTGCGTGACGATCGGGCCGCACATTTATCCGGGTTCCCCGCGTCGGTTTCACGCGATGACTCCCACAACGGACGCCGACGTGACGATCGTCGGCGGGGGCTTCGGCGGGCTCTCGGCCGCCTGCCACCTCGCCGACGCCGGCGTAGACGTGACCCTCCTCGAGAAGAACGACCAGGTCGGCGGGCGGGCCAGCCGCCTCGAACGTGACGGGTTCGTCTTCGACATGGGACCGTCGTGGTATCTCATGCCCGAAGTCTTCGAACGGTTCTTTTCCCATTTCGGTCACGAACCCGAGGACTATTACGAACTCGAACGGCTCGACCCCCACTACAAGATCTTCTTCAAGGACAGCGAGGCGCGAAGCGCCTCGGAACGTTCGAGCGGACAGCGTCCACAAAAAGGCGTCGACGAAGTGGACATCAGCGCCGACCGCAACGAGAACCGCGAACTCTTCGAGTCCTACGAGACGGGCGCGGGCGAGGCCTTCGACGACTACCTCGCGACGAGCCAGCGCCACTACGAGACGTCGATGGAGAACTTCGTCTACGAGTATCGCCCGACCTGGCGGGACTGGATCGACCCGTCGCTGCTGAAGACGGGCACGCTCGGGCTGAAGTTACTCGGCTCGATGCAGGGCCACGTCGAGGACTATTTCGAGAACGAGAAACTCCAGCAGATCGTCCAGTACACGCTCGTCTTCCTCGGTGGCTCGCCGAAGAACACGCCCGCGATCTACAACATGATGAGTCACGCCGACTTCAACCTCGGCGTCTACTACCCCCAGCCAGCCGATGGCGGGCCGGGCGGAATCGGGGCCGTCGTCGACGCGGTCGTCGACCTCGCCGACGAATTGGGCGTCACCATCGAGACTGACACCGAAGTCACGGAGATCACCCGCCGCAAAGAAGGGTTCCTCGTGGAGACGGCCGACGGCGACCAGCGCCGGCCCGACGTCGTCGTCGCCAACGCCGACTACGCCCACGCCGAAGGCGACCTCATGCCCGCCCACGAGCGCCAGTACGACGCCGAGTACTGGGACGACCGGACCTACGCGCCCTCCGCGTTCTTGCTGTATCTCGGCGTCGAGGGCGAGGTGCCCGAACTCGCCCATCACACGCTGGTCCTCCCGACCGACTGGAACGAATACTTCGACGACATCTTCGAGGATCCGGCCTGGCCCGAAGACCCGTCCTACTACCTCTGTGTTCCCTCGAAGACCGACGACGACGTCGCGCCCGAAGGGCACACAAACCTCTTTGCGCTGGTCCCGATCGCCACCGAACTCGACGACCCACAGGAGACGCGGGACCGCTATCGCGACAAGATACTCGCGGACATCGCCGAGAACACCGGCGTCGAGCTGGAGGACCGGATCGTCGTCGAGGAACAGTTCTCCATCTCGGAGTTCGCCAACCGGTACAACGCCACGAAGGGCACGGCGATGGGGCTGGCCCACACGCTTCGCCAGACGGCGATGTTCCGGCCGCCGATCGAGTCTTCGGCGGTCGAGGACCTGTACTTTACCGGCGGGTACACGACGCCAGGCGTCGGCGTCCCGATGACGTTGATTAGCGGCGAACACGCAGCCGAGGCAGTGCTTTCGAACAGTCGATGACGGCGACGGAGTTACGGCGCGGGCGGCGTTCGAGCCTGCTCGATGGCCTGCGGTACCTGCTGGTCCTCTCGCGCCCCCGCTTCTGGCTGTATCTCGCTGGGCCGGTAGTCGTGGGCGTCGTATACGCCGCCGGTTCGACGGCCGAGTTGATCACGCCGCTGTCGGTCGCGCTATTCGCGTACTTCCTCGTTCCCGCGAACGTCTTCCTCTACGGCGTCAACGACGTCTTCGACGCCGAGATCGACACCGAGAATCCCAAGAAATCGGAGGGGCCGGAAGTCCGATTTTCCGGCGAGCGGTGGGTCCTGGCCGCAGTGATCGTCGCTGGCCTGCTCGCAGTTCCCTTCGCGCTGGTCGTCGGTCCTGCCGGGCAGGTTACGCTCGGGGCCTTTCTCGTTCTCGCCGTCGAGTACAGCGCGCCGCCGCTGCGGTTCAAGACCACACCCGGCCTCGACTCGCTGTCGAACGGCCTGTACGTCCTGCCGGGCGTCTTGGCATTCACTGCCGTTGCGGGCGAGCTCCCGCCGGCCCCGGCGATCGTCGGCGGGTGGCTCTGGACGATGGCGATGCACACGTTCTCGGCGATCCCCGACATCGAACCCGATCGCCAGGCCGGAATCGCCACGACGGCGACCGTCCTCGGTCAGCGTCGGACGTACGCCTACTGCGGGGTCGTGTGGGCACTCGCTGCCGGTGGGTTTGCCCTGGTCCACCCGCTTCTGGGCGCTGTCCTGGCAGTCTACCCGCTCTTGCAGGTTGCCATTGCCGTCTCGGGGGTCGACGTCGATCGCGCGTACTGGTGGTACCCGGCGATCAACACGGTCGTCGGCATGGCGCTGACGATGGGCTACCTCTGGAGGCTGATGTACGGTGGCTGAATGGGACCGTCGCGCCGTTGAAGCACGACTCGACAGACTCGTCGCCGAAAACCGCTTCACCATCGCGGTGATCTTCCCGGCGATCGGGGCGGTCATGCTCGTCGCCAGCGCGGAGGGCTGGTTCCCGGGCATCCTTGAGTTCAACCCCTACCTGGTGCTGTTCGGGACGGCGGTGATGCGCCTGCCATTGATCGCCGGTGTCGCCCCGTTAGTCGACCGCCGGGCCGCCCTCGCGATCGTCGGGCTGACGCTGTATACCTACGGGATCGAGTTCCTCGGTGTGCTAACCGGGCTTCCCTACGGCGACTTCGAGTACGTCATCGACCTCGGGCCGATGCTGCTGGATACCGTCCCGGCGGCACTCCCAATCTTCTTCTTCCCGCTGGTCCTGAACGCGTACCTGCTCTGTCTGCTCCTGCTTGGCGACCGTGCCGCGCTGACGCGAGTCCGCCTGCCGGCAGTCGTCGCGACCGTCCTCGCGATGGATCTCGTCCTCGATCCGGGAGCCGTGGGCCTGGGCTTCTGGGAGTATGCCCCCCCACTCGCGGGTGACGGTCTCTGGGCGAGTGCGACGGCGATTCACTTCTATGGCGTCCCGCTGTCGAACTACCTCGGGTGGATCCTGAGTGCGAGCGTCGCCGTCCTCGCCTTCGACCTGGGCTTCCAGCGGGCCGGCCTGCTCGACAGACTCGACCGGACCGGGTTCATGCTCGACGATCTGGTGAGTTTCGTGATCCTCTGGGGCGTGATCAACGCCTGGTATGGCAACTGGCTCGCGGTCGGTGTCGCCGGGCTGTTCGGCGCGGGCCTGCTGGCGACCGATCGCTTCGACTTCGCCGTCCGGGAGACGGTTCCGCTGGTCGACCCACGACAGTAACCTGGCTCGGCGTCCCGTCGGAAACGGGCTCGTTCGCTGTCGGAGATACCGACCCGCCCTTGCCCCAGGCGTCACGCCTTTGGAAGCTCCTCTGCCATCTCGATTCATGACACGAACCGAACTCGCGGCGGCGAGTGACACACTCGAATCAGCGGCAGACAGCGCAGGGGCGAACGCGGACCGACTCGCCGATTTCGCAGGCCAACTCGCTCAACTCGCCGAGGCCGAGCGCGGCCCCGACCACGGTCGCATGGCGCGCATCCAGACCGGGCTCGACGAGATCCAACAGGAGGTCGACGACGGGACAGCCGCCACCATTCAGGACGCTCGGACGGCGATCAGCAACTACCGCGAGACCGTCGACGGCGTCTAACGTCGGCCGTCGTCGGTTCTCACTCTGTGTCGGGGACAGCCTCGACCCGGCGGTAGATGTCCCATTCGGTGTCACTGACATCGTCCAGTCGCCCGTAGAACTGCTTGAGTCCGGCGGTTTCGGTCGCCGGGAGCACGTGCAACTGGAGTGCGCCGTCCCGAATCGACACCCGGAACACGTCGCTCGTTTCATCGTCGCGGACCAGGTAGACGACCATCGGGAGGTCGTGAAAGTCGCCGTGCCGGTACGGCCACGTCCGGAGGACAGTCTCAAGGAGGGCTCGAAGATCCACCTCCTCCGGATCCGTCGGTTCGAGCCGGAAGAGCACGGATCCCTCATACGAGAGCCGCCCCGCCCGGTCGTACTGTCGACGGGGGCGGGCCGGGATCGTGAACGACGGCGCATCTGTCATGCAGACAGTGTGTCGTTGGGCGTCCCCTGATTTGAAGGTACGGCCCGCGACAGTCAGCACGGACTCGCTTCTCTCGAGTCGTGTTGGGCTCGAATCCGAGTCGTCTTTCGAAAATCCGCTGTCGGCAACGAACAATCGACGGGCAGTCCGCTTGAGTGACGTCCGCCGCCTGACTGGCGTCCTCCGCTCGACTTCGTCAGCGATCCGTCTCGCCACCGTCTGGTGTCGCGCTCTCCTCGTCCGCGGCGGGCGTCTCGTCGGCCAGCGGTTCGGCGTCGGCTTCGCTGCCGCTCTCGTCGTCGGCTTCGTCGCCGCTCTCGTCGTCGATCGTCACCTCCCTGTCCGCTCTGTCGGGCCCCTCACTCTCGTTCAGGCTGTCCTCGAGGGCTGCGTCGGCGTCTTCACGGCTGGCCTCTGTGCCGAACTCGAAGCCGGTGTCGTCGGCCGTTTCGTTCACCTCGCTGTCGGCTTCGAGTTCGAAGCGATCGATAGCCCCCCGGAGTTCGGTGGACTGCTCCGTCAGCGACTGGATCCGCTGGGTGACTTCAGTGATCGAGGCCGTCTGCTCCTCGGCGGCGGCCGAGACGTTCTCGGCCTGGCTCGCGGTCTCCTCGCTGATCGAGCCGACCTCGTCCATCATCGCGACGACCTCCTCGGTCGAGGCTGCCTGGTCGTCGGTCGCGTCGTTGATCGACTGGATGCCGGTGTTGGCTTCCTCGACCTGCCCGACGAGTTCCTCCAAGAGCTGGACAGTGTCCTCGACCGTTCCGATGCCGTCGGTGACGCTATCGCCCATGTCGTGCATGTCCTCGGCGACGTGGTCGGTCGCCGCCTGGACGTCTTCGATGCGCTGCTCGATGTCCTGGGTCGCGTCGCTGGTCTCGGCGGCGAGGCTCTTGATCTCGTCGGCGACGACCGCGAACCCTTCACCGGCTTCGCCCGCGCGGGCGGCCTCGATCGAGGCGTTCAGCGCGAGCATGTTGGTCTGGTCGGCGATCTCGTCGATGAGTTCGACGATCTCCTCGATCTCGGTCATCGCCGATTCCAGGCTCTCGACCTCCTCGATGGTGGCCTCGGCCTGGCTCTCGACCGCGTTCATCTCCGTGATCGCGTCCGAGCCGTATTCACGACCGGTCTCACCGAGTTCGGCGGCCTGCTGGGACTTCTGGGCGACTTCGTCTGCCGAGGAGGCCACTTCCTCGATGGCCGCCGAGAGGTCGGTCAACTCCTCGGAGGCAGCCTGGACGTTCTCGTTTTGACGGTCCGAACCGTTCGCAATCTCCTGGACCGAGGCACTCACGTCCTCGCTGACGCGTTTGACCTCGCGGGCGTTCGTCGCGATCTCCTCGGCGGAGTCATCGACGTCCGCGGCGAAGGTCCGGACTCCGGCGAGTGCGTCCTCGAGTTCCTCGAGCATCTCGTTTGCGGCGACGGCGATGTCGGCCATCGCCTCGTTTTCGGCCGTCTCGTCGAGACGCTGGGTCAGGTCGCCCTCGGCCGCCTCGGCCATGACGGTGCTGAAATCGTCGGCCTTCGCCTGGAGGGACTCGGCCAGTTCGTTGGCCTCTTGCTCGGATACCTGGGCCTGCTTTCTGGCGGCCTCGATCTCCTCGATGGATTCCTGGAGATCCGTCCGCATCGTCTCGAGGGATTCGCCGAGGTCGCCCGGGACGTCCTCGTCGAGTACCGGATCCTCGAAGTCCTGGCGGGCCAGTGCTTCGGCCTGCTCCGCGACGACCCCGAGGTACGACTGTGTCTCCCTGAAGGCTCCACGGACCTCCCCAATCTCGTCGATCCGTCCGTCGTCTTTGATGTCGACGTCGAGGTTCCCGGCGGCAATCTCGTTTGCGCCGTCGCTGACAGACCTGATCGACGGGATGACGTCCTGACGGACGAACAGCGTCAGCGCCAGCAGTCCCGCCAGCGTCGCCCCGATCACGATGATCAACTGAGTGGTGACCGAGTCACGTAGCGCGAAGGCCGCCGACTTCGGCGCGTGTTCGAGGACGATCCAGTCGGACCCGTTGACCGGCGCGTACCCGACCAGTTCGTCACCCCGATCTGCCACGCCGACGCTGCCGTTGTCGGCCTCTCGGATCATCTCGACCGTTTCGTTGCCCTCGCTGTACTGTGTCAGCGTGGCGTTGCGGTCCGTATCAAAGAGAATCGTGCCGTCCTCGTCGACGACGGTCGTCGATCCGTTCTCGATCGACGCCGTGAGCGCGTTCGCACGATCCAGGACGTCATAAACCAGAACCATCCCAGTCGTAGCCTCCGGCGTTCGACTGATGTAGGCGACCCTTGTCTCCCCGCCGACGGTATAGAAGGTCCGGCGCCCCCGGCCCTCGTCGACGCCCGCCGGGTTGATACCGTCTCGCTCCCAAGAGAGGTTCCGGACGGAGAGAGGTTCGCCCTGGAGCCCCTCCATCGTCGACCTGATTATCTCTCCGTTCTCGATGTCGACGTAGTGGATCGCAGCGAGGAGATCCCGGGACAACACCTCACTCTGCATCGTGTCCTTGATCCCGTTGGCATTGAACTGCGAGGTCGTGTAGTGGTTGGCGATCATCTCGGCGATATCCCTCTGGCGCTGGTCCCACTGTTGCATCGAGTCTGCTGTCTGTGTGGCTGACGTCTCAAGTTGCTGGGTCCGCATGTCCGTCAACTGGGCCCCGACCGAGGACTGTGCGAGAACCCCGACGACCAAGACGAGGGTCGTGACAATCACGACGACGAGAAGGAACTTCCGAACGTATCGCTTCCTGATTTGATCCGGCAGTAACTGCTCGATCCGACTACCGATCCCTGGCGACTTACTCATTATATCTCACTGCTTTCACCGTTTCCCGAGTGTTCGCCTAAATGTTACCCCGGCAGTATCAAACAAAAAATGCGGAATTGGATAAATCGAAAATATTGTGTGGTAGCGGGTTTCATTCGGCCGTGTGAGTGGCTCTCACTTGCCACGATCAATCGGTCGGCGGTGTCGGAAAAAGAAGACGCTTAAGTAGCTTCACGGGGTATTCCCGGTCACTATGGCAAACGGCAAGTACGCCGCACGCAAGCTCAAGAAGGACCGCCAGCAACATCGGTGGTCCGACTCGAAGTACGCCCGCCGCGAGCGCGGTCTGGGCGCGAAGTCAGACCCCCTCGAAGGTGCACCCCAGGGCCGCGGTATCGTCCTGGAGAAGGTCGGGATCGAGGCCAAACAGCCCAACTCGGCGATCCGAAAGTGTGTTCGGGTCCAGCTCATCAAGAACGGCAAACAGGTGACTGCGTTCTGTCCCGGCGACGGCGCGATCTCCTTCATCGACGAGCACGACGAGGTCACGATCGCGGGGATCGGTGGCGCGAAGGGTCGGGCGATGGGTGACCTTTCGGGTGTCAACTACAAGGTCGAGAAAGTCAACGGCGTCTCGATGATCGAACTCGTTCGGGGCAACGCCGAGAAACCGGTGCGATAACCATGAGTGCCGAGACAGACTCAGAAGCCGACGCGGAGACCGAGACGGAGACGACTGGCGCGAAACTGTTCGGTAGCTGGGCGACCGACGACATCGAGTTCCGGGATCCCTCGACCGAACGCTACATTACGGTCACGCCGATCGCGCACACGATGGGTCGCCACGCCAAAAAGCAGTTCCAGAAGTCCGAGATCTCCATCGTCGAGCGCCTCATCAACCGCCTCATGCAGACCGAGGAGAACACGGGCAAGAAACAACAGAGCACGCGTCTCGTCCGAGAAGCCTTCGAGATCGTCCACAACAACACCGACGAGAATCCGGTTCAGGTGCTCGTCCGGGCGATCGAGAACAGCGCCCCCCGCGAGGAGACCGTTCGGCTCAAGTACGGTGGCATCAGCGTGCCCAAGGCCGTCGATATCTCCCCGCAGCGCCGCGTCGATCAGGCCCTGAAGTTCCTCGCCGAGGGGACCCACAACGCCTCGTTCAAGACGCCGACTGACGCCGAGGAAGCGCTCGCCCAACAGCTGATGGGGGCCGCCAACAACGACGTCCAGACCTACGCCGTCAACCAGAAAGAGGAGAAAGAACGCGTCGCTGCTGCGGCCCGATAATCGGTCTCTCTGCGTTCTGTCGTTGCACCGCTCGGGTTCGATTCTCTCCCGCTTCCTCGAGCCGTGCATCCATCGGTGAGGTGAGACACCAACGGCTCCGTTGAGCTAGTCCGACGACGCCGCTGTCGTCTTCGAAACCGATCGGCAAAAACGGAGGTTCGGTTACTTCGCGCGCCCGCTGTCGCCTGAGTTGCTCGGACGGGTGTGTTCGGTGCCTTTGCCGCGACCGTTGAGGCCACGGTTGCGCTGTCCGGCGCTGGTCAGGCCACGCATCGCGCGGTTCTCGTGGTCGTCGTCACAGATCCAGCTGAGGTCGTCGTCGTTCTCGATCGCGGGGTGGTTCGGATCGACCAGGATCGCTTCGAACCACTTCTGACTCCCGTCTTCGCCGACCCAGTAGGAGTTGAGTACGCGCAGGTTGCGGTACTTCCGGGTCGCGCGCTCCTCGGCGACGCGCTGGAGGTTCTTCCGGCGCGTGATCCGGGTGACGCCCTGGCGTTTCGAGCGTCGACCGGCAATGTGTCGTTCCTTGCGAGCGCTGCCCTTCCGGACACTCACGCGAGCGACGACGATACCCTGCTTTGCCTTGTAGCCGAGCGACCGGGCGCGGTCGAGGCGCGTCGGTCGCTCGACCCGTTCGATCGCACCTTGCTCGCGCCAGCGCTGCATGCGCTGCCACTGGAGTTCGGCGACCTTGCCTTCGTCGGGGTTCTTCCAGGCGTCTCGGATGTGCGAGTAGAAGCTTCGTGCCATGTCTTTCACCGCGGGCGTTGGGTGGTTCAGCCGCGAGGCGGCCACATTCCGTCCTGCCTAAACAGGTGCCCGCTGGCTGCCCGCCGACCAGCGAGTTATCGGTACTACCGTGCTGGCACCCTTAAGCGATTCGAACTCCCGCCAGGCCGGGACGGTCGACCGTCGTATCTGCGGCCGGACGTTTCACTCGTTCCAAACAATTATATATCAAACTGAGACAGTCAATTAGTGGGGAAAGACAATGGATCGGGACACACTCGTGGCAGGTCTTTCGGACGCTGAACTCTCGACGTATCAGGCCGAGGCGTACGTGACGCTGCTAGAACAGGGGGTTTCGCCGGCTGTCGACGTCGCCAGACACTGTTCGATTCCAGCCCCACGCATCTACGACGTGTTGAAGGAACTCGAACAGATGGGGTACGTCGAGACGCTCGATCGGGAGACGCTACACGCACGCGCCAGCGACCCGGCCGACCTCGTCGCGGACCTTCAGGCGACGAGCGAGCGCCTCGGGGAGGTCGCCGGGGAGATCGAGGATCGGTGGGAACAGGCACCCCTCGGGGAACACGAGATGAACGTGAGCAAGCGGGCCGAGACGGCGATCGATCACGCCGAGGACCTGATCCGTGAGGCCGACTCGACGGTCGACCTCGCGCTCACCGACGAGCAACTGGTGGCGTTCGAAAGCGCCCTCACGACGGCCGCCGAGAACGACGTGGTCGTCCGCGCGTCAGTGTTTCCGACTGCGGGCGAGCGGCCGGACCTCGTCGACCATCCCGTCAGTGACGTCGTCACCGAACTGCGCCGGCGCTCGATTCAGAGTCCTTTTCTCGCGCTGATCGACCGGACTCAAGCGTCACTTGCGCCGACGGCACGGCTTCCCGACCCCTACGGTGTCATTATCAACGACGACATCATCTCGTTTATTTTCCAGTGGTACTTCCAAACGTGCCTGTGGTCAGTCTGGGAACCGATCGGGGACGGTCGAGCGTATCCACTGGTGTACGTCTGTCTCGAAGAGTTCGTCCGCGATGTCTATCCGCTGTGGTGGGACGGCGCGACCGTCTCGTTGACTGTCGAGGGTATCGATACGGACACTGGTGAGGAACGGACGATCTCGGGGGTCCTGCGCGACGTCGTCTACTCGGGGCAGACGGCGACCGACCGCCCGCCGACGCTCGCGGAACTCTCCGGACAGGCGTCGATGATCCTCTGGACGCCGACGGGCCGCCGTTCGATCGGCGGCTGGGGTGCGCTGATCGAGGATCTCGAAGCCCGCCGCATCACGCTTGAGGACATCGAACTCCCCACCTGACGACGTCCCTGGGTGCCGTCCTGTCTCCCAAGGTCCAGCCGCTTCTATCGTCAGTTCCCCGGCCGAAACCGACTGTATTATATGAGCATTTACTTGTCAATAATATGTTTTTACATATCTAAAAAAGTCAATTGAACTTGAATAAACCACTGTTGCGCCCCTTTCCTTGCGTTTTACTATCCATCGGGAATTGAAATTAAAATTTACATATATGGGAACAGACTATTATATATAAGATTTAGTATATTTCTTTCAAACTCGGTATTCGGGCTCATTCTGAGTTTATTTCCGCTAAACGGGCATTTTACGTTCTGATAAATACATCACATCTCATTCAAGGGAAACTATTTTATAGTGGCAATACGTTGCAAATTCATACGCGCCAACTAGTGCGCGACAGGGGTAGTATGACAGATCCAGACAGACCCTCAAAAGGGGACAGAGAGGTATCGCAGTCGAACGGACCGCCGGGCGGGAAAGGGCCCTCGCGGCGGACGTTTCTGAAAAGTAGCGTCGTGACCGGCGCGTTAGCGTTCGGCGTCGGAACGGGCGCGCTCGGGAGTGCGTCAGCGTCGATCCCGACGCCCCGGCTCCACCGGGACGGGAACCTGATCAAGGATCCCGACGGAAATACCGTCACTCTTCGTGGCGTCAACATCGCCGATCCAAAGCGGATCAACGAGACCGCCCAGGCGCGCGGGATGACGGCGACCCAGGTCATCGACATGCTCACCGACGAGTCAAACGGCTGGTATCCGCGGATGATCCGCGTCCCGGTCCAGCCGGTCGACATCGGCGAGTACGAACCCGGCTCGGGGCCGCCCGTCCCGGCGTTCAACGAGAGCGAGCTCGAGTCGTATCTCACCGACCACCTCGACGAGGTCGTCGAGCGCTGTGCCGATCGGGGCGTCTACTGCATCATCGACTACCACCGCCATCGGGACGTCCAGTGGGCGGAGGGCCAGGACGGGCCGGTCAACACCGACCTCCAGGACGAGGTCGACCTGTTCTGGGACACGGTCGCGCCGCGGTACGCTGACCAATCGCACGTCCTCTATGAGGTGTACAACGAACCGACCGAGCCTGGGATGTGGGAAGACCCGACGACGACCCAGTGGGTCGCCGACATCTGGCAACTCTGGCTCGAGATGGCCCAGCCGTGGGTCGACACGATCCGGAGTCACGCCGACAACCTGATCCTGATGGGCTCGCCCAGTTGGACCCAGAGTCCGGAGGGCGCTCTCGTCGAGGAGTTCGACGGCGAGGACATCGCCTACACCTATCACATCTACCCCGGTCACAATTCCAGCCGGAATCAGGACTGGGAGGACGCTTCGACCAACGGCGAAGGCGTCGCCGGCGTCTACGAGCAGGCGCCGCTGTTCGTTACCGAGTTCGGCTGGGAAGAGAACGGTGGACAGTACATCGGCGGGACCGACGACTTCGGGACCGCCTTTCTGGAGTTCCTCGAGAAGAGCGAGGCGATCCACTGGACAGCCTGGTGTGCCGATCCGGTCTGGCGGCCCGTGATGTTCAGCCGGCCGTTCGCCGACAACGCCGACGACTCGATCGGCGATCCCTACAACGGGTCGGTCCCCGAGGCTTGCTCGGACCCACCCTGCGAGTGGGAGCTGACCACCGGCAGCGGGGCCATGGGTGACGACGTCAAGGCGGCCCTCGAACAGTACCGCAACGACGGACTCCCCGGTGAAGGAACCGGTGGCGGTGGTGATGACGGTGGCGACGACGAGGACATCACTCCACCCACGATGCCGAGTTCACTCTCGGTCCAGTCGACGACCGAAACCTCAGTCGAGGTCGCCTGGAGCGCGTCGACGGACTCGGGCGGGTCCGGCCTCGACAGCTACGTCGTCTCCGTCGACGGCTCGCCGGACCAGACAGTTCCGGCTGGCACGACGAGTGCGACGACCGACGGGCTCACTGCGGCGACGACCTACGAGATCGGCGTCTCGGCCGTCGACGCGGCTGGCAACGAGTCCGCCACGGCGACTGTACAGGCCACGACCGTGGCGGCCGACGACGGCGAGGGCGGTGACGACGAAGACGAGAGCGACGACGAACCGCCCGCGGACGCCCTGGTGGTCAACGATTACGACAGCGACCCGGCGTGGTCGTCCAACCGGAACGATCTCGGCCAGTGGTGTGGGGCCGGGTCCTTCGAGAACGGTGGCGGCGAGGTTCAAGACGGCGCGGTGGTCCTCGAGTACGACAACGGCGGGTGGTTCGTCGAGCAGATCGGCCAGGACGTCTCGGAATACTCGTCGGTCGTCCTCGAAGTCAGCGGGGCGAACGGCGGCGAAGAGGACGAGTTCCTCTTCGATATGGGTGGGGCCCGCGACCTTCTCGCGAACGTGACTGACGATTCGATTTCGACCTCGTCTTCGACGGTCGAAGTCGACTTCGAATCGGCCGGTATCGACCCGTCGGCTGGTGGGCTTTCAGTCCGACTGAACTTCTGGCAGGGCGGCACAAGCACCCTCGAAATCGAGGAGATCCGTCTCCAGTAACGCGGCTCGAAATACAGGACAATGACAGATCACGACACACACGACGGCAGCGAATCGACGACGAACGACGGGCGAATCATCGACGATGTCTCGCGGCGGGACGTCCTCAAGGCGGCCGGGGCGAGTGCGATCACGGCCGGATTCGCGAGCAGTATCGTGGGTTCGGCCTCGGCAGTCGGCATCCCCACGCCGTGGCTTCACCGCGACGGCAATCTGATCAAGGACCCCGACGGCAACCAGGTCGTTCTTCGCGGGGTCAACATCGCCGATCCGGCCCGGCTGGCACGGTCCTGGCGAAGCAAGGATTCGATGGGTGTCTTCGAGAAGGCCACGAACACCGACGAGTCAAACGACGGCGGCTGGCACAACAATATCCTCCGGGTGCCGACCCAGCCCCAGGACATCGGCGACGCCGGGTCCGGCAGCATCGGGAGTATGCCACACAACGACGACTGGGGGCCGCTGCTGCCCGGCCAGATCGACGAGTCGGACCTGGAGACGTACTTCTCAAACTACATCGACCCGATCGTCGACGCCGCCGAGGAGGAGGGGCTGTACGTGATGGTCGACTATCACCGCCACTTCCCGATTTTCCACCAGCCCCAACACGAGGACGACCTCGGCGACTACCAGTGTGGTAGCGAGTCCTTCGAGAACGACATCGGCTTCTGTGGCGAACGTGGCGTGCTCTGGCACTCCGAGGAGCAGGCCTCACAGCTCGATGGCTACACCGAGGAGTACGCCGCCGAGCTCGACCAGGAGCTCCAGATGTACTGGAACTTCGTCGCGCCGCGGTACAACGACCGTTCGCACGTCGTCTACGACATCTACAACGAGCCGACCGGTCCCTACGCGGGCGACTGGGGGTCGCCGACCGAAATGCCCTCGACTGGCGAGGAAGGTGAAGGCAACGCCGCTTACGACGCCGAAGAGAACCAGCAGTACTGGGACATGTGGGTCGACCGTGCTCAGCCGTGGATCGACACTGTCCGCGAGCATGCGCCCGACAACCTCGTCACGATCGGCTCCCCACGGTGGAGTCAGCTCACCTACTGGGCACCGACCAACGAGTTCGACGGCGAGAACATCTGTTACACCGGCCACATCTACGCCCACGAGGGGATGCGGCCGCTGTCGGACTCCTTTGGGATGGCAGCCGAGGAGGTTCCGGTGTTCCTCAGCGAGTTCGGCTGGGCCGAGGGCGGCGGTCGCGACGGCTTCAACTTCCTCGAAGGAACGACCTCCGAGTACGCCGACGGCTTCGAGAGCTTCATCGACGAGTACCCGATCCACCCGATCTGCTGGAACTTCGATCACACCTGGGAGCCCTCTTTCTTCGTCCACGACGAGAGTCAGGACGGCGACTGGGTCATCCACGACTACGAGGCCCGTCCTGCACAGTGGTGGCAGGAGTACCTCTATGAGAACCGCAATAACGACCTGCCCGGAAGCGACAGCGACGGCGGCGACACGCAAGCGCCGTCGATTCCGTCGAACCTCTCCGTGACTGACGAGACGAGTTCCTCGATCACGGTCTCCTGGAGCGCCGCCTCAGATTCGGGGACGGCCGGACTTGCCCAGTACAACGTCCTCGTCGACGGCACGCTGGAGCAGACGGTTTCGGCCGGCACGACGAGTGCGACCATCTCGGGGCTGGCTGCTGACACCTCCTATCAGATCGCGGTCTCGGCCGAGGACGCTGCCGGCAACACGTCCGGGACGACGACGATCACGGCCGACACCGACGCCGGCAGCGACGACGGTGACACGCAAGCCCCGTCGGCCCCGTCGAACGTTTCGATCGAGTCGACGACCCAATCCTCGGTCGACGTGACCTGGAGCGCGTCGACGGATTCGGGCGGGTCCGGCCTCGACAGCTACGTCGTCTCCGTCGACGGCTCGCCGGACCAGACGGTTTCGGCGGGCACGACGAGTGCGACGGTCGACGGATTGGACGCTGGAACGACCTACCAGATCGGCGTCACCGCGGTCGACGGTGCGGGCAACGAGTCCGCCGCGACGAGCGTCCAGGCCACGACGAGCGAGTCCGACGACGATGACAACGGAACGTCCGAGGGCTCGATCGCGACGATCGATGCGAGGATGACCTCGGCGTCGACCGGCGATCTCGTCCAGTTCTGGATCTCCGACGAGACCGGCAACCAGACCTGGATCACCGGGCTGGAGTGGGAACTCGGCAACGGCACTTCGGGCCGTGGCTGGTACACCGACGAGCGCTACCAGTCGACAGGTACCTACACGGTCACGCTGACTGCGACCAACAACGAGGGCGAGACGTCCACCGACCAGGTCGAGGTGACCATCTCCTGATCCATCGACCGGGATTCCGCTCGTAGCGCCGGCACGCCCGCGGCGGTCGCGGGTCGACCGGCCAGCGGATGTCGGCCTCCCGGATATCGACCCGATACCGGGGTCCGATCGAGTGCAGACACGCATCGACCAATTAGCCATCCAGCGACCGGGGGGCAGCACGCGACGTTCGAACGTGCCCTTCCGACGACCACGACAGCGCAGAACGACCCTGCTGGCCGGCCGTGTTACGGGGGTAACGGACGCCTGGCCGAGTTACGGGATCCGTTCTGGCGAAGCCACGGCCCACAGCCATGACACACGACAGCGACACGGACGAACCGACGGGAGAATCGACTACCAGTGACACGACTACCGATTCCGGGGGGCGATTACGCGATCGTCCGTCCGTCTCGGCCCAGACCCGTCGGCGGTTCCTCTTGACGGGAGCCGGCGTTGGATTGGGTGCGCTCGCGCTCAACGCCAGCGGGCCGGCCTCGGCGGCGGCGGTCGAGGAGGTCTGTAACTCCGACGAGTACGGATCGATCGACGTCGCCGACGGGTTCACCCTGGTCGACAACCAGTGGGGGAACTCCGAGGCGGATCAGTGTGTCTGGTTGAACGACGACGGCAGTTACGGCTACGACTTCGACGCAGCAGGCGGCAGCGGGATCAATTATCCCGAGGTGATCTGTGGGACGAAACCCTGGGGGACTGACACCGGCGTCGCGGAGTTCCCGATCCGCCGGCGGGACGTCGAGGAACTCGTCATCGACGTCGAGGCCGAGTACACCGAATCCGGCGGCGAGTGGGACTTCGCCGAGGAGTGGTGGCTGATGGACCAGCCACCGAGCCAGGAGACCGGGACCCACGTCTACGAGATCATGCTCCTCCTGGACTGGAACGACCAGCACAGTCACGGTGCCGTCCAGGCCGAAACCGTCTGGACCGACCGCTTTGGCAACACCGTCGATCATTGGACGACCTACGCCGGCGGCGGGACGGACGCGACGTTCTACATCTTCCGGATCCAGGGTGGCCACGACGGCGGCCGGATCGACCTGTCCGAGATCGTCGACTATCTCACCGCGGAACACGGTGTCGACGAGAGCCTCTGGCTCTCGGGTGTCGAACTCGGCAACGAGTACTGGGAGGGCAGTTCCGGCGAGACCACCTACAACACCTTCGACGTCACGATCAACGGGACGACCTACGAAAGCGGTAGCGGGACGGACACGCCGACGCCAACTCCGACCGAGACGCCGACGGAAACCGAGACGCCGACGGAAACCGAGACGCCGACGGAAACCGAGACGCCGACCGAGACAGAGACACCCACTGACACTGAGACCGAGACGCCGACAGAGACCGAGACGGAGACGGGCACGCCGTCGGGTGACGCCCTCGTCGTGAACGACTACGACGGTGATCCGGCGTGGTCATCGAATCAGAACGACCTCGGTCAGTGGTGTGGGGCCGGGTCCTTCGAGAACGAGGGCGGCGACGTGCAGGACGGCGCACTCGTTATGGAGTATGACAACGCCGGCTGGTTCGTCGAACAGATCGGCCAGGACGTCTCGGGGTATTCGGACCTCGTCTTCGTCGTGAGCGGGGCCAACGGCGGCGAAGAAGACGAGGTTCTGCTGGATTTCGGTGGCGCTCGCGGGCTCCTTTCGGCATTCACCGACGACGCCATCGGGACCTCGGCGTCGACGGTCACCGTCGACATGGATTCGGCAGGGATTGACCCGTCTTCCGGGGGGCTGTCGGTCCGACTGAACTTCTGGCAAGGCGGTGCCAGCACGCTCGAAATCGACGAGATACGCTTCGAATAGCATTGCTCACGAACGGTCCAGGTCGCCCTTTCGTGGCAAGGGGGGTCGACCGGGCTAAACACACGGCTGACAACAGATGACGATACACAATCACGACACCGACGCATCGACGTCCGACTCCGTCGCGACCGACGATTCTGTCGGCTCGATGGGGCGGCGAGACTATCTCCAGACCGTCGCGGCAGCGGCCGCAGCCGTCGGAATTGGGACTTCCGCAACGGGAAGTGGGGCCGCCGAGACGGCTGACACTTCCTTGAGTATCGACGAACGCATCGAAGAACACCGGACCGGCGATCTGGCGGTCGTCGTCGAGAACCCCGACGGTTCGACGGTCTCGGACGCCAAGGTCTCGATCGCCCAGCAGGAACACGCGTTCAGCTTCGGCACCGCCGTCAACGCCGACAGGCTCGTCAACGGGACCGACCCCGGCGACAACTACCGCGAGTACGTCCCGGCGCTGTTCAACACGGCGGTGCTCGGCAACCACCACAAGTGGCGGTTCTGGGAGAACAACCAACAGGTCGCCGACGAGGCGACCACCTGGCTGCTCGATCAGGGGTTGGACATGCGCGGGCACGTCTGCCTCTGGGGTCGGGAGGACGTCGCGGCGATCCCGGACGACATCCAGACTGCGATCGAGGAGCGCGACGCCGAGACGATCCGCGAGCGCTCGATGGCTCACATCGAGGAGATCATCACTCACTACGGCGAGGACATCACCGACTGGGACGTCGTCAACGAGGCGATGCACGTCTACCAGCTCCAGCTCGGCGTCTACGGTGACCGGATCGACACCGAGGAGCCCTGGAACGGTGAGGTCGTGCCCTGGACCTCCCCACTCCTGGCGGATTGGTACGAGCAGGCCGCGTCGGTCATCGAGGAGAACGACCTCGACGTCGGCATCGCGGTCAACGACTTCAACCAGTTCCCCTACGCCTACACAGACAACCGTTACGAGTCGGAGATCGAGCACATCAACACCGACGGAGCAGAGCTGGACACCCTCGGCCTCCAGGCACATATCGCCGCCCGGCAGGGCGAGTTCAACTCCAACGACGACCCGGACGGCCGGATCGACGCCGATCAGGTCGTCTCGGAGATCAACACGTGGGCCGACCACGGCGCACGCGTGAAGATCACGGAGTTCGACACCTACAACGGCGACGACTGGAACGGAGACGAGGAGCGCGCCGACGTGACGGAGAACTACCTCAAAGGTGCGTTCAGCCATCCGGGCGTCGACGCGTTCATCATGTGGGGCTTCTGGGATGGCGACCACTGGGAGGACGAGGCGCCGCTGTTCTACGAGGACTGGTCACAGAAACCTGCATACGACGTCTGGACCGGCCTGGTCTACGACGAGTGGTGGACCGACGACAGCGGGACGACCGATGGCAGTGGGACCTACGCCACGACGGCGTTCCTGGGCGACCACGAGATCACGGTCAGCACCGACAGCGCGGAGACGACTGAGACAGTGTCGGTCTCGGACGCCTCTGGGACGACGACGGTGACAGTCACCGTCGAGGGTGACGCCAGCGCTGCGGACGACACCCAGCCACCGTCGGTGCCGGCGAACCTGACCGCCACGGACGCGACGCCCTCCTCGATCACCGTCTCCTGGGACGGCGTCACCGACAACGGCACGTCCGGGCTGGACCAGTACGTCGTCTCCGTGGACGGCTCGCCGGACCAGACGGTCGGTGTCGGGATGACGACGGCGACGATCGAGGGGCTGTCGGCCGATAGCGCCTACGAGATCGCCGTCTCGGCGGTCGACGGTGCGGGCAACGAGTCCGAGGCCGCGACGGTATCGGCGACGACCGCGGCGAGTGATGATGGTACCGTCGGTGGTGATGGTGACGGTGGCGATGGCACCGACGACGAGGAGACGCCTGCCGGGGCGCTGGTCGTCGACGACTACGACGGCGATCCGGGCTGGTCGTCGAACCGGAACGACCTCGGCCAGTGGTGTGGCGCGGGCTCCTTCGAGAACGGGGGCGGTGAGGTCGAAGACGGCGCACTCGTCCTCGAATACGACAACGCGGGGTGGTTCGTCGAACAGATCGGCCAGGACGTCAGCGAGTACTCGGATCTGGTGATGGTCCTGGGCGGTGACGACGCGCACGCGGACGAGTTCCTGCTGGATATCGGGGGCGTTCGCGGACTCCTCTCGAGATTCACCGACGACACCATCGGGAGTTCGGCCTCGGCCGTCACCGTCGACATGGAATCGGCAGGCATCGACCCGTCGACCGGGGGACTCTCGGTTCGACTGAACTTCTGGCAGGGCGGCAGTGGCACGCTCGAAATCGAGGAGATCCGCTTCCAGTAGCGGATCGCCCTCGAAACGCAAACACCAACTCACGATGACGCACGACGATACACACGACAACGACGCATCGACGCACGAATCAGACGCCGTCGAAGACGGAAACGAGGTGAACGAACGCACGACTGGTCAAGCAGAGCCCGTCGCTTCGATGGGCCGGCGGGACTATCTCCGGGGCGTCGCAGCGGCGGCCGCGGCGGCCGGACTCGGCACGGCTGCCACGGGCAGTGGGGCCGCCGAGACCGCGGACACCTCCCTCGACGTCGACGAGCGCATCGCGGAACACCGCACGGGCGACCTCGAAGTCGTCGTCGAGAACCCCGATGGCTCGACAGTCTCCGGGGCCGACGTCTCGGTCGCTCAGCAGTCCCACGACTTCAACTGGGGGACGGCAGTCCACGCCGACACCCTGATCAACCAGAGCAGTGCCGGCGATAACTACCGGGAGTACATCCCGGAGCTGTTCAACACGGCCGTGATGGAGAACCAGCACAAGTGGGCGCTGTGGGAGGACAACCAGCAACTCGCCGACGACGCCACGAACTGGATCCTGGACCAGGGGCTGAACATGCGCGGCCACGTCTGCGTCTACGGGGTCGACTACGCGGTTCCGTCGGACGTCCAGACGGCGATCGACAACGGGGACACCCAGACCATCCGCGAGCGGTCGATGGCCCACATCGACGAGATAATGAACCATTACGGGAGCGACATCCACGAGTGGGAGGTCGTCAACGAGGTCCAGCACTCGACGACGATCTTCGATCCGTTCACTTCGAATCCGACCACTTCCGACATCGTAGCCGACTGGTACCAGCAGGCCCAGGACGTCCGCCCTGACGGCGTCTCGCTCGCGATCAACGACTACAACGCCCTCGCGGGCAACTACGGCGGCGAGATCAGCACCTATCAGTCCCACGCCCAGCACCTCCTCGACAACGGCATCGACCTCGGGACGATCGGGCTCCAGTGTCACTTCGGCCAGAACGAGACGCTCTCGACGAGCCAGATCCTCCAGACGCTGAACGACTACGGCCAGCTCACGGATTCGATCAAGATCACCGAGTACGACCAGTCTGGCTCGGGGTGGTCTGAGGCCGAGAAGGCCGACTGGTTCGAACGCTTCCTCCGCGTGACCTTCAGTCACCCGGGCGTCGAGTCCTTCCTCGTCTGGGGCTTCTGGGACGGTCGCCACTGGGAGGACGACGCGCCGTTCTTCTACGAAGACTGGTCCACCAAGCCGAGCTACGACGTCTGGACCGGCCTGGTCTACGACGAGTGGTGGACCGACGACAGCGGGACGACCGATGGCAGTGGAACCTACAGTACCGTGGCGTTCCTCGGCGAGCACGAGATCTCGGTCAGTACCGACAGCGACTCGGTAACGACTACGACCTCCGTGACCGATTCCGACGGCACGACGACAGTCACGGTTACCGTCGAGGGCGACGGCGGCGAGACCGGCGACACCCAGTCACCATCGACACCGACGAACCTGACCGCGACCGACGCGACGCCCTCCTCGATCACCGTCTCCTGGGACGGCGTCACCGACAACGGCACGTCGGGACTCGATCACTATCGCGTCTTCCTCGACGGCAGCGAGGACCAGCAGGTGGGTGCCGGGATGACGACCGCGACGACCGACGGTCTCGACGCGGCGACGACCTACGGGATCGGGGTTTCAGCCGTCGATGGCGCGGGCAACGAGTCCGCGACGGCGACCGTCGAAGCGACGACAGGCGAGGCTGACGACGGCGAGGGAGACGACGCGGACGACCTGATCGCCGAGATGAATCCGAGTACGACCAGTCCCGGTGTCGGCGAGCGGGTCACGTTCAGCGTGACGGACACGACCGACGCGGACAACTGGATCTCCTCGCTGTCGTGGGACTTCGGCGACGGCGCGACCGCGAGTGGTTGGTGGGCCGAACACACCTACGATTCCGCCGGGACGTACACCGTCTCGCTGACCGCGACCAACAACGACGACGAGTCCACCACTCACGAGGTCGAACTCGTCGTTGGCGACGGTCAGGGCGACGACCAGGACGGAGATGGCGGCGACGATGGCGATGGAGGGGACGGAAGCGACGACGGAGAAGGCGACGACGGCGATGGCACGACCGGCGATCTCGTCGCGGAGATCGACCCGAGTACGACAGAGGCCAGCGTCGGCGAGACGGTCCAGTTCTGGCTGAACGATACGAGTGGTGGTGGCAACTGGATCACGGGCATCGACTGGGACCTCGGCAACGGCGACACGGCGAGTGGCTGGTACGCCGAGACGACTTACGCGTCGGCC
The DNA here is from genome assembly GCF_000470655.1 of Halorhabdus tiamatea SARL4B. Lineage (NCBI taxonomy): Archaea > Methanobacteriati > Methanobacteriota > Halobacteria > Halobacteriales > Haloarculaceae > Halorhabdus > Halorhabdus tiamatea. Next base: position 2,140,856 of record NC_021921.1, read on the forward strand.
GGCACCTACACCGTCTCGCTGACCGCGACCAACAACGCCGACGAATCGACTACCGACGAGGTGACCATCACGGTCTCCTGATCGGACCGTTCCACTGTCCGCCGTCGGTCGGCCGGGAACACGCAGAGGGACGTCACGACCGGCCCACTGGCGGCGGAGGTGTGACACTGTCGATGCGAAGGCGAGGCGACCCAAAGGGGCAATCACACGGATTGACCGGCGGACACATGATCGACAACACGACACGAACGACGGGACCGGCGGACACCCAGCGAACGATCTCGGGGGGTACGTCAGGACGCCAAGCGCTGGGTCACCTCGCTGTCGTGGGACTTCGACGACGGTACGACCGTGCATGGCTGGTGGGTATAACACATCCACGAGTCGGCTGGCACAGACGCAATCGCGCTGACAGCGACCGACAACCAGGGGGGAGAGTACCACACACGACTAGCGGTTACAGTCTCCTGAGCAGTCGCCCGATCCTCGCCGGATCGACGGCAGTCGGCGCAAGCGGCTCGGTCGGCAGCGACGGACCGACGCAGACCGAACAGTCCGGCCCATGATCGGCGACGGACGGACACACCACACAATGACACCAGACAGACCGACACCGCGAACCGAGACGGACGAATCGACGACTGAACGAGACGAAGTCACGCACGAGGACGCCGAGACGTATCGCGCGCCAGGGACGTCCAGACGGTCGTTTCTGCAGACGACCGCGGCTGCGGGACTGGCCGGCCTGGGCGTCGGGAGCGGTGTCGTCGGCTCAGCGGCTGCAGCCGGTATTCCAACGCCGTGGCTCGAGGTCAATGGCAACCTCCTGCGGGACCCGGAGGGTAACAAGGTGATCCTGCGGGGTGTGAACGTGATCGACCCCGCGCGGGCGGCCGAGGAGTGGCGCAAGAACATCGAGCCGCTGATCGAGTTGGCGACCGATCCGGGCGAGGGCTGGCACGCCCACGTCGTCCGGCTCCCGATGCAGCCCCAGGACATCGGGGGGCATGGCCCCGGGACGGCGGCCCCGACGCCCGGGTTCAGCCAGAGCGACTTACAGACCTACCTCGAGGCGTACGTCGATCCGGCGGTTGCGGCCGCCGCGGACGTCGGCGCGTACATCATGCTGGACTATCATCGCCACTATCCGGAGGGGCCAGACTGGGACTCGCCGGAACTCGACGAGGAAATCCGGCTGTTCTGGAACGAAGTTGCGCCCCGCTACAGCGACCGTTCGCACGTCATCTACGAACTCTACAACGAACCCAATACGCCCTATCCAGGGGCCGGCGATCCGACCGACGACGTCGGGATCACGGACCCCCGCGCCGAGGAGAACTATCTCTACTGGCGCGAGACGGCCCAGCCGTGGGTCGATCTCATCCGCGAGCACGCTTTACGGAACCTGATCGTCATCGGGTCGCCGCGCTGGAGTCAGTTCACCTACTGGGCGGGCAAACACGAGTTCGAGGGCGACAACCTCGCCTACGCGGGGCACGTCTACGCCCACGAGAACCTCCGGCCGCTGTCGACGTACTTCGGCGACCCCTCCGAGGAAGTCCCGGTGTTCATGAGCGAATTTGGGTACGGCACCGAGGGCTCGCCCTACCTCGTCGGGACCAACGAGGTCGAGGGCCAGCAGTTTCTCGAGCTCTTCGACGCCCACGACATCCACTGGCAGGCCTGGTGTTTCGACCACACGTGGTCGCCCGGCATGTTGAATCGCGACTACGAGGTCGACAGCCCACACGGCCGGCTGTTCAAGGAGCGACTTCGCGAGAAGCGCAACGACGACCTGCCAGCGAGCGCCGGCGGCGGTGACGAGACACCGCCTTCGACCCCGTCGAACCTCGCCGTGACCGAAACCAGCACCAACAGCGTCGCGCTGGCGTGGGACGCCACCACTGATTCCGGCGGATCCGGCCTCGAAAACTACGCCGTTTACGTCGACAGCGCGCTCGACCATCGGGTCAGCGCCGGACCGACCACGACAGCGGTCGGTGGCCTGCTGCCGGAGACGACCTACGAGTTCGCCGTGAGCGCAATCGACGGTGCTGGCAACGAGTCTACTCCGGCGACGGTGACGGTCGCGACGACCGACGGCGACGACGAGCAAGCGCCCACGATGCCGGAGAACCTCTCGGTGACTGGCTCGACTTCGGAATCCATCTCCGTGTCCTGGGACGCCGCGACCGACGAGGGTGGGTCCGGGCTGGATCACTACCTCGTCTACTTCGACGGGAGTCAGGACCAGCAGGTCGCGGCCGGCACGACCGAGGCCACCGTCAGCGGTCTCGACGCGGCGACGACCTACGAGATTGCGGTTTCGGCCGTCGACGCGGCGGGCAACGAGTCCGCCACGGCGACTGTACAGGCCACGACCGCGACGACCGAGGACGGCGGGGAAGACCCGCCCGAAGACGCCTTGGTCGACGACTACGACGGTGACCCGGCGTGGTCGAACCACCGGAACGATCTGGGCAACTGGTGTGGGGCCGGCTCCTTCGAGAACGGGGGCGGCGAGGTCAAGGACGGCGCACTCGTTCTCGAATACGACAACGCGGGATGGTTCGTCGAGCAGATCCTGGAAGACATTTCCGCGTACTCGGAGATCGTCTTCTCGATCGCCGGTGCGAGCGGCGGCGAGGGTGAACACTTCGTCGTCAGTGTCGGCGGCGCTCGAGGGCCCTTCAGCGACCTCGCGAGTAGCTCGATCGGAACGAGTCCCAGCGAGGTCGCCATCGACCTAGATTCAGCCGGCGTCGACGCCGAAAACCCCGGTGAACTCCGCCTGAACTTCTGGCAGGCTGGCTCCGGAAGTGGGACGCTCCGGATCGAGGACATCAGACTGGAGTGACCACGATGGCACGCCAAACAGGCGATAGCGACGTGGCCAGGAACTCGAATCTGACGCGCCGGCGGGTGCTGCAGGCGGGGGCCAGCGGACTCCTCGCCGCGACCGTCGGGACAGGGGCACTTACCGCGACGGCTGGCGCAGTCACCACCGCGCAGATTTCTCCGACTGACGGGTTCGCGGATGTCGGGACATGGCTCGAAGACGAAGATACGGACGTCTATCGGATTCAGGAGCCGACACGCTCGGCCGTCGAAGAGGCGTTCCACGCCTCTGGGCCGCGCGTCGTGATCTTCGAGACAAGCGGGACGATCGACCTCGGCGGTGAGGCACTCGCGATCACCGAAGACAAGTGCTGGGTCGCAGGTCAGACGGCACCGTCACCGGGGATCACGTTCGTCAAGGGGATGGTCCAGGTCGACGCCGACGACTGCGTCGTCCAGCACATCCGATTCCGGCACGGCCCCGGTTCGGACGGGGAGATCCAGAGCAACGACTCGCTCAACACGGCCGACGGGACGGAGAACAACGTCATCGATCACGTCACGGCCTCCTGGGGCACCGACGAGTGTCTCTCGGTCGGCTACGACACCACCGACACGACGGTCACGAACTGCCTGGTCTACGAGGGACTGTACGATCCCTACGGCGACGGCTCGGATCACAACTACGCGACGCTGGTCGGCGACGGTGCCGAGAACGTCACGCTGGCGGGCAACGTCTGGGCGAAGTGTCGCGGTCGAGTCCCGCGATTGAAGAGCGAGACCCGGAGCGTCGTCGCGAACAACGTGATGTACTTCTTCAACGAGGCGACCAACATGGACGGCGACACGGCGGCCGCCATCGTCGGGAACGTCTACATTCCCCAGGACGTCGAGGACACGCCGATCGAGGACGGCAACGCCTCTCTCTCGGACAACGTCACGGAGCCGAGTTCGACGCCGCTAACGGGTGGGACGGAGGCGTTGTCGGGTCGGCCGCTCTGGCCCGCTGAGTTCGACGCCTTGGACGCGAGTGCGGTCGAGTCACACAATCTCTCGAACGCCGGGGCGCGACCGGCCGACCGGACCGACAACGACGACCGAATCGTCTCCGAGATCCGGGATCGCGCCGGCGATGACTCCCTCGACTCGCCGTACGACTACTGGATCCCGCATCCAGATGCCGTCGGGGGATACCCTGACCTGCCTGTCAACACCCACTCGCTTTCGGTTCCTGACGCCGGCCTGCGTGAGTGGCTCGCCGAATGGGCCGCCGTCGTCGAGGACGGCAGCGGCGACCCCGATACCGGCGGGGGCGAAAGTGACAGGAATGACGACAGTTCGGGAAGCGGCGATGGTAGCCGCGATGCTACCAGTAGCGACGACAGCAGCGAGCGAGACGACGACACGAGTAGCGATGATCTGATCGCCGAACTCGATCCGGGGACGACGGATGCTGCAGTGGGTGAGTGGGTCCCGTTCGCGATCGTCGACACCACCGACAGCGATCACTGGATCACGGGACTGTCCTGGTCTTTCGGCGACGGGACGACGGCGACTGGGTGGTGGAACGCCCACACGTACGAGTCGGCGGGGACCTACACCGTCGCGCTGACCGCGACGAACGACGCTGGCGAGTCGACCACCCACGAGGTGATAGTCACGGTTTCGTGATGGACTGAAACGGCCACATCAACGGCTTCCGGCCGATACAGTGGCCGTCTTCCCTGCCGGAACGGCTCGTTCCCGGGTACCGGGGGGTGCTGGCCTGCTTGACTGCATCGGGGGATGACTGCACGCGAAGACATGACAACAGATGACAGACGACACGACTGAACCGACTCACGCATCGACGACTGATCACACTGACGAGACGGCTGGGAACCGGAAGGATCCCGGCCTCACGCCGTCACGCCGGACGTTCCTCGGAGCGATGGCGAGTGCTGGGACGATCGGTGCCGGGCTTTCGGTGAGCGTCGGGACCGGCGCCGCCGGCGTGCCAACACCACGCCTGCACACCGAAGGGCGATGGATCCGGGATCCGGCGGGCAACGACGTGACGCTCCGGGGCATGGCACCTGCTGACCCCGGCTTCTACCGGCAGTACCATCCAAAGAGCTTCGAGGAAGTCCTCGAGTCGGCGACTGACACGGATCGGGGCTGGTATCCCAACACGGTCCGGCTACCCTGTACGCAGGACTCGATCGACGCGCTGGGGCTGGAAACGTACGTCACCGAGGTCCTCCGACCGGCGGTCGACCTGCTGGCCGCGCGTGACGTCTACGCGCTGGTTGATTTCCACCTCATCAGGCCCTACACACAGGACGCGACCGAGACCTACAACGAGGAAAACGACGAGGAACTCGCGCCGATCAACGACGTAATGACGACCTTCTGGGACCGGGTCGCCCCGGAGTTCGCCGAGGACGAACACGTCCTCTACGAGCTGTTCAACGAGCCGACCCAGCCGGCGATGTACGGCGACGACGCCGGAGCGTTCCAGGCCTGGCGGGACGCGGCCCAGCCCTGGGTCGACCTCGTCCGCGAACACGCACCGGAGACGCCCATCATCATCGGCTCGCCGCGGTGGACGTCGGTGACCCACATGGCCCCGGAGTATCCTTTCGAGGGGGAGAACCTGATCTACGCTGCCCACATCTACCCGGACAACGGCGCACCCGCTGACTTCGACCAGTGGTATGGTGAACCCGCCGCGGATGTCCCGGTCGTCGTCACGGAGTTCGGCTGGGATCCGGCCGGCGGGAGCGTCGATCAGGGCACTACGTCGGGGTGGGGCGAGCCGTTCCGCGAGTGGGTCGAGGGCTACGAGAACGTGGGGTGGATCTCGTGGTGTTTCGACGACTCCTGGGAGCCGGCCTTCTTCGAATCGCCGGATTCGGGCGCGAACGAGCCCTGGACGCTCAAGGACGACGCCGATCAGATGGGCGGATACATCAAGACCTGGCTCGAGGCAACCAAAGATCGGGGCATCCCTGAAAGTACGATCGACGACGCCATCGCGCCGCCGGTTCCTTCTGGGTTCGAGGTAACTCGCTTGACCGAGATCGGCGTCGAGATCGCCTGGAACGCCGTCACCGACGAGGGCGAGGCCGGCCTTTCGCACTACAACGTCTACGTCGACGGCGAGCGCCGCGGGCAGGTGATCGACGGGACGGCGACGACGGTCGACGGTCTTCAGGCGAGTTCGACCTACGAGATCGGGGTTTCTGCCGTCGACGAGGCCGGAAACGAGTCCAATCAGACGACGACGGTCGCCGAGACGGTCGCCACCGACGCCGGGCAGTCGGCGTTCGTCGAGCACGAGCTGCCCGGTCGGATCCAGGCCGAGGACTTCGACGAGGGTGGCCAGGGGATCGCCTATCACGACACGGGATCCGCCAACGAGGCCGGGGCCGACTACCGCGAGACGAGCGTCGACGTCGGGACGGCCGTCGAGTCGGGGTACAACGTCGGCTACACCGAGACCGGCGAGTGGCTGGAGTACACTGTTACCGTCGAGTCCGGCAGCAGCTACGAGGCCACCGTTCGGGTTGCCAACGGCGCTGAGTCGGGTGGCGACCTCCGGATCGAGGTCGACCGCGCCGAGGTGGCGACACAGAACGTCTGGCCGACCGGCGGCTGGGGCAACTTCGAGGAGATCCGTGTCGGCGAGGTCGACCTCCCGGCGGGCGAACACGTCGTCCGGATCGTCGTCGAGACCAGCGGCTGGAACTTCGACTGGATCGAGTTCACTGGCGGCGACGGTGGCGGCGGGGACGTGACCCCGCCGACTGCTCCCTCGAACCTCTCGGTGACCACGACGACGCCGTCATCCGCCGAGATCGCGTGGGATGCCGCGACCGACGAGGGCGGGAGCGGACTCGACCATTACGCAATTTCCGTCGACGGCAGTCTCGATCAGCAGGTTCCGGTCGGGACCACGTCGGCGACGATCGCCGATCTCGCGGCCGAGACGAGCTACGAGATCGGCGTCTCGGCCGTCGACGCGGCCGGCAACGAGTCGGCGACGGTGACTGTCGAAGCGACGACCGAGGGCGGCGACGACACGACGCCGCCGACCGTCCCGGGGGATCTCTCGGTCGAGAGCACGAGCGAGTCCTCGATCGGTGTCGCCTGGAGCGCCGCTTCGGACGCCGGCACGGGCGTCGACACCTACGCCGTCTACGTCGACGGGAGTCTCGATCACGAGGTCGCAGCGGACCTCACGTCGGCGACGACCGACGGTCTGTCGGCGGCGACGACCTACGAGGTCGGCGTCAGCGCGATCGACGCGGCCGGCAACGAGTCGGCGACCGCGACCGTCGAAGCCCCGTCCGCGAAAGCCGATGACAGCGAAGGGGATGAGGACGACGAATCGACGGCAGACGCCCTCGTCGTCAACGACTACGACGGCGACCCGGCATGGGCTGATCACCGCAACGACCTCGGCCAGTGGTGTGGGGCCGGGTCCTTCGAGAACGACAGCGGCGACGTCGAGGACGGGGCCTTGGTCTTCGAATACGACAACGCCGGGTGGTTCGTCGAGCAGGTCGCCCAGGACGTCAGCGACTACTCGACGGTCGTGTTGCGGGTCCGTGGTGAAAGCGGCGGCGAGGAGAGCGACCTCCGCTTCGACATGGGCGGCGCGCGTGACCTCCTCGCGAATCTGACCGACGACTCGATCGGGACGGACTTCACCGACGTCGCGATCGACATGGCGTCGGCCGGGATCGACCCGTCGACCGGCGGCCTCTCGATCGGCCTGAACTTCTGGCAAGGGGGTGCGAGCACGCTCGAAATCGACGAGATCCGACTCGAATAGGCATCGAATCGCTCGATCACACGCCACCGGAAACCTCGGTATTGGCTGGGGTGAGGACGGCCGCGCTGTCCGGTGACCCGACCAACCAACGACACGATATCCATGACACATCACGACGCGAACTCACGGGGAATGGGACGGACGAACACTGACCGGGACGACGGATTGTTCCGTCGGGATCTGCTCGCGGCGATGGGGCTGGGCGCGGGATCGGTCGCACTCGGGACGGACGTCGGCACGCCGAGTGTGATCTCCCGCGCAGCCGGGCAGACGAGTCTGGAGCTTGACTACGCCCACGCGCTCCAGCAGTCACTGTACTTCTACGACGCCAATCGCTGCGGCGCGACGACGATGGGCGAGCGTCTCCAGTGGCGCGGGGAGTGCCACCATTCGGACACTGAGATCTCGCTCGATGCGGCGACCGAGGACGGCGGAACTAACCTCTCTGCGAGTTTCATCGATGAGTACAGCGACGTACTCGGTCCCGACGGCACCGGGACGGTCGACGTCAGCGGCGGCTTTCACGACGCCGGCGACCACATGAAGTTCGGGCTTCCCCAGAGCTTCAGCGCCTCGACGCTTTCCTGGGCGCTCTACGAGTTCGAGGACGCCTTCCGGGACGTCGGGGTCTACGATCACATGGTCGACATCTTGCGACACTTCGCCGATTACTTCCTGCAGTCGACGTTCAGAAGCCAAGACGGTGACGTCGTCGCCTTCTGCTATCACGTCGGCGAGGGGAGCATCGATCACAACTACTGGGGGCCGCCGGAACTCCAGTCCTCCGAGGAGTATCCCCGGCCTGCCTACTTCGCCACCGCGGAGGATCCGGCCAGCGACCAGTGTGCCGGGGCGGCCGCGGCGCTTGCGATCACGTCGCTCGTCCTGGAGTCCGAGGACGCCGAGTACGCTGTGGAGTGTCTCGACACCGCCCAAGCCCTCTATGACTTCGCCGTCGAGAACCGCGGACTGGGGTACGACGGCGGCTTCTACGACTCGAGTTACGACGAGGACGAACTCTCCTGGGCGGCGGTCTGGTTGCACATCGCGACCGACGACGACGCGTATCTGGACGACATCCTCGCCACCGACGATTCGGGCAACTACGCCGGGTATCTCGGACAGATCATCGACTCGACCGACGACGACTGGCAGAACATCTGGGTCCACTCCTGGGATACCGTCTGGAGCGGCGTCTTCCTCAAACTCGCGCCGATCACCGACGACCCCGAACACTGGCAGATCGCCCGCTGGAACCTGGAGTACCTCTCGGGCGGGGCAGTCGAACATGGGGACGACAACGACACGAACTACGCCTCGACCTCCGACGCCGGTTTCACCGTGCTCAACACGTGGGGATCGGCCCGGTACAACGCCGCCGCGCAGTTCCAGGCGATGGTCTACCGGAAGTACCGCGACACCGAGAAGGCAGTCGCGCTCACTGACTGGGCAGCAACCCAGATGAATTACATCATGGGTGCGAATCCGTTCGGGTACTCGCTGATCGTCGGGTTTACCGACGACCACGCCGAGCATCCCCACCACCGGGCGGCCCACGGCTCGAAGACAAACAGCATGGAGGAACCCGAAGAACACCGCCATACGCTGTGGGGTGCCCTGGTCGGCGGTCCCGACGAGGACGACACCCACGTCGACGAGACCTCCGACTACGTCTACAACGAGGTCGCGATCGACTTCAACGCAGGACTGGTCGGCGCGCTGGCCGGGTTCAACACGTTCTATTCGGATACCGGCGACCCGGTCGCGGCGTTCCCGCCGGACGAGGAACCGATCGACGCCTACTACGCCGAGGGGGAGGTCCTCCAGGAGAACGCCGACCGGACACAGGTTCGGGTCACGATCCACAACGAGTCGATCCACCCGCCCCATCGCGAGGACGGCCTCAGCGCACGCTACTTCATCGATATTAGCGAGTTGCGTGAGGCCGGCCAGTCGATCGACGCCGTCTCGGTCGAGGTCCAGTACGACCAGCAAGCAACCGAGGGCGACGGGTCGACGGACGTCTCGGGGCCGATCGCCTGGGACGAGGACGCCGGCATCTACTACATCGAACTCGACTGGTCGGGCAACCAGATCTATGGCGCACGGGAGATTCAGATCTCGATGATCGCCGAGCAGGATGACAACTGGGAGAGCAACTGGGATCCATCGAACGACCCGAGCTTCCAGGACATCGGCGAGGAGGCGACCGTCACCGAGGCGATCCCCGTCTACCTCGACGGCGAACTGGTTTACGGCCAGCTTCCGGGTGAGTCCGAGTCCGAGCCCGACGACACGACCGCTCCGACGGCTCCCTCGAACCTCTTTGTGGTCGAGACGACAGCGTCCTCGGCCGAGATCGAGTGGGAGGCCGCCAGCGACGAGGGCGGTAGCGGCCTCGATCACTACACCATCTCCGTTGCGGGCGACTTCGATCAGCAGGTCGAGGCCGAAACGACGGGTACGACCGTCGAGGAACTGGACGCCGAGACGACCTACGAGATCGGCGTCTCGGCGGTCGACGCTGCCGGCAACGAGTCCGATACGGTAACCGTCGAGGCGACGACCGACGAGGCCGACGACGGCGAGGACGACAGCGATGACGAGGAATCACCGACGGATGCCCTCGTCGTCAACGACTACGATGGCGACCCGGCGTGGTCGAGCAATCGCAATGACCTCGGCCAGTGGTGTGGGGCCGGCTCCTTCGAGAACGGGAGCGGCGATGTCGAAGACGGTGCCCTGGTCCTCGAATACGACAACGGCGGCTGGTATCAAGAGCAGATCAACCAGGCGGTCGACGACTATTCGAGCGTCGTGCTCGAAGTCAGCGGTGCCAACGGCGGCGAAGAGAGCGAGATCCGCTTCGCGATGGATGGCGTCTCGGACTTGCTTGCGAACCTGACTGACGATTCGATCGGGGCGAGTGCCGGCGAGGTACGGATCGACATGGAGTCGGCGGGTATCGATCCGGCCGCTCAGGGGCTTGCAGTCCGGCTAAACTTCTGGCAAGGAGGCAACAGTACGCTCGAAATCAAGGAAGTCCGACTCGAGTGAGTGGTCCGCCGCTCGCTCTGATCTCCGAACACGTGTCGTCTCGGTGACGATCGCCGGCGAAGGTTTTTCCGGTTCCCTCACTCTTTTAGACAATACACTGGTACTATCAATTGGTATGGTCAAACGAAGGGCTGTATTGAAGGGGAGTATCGCATTCGGGAGTCTGGGTCTGGCGACGTCGGTCCTGGGTCAGGATCACTCGCCGCTGGTCGTCCACGCGTTCGACGGGGGAACCTATCCGGGCTCCAACGACCTCGGCAACTGGGCCGACGCGGGGAGTTTCGCCAACGGGAGCGGATCGGGCGAGATCGAAAACGGTGCCCTCCGCCTGGAGTACGACAACGCCGGCTGGTTCGGGAGCAACGTTTCCCAGTCGATCGGCGACTATCAGTATCTCACCCTTCGAATTCGGGGGGACGAGGGTGGCGAGCAATCGGATTTCACACTCAAGATCGGTGGCGTCTCGGATCTCCTGGGCAACCTGACTGACGATTCTATCGGGACCGAGTATTCGACTGTCTCGATCGACCTCGAATCAGTCGGTGCTGATCTCGAAAACCCACAGGCAGTCAGATTCAACTTCTGGCAAGGGTCCTCGGGGGCCGTCGAGATCGATCGGATCGCGGTGACGACAGACCCCGACGACGACGGTTCGGAGACGCCAACGGAGACGCCCGAAGACACGCCGACCGAGACGGAACCCGACGACGGGGAGTCGACCTGGGACGTCCCGTTCCTGGACCGGCCCCCGGAGCCTGATACGCTCCCCGCCGATATCACCGGCAGCACGACGGTCGCCGAACTGTACGAACACTTCGACGACCCCTACTACGTCCCGCGTGACTTCACGGACTATCTGCCCGGCGAGACGTCCTCGACCGGCCAGGCCTGGACGGACGCCGAGAAGGCCGAGGAGTTCGGCTACGACGAGACGGCCGTCCAGAACAACATCAGCGACGGGTCGCTGACCCTCGACCAGCTCGGCACGCAGGCGTTGCCCTACGTCCAGCAACTCGCCGACAACGACTTCCCCGCCCATGCGACCGTGAAACTTCTCCCGCGGCTCGCGCTGTTGCCGGATGAGACCGAAGACCCCGGCACGCACGACGACCCCGACAACATCTGGGACGAGACCGCAGGCCCGACCCAAGCGACGAACGGTCCCGACCAGTTCATCCAGGACCGTTGGCCGACGGACGCCCGAACGTACCAGCCTGACGAGGTCCGCGTGCGTGACCGCGTCCACGACCAGCCGGAGTACGACGACAGCCGCGAGTGGGGGAGTTCGGCTGACCTGCCAGAGGACGTCCTCAACAACCCGGACAACCCCATCCACGAGATGGTGGCCGACAAGGTCGATCCGCGGACCGGCGAGTCGCTTGGCGGCGACGGCTTCACTGCCAACGCGCCGATGGAGGCGTCCGTCGAGATCCACGAGAACGGCGGCGGCTACTGGAACCAGTACCTCGTTCTGAAGAACACCAGCGAGGTGCCGTACTTCCAGGACGGCATGGTCATCACGTGGCTCGGCCCGTCGGGTGACGCCGCGAACCTCGCGGACGGCCACTGGAACAATCCTCACCGACCGAGCCAGTCGCTGGGCCATCCTCAGCGCGACGTCATCGAGGTCATCCATCCCGACTACGAAGGCATGTCGGCCTACGCCGTCCGGTGTGCGAACCACGACGAGCCCTACCACATGCGGACGATCTACCCGAACCAGCAGGTCGCCATGGAGATCGGGACCCCCGCGAACGCGGACCGCTGGTCCTCGTCTTCGGAGCGCCAGGACGCAGTCGAGACGATGCTCGACTCGCTACACGTCGAACTCGAGACCAACCTCAGCCGGAACGACCGCCTCATCGACGCCATCGACCTGACGTATCGCGTCCCGAACTGATCGTAGACGGGTTAGCCCGCGCCCAGCACACGGATCCCACTTTTCGCACAATTTTCCTCCGCTGCCCAAGGTATGGCGGCATATTTAATATAGCCAATAATGGTTTATACGTGTGGCGCGAGTCGGATTCTTCTCCGTGGTAACTGTCTGTTTGACGGTAGAGATGGGCGAATTCTCAGGTTTCGCCCGAATCGATCGAGTCGAAGCGCCCTTCGGCGATGGCAGCGGCGACTGTCGTGTCCTCCACGTCCTCGATCGCGTGGGGGTATTTCCGGGTGAAGTACCCAAGAATATTCGTGACGTCGCGTTCGAGCAGCTCGCGGGCGTTTTCGTGCTCTGTCGGGACAGCCTGGGGCCAATCGAAGACCGTGACTCCGTCCTTGCCGACGAAAATATTGTACTCGCTCATGTCGGCGTGGACGTACCCCGCTTCGTAGGCATTCTGGACTTCTTCGAGAATCAGGTCCAGGACTGGACGGACCTGCTGGTCTTCGAGCTTCGTCCGGGAGAGTTCGACGCCGTCCATGCGCTCCATCACGATCGCGTGACGGTTGTGATCGACCGGTCTCGGCACGCTTACCCCTGGGTAGAGGTCTTCGAGCGCGGTATACTCGCGTTCGGCGGCCTTCCGGGCGGTGTACAGCCAGGAGACGTGCTCGCGATCGGCGGTGTACTCGCGCTCACGCATCACTTCCCGGAAGTTCGTATACCCCTCACGGTGGTACTTCAGCGCCAGGGGTTTGTACGATTGGACCTCGTAGACGTCACTTTCCTTGCCCACGCCGAGGCTCGAACCAACTCCCTGGATGGACTCACGTTCGGCGAAGGTGTGCAGTGCCAGTGCGTCGTAGCCCTCGAACGTCAGGGTAAACCCCTGGTACTGGATCGTCTTCCGCTCGATCAACCCCCGGTCCTCACACCGGTCGAGCCGGTAATCGACGTTCTCGCTAGTCAGCCGGGAGAACTCCGGGATCTTCTCGCGGGCGACCCACTCCGAGAACCGCATCCCCTGCTCGATCCCCGAGAGAAGATGAAAGTCCTCCGGCTCGAGCTCGGCCATCACCCCTGCGACGTTCGAGACCATCACCACTCGGTAGGGGTTTGACCGGCAAAAGCCCGACGTGTCGGCTCGTTCACCCAGATATAAACCTGATATCGCTATACGAAGTCCGGCTGACGCGGTGTCCCGAGTCTCCAGTTTGGTTTCTACAAACTAGTTCTTGATTGATATTTAATCCCCGAGTGAGTAATGCGCGGTGTCAATAGGGGACTGAACTGACCATATATCAAGAAATAGAGAAAATAAACAGGTCAACCAGGGTATTAGAGATTGCAGCTGTCGCTCATCTGTAGCAGTGAATACTTTGTGAGTGGAGTTCGTAGCTGACTCCAAGATGGTAAGCAGAGAGAGCGTGGATGAGGTCTTTCTGCCTGACAAAGATGATTGTCTAGAGTATCTCCGTGAACAGCGATGGCCAGAAGAGGTAATGTGTCCGCACTGCGAGAGTGCGGACACGATCAAGAAGGGGACGACGAGAAAGGGTGCTCAACGCTATCGCTGTCACAACTGTGATAGTATTTTCAACGATCTTACCGAGACCATATTTGCCGAGCACAAGCTTTCACTCCCGGAGATGTTCCATATCATTCGAGGGATGGAAGAGGACAAAACATCACAGATAACTCAGGAACTTGACCGAACATACAAGACGGTCTTGGACTTCGTCCATGAAGTCCAAGACGCTCTTGACGACGATCCAGAGTTTGATCTCACTGGTGTTTGCGAAGCTGACGAGGTCTACGTCGTGGCTGGTGAGAAAGGTACCAAGCAGGCGAGTCCGCGCTCGCGCGGACTCAAAAAAAGGGACGCGGAACGTTCGAGTCAGACAAACCGCCAGTCGTGACACTCGTCCGTCGCTCCGACGGACGAGTTCGGTTCCTCGTTCGTGAAGATCTCGAAGATGTAGACGAGGACATCGTCGAATACGGCGATGAAGACGATCCGGCGATCCTCTGCACCGATCAGTACAGCATCTACGACGGTATCGACGAGTACGACGAGATTGATGGCCATCTCGCCATCAATCACGACGAACACTACGTCGTCGGTGATGCTCACACGAACAGCTGTGAGAACCGCCATAGCTTCCTTCGCAACTGGTTGCGAAGGTTCCGAGGCGTCTCAAAACACCACTTACAGGGCTATTTGAACTTCTTCAGTCTCACACTCAACACAGATCGCTGGTTCGAGAAAATCCTAAGTACTGACTTCTACAGATGAGCGTTCTTTGATACTCCCGAACAAAATATATGAATCGCCGCCAGTTCCTTACCACGATCGGGAGCGGAACAGGCATATCTCTCGCTGGATGTATTTCTTTTGCGAATACACCCACAAACCCATCCGGGGACGGGTCGTTTCAACGACGTTCTGTGTCCATCATTTCCCGCGATGAAATACCCGATGATGTCTCCGCATCACTTTCCGTTGATGCCATCTCAGATGTAGCGGCTCCCGATAAGATGGTCAAATTTCAATTCACGCTCACTAATCGATACGACAATGTTCGATCTTTTGATGTGGGTAGCATTCCCGTCCCGAATCTTCTAATTGGAAAGAGTGACCCACCTCACTACGTGCTTCTACAACCATCACACTGGACGGCAGACGACCGACGCGCTAACTGTTGGGAGAGCAACGCACCCGATAAAGACCCCTACCGAGTAGTGCCTGAGGAGAGACAAGTAGACCTGGAACCAAGCGAATCCCACTCTGGTGACGCCGCACTGTGGGGAAGCGTAGAGGATGATGTGTGTTGGCCGACAGGAAAATACAGATTTAGAAATGACGTAAGTCTTGATGGTACCATATTCACGTGGGGATTCCGGTTTGAAGTGGCCAAGCAGTGATTCCATCCAGCTACCGGTAGTTCACCGACTTTCTGTTGAAGTAGCATCAACGGAAAAGTGGATTGCGCGTCTGTGTTGGCCGCAGATGAATATTTTGAGCTCATTGCATCTGTGCTGATTCCGCTAGACTAATCGGCTAAGCCCTCGCTGAGTCCACCGCTTGAGTGGCGACGCTATTCAGTAGCGCAGAATCCACGCAATTTCCCACACTTCTCCGATAATCACGCCCGCAAGCATTTGAGATCGACTCTCCATCGCCGAGAAAAACACAAATCAACTTATTTTGGTGGTGTTTAGTTATGCGTGAAAAGTGAGGCAGGAAAATTTTCGGATGGTCTTTGGCCGAAATCACCCATCTCAGCAGCAAGCAGTAGTGAGTGGATCGAATTAGATTTTGTGGAGCGCGAACAGACACCGCCCCAGCTGATGGAGTTGAGTACTGGATTGTATTTGGCCGGACTATAACTATTTTTTGATGACTGGCTCGCCAGCACCGTAGACTCTAGTTTCACCATTCAACCACGTCGTTCACCCCCTGATTTCGCTTGTAGATTTCTCAAACTGCCAATCCGGGGGTGTTGTCACTGTCGAAGCGCCTATGTCCGGCAGGGCCGAGGGTCGAAACATGCAAATCGGGGCTCACACCTCCATCGCCGGCGGCGTTTCCAACGCCGTCGAGGAACAGGTCGAGTACGACGGCAACTGCGGTCAGATCTTCTCACACTCACCGCAGGTCTGGCAGGAACCGTCGATCGAGGACAGCGAGGCCGAGGCGTTTCGCGACCGATCGGTCGAGGCCGACGTCGGGCCGTGGGTGATCCATGCCTCGTATCTGGTCAACCTCTGTACGCCCAAGGACGACCTCCGGGAGAAGTCGATCGCGAGTCTCCAAGAGGAGGTCGACGCCGCGGCGACACTCGACATCGAGTACGTCAACGTCCACCTCGGGGCCCACACGGGCGCGGGCGTCGAACAGGGGCTGGCGAATGCCGCCAGCGCGCTCGACGAACTTGACGTTCCCGAGGACGTGACCGTCCTCATCGAGTCGGACGCCGGCAGCGGGACGAAGCTCGGTGACGACTTCGAGCACCTCGCGACAGTCCTGGACGCGAGCGAGCAGGACCTCGGTGTCTGTCTCGACACCGCCCACCTCTTCGCTGCGGGGTACGACCTTTCGACGCCCGACGCGGTCGCGGAGACCGTCGCCGAATTCGACGGGAAGGTGGGCCTGGACCACCTGGAATGTCTCCACCTCAACGACTCGAAACACGCCTGCGGGACGAACAAGGACGAACACGCCCACCTCGGCGAGGGCGAGATCGGCGAGGCCGGCATCGCGGCCGTCGTCACTCACGACGCCTTGCGGGAGTTGCCGTTCGTTCTGGAGACGCCGACCGAGGACGGCCGGGGCTTCGCCTGGAACGTCGAGCGAGCGCGGGAACTCTGTGAGGCCTGAAGACGGCGTCATCGCACTGCGGATCGACCACCTTTTGGACGCCCGTCGGCTATCGCGGGTATGCGCCGGTTCGACGCCGAGTACCTCACGCACACTCGCCGCGGCATGTGGATGGACTCTCATGGAGCGCTTTCCCCTCTCGATCTGTCGACTCGCGAACGGGTGCTCGACGTCGGCAGCGGCACGGGGGCGCTCACCAGGGTTCTCCGGGCGGAAGCTGCGGGGGACGTCGTCGCTGTCGATGCGGATCCGAAGCTCCTCGACCACGTGGAGGGGCCGACGGTCGTCGGTGACGCGTTCCGACTCCCCTTTCCCGAGGACACCTTCGATCTGGTGATCTGTCAGGCACTCCTGATCAATCTGCCTGAACCCGTCGACGCCCTTCGGGAGTTCGCCCGTGTCTCCCGGGACGGCGTCGCGGTGATCGAACCGGACAACGGGAGCGTGACGGTCGACTCGACCGTCGGCGGTGAATCGGCACTCGCTGGTCAAGCCCGCGAGCACTACCTCGCCGGCGTCGACACCGACGTCACGCTCGGGTCGGACGCGGAGTCGATCCTTGCCGACGCCGGCCTGGATTCGATCGAGGTCACACGATACGATCACGACCGCACCATCTCGCCCCCGTACGACGAGGCCGACGTCGAATCCGCCCGTCGAAAGGCCAGCGGTGACGGGCTCGCAACCGATCGTGAGACGATGCTCGACGGCGGGTTGACAGCCGATGGATACGACTCTCTCAGACAGCGCTGGCGGCAAATGGGACGGGACGTGATCGAACAGATGGCCGAGCGGACCTACGAGCGGACCGAAACCGTCCCGTTCTACGTCGCGGTGGGACAGGTCTGAGGGCGGACCACAGCTGTCGCCCACTCAGACGACGTCGCCACGCACGCTGACGCCGTCCTGGCGTTCCCGGTAGGTCTCGACGGCGTCTGCAGCCTCCCGTGCGACGCTCTCTTCGGCTCCGAGCATCTCGAGTGCGCCCGAAAGCGGCGGGAAGACATACTCACCATCCCGGAGTTTGGTGAACGCGTCACCGGACCGTTCGCCGTCGATCCACAGGCAGACCCCTCGGGGATCGAGGATGTTTTCGTAGGACTCCCGAGCGAGTGCACCCTCGAGTCGCTGGGTGACGTTGTCCTCGAAGGAGGCGTTACAGACCTCGAGGTGGATCGGTTCGTCCTCGCCGAAGAGGTGGGCCCCGAGACACTTCTCCGGGGCGACGTGGCCACTCGGGTTCGCCCGCACTGCGTCGGGGTGCTCGCGCGCCCACTCGGTGCGGACCGTCTCGCCGATCCCCTCGACGCCGAAACGGTCGTTCAGTTCGGCCGCACGTTCGTCGGCCCGGCCGAACAGCAGGTCCTTCGTGAGATAGACATCGAGGCGCTCGACCGGATCGACGCCGAGCGCGAGATCCCCGTAGACCCAGACTTCCCGGACGGGGACGGGCATCGTCTCGTCCTCGATCGTCTCAAGCAAGGTTTCGAGACGATCGACGGCCGCCTCGCGGTCGAGTTCCGTCATCAGCGGGGCTACCGCTCGCGGCGCGAAAACGGTTGCCCCGCGCAGGCTTTTTGCCGACAGTCCACGATTGTGAACCATGCACACGGAGAGTTACGGGACG
The DNA here is from genome assembly GCF_000470655.1 of Halorhabdus tiamatea SARL4B. NCBI lineage: Archaea > Methanobacteriati > Methanobacteriota > Halobacteria > Halobacteriales > Haloarculaceae > Halorhabdus > Halorhabdus tiamatea. The sequence goes on from NC_021921.1 coordinate 2,159,463, forward strand.
GGAGCTGACCTCGTGTTCGTCCTCGGGTGGGGGAACAAGCCCGAACACGAGACCGTCCGCTGGCTGATCGACCGCCTCGTCGAGGCTGGGTATCGCGTCCACGCAATCGAGATCCCGACGACGATCACTGACTTCGACGCCGAGTACCGCCAGCCGGTCGCCGAGTACGTCGCGACGCTGTCGTCGTATCGCCTCCTCACCCACAGCACGGGTGGGCTCATCGGCGCGTTCCTCACTGGGCCGGACACCCGCGTCTACCTCAGTCCATGGTGGGGGATCCACGAGGACCAGGACGGACTCCTCGCGAGGTTGTTCGCCCGTCTCCCGATCGCCCGTCCGCTCTTCCCGACGGGAATCGACGCCGAGGCCATCGGGACGCTCGCTTCTGGGGACCAACTGGCCGACGGTCCCGACGCCATCGCACCGACGTTTCTCCGGGAAGTCAGACGTGCTCAGGCGTCGTTACCGCCGTTCCGATCGGATAGCGTCGTCTTCTTCTCTCCCGACGATCGGGTCGTCAGCCCGGCGGCGATACAGGAACGCGCGCCGGCGGACAATCGGGTCCCATACGACGGCGGGCACGAACTGTTCTCCTCACCGGGACGCGAAGAGTACCTCCCGCTCGTGCTGGTGGCGATCGAGTCCGGGGCCGGCGCGTTAGAGCCGTAACGGTCAACCGTGCCCCTCCGCTACCCGGGAGCGAATGGATTGCGATAGGTGCGGTGAGGATGCGGTCATGCACGCGGCCTACTCCGGGGCCCATCTCTGTGCGACGCACTTTCGCCGCTCGGTCGAGAAACGGATGCGTCGGCGGATCCGCGAGGACGGCCTCGTCCCCCGTGACGCGACGCCCGAGGACCCGGTGACGTGGCTGATCGGCCTCTCGGGCGGGAAGGATAGCGTCGTGCTCACCCAACTCCTGGCCGAAACCTTCGCCGAGGACCCACGGATCGAACTCGTCGCCCTTTCTATCCACGAAGGAATCGAGGGGTACCGCGACGAGAGCCTCGACGCCGCCGAGGCGCTCACCGACGACCTCGCCCTCCGCCACGAGACTGTCAGCTACAGCGAGGAGTTCGGCGTCCGGATGGACGATGTCGTCGAGGACGACCCAGAGAACATGGCGGCCTGTGCCTATTGTGGCGTGTTCCGCCGGGACCTTCTCTCGCGGTACGCCGACGAGTACGACGCCGACCTGCTGTTGACCGGCCACAACCTCGACGACGAGGCCGAGACGGCACTCATGAACTTCTTCGAGGGCGACGTCGACCAGATGGCCAAGCACTTCGACGCCAGTCTCGGACCCATGCCCGAGCGATCGCTGACTGACAAGCACGTGCCGCGTGCCAAGCCGCTGCGGGACGTTCCGGAGAAGGAGGTCGCGCTATACGCCCGCCTGGCCGACCTGCCGGCACACATCACCGAGTGTCCCCATGCCGAGGAGGCCTACCGCGGCGAGATCCAGGAGTTGCTCTATTCGATGGAGGAAGCCCATCCAGGGACGCGCCACTCGATCATGGCCGGCTACGAGCAGTTGGCGCGATATGCGGCCGAACGCGTCGACACTGATGACGGTGCGTACGACGCGTGTGACACCTGCGGTGCGCCGACGTCGGGCGATCGATGTCGGAAGTGCCAGTTGCTGAGTGCTCTTGCGGCCTGAGAGAGACGGAGAAACGGTTGGACTCAGTCCGTCCGGATGACGTCGAGTCCGTTGTTCTTCTCGACTTCGCTGCGGCCGCCGTCAGTCTCGCCGAAGTTGCGCTGTCCGGTTCCGATCTCGGTGTCCACGTTCGCGCTCGCGTCGAAGGCCTCCTCGCCTATGTCTTCGCCGTCGATCGCCGCGCGGGACTTGTTGGCCTGCTTCTGGGTCGTCGGACCGAGAACCTGTGCGGACTGGACGCCGGTCATGATCGCCATGACCCGCACCTTCCCCTTGTAGTCGTCCTCGATGCGCGCGCCCCAGATGACGTTGGCGTTGGCCTCCAGACGGTCGGTGATGTTGCTCGCGATGCCCTCTGCCTCGTCGAGGGTGAGATCCGGTCCCCCGGTGATGTGGACCAGTCCGCCGCTCGCGCCGCGGTAGTCGACGTCGAGCAGCGGATGGTTCATCGCGTCGCTGACCACCTCTTGGGTCTTGTTCTTGTCCTGGGTCTCGCCGACGAGCATCACTGCCACGCCACCCTGGTTCATGATCGCGGACATGTCCGCGTAGTCCAGGTTGATCAGGCTGGGCTGGGTGATCGTCTCGCTGATCCCCTTGACCGTCTCGGCGATGATCTGATCCATCACCGAGAAGGCCTTGCCGATCGGGAGGTTCGGGACGTAATCCAGCAGGCGGTTGTTGTCGAGGACGATGATCGAGTCGGCCTCGTTGCGGAGGTTTTCGAGCCCCTCCTCGGCCTTGACCGTCCGTGCGCGCTCGACGTTGAACGGCGTCGAGACCATGCCGACGACGATTGCGCCCTGCTCCTTGGCGATCTTCGAGACGACGGGGGCCGCGCCGGTCCCGGTCCCGCCGCCCATGCCCGCCGTCACGAACACGAGATCGGCGTCGCCCAGTACTTCCTTGATCGTGCCCTGGGCCATCTCGGTGGCGCGCTCGCCCATCGAGGGGTCGCCGCCCGCCCCGAGCCCATTAGTCAGGGACTTGCCGACGAGGATCTTCGTGTCGGCTTCGATCATCTTGAGGTGTTGTTTGTCGGTGTTCAGCGCGATCGTGTCCGCGCCGTCGACGCCGATGTTGTAGAGGCGATTGACCGTGTTGTTACCCGCACCGCCACAGCCGACGATCACGATCCGCGGGTCGCCGAACTCGTCACTCTCTGCGTCCATCTCGCGCTGTTCTTCCTCCTCGTGTTTCAGGGCGGAGTTGACTATATCCTGCATAGTCTACACCTTCGCCCACGTCCGGCGCTTGCGCTTCTCGGACGGACGTTCTTTTGCCGTGTCCTGCTCGGCGAGCATATCTCGGACGGCCGCCCGGATCGCCTCGCTCCGGTTGGGGTACTCCCCCGTTTCGACCATCCGCTCGACCTCCTCGATCTGTTGCTTCGGAATCCGTAGTGTCACACGCTCCATGTTTTTATCGTTCCCCTTTGGGTAAGACGGGGATGCGGCACGTGTGCCTGTCTTACACGATCGAACCGCCAGACGGCGGCCGGTGGCGAGCGAACCGCCACGGTGTAAGACGACCCGTCTTACGCATACCGTACCACAGACTGAATCATTATAAAAGTTTCCCCGAGTGTAAGACACTCGGGCGTGAACGCGCGTAAACGCCGTAGAGACGGCGTTTACGCGGGCTTACTGATCGAGGACGTCAGCCGCTGCCGTCCGTCTGCCACAGCTGGGGCAGAACGACCAGTCCGAGCGGAGTTCGTCGCCGCACTCACAGAAGACACGTCGAGCGGTCTTCTCGCCGCAGTTAGGGCAGTAGACGTGGTCGTCGGCCACTGTCTCGCCACATTGTGAGCACGTTCGCTCGGTGGAACGTTCGGTGACGGCGTCCGTCGGCTCTGTCTCGTCCGACGCTGTCTTGGATGGCGTCGAGGTGGTTGCGACGGCGTCTTCCAGCGAGATGTTCACGTTGACGTCCTGTGGCTGGGGTCGCCTGCGCTCGCCCAGTCGCTCGGCGAGTACTGCGTCGACACGTTCCACGATGAGGTCGTCGAGGCTCTCCTCGGCGCTCGTCGGTTCCGGCGTTGATTCGGACGGTTCTCCGTCCGCATCTTCGAGGTACGTCCGGAGTGCCTCGCGCATGACCTCGCTCTTGGATGCGTCGAACGCTTCCAGTTGCGCGACGAGGTCGTCGTCAGCGCGGAACGTGATCTTGCTCATACGGCCTGTCATACCCGTTGTCAGCCATCCTACTTTAATCTTCGTGAATGTCTGACGCGCGTCATCCCCGTCTGGGCGGGGCTGTCGGGTCTGGGTTTCGTTCCGAATGGCAACCGTTAAGTCCGACACCCGACCAAGATGTAGGTGCGCCCGCCCTTAGCTCAGACTGGTAGAGCAGTCGACTGTAGATCGACTTGTCCCCCGTTCAAATCGGGGAGGGCGGACTCGTTCTGACGCCGACTACGAACGAAGTGAGCCAGCGGCGTCTATCGAGTTTCCCACGACCCGATTTGAGCCTGGAAGTCGCAGCCCCGGAACGGCGCGTAGCGCCGCAGGCCCGGAACGTCTCTCATCTGTTCAAATCGGGGAGGGCGGACTGCGAGACTCGAACCTCGTGAGAGTCTCGACTAGCGAGCGGCCCAGCCGCGAGCAGACTTCTTCCGAGCGGAGAGAAGCCTCGGTTTTGTGGAGCGGCGAACATCGTGAGCCCCGAGTGACTTCTCGCGACACTCACGGGCGTCGCGTGTGTATTCACCGGCTGTAGGCGTCGAAGGGGTTTTCGTGGACGATCGTCTCGATAGCGGCGTCGTCGACGCTGGACGCGCGGAGTTTCGGCAGGAATGACTCGACGATGTAGGTATAGGGGTCGATGTCGCCGCCGTCCGGCTCACTCGGGTCGTAGTAGCCCCGGTCCTGGCTCAACAGAACGCGATCGGTGTACCCGCGCTCGGTCATGTGTGCGACGAGGTCGATGTAGGTCTGGTCGTCCTGGTCGTCACCGCCGATCCAGTCGTACTCGACGAACGCACCGCGCTCTGCCGCGCGCTCGTGGGAGTCGCGGTCCGCCTCGGCCTGGGCGTGGATCCAGATGAACCGCGACGGGTCGTACCCTTCGGCTTTGATGATATCGAGTTGCTGGTCGACGACATCGCCGTGCAGCGTGTGGCTGCCGATTACCGCACCCGTCTCGGCGCCGGCCCGCGCCGCGGCCCGGAGGATCTTTTCCTCGTCCGGCGAGAGCCCCTCGGGATCGTCGTCGTCAGTGCTCACCTTGATCCAGGCTGCCCGAACGCCGGTGTCGTCGATCCCCTCGGTCAACTCCGCGAGCATCCAGTCGGTGAGATCCTCGACGCTCATGTCCCGGGCCCACTGGGGGATGTTCGGTTCCTGGTAGATCCCGGTCGGGACGACGATCGGGAAGTCCGTCGCTTCAGAGACCGCGAGGTCGATGTCGACGCGTCGTCCGACACCCTCCGGCGTACACTCGACGAGTGCGTCGATCCCGGCGTCTATCGCGCGTTCGATCTCCGGGCCGATCCGATCGATCACTGCCTCGGCTTGGGCGTCCTTCCAGTTTTCGTCCGCCATCGGACCGAGGTCGACGAAGACGTGTTCGTGTGCCAATAGCAGGTCGATCTCGTCCCGCTCGAACGTCCCCTGCGTGGTGATGAGGTGTGACACGATAGCTCTCTCGGCGGTAGTCGGGAAGTACGTTTTCATCACTGGGATCGAACTGGTCCATGAAGGGGGTCAATTCAGCGCGTTTCTGTCGCCATCGAGTTTTGCGGCCGTGGCTGTCCGCTTTGACTTCCCTCGGAGACGATCGACAGACGTGGATACGATCTATCCGGATAAACGATCGCATCGTTTTTTGGTGGCGGGTTGTGGATTCAAAGTGTGGTTCCAATGGGTGTCTTCAGCAGGGACCGATCGGGGTCGGCGGCGGGAGGGTCACGACCCTACATCTGTCTGTCCTGTGAAACGCGGTTTTCCGTCCAGTACCACGCGTGCCCGGAGTGTGGGAGTTACGACGTCCGTCACGTGAAGTGGGTCGAGGCCTGAAGCGGTCGGGCCGGCCAGTCGTCGAGCGTGGGTGTGGTAGCACCGCGGCCAGGACGAACCCTCGAAGAGCACGTCGGAGAACATGACGATGGCCCAGATGGCCCTGCGGTGGATCCTGGGTCACGACGCTGTTTCCACGGTGATTCCTGAAGCGACCTCGCCCGAGCACATCCGGGACAACGTTGAAGCCGCGGAGATGGACCCGCTGTCTCATGAGGCCCACGGCGCAGTGCGGGACATTTACGAGGAGTTCGTCTCCGAGATGTCCACCACCGCTGGTGAGGGGTGGGCAGACTCTGTCGGCAGCTCCGGTCTCGCTGTGGCGTCGTCTGTCCAGCGCGTAAACCGAATTTAGGGATAAATAATCGTGTGGTAGTTGTCCTCATGACCTGTGTGTCCATGCTTGTCCGTTTCATTCGCCGGCGAATGTCGATCACAACACACAGTGCGAAGTGGTAACGCTCATGCCGCTCCGAACAGAAGGCCATGCCGATGCAGGTAGACCGCCGGACGGTGGGTATCATCGTCGTCGGGGTGCTCGGCGTTCTCGGACTCGTTCTCTCGGCGGCGACGCTGACTGACCCGGTCGGGGAGGACGTTGACGGTGAATGGGCCGATCCCGGAATCGGCGAGGATCCGGCGGGCGAAATCTTCAGCGGCTCACTCGATCTGCCGATTCCACCGCTGTATCTCGACGTGCTCTGGACAGTTTTGGCTGTCGGCTCGCTCGTCTTGTTGCTCGGCAGTCTCGCACTCCTCGATACGGACGAGTTGGTCCGCATTTTGCTACTGCTGGCCGTTTCGGCGATCTTTTTCGTCGGCCAGGTCTGGCTGCTGGACGGGGCTGGAGGGGGCCGTCTCTTCGATTTCGCGGGAAATCTGTCGGTGGGCAACGAGACAGTGCCCTCGCTTTCGACCGGCGAGTCGGCGTCGCCGGGCGGTGGCGGGGTTTCGCCGTATCTGCTCGGGGCTGGGGCTCTCGTGGTCGTGGTCACCGCTGGCCTCCTCTACGCGCGGTCAGGTGACGAAGCGGCGATCGACACTCCTGGGGAGGGTCCAGACGGGAACGCAGGCGAGGCCCGACTCAGCGCGATCGGCCAAGCGGCCGGTCGGGCGGCCGACGCCCTCGACACGACGGATGTCGGGGCGAGCAACGCCGTCTACGAGGCCTGGGTCGAGATGACGGAGCCACTCGACGTGACGGATCCGGACACGACGACTGCCGGCGAGTTCGCCGACGTCGCGATCGCGGCCGGGATGGCTCCCGGAGACGTCGAGGAACTCACACAGATCTTCGAGGACGTTCGGTACGGCGACGCACCCGTTTCTCCGGAGCGTGCCGAACGCGCCCGGGCGGCGCTGCGACATATCGAGGCGACCTACGCGGGTGAGGACCGATGACGTCGGACGAGTCTTCCACATCCGAGCTGCGTCTTCCACACGTCGGACGCCTCCGCGGCGCGATCGCCTTGCTTGCGGTCCTCGGGGGCATCGCGATCATCGTCCGACCGTCCCTCGCGTCGGACGTGGCCCTGGAATACGGGATCGTGCCGGTACTCGGCGTGGCCGTCCTGGCGGTGGCGCTCCGCTACTGGATCGGTCTCGCGTTGACGTCGATCGAGTCAGCAACGTTGCCCACAGTCGAGGGTCGCGCGTCGATTTCCGTCCCGGGTGGGGCGTTCGACCGGACGATCGCCGACCGGCGCGTCTCCTCGATCACCCGACTCCGGGCCAGAGAGGCGGTCCTCGACCGACTCCGGTCGGTGGCCGAGCAACTGTCCGGGCGCGATCGTACCGGCCCGGAGGGGACGTCGGCCGGTAGCGACGACGCCGTCGACGCGCTATTCGAGGACGGTGCGGGGCTACGCGAGCGATTGAGAGATGCCAGGACAGGCGAGACGGCGTTTCAGCGCCAGGTGAGGGCCGCCGTCGCCGCTCTCGCCGACCGCCACGATGGCGAGCGGCCGTCGATCGAACTCGACGTGACCGCGGACGAACCAGTGCCCACGCCGACCCAGCCAGGGCTGCGGGCGACCAATCGGTGGCGACTCCTCAAACCGATGGGGCTTACGGCCGTCGGGATCGGCGCGGTGTTCGGCTCGGCGACGCTCTTGCTCGTGGGCGCGCTCGTCGGCGGCGTCGCCGTCGTTGCTGCGGCTGGTTCCGCCCCGTCGACCTCGATTCGGATTACCCGACAAGTCGAATCCACCCAGCCGACGCCCGGCGAGGCCGTGCGGGTGACCATCGAGGTCGAGAACGTGGGCAATCGCTTCGTCCCCGACCTCCGGGTCGTCGATCGGGTTCCCGAGGGCCTCTCGGTCACGGCTGGCTCGCCCCGGTACGGAACCGCGCTTCGGCCGGGCGCGACAGCGACCTACGACTATCGGGTCACGTCCGTCCGGGGCCGTCACGAGTTCGGCGACGCGGCCCTTTCGGTCCGGAATTTTTCCGGGACTCTCGAACGCGTCGAAGACGTTTCCGTCGCGGGTGACGCGGCGGTGACGTACGACGTGAGGCGAGCTATGGAGCGCGCTGTGCCAGTACGCGACCAGACGTCCCGGAGCGTCGGGCGCGTGGTCACCGACGTCGGCGGCAGCGGCGTCGAGTTTCACTCGGTCAGACAGTACCGGACCGGCGACCCGCTCAACCGGATCGACTGGAGCCGAGCGGCTCGCGGCGAGGGCCTGGCGACCCTGCAGTTCCGTGAGGAGCGCTCGGCGACGGTCGTGGTTCTCGTCGATGCGCGCCGGGAGGCCTACGTCGCCCCCGAGACGGACGCCCCCTCGGCCGTCGACCGGAGCGTCCTCGCGGCGGCGGAGATCACCTCGGCGCTGCTCGACAGCGACGATCAGGTGGGCCTGGCCGCGCTCTCGCCTCGACAGTGCTGGGTGTCGCCAGGCTCCGGTCACGCTCATCTGACCCGGCTGCAGGCGGCGCTCGCGAACGCGGACGCGTTCGACCCGCGACCGCCCGAGCAGGCGTTCAAGCCCGCGATCCGGCTCCCGTCGATCCGCAAGCGACTCCCGGGCGTTGCCCAGCTGATCGTCCTCTCGCCGGTCTGTGACGACGAGCTCCTCACGGTCGTCCGCCAGCTCCAGGCCAGCGGCCATTCGGCGACGGTCGTCAGCCCGGACGCCACGGGCGGCGTGACGCCGGGGCGGACGCTGGCCCGGATCGAACGCGACCGCCGCCTCTCGAAACTCCGGGAGGCCGGGGTCCGCGTCGTCGACTGGGACCCGGCGGATCCGCTCGCGCTGGCGCTCTCGGCGGCCGCCCGGAGGTGGTCGTGATGGCGGATCGGGAGACGCCACCGCGGCGGACGGTCGCGCCGGCTGTCGCTGCCGCGGTGTTCGTCGTCGTGGCGACGAGTCCGGTCCCGATCGCGGGGCTGGTGGCGATCATCGGCGTCGGCGCGGTGATCGTTGGACTCACCCGGGGATCGCGTGGCGTCCTGCTGGTCGGTGTCACGGTTCAGTTCGGTAGCGTGCTCGTGGCTGCACTGGGTGCGCTCCGGCTCGAACTCGTCCTCGCCGCGTCCCTCGCAGTCTTGCTCGCCTGGGACCTCGGCGAACAGGCAATCTCCGTCGCCGAGCAATTGGCTGTGGCCGGTCGTGGCACCCGACCGCTGGTCGTCCACGCGGCCGGGGCGACGCTCGTCGGGACACTGTTGTTCGCCAGCGTTTACGGACTGTACCGGCTGGCCGGCAACGGCCAACCCGTGCCCGCACTCGCGTTGCTTCTGGGTGGGGGCGTCCTCGTCATCGCGGGGATGCGCCTCTGAGGTGCCGACTGGCCCACCCCCTATCCATCGACGTGAACGGCGATCCACCACACGCGGCTCCGACCGCCGACCTTCTTGGAGGTCACGTCTGCGGTCTCCTGGAGCTCGTGGAGTTTGTTGAGCGCGGTCCGGCGTGAACATCCGAGCGCGTCGGCGACGTCGCCGGCAGTCAGCGGTTCGGCGTAATCTGTTCGTTCGGCGAAGACGCCTGCCACGTCTTCGACAGTGTACTCGATCTCACGTCCCGGTTCGGCCATGGACGTTGGTTCGGAACGATCCTATATATTCCTCACGTGGGTATTCTTCGAGTCGACGTCGACCGCCGTGGTGACGTCGCCGTCGTCTCTTCCGAGTGATCCAGGCCGTTGTCGGGGGGACAACACTCACATTGGTCCATCGACTACCCATCGGCAGTGCAACTCGATCGACGGACGGTCGGGGTGGTGGTCGTCGGCGTACTGGGGGCGCTCGCGCTTACGTTCGCCGCCGGAACGCTGGCGAACCCTGCCGCACAGGGGAGCGGGAGTCTCGTCTCCGAAGACGGGGACTCGAGTGCGGTGTTCCAGGCCGACGACGCACTCGAACCGGACCCACAGCCGCTCCCGGAACTCGGCCCCGTGTTACAGACGGCCCTGCTGGGTCTGCTCGGACTGACGTTCGTGGTTGCCCTGTACGTCCTCTCTATCCGCGATCTGCTCAGTGTCGTGCTCGCCGTCCTCACGGCCGGTATCGGGTTCTGGCTTCTCATGGAGCTGATCATCGCGCTGACGGGTCCCGGGAGTGACGTCGGCTTCGGCCAGGACGCCGGGGCTGGCCCCCCTGGCGGGGCCGACGGCATCGCCCCCGAGGTCGGCGTGTCGACGCCACCGTCAGCCTTTCTTCTGGGGATTATCGCCGTCGTTGCGGTGCTCGCCCTGGTCGTGCTGTTCGGGCTCTCCACCGACGAGGGGCCGTCCGAACCGGACGCCGACGTCGCGGACGACGCCACGCCGGAGACGCTCACGCCCATCGGAGCCGCGGCCGGTCGCGCGGCCGCGGAAATCCAAGACGAGACGACCTCGACGTCGAACGCGGTCTATCGCGCCTGGGTAGACATGACCGACGCGCTCGACGTTCCCAATCGGGCGGCGACGACGCCAGGGGAGTTCGCCGACGTCGCGATCGAGGCCGGGATGGCACCGCGGGACGTCGAGGAACTCACGCGGCTGTTCGAGGATGTCCGGTACGGCGACGCGCCCGTCTCGGCGGCGCGAGAGCGCCAGGCGACCGACGCCCTGCGGCGGATCGAATCGACCTACGCCGGTGATGAGTCGTGAGCCGGACGACCGACCGCTCCCGACGCCCCGACGACGAGGTCGACGAGGCCTCCGCGGTCGGCCTGCGACGGTTCCTGAGTGTCCTCGGGGTGTTCGTGGTCGCCGCCGGATTCGTCGTGTTGCTCTCGCCCGACGTCGGGCGGTCGCTCTCGGTCCAGTACCTGGTCGTGATGGGCGTCGGCGTCCTGTTGATCGTCTTCGCCGCCCGCCGGTGGTTCAAGCGCTTGCTCTCGTCGGTCGATACTGTCCGAACCCCGCCCGTCGAGCGCCGGACGACGGTGTCGGTGCCGGGCGCGGACTTCGACGCGTTGCTGGCTGCGGACGCACAGAACGCCATTGGCCGACTCCAGGTCAGGACGACGGCACAGGACCGCATCCGGACGGCGGCCGAGACGGTCCTCGAAGGGGACGGCGGGGCTGTCGACGAGCAACTCGCGGCCGGGTCCTGGAGCGACGATCCCGACGCAGTCGCGCTGTTCGCCGACGAACCGACCAGCGTCCGCGATCGGGTGTCGTCGTTCGTCAGCGGGACGTCGATCCTCCAGCGACGGGTCCGCAGCGCGATCGCGGCCCTGGGACGTCTCGCTGACGAGGACGTCTCGTGGGACGAGTCCACGGCCGACACCGAAGGGACCGAACCGGCCGATCCGGGCACCCACGCGACCGATCGCTGGAACGGACTCACCGCGATCGCGCTGACCACCGTCGGCCTCGGTGTTCTCACGAGTCAGGCCAGCCTGGTTCTGGTGGGGGCCGCCCTTTCGGGACTCGGTGCGTACGCGGTCGCCGGGTCCTCGCCGTCGACGGCCGTGCGGATCTCACGGGAACTCCAGCCGGCCGATCCGCGCCCCGGCGAGTCCGTCGACGTCACCGTCGAAGTCGAAAACGTCGGCGAGCAACTCCTCTCAGACCTCCGGGTCGTCGACGGCGTGCCGGCCGATCTCACCATCGAGGCGGACAGTCCGCGCCACGGGACCGCACTCCGGCCGGGCGCGACGATGGAATATACCTACACCGTGGCTGGTATCCGGGGGAGTCACACTTTCGAGGACGCCTTCGTCGTCTCGCGGAACCTGCCGGGGACGCTCGAAGCAGTCGAGACAGTCGGTGTCGAGGGCGATCAGACGGTCACCTACGACGTCTCGACGGTGCTGGATCTGTCGGTCCCGCTTCGCAAACAGGCCTCGATGGATGTCGGGCGCGTGTTGACCGACACCGCCGGGAGTGGCCTGGAGTTCCATTCGATCAGGGAGTACCGCAGCAGCGATCCGCTGACGCGCATCGACTGGAGCCGGGCGGCCCGCGGTGAGGACCTGGCGACCTTGCAGTTTCGCGAGGAGCGCTCGGCGACGGTCGTCGTGGTGATCGACGCCCGCAAGGAAGCGTACGTCGCCAGCGACGACGACTCCCCCTCGGCCGTCGACCGGAGCGTCCTCGCGGCGGCTCAACTCGCATCGGCGCTGTCGGCTGCCGACGACCGGGTTGGGCTGGCCGCGCTCTCGCCCCGGCAATGCTGGCTGGCCCCCGGGGCCGGACACACCCACCTCGCACGCCTCCAGGACGTCCTCGCGACCGACGACGCCTTCGCACCGTCACCGCCGACGCTCCCGTACTACCGGCGCATCAACCTGCCAGCCCTCCGGAAACGACTCTCGACCGACAGCCAGCTGATCGTGTTCTCGCCGCTGGTCGACGACGAGGTCCTCGCGGTCGTCCGGAAACTCCACGCGGCCGGCCATCCGGCCACGGTCATCAGCCCCGACGCGACGGCTACCGGCACGCCCGGCCGGACGCTCGCCCGACTCGAACGGGACAACCGGCTCTCGAAGCTCCGGCGTGCCGACGTCCGTGTGGTCGACTGGGACGCCGACGAATCGCTCGCACTCGCACTCACGACGGCCGGCCGGCGGTGGTCCTGATGGACGAGGACGTCCGCCCGCCGCGATTCGCCGTCCTCCTGACCGGCGGTGCGGTCACCGTCGCGACGCTCGCGCTTTCGCTCGTGCCGGAAGCCGGCGTGCTCGCACTCGTCGGCGGCGTGCTCGCAGTCGCCGGGACTGCGCGCGGATCGCGACGCGTGCTTGGCCTCGGGACCCTCCTGGAACTGGCTGGCGGCGTTCTCGCCGGGGCGGCTTCGCTCCCGGCTGGGCTGGTGCTCGTCGGAATTGTGGGGGCCGTACTCGGGTGGGATATCGGCGAGCAGTCGATCAACGCCGCCCAGCAACTCGGCTCTGACGCCGTGGTGGTTCGATCGGTCGTCGTCCACGCGGCGGCTTCGACGCTCGTCGGTGCCGTCTCGATCGGCCTCGTCTATACGACCTATCTCGTTGCGACCGGTGGCCAGCCTCTCGCCGTCCTGGCGGCGTTTCTCGTCGGCGGCGGACTGGTCTTGCTGGCGATGCGGGCCTGAGTCAGACCGTCGGGACGGGAACCTCCTCGAGGATCCGGTCGATCACCGAGGACTTCGCCACCTCGTCGACCCTGGCGTCGGGCGTGAGGACGAGCCGATGGGCGAGTGCTGGGCGTGCGACGCGTTTGACGTCGTCGGGCGTGACGTACTCACGCCCCGAGAGTGTCGCCCGCGCCCGCGCGACCTCGAACAGTCGCTGGCTCCCCCGCGGCGAGACGCCGACCTCGACGTGACGGTGTTCGCGCGTCGCCCGCGTGATCGCGGCCATGTATTCGAGGACGTCCTCCTCGACGCGGACTGTCTCGGGAACGCCCCGGAGGGCCGTCACCGACTCGGCGTCGAGGACTGTCTCGACCGCTGGACTCTGGTCGTCGCGGCCGGCCCGTCGTCGGAGGAGTTCGACCTCGCCGTCGAGGTCGGGATAGCCCATCGTCGCCTTGATCGCGAAGCGGTCGACCTGGGCTTCGGGCAACTCGAACGTCCCCTCCATCTCGATGGGGTTCTGGGTCGCGATCACGAAAAACGGGGTCGGCAGCTGGTAGGTTTCGCCGCCGGCGGTGACCTGTCCCTCCTCCATCGCTTCGAGCAACGCCGACTGCGTCTTCGGCGGTGCGCGGTTGATCTCGTCGGCCAGCACGACGTTCGCGAAGATGGGGCCTTCGCTGAACTCGAAGGTCCGGTCGCGCTCGTTGTAGACGTGGGTGCCGGTGACGTCGGTCGGCAGCAGGTCCGGCGTGAACTGGATGCGCGAGAACGAGAGCCCGAGCGCTTTCGCCAGACTCCGGGCGGTCAGCGTCTTGCCCGTCCCGGGGACGTCCTCGAGCAGGACGTGCCCACGACCGAGGACCCCGAGCAAAACCGTTTCGAGGAACTCCTGGTCGGTGATGATCGCCGATTCGAGTTCGTCCAGCAGCCGGGTACACGTATCGCTCGCCTCGGAGACGTCCATGGACCGATGGTCGCTCCACGCACCCTTAGTTTTCGTGGTAGGGCCTGTCGGGGTCGTCGTCGGCGGACTGCCGTGGTGCGTCCAGATCGAAACGGATAAACACGGAACCGGACTACCGGAGCATGAGCCGAGGTAGCCTAGCCTGGCCAAGGCGCCTGCCTCGAGAGCAGGTGTCCTCACGGACTCGGGAGTTCAAATCTCCCCCTCGGCGCTTCTCGCGAACTCACTTGCAAGCGACTGCTTTGCATGTCGCGATCACTTGGTCGGAAGAACGACTGATAGAGATTTGAACGTTCCAGCGGGAGGTGAGCGAACGGGAGTGAGAGACGTTCAATTGAGGTGGCGCGGAGTTTCCTTCCGCCCACGGCTTCTTTCAGGGGACAGTACGCGGCGTTCTACGCCGCGGTTTCGAGGCGATAGCCTTCTTTCGTCGCATACGCGGAAGAAACCGTAACTGAAGCGATGAGTAAAGTGGGGATGAGCGCGCACTCTTCTGTCAAATATAGAAACATATAAGTGTAAATCTACATGTGTTGAATACGTGGCAGACGAATACGTGCGTCGGACGGCAATCACACGTCTCGAAGTCACGGACGAGCAACGCGACCTCCTCGAAGAGACGATCTCCGAGTGGAAGCGTGGTTGCCAGATCGCCACCGACATGGCGTGGGGCAAGTGTAACACAAAAAGCGACGTACAGCCCCTCGCCTACGACGACGTGCGCGAACACACTGACCTCGGGAGTCAGCATGCGATTCTCGCCACCCACCAAGCCGCCCAAGCCATCACCGGCTGTATCGAACGCCGGTTGAACGGCAAGAAGGTAAGCAAGCCATCCTTCACCGCTCCGACGGTAAAGTTCGACGCCCGAACGATGACCCTGTTTGACGACGATTCGGTGTCGCTCTCCACAACAGAGAGTCGTGTCCGGTGTAAACTTGCTCTCCCCGAATCAGATGATGGCTACCAACGGCAGTACCTCGACTCGGACATATGGACCGTCACGGAAAGCACGCTCACTGCCCGTGACGGCGACTACTTCCTGCATATCGGCTTCCGCCGACACAAGACCGATACCGAACGGAACACCGCCGAGGACGGAACGGTCCTCGGGGTTGACCTCGGCATCGAGAACCTCGCCGTCACAAGTACTGCCTCCTTTTTTAGCGGGCGGGAGTTAACCCACAATCTCCACGAGTTCGAAAAGGTACGTGCCGGCCTCCAACAAACCGGCACCCGGAGCGCTCACCGAACACTTGAACAATCGAGTAATCGGGAACTTCGATACGTGCGTGACGTACTCCACCGGGCGTCAAACGCCATTGTAGATGAAGCACTCCGCCACGGATGCGATATAATCGCGTTCGAGGACCTAGCCCACATCCGCGACCGCACCGGAGCGTCGTGGGGGCACAGATGGGCGTTCCGAACGTTGTACGAACAGGTGGAGTACAAAGCCGAAGCAGAAGGCATCGCGGTAACACAGGTTGATCCGGCATACACTTCCAAGCGGTGTGCCGAGTGTGGCTTCACGGCTGACGAGAATCGCCCGACCCGTAGCGACTTTCGGTGTCAGAAGTGCGATTTGGAGGCGAACGCAGATTACAATGCGGCGAAGAACATCGGATTACGACATGTCCGTCAAGGCCAACAGTCGTCTCGGCGGACGGGCGACAGTCAACTCGCCCTAAAGTCTGGAACAGTGACGCCGAACGGCGGATTTACCGCCTACCCTGATGGGTTCGAGGCTGAGTTCACGGACAAGCCCCAGTGCAGGCCCACGGCCTGCACGTCGTCAGACCACGTCTGACGGAACCCTCCACCAGCGAAGTAGGGTGGGGTAGTTGACATCGCTCCCTCGGCGTTTTTCTCGCCACAACCTGCCGAGCGATGCGAGTCGCCGCTCACGTCAACAAGAACAGCAGGAGGCTGATCGCGACGACGGCGAGGGTGAAGATGCCGGCCAGCGGCGCGCCGAGCGAGACGACGGCGTTGGCGGTACTCGCGAGCGTTTCGGTCCGATCGGTGCCAAAGACCGTGACCTCGGCCTGTTCGCTTGCCATCCCGGCCTCGACGGGTTCGAGGTCGGCGAGTGCGTCCTCGACCAGGCCGTCGATCACGTCGATGAGTTCCGCGCCCGGAATCTGATCGCCGACCTGGTTTTCGGCCTCGACCGTATTGACGACGTGGGTGTCAGAGGTCATCACCTCAAGGAGGTCGACCTGGTCGATCGCGGCGACGATCTCCTCGCGGAGTCCGGGTTCCATGTTGTTGCCGTCGATCAGTACATACGCGGTCGTCTCACCCTCGACTTCCACGACGGCCACCCGGACGCCAAGCGGGCCGATCCCGTCTTCGGGTTCCCAGGGTGTCTCCTCGTGGGCCGTCCCGAGGCGAAGCGTTCCCTGATCGGCTGCCGCGAGCGCCTCGCCGAGGCGGTCCGCACCGTGGATCAGGTCGAAGGAGCGCTCGCCGCCGGGGACGACGTGTCCCAGGTTCTCGCCGTCGAGGCCGTTGTTGCAGTTGTGGGCGTCGACGAGCATCACTTCCGAGAGGTGGCCGTTGCGCGCCTCGGCGGCGGCCGAGAGGCCGACAGCGTACTCGACGTCGTCTGCGTACCCGGGCGAGAACGTCACGGTCGCGAGCGCGTGATCGCCGAAAGCCTGGCCCGTCAGCGTCGCTTCGCCCTCCGCGATGCGTTCGCCCGCCGTCGCCGTCTCGGAATACTCGATGCGTTCGTGGGCTTGCTCGGCGGCGTCGAGGACGGTCTCGACCTCCCGTTCGGTCACGAGATTGAAGTCATGCCCGGCAGTGGCGTGTGGGGGAAAGCCCAGGCCGTCGGCCTCTTGGGCGATCCGCTTTGGGAGGTTGCCGCCACCGATCTCACCCATCGGGCCAGGGTGGATCATCGGCAGGACGAACCGGGCTTTCTCCTCGCCGGCGGGCCGTCGAAACGAAAGGACCGTCACCGGGACGAGCGCCTCCTCGCCGATCTCCTCGAAGAACTCCTCGAGTTCGTTCGAGCCTTCGGCGATGTGGCCGATGAAGCCCTCGAGGAAGTCCAGGGCGCTGACGCCGAGGCTCCGCCGCCAGGGCCAGTCGATGACGACGAGAAACAGCCAGACTGCGATCGCATAGAGCAGACAGAGCAGCGCTAGCACGAGGAAATCGTTCGGTAACACGACCAGGAGTTCCGGCGGGGCCTGCTCGGGCCGCGAGAGGTACGACCTGGCGAGAGGGCCACCGATCTCCAGGTAGCGCATGGTTCCACTGTAGACGAATAACAGGACGGCGGCGGCGACCGTCTGGATGCTCGCCGGAATCGCGGCGACAGCCAGTCGGTGGCGCGAGACGGCCATCACGACCAGGAGCCGGACGGCGAAGATGGCTGCAAGCGCGAACAGGAGGGCGTCGAAGACGAATATCTGCCCGAGAGACGTGAGCGCGGCGACGAGACTTGCGCTGGTCATGATCGCGATGACGAGCAACTCACAGCCGAGTGCGAGCAGCGAGGCCCGACTCGGCGTCAACTGGCCGCCGATCAGCCGATCGACCGGCGGCGTCAGGACGCCGGCGGCAAGCGTCGGCAAGCCGATGTAGAAGATCCCCTGCCAGGCGTCCTCGAGAATGTACCGCGAGTCGAAGGCCGCGACGCCCACCAGCGCCGCGATCAGCAGCGCAAACCCGATACTGGAGTACCACCGCGGGGCACGGAAGATATATCGAGAGAGGCCGGCGAGATTGCCCTGCGTCGTCGTCATTGCAACTGAAGGTTCGCCCGACAGGGGTTAAAAGTACCTGACTGTGACTCAGCCGCTGTGAAACTCGGAGTCTACGTGACGCTACGGTAGCTGCGCCGGTACAGCGCGAGTACGTCGCCGACGTCGACGCCGCCGTCGCCGTCGAAGTCGTAGGCGTCGGCGTGTTCCTGGACCATCTCGCTGTTGAAGTTAGTCAACAGCGATCGGACGTCGCTGATATCGGCGTCGCCGTCCCCGTCGACGTCTTCGTACAGGCCGTCGCCGTCCAGATCCTGGGACGACCCCTCGCCGCCGGGCAGTGCATCGGCCGGCGTCCCCTCGCTATCGCTGGTTTCGTCGTCATCTTGCTCACCCTCGCTTTCGCCGGACGTGACCGTCTCGGTGCCGTCATCGGTTTCGACCGCCGTCTCTCCGGGGTCCTCTCCGACTGGAAGGTCGTCGGCTCGCACCCCCCGGGCGAAGTCGATCACTGCGAGGCCGCCGATGTCGACTGTCTGGGCCGCTGCGCCCAGCCAGATCTCGGTCCACCACTCGCCGGGGGCGGCCGATACGCCGAACTCGATCGGGAAGTAGTATCGCTGCCACTCGGTATCCAGTGGCGGCTGGGCCCGGGTAACGTAGTTGTCTGACTCGTTGCTAGACGCCGTCGACTTGTAGGTCACCGAGGCTTCCTCATCGGGCGTGCGCATGTACGCGACACCGAGGAGGACGTGCCCGCTCTCCAGTTCACGCTCGCCGACGGACTTGAGGGTGATCTCCCACGGGTTCTCCGGTGTGTCGGTCACCTCGAAGCGGGCCGCCTCCGAGAACGGCACCTCGTCGCTGACGGCCAGTGACGACCGCTCGAGTCGGTCGGCGTTGCCGCCGTCGATCTCGTAGGTATCCCAGACTGTCGCCTCCTCGTTGCCATTGACGAACTGGCCCGCGCTGGCGAGGTTGTATCCCTCGAGATCACTGACGAGCGTCGAGTAGTACGGGTCGTCGGTGTCCGACCACGTCTCGTATCTGTCATCTGTCCCATCGCCACCGCCATCACCAGTCCCGTCGTCACTGCCACTGCAGTAGCCCCCTTCGCCGGGGATGGGCATCTCGATCGACGGCGTTCCGTCACAGCCGATGATGGGCCACCCGTCCTCCCACCGGATCGGATCGACGAACAGTTGCCGTGCCGGCGGCCAGCCGCTGTCGACGAACGCCGGTCCCTCGGTGTCGTAGGCGTGATAGACGAACCAGTAGGTGCCGTCGTCATCGACCGTTACGTCTCCGTGGCCCGGCCCGACGAAGCGATCGTTGTCACCGAGGTGAGTCGGCCCCGCGTTCCACTCGTCACGCTCGAGCATCGGGGTGCCGTTCCGGTCGTGGTACGGGCCGAGGAAGTACTCCGACCGCCCGACCTCCACTTCATACGTGCTGTCGAAGCCATCACAGCAATCGCCGGTGGAGCCAAACACGTACCAGTAGTCCCCTCGCTTGAAGATGGCCGGCCCCTCGTAGGCGCTTCCGGCGATTTGGTCGAAGGTCCCTGCCCGGTAGTCCCGTAGATCGTCGGTGAGTTCCACCACGTTGATGCCTGCAAAGTTGGCCCAGAAGAGGTACGGTGTCTCGTTGTGGAAGACGAAGTACGGGTCGATCGTGTTGCCAGGATAGGGGTGATCCGGGTTGGAGAGGATCTCGCCATGGTCCGTGAATGGGCCATCGGGCGTGTCTGCCGTGGCCACCCCGATTCCGGGTACTTGACTGTCGTCGTCTCCGCGCGGCCAGAGGGCGTAGAACAGCACCCACTGGCCGTCGTGGTAGTGGACGTCGGGTGCCCAGATCGATCCATACAGCCAGCCTGGTCGGGAGTCGAACGCCTCGCCCTCGTACGTCCAGTTGACGAGGTCCGGCGAGGAGAGGATCGGTACTAACTCCTCGTCGGCGTCGTCAATATAGCTCATGTTCGAGGCGTAGGCCCACCACGTCCCATCGTCCGCACGGTGGATCGTGGGGTCCGCGAAGTCAGGTCCGTACAGCGGATTCGAGTAATGAGTTCCGTCGCTGTCAGCTATCACTGACCTCGCGCTGAGTACACTCGTGGTGCCGACCGCCCCAGCCCCGATCGATTTGAGTACGTGACGTCGATTCAGCGTGTGCGTGTCATCCCCCGCCGTCATACACCGGCAGACACCGCCTACCTACAAATGGTTTTTCATTATTGAAATTCGAATTATTCCGATAGGATCTATGACTGAGAGTACGGCGTGGACGCGGTTCGGACGCAGAACCCACCACCCGTTTTGGTGCTCGTCGATTACGGTCGCTGCGACAACGGGCCACTCACTCACAGATGGACAGAAAGTTCTCGAAGACTGCCTCGCCCTCCTCGGTGTGGGCGACTTCCGGATGCCACTGGACGCCGTAGAGATCCCGGTCGGTGTCGCTCATCGCCTCGACGTCACAGACGTCGGAGGTCGCGGTTCGCTCGAAGCCGGTCGGGACTTGCGTGACCTCGTCGGCGTGGCTGGCCCAGACCCGCGTTTCGGGTGCGAGCGAGCCGACCAAGGGGTCTGCGTCGTCGAGGATCTCGACGGTCACGTCCGCGTAGCCGCCGTAATCGCCTTCCCCGACTGCCCCGTCGAGTTCGACCGCCATGAGCTGCATCCCGAGACAGATGCCCAGGACCGGAATGTCGCGATCGAGGTACTCGGGGCTGTTCCCGATCCGGTCCATCGAGGGGCCGCCCGAGAGCACGAGGCCGTCGGCATCGATCTCTTCAGGTGGCGTCGTGTTGTCGATCAGCGACGACTCCACGCCGATGTCCCGTAACGCCCGTTGCTCGAGGTGGGTGAACTGGCCGTGGTTGTCGATCACGTCGATGCGAGTCATACCTGGCGCTAACGGGGAAGTGAATTTATATCCCCGGAAACAGGTCGACAGTGACGGCCCGCTACTCGCCGAACGTGACCGGCATCGCTCGCTGGACCTGGAGCGTCACCGCAGACGATTCTTCCTCGACGGTGATCGTCCCGCCGTAGCCACGGACGATCCATCGGACGAGCCACAGGTTCAGCCCTTCGCTGTGTTTGAGCGGAGTCTCCGTTCCGTCTTCGAGCGTTTCGATCGCTGCCGGCGTGAGTTGTCCGCCGACGATCCGGATCGACACACGGCCAGCGTCGGTCTGCTCGACACTGATCGAAACTGTCGGTTCCTCGTCCTGCGGGCGGACAGCTTCGAGGACGTGTTCGATCGCAGTCTCGAGCATCCAGTCGGCCTGGGCCCACGCCGCCTCGGGAAGGTCTGTCTCGACGGCGAGACTGGGGTCGGGTTGTGCCGTCTCGGCCACACTTTTGACACACGCGACGACGTCTGTTGGATGGCAACGGCGCTTGTCACGAATTACGGCGAGTTCGACCAGCCGGGCCTGTTCTGAGAGCGCGGCCACGTCTCCGACGGTGGCCCGGATCGAACGTGCCGGCTCGAAAGTGTCGTCTGGGTCGTTCTCCAGACGGTCGAGTTGTCCGAGGATGACCGTCATGTCGTTGCGGAGGTTGTGCCGGAGGACACGCGAGAGCACTTCGGTGCTTCGGGTGAGCGTCGTCGTCGAGCGGTCGAATTCCCGAATCGTTCCGGCTACTGCCCCGCCCGTCCCACCGAGGGCAATCGAACTCATCAGGAGCGTCGTTTCAGACGTCCCCGGGTCTGGGACTCGTGTGAGGACGAGGACCAGCAGGCTCCCGAGCGTGACGATCCCGATTCCGAGGCCAGCGTGGATCGCGACCCGCCAGACCTGCTCGCCCGTCAGCCCGACGTGATCGAGCCAGTAGCCTGACATCGCCAGCGCCGCCGCCGCAAGGACGCCGAGTCCCCCCACGATCGCGGCCGGGGGGTCGATAGTCCGCCCTGCCAGTAGTGGGACGAACAGCCCACACAGGAGGAGTCCCGTCCCGGTGACGTAATTTGCGCCGAGTGCCCGTTTCGTGACCACCATTCTCTCGCAGTTTTGGCGTTCTCCCAGTGGCTACTTATGGTTGACCGGGAGATTATCATACGTGATAACTCGGGCGAGAGTGGTCAGACAGACACTCGAATCGACCCCGTTAGCCGCCGTCGTCGCGCCGGTCGGCTGCCGACTCGAAGCCCAGTTCCGCCTGCTCCCGACTCCGCCGGGCTTCCCGGGCGGCGATCGCCTCGGGGTCGGGCGACGCTGGGTCCGCGACGCTCGCCCAGGAGTCGTGGACCTTCGCGTGACACCACCGACAGAGGTGAACTGCCTCGGGGTCAAGTGGTTCGAGACGCGAAGCGTCTCGTCATCACGGAAGACTTTGTCTTCCGTACGACCCCGAGGCTTCCCGTGGATTAGTCGGACACGCCTCGGATACCATCGGGATGATGCCCTCTCGCGGTATCCGAGGTCACGGTCGGGGCGTCCACGGCCCCCGATGCCTGCCGTCGTCGCCCGAAAATCGGAGATTTTCGGGATCACGAGAGACTCCGTCTCTCGTTCGACACCTTCCTGACTTGGGGAAGGCTGTTGAGAGCAGGCACATTCCAGTCTTGATGCTTCTTGATACCTTTCACAGCGATGTTGACGCTTGCACCACGGTCGGCGTGGTCTTGATGCTGGCACGACCGGCACTTGAACCGTTTTTTGCGGCGGTTCGCCCGTTCTGTATGTCCACACAGCGGACACTGCTGACTCGTGTATTCAGGCTCAATCCACGCCGTTGGCACGCCCTCGAAGGCGGCCTTGTACGACGTGTAGTATTGAAGCGCACGGAACGGCAGGTGGTGCAAGCGTCGGTTCATCCGCGTTCCGTAGTCGATACTCTCGCGCATCTCTTTGAGGTCTTCAAAGACGATGCACGGGTTCTCGAACTGACGGCTCCACTCCACGATGTGACGACTCACCTTGTGGAGTCGGTCACGGACGAACCGTTCTTCCCGTCCTTCAAGCGTATCATGCATACTCGGTTTCTCGGCGTTCTGCACGCGCTTTCGCATCGTGAAGTAGCGGTGACGCTCGAACTTGATTTCGGCGAAGTCGATGACCAATGTGTCCTCGACGCCATCCTCGGAGAGCGCGGTCAACGCTACGTTGTCCTCGTTCACGTCCACGCCGACAACCGTCCGTGAGTCTTGTTTGTCTCGAACGGTCTGCTCGGTGTTGGTGACGTTGACGTGCAACTCGGCGTTATCGTTGTGGAATAGGGCTTCTGCCGTCCCAATCTTCCACTCGTCGCTCGTGAGAGCGGTCTTGAGAATGTCGAGGTGGGCGTCGTCACCTTCGAGTACGCCCTTGACGTGATTGTAGGGCTTCGCGCTGATGCGGAACGTCACGTCGCCGTCGTCGGTGAGCGACAGGTTGTATCCTTCCTCGTAGTTCGCTCGGAGCGGGTACGCGCCGTCCTTGGTGTGGCTCGGTTGGTCGAAGTCGTCGTACTCGTAGTAATTCTCCATCGCGCCGAGTGCTTTGGCGACGACGCGCTGTGTCGTGTTCTTCACGAGGTCGGCGTCGTCGGCCACGCGGTCGGGAATCGTGTCCCAGTCCACCCCCTGCTTGGCGAGGCGGATGGTTTCGTTGTACGCCGACCGTGCTTCGAGTGTAGCGTCGTACAGCAGGCTCTCGTTGTCACTCTGGATGTTCAGTTGGAAATCCAGCGTCTTCACGAGAGCCTGTGAGTCGGTCATTCTTCGGATTCGTTGAGCCAGTCTTTGACGAGTCCACGCACGACTTCGGATTTGGTTTTCTCAGCGTCGATACACTGCTTCGAGAACTCCTTGTATAACTCGTCCTCGAAGTCAACGGTGAGTCGTTTAGTCATCTCACACGTATTGCTTATTCACTGAAATGCTTAAGTCTTGTCCACGTACTGTCTGTATGGGCGAGAAACGGTCAAACCACACAGTATACAACGTCAACTACCACTTTGTGTGGTGTCCGAAGTACCGACACCCGATACTGGGTGTGATAGAAGATTCACTGGAATCGAGTTTTCGAGAGGTGTGCGACGACTACAACTACGAGATTCTGTCGTTGCACATCTCACCCGACCACGTACACCTGTTTCTGTCAGCACATCCCAAATACGCCCCGAGCGAGATTGTACGGACAGTCAAGAGCATTACAGCACGAGAGATGTGGCAACAGCACGAACCTCTGTTACAGGAATACCTGTGGGGCGGTGGGTTCTGGGAGGAATCGTACTACGTCGGGACGGCTGGTGACGTTTCGACCGATACGATTGAACAGTACATCGAGCGAACGGAACACGTTTAACGGGGCTTACGGCCTTCACCCTCGGGGTCAAGTGGTTCGAGACGCCGGAGGCGTCTCGTCATCACGGAAATCTTTGATTTCCGTACGACCCCGAGGCACTCGCCCTGCCCCGCCTGTAGATCGTGATCTCGTGGGCCAGCGGGTCAGGTGTCCCCGAACTGTCGGCCGGTCGTCTTCGGTCCGCGGCCCGACCGTCTCTCTCGGCGTAAGAGAGGTGGTGCTCTTCGAGCAGGGGGCGTTCGTCGCTGTGAGCCGACCGGCGTTCTTCGAGACCACAGCGGGCACACTCGCGGTCACGGTTTCGCGCCCGCATGTGCGGACAGTCTTTCCAGTCCCACGGTCCCGTCAATCCGGTCTCCTGGGCGTCGCCGACGACGGGACACCGGAAGTCACAGCCGCTCAACTCGTCGGCGAATTCGGGGTCGGCGTCGCCGCGTTCGACGGCGAAGCGACACCGTCCGTCGTCGGTGCAGTGATCGCAACGCTCGACGTACGCGTAGGGGTCTGCGACGCCGACAGTCGTCCCTGCGTCCGTCTTCTTCATATACCCCTCTACGCGTCGAAGTTAAAAACCGATACGCCATCCGGGAGGGGCCGTCGACGGACAACCCCTAACGTTATTCTCCCGCCTTTCGACCGTCGAATATGCGCGTCGTGCACGAGCCAGCGGACGGCGGCGAGAATCGGACGCTGGCGACGGACGTCGAGATGGCCGAGGGAGTGCTGGCGAAAGTCCGCGGACTCCGGTTTCGCCGATCGCTTCCCGACGACTACGCGCTCGTGTTTCCGTTCGGGCACGCGGGCCGGCGAGACATCGACATGCTGTTCGTCCGCACGGCGATCGACGTGCTCTGGATCAGTGACGATCGCGTCCAGCAGGTAAAGACACTCCGGCCCTGGATCGGCTTCGGCCTGGCACGCGCCGACTGCGTCATCGAGTTACCGCCCGGCGCGGCCGATGGCGTCGAGACTGGGGATCGGGTCGTCGTCGAATCCGACGAGACGTGAGACGTGGGTAGCCGAGGGACTCGACCGGGACCAGTATCTTCATGAACGTCGAGCACATTTCGAGAGATACAATGTCGGACTACCCGACGAGTGAGGATAGAGGAAGTCGCCGCGAGGCGGCTGGGCGCGAAATTCGCCCAGCGTAGCGAGGACCGAATTTTGCCAGGACTGTTCGGCGAGCATCCCGCGACCGAGCCACTCGAATCGCTCTCGGACGTCGGACTGCTCGATACGACGCTTCGAGACGGTGAACAGGCACCCGGGGTATCGCTGTCGCCCGCGGAGAAAGCACACATCGCCCGCGAACTCGACGCCGCCGGTATCGACGTCATCGAAGCCGGCAGCGCCGTCACCGGGCCGGGCGAACGCGAGACGATCCGGCGCGTGACTGACCTCGATCTCGACGCGACGGTCACGAGTTTCGCCCGCAACGTCGAGAGTGACGTCGACCTCGCCTTAGAGACCGGCGTCGACGGCGTCCACCTCGTCGTCCCGGCCAGTGACCGTCACATCGAGGACAAGATCGGGACGACCCGCGAGGATGTCATCGCTGATACCGCAGCCCTTGTGGAGTACGCCACCGATCACGACCTCTGGGTCGAGGTGATCGGCGAGGACGGCTCCCGGGCCGACCTGGATTTCCTCGAGGAACTCATGGCCGAGGCCCTCGACGCCGGCGCGGATCGGGTCTGCTATGCCGACACCGTCGGTCACGCGACGCCCGACCGGACGCTAGACGCCGTCTCGCGACTCGCCGACCTCGGGCCGACGAGCACCCACACCCACGACGACCTCGGGCTGGCGGTCACCAACGCCCTGGTCTCGCTGGCGGCCGGTGCCGACCTCGTCCACGGGACGATCAACGGCATCGGCGAGCGGGCGGGCAACGTCGCCTTGGAGGAGGTCGCCATCGCCTTAGATCACGGCTACGGCGTCGAGACGATGGATCTCACGCGGGTCCACGACCTCGCCCAGCTCATCGCCAACAAGACCGGCATCCCGCTGGCCCCGAACAAGGCCGTCGTCGGCGAGAACGCCTTCACCCACGAGAGCGGTATCCACACTGACGGCACGCTCAAGGACGACGCGATGTACGAACCCTACCCGCCGGAGAAGGTGGGCCGGGAGCGCCGTCTCGCGCTCGGCAAACACGCCGGTCGGGCCGGGGTGAACGCGGCGCTCGCTGAACACGACATCGACGTCTCCGACGACGAACTCGACGCCGTCTTCGAGCGCGTGAAGGACCTCGGCGAGCGCGACAAACGCGTCACCGACGCCGACCTGCTCGCCATCGCCGAGGACGTCCAGGACCGCGAACGCGAACGGCGGATCGAACTCGTCGACCTGAACACGGTCGCCGGCAGCGGCACCCCGACCGCCAGCATCCGCCTGCTGGTCGACGGCGTCGAGCGTACCGAGGCCTCGGTCGGCGACGGCCCCGTCGACGCCGCGATGAACGCCGTCGAGGCCGCCCTCGGCCACGACGTCGACTGGAGTCTCGACTCCTATCACGTCGACGCGATCACCGGTCAGACCGACGCCGTCGTCACCGTCGAAGTCGAGATGTCCCGCGGCGACCGCTCTGTGACGGTCGCCCGCAGCGACGCCGACATCACCCGGGCCTCCGTCGAGGCCATGGTCGAGGCCATCGACCGCCTGGTCGAGACGGAGTCCGGACCGCTCGTTGCTGACGACTAAGAGACCACCTTTTTACTTCGGTGGGTGTCCTCGGCTCGCGAAGCGAGCCTGCGGGCACCCACCTCGCAAAAAGCTGGACCAAAAACACCTGCTGGCTTCGCCAGCAGGGAAACGGCGGCCGTCGGCCGCCGTATGCCCGCTTTACTGCCATAGTGCTGGTTCCCTCCGTTTGCGGGACGCCGTTGTAGACCACCACGTTCATCCGCCGGAATGGCCTAGCCGGGCAGTGATGTCCTGGTGGCTCCTGTTCGTGGCTGGGCTGTTCGAGGTCGCGTGGGCGATCGGGCTCGAATACTCCGATGGCCTGTCGAAACCACTGCCGACGCTCGGGACAGCTGTCGCGCTCGTGATCAGCATGGTTCTGCTGGCCCAGGCCGTCAAGGAACTCCCCGTGGGGACGGCCTACGCAGTCTGGACCGGGATCGGGGCCGTCGGGACGGCGTCGCTGGGGATCGTCCTCTTCGACGAACCGGCGACGCTCGCGCGGATCTTCTTCATCGGGACGATTGTCGTCGGCATCGTCGGCCTGCATCTCGTCTCCGGCAGCGCCTGACTTTTGCCGGGGTCTCTCAATCACTTGCGGGCGGCTCTCCGTCGAGAATCTGCGGCACATCCGCGAGCCCGTCGATCTCGTATTCGGGTGTGACCGACAGGTTCTCGCCAGCGCGGTGGGGTCGACGGACGAACGCCGCGTCGATGCCCGCGGCATGGGCCGCTTCGACGTCGGTCTCGCTGTCGCCGACGTAGAGTGCGTCTGCCGTTCCGAGATCCGAGAGAGCCTGCTGGATGTAGTACGGCGCGGGTTTCTTGCGTCGGAGACTCTCGACGGTGGGTTCCCGACCGTAGACGGTCTCGAAGTGCCGGGCAAGATCAAACGCGTCGAGCCCGAAATCGACGGTCGCCTGCTGGTTGGAGCTCACGATTCCGGCGGGTCGATCCAGCGCGTCCAGTGCCGTGACGTCGTCGTAGACGCCCTTCTCGCCGCGGCGGATGGCCGCTTGCTGGCGTCGAGCCATCAGGTCGTCTCGGGTCCGCCAGAACTCCGGGGGATCGAGGCCGTAGTGATCACAGACAGCGTGAAGCTTCGGAACCGTGACGCCGATGCTCATCGCTTCGACGTGTTCGTCAGCGGGATCGGCGACGCCGACGGCTTCGAACGCATCGCGGGCGGCCCGCCGGTGGAGGTCCATCTCCGTCAACTCCATCAGCACGCCGTCGTTGTCGAAGACGATGGCCTCGTACATGGATGAGAGATGAGTCGTCGGCATCGAAACCGTTGCGATTTCCGGCCGTGAACGGGGCACGCACTTATGGTTCGACTTCCAGTCGGAGCGCATCCGCCTCACCAGCCACGACCGTCACCACGTCTGCGGGTGGTCCCGCTGGATCGAAGGACAGCTGCATCAGCGTCGCTACCGGCGTCATCGCATCACCGCAAGGCTCATCGGCTGGGGATGTCCGGTTGATCCCGACCGACACCGATACCACGTCGTCGGTCATCTGGGGCTCGCCGTTCAGGCGGAGTTCGTAACACGTCTGGCGCGCGACCGCACGGACGTACAGGAGCCGTTCACCGCCTTCGAAGTCCGTCTCTTCGACGAACGTCTCGGCGGTGGTGTCGCCGAAGTAATGCAGTGCCACATCCTGACTGCCGAGCAACACCCCACCGGGTTCGTATCGCCAGTCGTTCAGGTCGACGGTCACCGACTGGTCGCTTACGTTATATCCCGTCAGGACTGGCGTGTCGGATCCGCCGTCGGGTTCGGTGGGACTATCGCCCTTGCCGTCTCCAGTGGTTGTCCGGTCTGGAATCCCGTCTTCCCCGAGACAACCACTCACCGGTCCCGAAAGGGCGAACCCTGCGCCAGCGAGGAACTGCCGCCGATTCATGGATACGTGGGTGTAGGCGGGAGGGTTTCATACCTGTTCTGGAGGTTCAGTTGACTTTTTTATCGCCACAACCGGGCGTTTGCTTTCCAGTTGGACGCTCTTTCGTCAGTGCTTCCGGGTGCGGTCAGTAGAATTCGGCAGACCTCGCCATGTCGATCGAAATCCGGCAAACGACCACGAGAAACCGGTGAGTGTGTCGATCTGACCATCTTTATATCTCCGTCATAGCAAGGCACTCGTTCTGCGGGCCACTTCCCCTGGTCGATGACCGGAGAGACCACGAAACTGGGATTCATTTGTGTCCAGAATGCGGGCCGCAGCCAGATGTCGACGGCTTTCGCCGAGCGCGAGCGGGAGCGCCGCGGGCTCGAAGACGAGGTAGAGATCGTCACCGGCGGGACCCATCCGGCCGATTCGGTCCACGACGAAGTGGTCGAGACGATGGCCGAGATCGGTATGGATCTCGCGGATCGTCAGCCCCGCGAAATTTCGACCCCAGCGTTGAACGAGTGTGACGTCGTCGCGACGATGGGCTGTTCGACGCTCGAACTCGAGGCCGACGTCGAGGTTCGTGACTGGGCGTTGCCGGATCCCGACGGACAAGACCAAGAGCGCGTCCGTGAGATCCGCGAGCAGGTCGAGGCACGCGTTTCGGCACTCTTCGACGAGTGGTTCGGCCCGGCCGAGTGATCCTCCCTGGCCGTCTCACTCGAACTGCTGGATCACGTCGATGACGTCCTTCCCGCAAGCGGTCGGTTGGTACGTCACGTAGTTGCCGTCACGATCTGTGCTCACCAGCCCTGCGTCCTTGAGCACTTTGAGGTGATAGGAGAGTTTCGAGTACTCGATGTCGAAAATCTCGACCAGATCACAGACACACAGGTCGGACTCGCCGAGCAATCGCATCACCGTCACGCGACGCTCGTCTGACAGTGCCTCGAAGATATCCACGGCGGTCTCGAGGTCACTCCCCTCGACGATCGATTCCAGGTCGGCCATCGTCTCTCGGTCGACCCGGTAGTCCTTCGATTGTGACGACATTCGTGTACGTAGTTTCACGGGATCCAGACACAAATCAGTATCTGCGCCGGCTTCACAGACCGCAGACCTCTCGATTCGTTCCGGCTGACATCTACACCGACTCGAAGACGTCGACCAGCCGATCGACGTCCGGAATGTCTCCTTCGGTCTTGACTTCACCGTCGACGGCGACGGCGGGCGTATGCATCACACCGCGGTCGATGATTTCCATCTGGCCCTCGACTTTCTCGACGGTCGCCTCGACGCCGTCGAGGGTTTCGAGTGCTTGGTTGACGCGCTGTTCTGTCTCTTTGCACCTGGGGCAACCAGGGCCGATGACTTCGATTTTCATGGGTTGTGTTGGTTCGTGTGGTGGTTCGATAGCGATACCTCAGACGAGTAGCAGGCCCCAGATGAGGCCCGCGATGGTGGCCGCCACGGCGACGAGACTGACGTACAGGGCCGTCCGCTTCGTGCCGATCGTTTTCCAGATCACGAGCATGTTCGGCAACGACAGCGACGGCCCGGCGAGCAACAGTGCAAGCGCCGGCCCGTCGGCCATCAATCCCTGCGAGTACCCGAACAGCGACCCGACGATCGGGACTTCGAGCAGCGTCGGCATGTACAGGATTGCGCCGATGACCGACCCGAGACCAGCCGACAACACGGTCGTCTCACCGAAGACGCCCTGGGTGAGCAGTCCGGGGGCGACCTGGTGGGCGAGGAACGTCTCGCCCCCCTTCGTGATCGTCTCCAGGGGACCCATCCCCTGGGCGATGGCGGTGATCGCGCCGACGATGCCGATGACGAACGTCCCGACGATCAACAGCGGGAAGATCGTCCGCGTGAAGAACCACGTCTCCTGGAGCCACTCCTCGATCTCGCTGCGATCGAATTTGGCCCACAGCAGATAGCCCAGCACGGCGAACAGCGGCGCGAGCAGCGGTGCCTTGACCGCCCAGGTCAGCAACCCTGTGGCGGCGATCAGCAGGATCGCGACCTGTGTCCCGAAGAAGCCGCCCGTCACCCACAGGGGGCGCTCGCGCTCGGTGACGACCGTTCCCCCATCGGTGGCGACTGACTGTCCCTCTGGACTGTCGCTGTCGTCGCTCCCGAAGACCAACGCCATCGTCAGCCCGATCGCACCAGCCATCGCCACCGCGAAGAAGGCGCGTGCGCCCCCGAGCGGGAGGCTGAGCGCACTCGCGGTGAACACGACCGCGAGGACGTTGATCGCCGGCCCGGAGAACAGAAAGGCCGTCGCGGGACCGATCCCCGCGCCCTTCTTGTAGAGGCCGGCGAACATCGGCAAGATCGTACAGCTACACACCGCCAGCGCGATGCCCGAGACCGACGCGATCGAGTACGCCTGGATCTTCGGGGCGTCCGCGCTCAGGTACTTCCGAACGAAGTGATCCGAGAGGATCGCCGAGATCCCCCCGGCGACGAAGAAGGCGGGCACCAGGCACGTGACGACGTGCAACGTCAGGTACGACAGTGTCTCGTCGATCCCTGCCCGGAGTATTTCGACGAGCAGTGTCACCAGTGCCACTGTCTGACCACCATTTCAAACTAATCTAAAACGTGCGGTGGCATATAGCTAGCGGTTTCAAAAACGATTGAAACAGAACTGGTCGAATTTGATCAGTCGGCTGATGGGAACTGGACGGATTCCGCGTGATCGTGCGTTTTCAGAAG
This sequence comes from Halorhabdus tiamatea SARL4B, assembly GCF_000470655.1. NCBI lineage: Archaea > Methanobacteriati > Methanobacteriota > Halobacteria > Halobacteriales > Haloarculaceae > Halorhabdus > Halorhabdus tiamatea. Next base: position 2,190,932 of record NC_021921.1, read on the forward strand.
TCCATATCTTCGGTGTCGTCGGAGTCCTCTGCCGAGTCGAACGTCGGGTCCGTAAAGGAGTTCAGGTCGCCCTCGACGTCGGGGTCCTCGTCAGGTTCGAACGCTTCGGGGGGACGGCCCGCCTCGTCGATGACCTCGTCACTGATGACGACCGGGCAGTCATCCCGGAGGGCAATCGCGACCCCATCGCTGGGACGAGCGTCGAAGACCGCGTTCTTTCGTGATCCATCGACGTACTGTTCGGCGTCGATTTTCGCGTAGAACGTCCCGTCCGAGAGGTCGTCGATCCGGACGCGGTCGATGGCTGCACCGAACTCTGAGATCATCTCGATCAACAGGTCGTGGGTGAGCGGTCGCTCGAACGGTTCGTTTTCGATGGCGAGTTGCATCGACTGGGCCTGATCGCCGCTGACGAAGATGGGCACGAGTTGCTCGCGAGCACGCAGCAGGACCACCGGTGCCCCTGCACCTTCCTCCCCGACGCCGACGCCCACACCCTCGACGGTCGCTTCGTGTTCCATACCGTGCGGTTGGGCGTGCGTGGTAAAAAGTACTCCCCCGACAGTATCAGGCGGGGGCCAGCTGTCGACTCAGGTGTCGTGGTGCCCGGACGGATGAGCGTCGTCGGTCCCACGTCCCTCCAGTTTTCCCCGCTCGAATGCGGCCCGGAGATCACTACGTCGATGTCCAGATCAGCGACGAACATGGTGGGTGCTTGTCCCTTCCGACGTGGCCACACTCGTTTTCGACGACGTCGGTGGCTCTGCTGTCAGTTTCGAGGACTGTATCGAACGACGCTTGCCCGAAATGGTCCGACAGTTTCGCGTCGAACCCGCTGTGATCGGGATGCAGACGCACATTGTTCGAGGGAAGCTCCCGAGAGCCCTGAACGGTTCTCCGTGCTGTCTTCGCACAACACTCTCCAGCGCTCGTCTCGTCGCTCGTGGTCACCGCTCACAGAATCCCACAGCCCTCTGGACGGCATCTGGCCGACCGATGAACGTCAGGTGATCTCCCACCTGAATCTCCTGTTCGGGATGGGGGAGATGGTTGTTCCCGCCACGACTGATGAGAGCGAGGTGTGCGCCATCCGGGAGGTCGTCCCCGAATTGAGCGACTGTCTCGCCGGTACGACTGGTATTCGTGACTTCGACTTCCTGGACGTCACCGCTCTGGTCGAACTCGGACATCCAGCGGGCGATCGCCGGTCGCTCGATACGGTTGTCCATCGCCCATGCGACCGAGCGCCAACTCGGGACGGTGTCGACGTCGAGATCCTCGAACGCGTCGGCGTTCGTCGGTTCGTTCACCCGCGCGATGACTGTCTCGACGCCGAACTTGTTTTTGGCCAGCTGGCTGACCAACAGGTTGACGTCGTCGTCGGGCGTCGCGACTGCGAGAACCTTTGCGCTCGCGACCCCGGCATCTTGCAGGGTGTTCCGCTCGGACGCGTCCCCCTCTCGAACAGTATAGCCCTCAGACCGGAGCCGTTCGGCGACGTCCGGGTCTTTCTCGACGATGACGACTTCTTCGTCGCGGTCTTCGAGTCGCGTCGCCAGTTCCCGTCCGATCCGGCCGCCGCCCACGATAAGTACACGTTTCGGTATCACGTCGAGTGCCTGGGCGATATGTCGAGCGCCACCCCCTTCAAACACGACGGTCAGCAGGATGACCAGAAACACCATGCCGACGAGGGTCGTCGCCGCCTGTGGGTCCTGGGGTTGGAGTTGTAGGGCAAACAGCGTCGCGACCGACGCCGGGATGATCCCGCGCGGTCCCATCGCACTCATAAACGCTCGTTCCCGGACGGAGACAGTGTCCCCGATCGTACAGGCCATGACAGCCAGCGGACGCACGACGGCCGCGATGAGGACTGCAGCGGCCACGCCCGCCAGACCAAGGGTCTGTAGATCACCTACTGATAGTAGCGAGGCGAGCGTGATGAAGACGAAGGAGTTGACCAGCAGCGTCACGTCGCCTTTGAACTGTTCGATCGTGTCCCGATAGGGTATCTTGAAATTGCCGAGGACGAACCCGGCGGTGGCGACCGCCGCGACCCCTGCCTCCTGGAAGCGTGCTTCCGCGACGCCGTAGGCGATCAGCGCGGTGACCAACACGATCAATCGCGCGTTCTGTGGGCCGTTGTCCGAGCGACTCAACCGTGTGAGGGCGACCCGAGCGAGACCCGCGATCACGAAACCGATCGCGATGCCTGCCCCGAACCGGAGGAGGAACTCCCCAACAATCATCTCGACGCCGCGCCGGGTGAGGACGACGTATTCGAAGGTGACGACGGCCAGGATCGCAGCCGTCACGTCGTTGACGACACCCTCGATCTCGAGGGTCGAGGCGACCCGCTCGCGCACCATCACGACGTCCATGATCGGTGTGATGACCGTCGGGCCGGTCGCGACCAGCAGTGACCCGATTAACAGCGAGACGTCCCACGGCGCACCGACGAGATAGTGGACGATCACAGTCGCTCCGAGCAGCGTCGCCGCTGCGCCGATCGTGACCAGTCGGAGCGTACTCCGTGGCGCTTCCTGTATTCGCTCGATTTCGACGGAGAACGCCCCCTCGAAGACGATGATGGCGACGCTCAGGCCGACGATCGCGGGAAGTGCCCCATCGGGGCCGCCGAACACCTCGGGCGTGACGAGTCCGAATCCTTCCGGGCCGACGACGATACCTGAGAGGATAAGGAACAACACGCTCGGAATTTGCAGCCGATCTGCGAGGATTTTCGAGCCGACGCCTAACCCAACGATGGTCGTGACGACGGCGATAATTTCGACCGGGGTGCTCACGCGCGTACTACCAGGCCGATTTCCATCAATATGGCGCTCACCCCGGCGGCGGACTGTGATATCCATTCGATTCGTCTCTGAACGCCGAAAAGACGCCCGTCGAAAGCCGACGCGTGGAATTCTGTATCGAGTCGCGATCGCTGTCCAGTCCTTCGTTGTCTGTCGACAACGGTCTTTGAGTACTAACAATGCAAAATTATCTTACACAATGGAATGAACCGGTATTTAGTGGTGAAAATTACGCTCGACTGGATCGTTGGTTGTATTGCGATGACAGAGGACGATTCACCACCGATGTCCCCAGCCCGTTTCTTCGAGGTCGTCCGATCGGCCGTCAACGACGGGTTCGAGGAGGCGATCGCCCAGCACGAACGCCGGCCGACGCCGTCGAAACTCGCTGAATTGCGAGCGACAGAAGTGCTCCGGCAGGGACCTCTACACTGAGTTCAATGCCATACATATAAATGGCTGGCTGGTATACGGACCGTCCATGTACGACGAGACTGATAAGTACGAAAACCTCCGCGAGCGTATCCACGACAGCGCCGACATCAGCGATGCCGATGCGGAGGCACTCGACGCCTTCGCGGAACGTCTCGATCTCCTCAACAGCGAGTACTCGGTCGCGCGGAAGGCCAAGCTGCTGAACCATCTCGTCATCATAGCAGAGTCCCACGGCGACCTCGCGGCCGTCCTCGAGGATCGTGACGCTGCCGAGAGTGCCGTCGCCTGGATCAACCGCCGCTACGACAACGAGGAGACCAACCGGGACTACCGCGTTGCACTCCGCGTGTTCGGCCGCCACGTCACCGACGGCGACGACGTGCCGCCGACCCTGGAGTGGATCCCCTCCGGTACCCCCTCGACGCACGACCCGACGCCCGACCCCAGTCAGATGCTCCGGTGGGAGGCCGACGTCCAGCCGATGCTCGAAGCGGCGGCGAACGATCGTGATCGCGCCGCGGTCGCGTTGCAGTTCGACGCGGGCCTGCGCGGCGGGGAGTTCGCCGGACTGTCGGTCGGTGATCTGACCGACCACAAGCACGGCCTCCAGGTCACCGTCGAGGGCAAACAGGGCCGCCGGACGGTCACGCTGATCCCCTCGGTCCCGTACGTCGAGCAGTGGCTCGCCGAGCATCCTGCCCCCGAGGATCCGGAGGCCCCGCTGTGGTGTCGCCTCGACCGCCCCGATGACACCTCGCAGGCCTTCAAGATCAAGATGCTCAAGCGCGTGGCCGACCGCGCGGGCGTCGACAAACCGGCGACGCCGACGAACTTCCGCAAGTCCTCGGCTGCCCACCTCGCCTCGAAGGGGATGAACCAGGCTCACCTCGAAGATCACCACGGGTGGGTCCGGGGGAGTGACGTCGCCTCCCGCTACGTCTCGGTGTTCGCCGAGGAGAGCGACCGGGAACTCGCTCGCGTCTACGGTGCCGATATCGAAGAGGAGGCCTCCGACGACGAGATCGCGCCCTTGGAGTGTCCCCGCTGTGGCGAGAAGACGCCCCGCGAAAAACCGCTCTGCGTGTGGTGCGGGCAGGCGCTGGAACCCGGTGCGGCCGAGCGGGCCGACCGCCTCGAAGAGATCGTCGTCGAGGAGGCCGCCAAGGCCGATCCCGCCGATGCCGAACAGTTCCTCGACCTCCGCCGGCAGATCGCCGACGACCCCGAGGCCCTGGCCGACGCGATCGACGAGCTGCGCTGAGGTCATTTTCCCTCCCTCTTCGCGTGCCGGTGGAGTGCACGCACGACCCGCTCGCCGTCCTCGGTGGCGGTGCCGTTTTCGAGGATTCGGGCGGTGAGCGCTTCGAGACTCTCTTCGTCGTCGGTGTCGCGATCGCGTGCGCTGGCGCTCACGGGCGACCACCCCCCGCATGCGGGTGGGGGGTCGTGACGTCGATCACGCCCGCCCACCTCCGCAGGCACTGTAACCACACTCCGGACACCACTCACAGCCAGCTTCGGGACGAAGCCGAGTGCTACCGCAGTTGGGACACGTCACTGTTGCTCACCTCGTGGATCGTTGAAACTGGTCAAGCTGTCCTGTCGATCTTCGCCTCGGCCCTTCAATGCCCGGAATGAGCCAATCTCACGCTCAGTGAACTCACTCACCTTCATCACCCCCGAGTGCCCGCGCACACACGGGACAGACCGGCGCTTCGCGGACGGCACAGTAACCCGCGGCCTGGCGACCACAGGCACACTCGTCGGGCGCGACCGCGACCGTGCGACGCTGGGGTGCGCGCCGGCTCACGCGTCGGCACCTCCGTTGGTGGCGAACAGCGATCGCCCGGCCAGCGCCGGGACGCCACACTCCTCACAGACGGCCAACTCCATCGTCTGGCTCGTCCGGTAGACGGCCGTGTGGGTCGCGTCCTGGCCGCACTTCTCGACCTCGTCGTCGGTCCACACCCAGTGCTGGCACGACTCGGCGATGGGCTCGGCGAAGACGCCGACGAACTCGGGTTCCTCGTCGGGCGTCGCCAGCCACGCCCAGTCCTCGTACGGCGGCTGCTCGCCGTCGGGGGCTGTCTCGGGAGCCGGCGTCTGGCCCCTCATGACAACATCGCCTCCTTCGCGCGCTTCACGCGCTTGAACGCCTCGCTACTCCCGCCGACGTCGGCGTGGGTCTCCTTGGCGCGCTCGCGGAACGCCTCGCGAACGGTCGCGGGATCGGCGTCCGGCTCGACGCCCAGGACTTCGTTCGGTGGCTTCTGGCCCGCGATTGCGTCTTCGTCACCGGAAGGAAGCCGCGCCGTTGCGAACTCGTCCTGGCCGGTCACGACCGGTCGGGATGCCATCTTCCGCTTCTCACGGACGTACAAGCCAATCGCGCGGGCGTTGTCCCGCCAGTCAGTGTAGTGATCGCAGGCGACGGCGTACTGGTCGCCATCCTTCGTCCATCGCACGACAACACTCGGTTCGTCCGGGTTCGCGTCCGCATAGGGCCGACCGTCGCTCTTCCGGTGTGGGGCAGCCGTCGAAATTCGGACATCGTCGGCATCGACGCGCTCGAGAAGTTCGTCCTCGAGTTCGGAAATGGCGTCGTGGAACGTGACCGAGAACTTCGACGTTCGAACGCGATCGGCGGGGTCCGTGCGCTCGAAGCCGGCCGGCCAATCGATCTCGCCCGCCGTGCAGTCAGTCGTGCTCATACGAAGGTCACCACCGAGCCGTTCACCAGAAACTCGTAGGGGTTACCACACTCGGGGCAGTCGAGCGGTCGCCCGGGCAGATGCAGGCGGTGCTCGTCGTCGACGTAGGCGGGCTCATCGAGCGTGATCGTCTCGGGATCGTGCTCACAGATCGGCTCGCCGTCAAACTCGACATCCCGGGCAGCGGTGGCACACTGCCACTCGATTTCGGTCTCGCCAGCGATCTTCTCGAACGGATCTCGGTAGGTCCGGCCGTCCGGGCTGGCGGTCTCCTCGGTACTCACGCCGATGCACCTCCGTCGAGATCACTGCGGTCCACACCGCAGGCGGGACACGTCGCCGACAGCGCCGGGATCTCTGTGCCGCAGGCTCGACACTGGACGGTCGTGGCCTCAGTCATGCTGTCTCACCGTCCTCACGGACGCGATCGAGCGCGACCTGCGCCCGCGCGACCTCGCCGCCGGCGTGGGCGATCGACTTCCGGATCTCTTCGAGGCGGTGGTTGACGCCCTCGATCGCCTCGGCCGACCACTCGCCCTCCGCCTCCAGTTGCGGGATCGACTCTTCGAGTTCGGCGAGCAGGACGTAGGCTTCGTCGACGCCGTCGTAGGCCTCCTCGATCGCGGGGTCAGAGTCGACGTCAGTCATCGCTGGCCACCTCCCAGGCCGGGCGTGGGTGGTTGCGATGGCGTCTGTGGCCCGTAGATCGCGGGCCGGGACAGTTGCTCGTCGACGTGTTGTCGGATGCGTTCGCTGCCTTCGTGGAGACACCACAGGCAGAACTCCCGGTCGGGATCGTACTGCCGGCCGCCACAGCCGGGGCACTCTACGGTCGGAAACTCGAAGGTCGTCGTGGGGTGGGCACCCATACGTGGGAGGGCGTCTGGGCGTCCCTTAGGGCTCGGCGTGTCGTTTCCAGGTTTCTGGAAGCCCCGTCGATCACCATCTCGTCTGGCGGTTCGAGGGGGTTCCGGGTCCGTTTCCGCATTGTGAGACACCCGCATGCGGGTGGGGGGTGTGGCCCGTGGTTTCGGGTGGAGGTGAACGATTCTACAGCAGTCCCAAGCGGCCGCACCTCCGCGACACGTGGCGGGTGGGTTTTTCACCCTGCCGGGAGTCACGCCGCCAACGGATCGATGTTCGGCGACGACCCGCCCAAGGTTCGACTGAGCCGGTGGTTCCACTCCGAGAGCTTCGCGAAGACGGCCGCCGCCGCGGTCGTGAAAATGGCCCTGGGCTATCTGCTGTGGATCTCGGTGCTCGGTGTCGTAACCACGATCGCGATCGTGGTTCCTCTCCCTCTCCTCGGTAATGCGCCGTTGTTCGGTCTCACTCACCTGGTAGCGGCGAACGCCACTGCGTGGACGGCCACGGGAGTTGGATTCTGCATGTTCACGTTGTCGGCTGACGACCTCGATTAGCTGATGACCGCGACGAGACTGCCGTCGCCGACGACGTCGAGGTCGATCCCACGGACCCCGATCGTTTCGAGGGCCGCGACGAGGCCCCGGATGAAGAGGAACAGTGGGGAGTGGCCCGTGAGACTCACCAGCGCTTTGTCGACCATCGGCACCAGCAGCGCGACGAGGACGCTGGCGGTCGGGACGAGGACGGCCGCCACCACGCCGGCCAGCAGCTGCAGGTTCATGTAGGTGGCCATCACGAAGAGTAGGGCCAGGAACTCTCGGGGGGCAAGGTCCGCCGACGTGTCCTCGTCGCTGTACTGCCGTTCGAGCAGTTCCTTGACACCGATGACGGTCCCACCGAGATACACGCCGAACAGCGCCGGGAACGCGATCGTCGGGCCAATTCCTTCGGCCAGGATGGCCCCGCCGAATGTGGGCAGGGTCACGATCGGCAACCAGATTAGTCCTGTGACGGCACTGACTGTCACCACGGCGAGGATGTCCCTGAGCGTCCCCGCGAACGTTCGGGGTGGCTCGGACTCGATCGCCGTGGCCATGACGGTTGTGAGTAGGGTGTGCATGGCTGAAAAAGGTACGGCTGGGGGTGGTTCTACAGCGATGCGACCTGTCTTTTCCCGCAGTCGTGTCGTGGGTCATGTGTGGTCGTGCGAGAGCGCGCCCACCCGGCCCGTGCGGCCGGGGTCACTCGTTTTGGCGACGTCGCGTCGGACAGGGGCGGGTGGGGCACTTCACATTCTAGTCGCAAACTAACGGAAATACTAATAACTTTGGTATAGTTATTGGAAATATGCGAGTAAAAGCCGAGAACTCGAATAGCTGTATTAAGATTGAAGATTCCGGTGTAAATATACGGGCGCGCCCGGATGGGGGAGGTATGACCAAAGAGGACCGCCGCCGGCAGGTCCTGGCGTTCATGAAGGATCACCCGCTGGCACTCTCTCCTCTCCTCCTTTACCGGAACATGAGGCTTCACCAAACAGTCACGTTCAGCGTCGACAGCCTCCGGAACTATCTCGAAGAGTTCGCCGAGGAGGGGCTGGTCCTGCGCGTAGAGAAAGAACCACTTGACGACGGACGGATTGTCGAAGCCGATTCCGGGACACGCGCCTACTACGTGATCTCCGACGAGGGCCGCGAGTATCTGGATGACGGTTGATTACCATTGATATCGTAACTTTACTATAGTTATGGTAAATATTAAGTACCTCCAGTCGTTACTGTAGGATGGAAACACCGGTCCCTCGGGGCGATTCGTGACGTAGAATCGCCCGCCTGCTGGAACAGGCGGGCCGGGTTCCGATGGAGTCCAGAACCCATGGCAACCAACGCAACCGACCGCCAAAACGCTGACGCACCGCCCGCTGACAACCGCACGCGCGTCCCCGTCGACGGGGGCGTGCTCGTCTACGAAGCGCGCGCCCTCGGCCGCGAGTTGATCGGCTTCGAGGACGTGGATTCGTGGGACGCACTCGCCGACGCGCTCGCCGCACGGGGCCACGATCGCGGCGCTGCGTTTCACAAGCCGGAACTCGACGCGGAGGTCTGAGACGATGACACAGACACTCCTCGATCACCTGGAGGTTGAGGACCTCCTCGGTGCGACCGTCATCGCCGATTCGACCGGCCGGGCGACGGTCTACGCCTGGAACGAGTGGCTCCACCCGGGCGACACTGCGGTTCACGATCTCGCCCGCGCGGTAGGAGCGGAGGCCTGACCGATGTACAAAGACACCGTCCACATCGAGTCGGTCCTGGGCGCGGAGATCCTCGTCGCCGAGTCCGGCGTGATCGCGATCGATCACTGGAGTGACTGTACGCACCCGTGCTCGCCCGCAGCCCGCGATCTCGCCCACGCGGTGGGGATCGAGGCATGACCGAGGGCGTAACCGTGACCTACCGCCCCGCTGACGACGCGAACCGTCGCGTCCGCTTCGAGCCACTGGCGCGGCCGGCCCACTCCGACGAGTGGTACCGCCGGGTCACCGAACGCTACGTCGACGGCGGCTGGCGCAAGGAGGGGAGCGAACCCGTCCGGCAGGTCGAGATCGAAGCCGGCGACGGCGAGAGCGTGGCGACCGTTTTCTCAGGCCCGTAGGCGCGATCGGGCGCTCGCCCGTCGTATTATACGCGCTCGCGATCGCGCGACTGTCCGTCTGGGAAGCGCGACCGCGCGGGACGGACTATCACGTGGTTGCGGGCGTGTGAGTGTCTGGAAATTCGTCTTCCTTCCAGAGGCTGTTCAGTATTATTCTGTCGAAGATGTAGATTGGTAGCGCCGTGCTGAATACAACGCGCATATCTCCACGAGAAAGTGTCGGTCCCGAATAGTTGAATCAGTCAGTACAGATAAAATATAACCGACAGCCAAGCAAAACCCTAAGCGTGACTAAAAAATGCCGTCTCTGCGGAGACCAAGCCACCCTTCAAAACAGCCACGTCATTCCCCGATTTGTATTTAGGTGGGTTAAGAAGACCGGTGCTACCCCGTTTCTGCGAAACTCAGAAAATCCAGATACGCGAGTCCAAGATTACCATGAGAAACTACTCTGTGAGGATTGTGAGCAGAGCTTCTCGGATTACGAGAGTAAATTCGCATCTAACATTTTCTATCCATTCATTGATGGAAAGTCAACGTCATTTGCATACGACGAGTGGCTCCAACGATTCATTATCTCTATCTCGTGGAGAGTGATTGTTTCCGAGCAGACCGACCTCTCTGAATTTGATCATATACATGCTGAGGCTATTCGAGAGGCTAAGGACCTATGGGCAGACATTTTGAGGGGAAACCTACGGCTGAGTACAGATGTATATACGCACTACATCTTCTTCCTCGATGATTTAGCTGACGCCAGTAATCCAGACGAGGTACCCGATAACTGGGAATTCTATATTGATCGAGGAATTGATGCAACCCCAGTCCACGGCCCTGGTACCACAGCTATCTATTTTAAATTGCCCCAGATGCTATTCTTCTCCTGCATCCAACCACCGTCAGATCCCCAACTGTCTGATTTAGAAGTAGAACGTAGTGGAGAAATTGGTCCGCCTCAAACACTGGGTCCTGATTGGGGAACCTTCTTAATTAACAGAGCAGATCGCGTCTCTAGTCGGTCCGTCTCTGAATCTGAGCAAGAGAAAATTAAAGAACGGATTCTGGAAAACCCCAAAGAAGCCCTCCAGTCCAATTCAGTTGAGGCGTTTAAGAAGCAGATGGAGAGAAAGATAGAGAACCACGACCCAACTAAACATTTTGGGGAAGAATGTACAGTCTGTCATACCCATCATCGAATTATAGAATTTCTGCCCAATCGTCCATTGAAGAAGCCAGAAGTTGAAAGAATGGCTGTGAAGAATCCGTTCCTCTCTGGGATCTACCTTGATGGTGAATTAGCTGTAGCAAACCAACCGGAGGACGTTGCTCCGTCATTTGTTCTTTCGTCGGCTGATGAAACGATCATTGTCACGTTATACCCCGATGAGGGATGGGTTGTGGAGCGGGAGATTCCACACCCAGAAGATTCGGACCCAGAAGAAATCGGTCAAATGATCGCTGAGGGCCACCGCCAGAATCTTGTCAAATGGGCTAAAGAGCAACGCGCGAATTCAATCTAATTGGTGTTTGATGAGAATCATGGAACTACAGTTGGCAATCTGATGTTCATTCAGAGCACTGGGTGAAAACAACCGGAGGGTACGCACGTTCAGCAATCATCTGGTTCGCCAGTTTCAGCACGGAATAATCGAGATTATCGTGATTAACACACACCCTATATTCAGCACGGTCTGTCTAACAGACTCTCGATATATCGACTTAGCATACAGCGAACCCCAGGCTATCACCTGACTCCCGGGGCTTGGAGACCTCCTCTCTCATCGAAACTCGCGAGCACGTTCAGGCGGTTTGTGGCCGCGATCGAGGCGCACCCGCGTTTGCGGGCGTGGACGTACTCGCGCCCGGTGTGGGTCCGCCTGGACGCTAGAATGCACGCTCACGACGGACACGTGCCCGCCCGGTGTACTGCGCGCGTTTGCGATCGCGCGGTGTCTGTGCGAGAAGCGCGGCCGCGCGACACCGGGTAACATGTTGTCGAGGGCGTGTGAGTGAATTGAACGATTATGACTTGCTGTCGGGCAACTCATTCAACCATGATTCGACAGTATCTGCTTGAGGATGGTCGATATCGCGGAAAATGAACAAACTCTGCTGGAGGTACTCATGGGCCTGCTCGTACTCACCTTGGCCCCGGGCGACTAGACCGAGATTCCCGAGGCTATTTGCTTCAGTCCAACGGTCACCCATTTCGCGTGCAAGTTTTAGACACCGTTGGTGGTACTCTCTAGCCTGATCAACCTCGCCAAGACTTCCGGCAACAAGTCCGAGATTCCCGAGAGTTTTCGCTTCATTGTTGCGGTCACCTAGTTCGCGTGCGAGTTGCAAACTTTGTTGAAAATATTCCCTGGCTTGTTCGTACTCTTCTAGTTCTAGAGCAACACTTCCAAGATTATTTAGGGTACTCACCTCGCCTGGTTGGTCGCCAAGTTCACGTTTAAGTTTCAGACTCCGCATGTGATACTCTCGGGCCCCCTCAGACTCACCTAGTTCATCACTGACTAGTCCGAGATTCCCGAGACAAGTCGCTTCGAGTCGACGGTCGCCAACTTCGCGGGTAAGGTCTAGACTCTGTTGGAAGTACTCGCGTGCCTGTTCATACTCGCCCAATTTTTGGGCAATAGATCCAAGGTTATTGAGAGTCTTGGCCTCGCCCTGACGGCGATCCAGTTCGCGTGCAAGGTCAAGACTACGCTGGTGGTACTCTTTGGCCTGATCGAATGCTCCAAGATTCCCCGCGATTATCCCGAGGTTACTGAGACTTTTGGATTCGCCCTTGACGTCGCCCAATTCACGTTCGAGTTCCAGAGCCTGCTGAATGTACTTTCTGGCCTTCTCGTACTCGCCCCGCATTTCCGCGACTATTCCCAGATTACCTAGGCTGTTGGCCTTGAGCTGGCGATCCCTTGTACTCTGTGCATCCTCCAGTAGACGTTCGTATTCTCCTCGTGCTTTCAGGTAAGTTCCATAGTCGAGTTGAGCATGGCCACGCAAATACATAACTAGCTGACACGTCTTATCCGAACAAGCCGTCGGCAAGTCGTATCTCGCAGTCGTTTCTGTACCGGCCAAGGGGGCCAACGTTGACCACCGCCTAGTCAATCCGAAGACCAATTTCACGTATTCGTCAGCTTTCGCTTCCAAGTTACGCTCAACAATCTTCAACATTGAAGACTCAGGGAACTCCTGTGATAGAGCCTCTCGGTGTGCCTCGTCGTCGAACAACGCAAAGAGCGAATCCATACAACGAGCCGCACGTGGCTCGGATCGCTCACGCCGCCGACTGTTCGCCCTTTGCTCCAGATAATCCCGGGCCACCGCCCGCAGATACAACGTTGACCAGAGGTCGTGGGTCGTTCGCACCTGCTCACTGTCGTCGTCTACCGGAAACAGGAACCACCCTTCCAGGGCCTTACGAATCCCCTCAATCTCGTCGTGAGTCTCGACGTCGTGGCCGTACTCGTACCCCAGCGCGTGGACTAACTCCGGATAGATGCCGATCCCGCTGGCGTTCAACAGATTGACCATCACACCCACGTCAGCCAGCAGATCCGCGTCGAAGCGCGAGAGATCACGCAACGCCTCCTCGCTCCCTGGATTCATCAGCGTCCGGTATCGCGACCGAACGTGGGTCTCCAGCCCGCTCTCGTTTTCACCCCGCTCTACGGCTCCGTCACCGAACGGGAGGTGGAACGAGAGCAGCAAGAACCGCCCGATGCCTTCGCCGCCCTCCGCACGGATTTCCTCGTACAACTCACCGGCCGACCGGTCGACAGTCCGGCCGGTCGCGCCCTCGAACGCGGCGATCGTCCGCTCGACGTCGGCCTCCGAGATCGCGGGTAGATAGTATCGCTCGATCGAACCCGCAACGCGAAGCTGTCGCCGTTCACCACTCTGGTCCAGCGTCTGGGCGTCGGAATCGCTGTCCAACTCCTCGGTCCGGGCGTCCAGCAGGAACGTCACGTCCGCGACGGCGTCGTACTCCTCGATCACGTCGAAAATCGCCCGCGCGTTCGCCCGGATCGCATCTTCGACGACCACCAGGACGTGCCCGTCCCCCCGATCGATAGCCTCTCGCAACGCCTCCGTACTCTCGAAGCCCCCACCTGCATCGCTGTCCCGATACAACACCTCTCCTAACTCGGAATGCTGGTACCACGCGACCGCGACCTGCTTGCAGAGCGTGCTCTTGCCAGCGCCGGCCCGGCCGACGACGAGCCGATCCTCTCCTTTCCGCAGCGCCGCCAACAGCTCCTCGTCGGCATACTGATCGTCGTGGCCATCCCGCCGTGCCGGAATGCCCGCCTCGACATCCGCCAGTGTGAACGTGGTCCGCCAGGAGGTCTCCGGGGTCGGCGTCGCCCGTTCGAAATACACCGGCGACAACTGGCGGAACCCTTCGTTCCGGGCGTCCTGTGTCAACAGTGCCGAAACGTCGGCCCCGATCTTCCCCACCCGTGCTTGGAGATCGCCGAGTACCTCGCGGATGTCCAGCTGTAGTTCCTGCTGAAACACATCGGCGAGATCCGTCTCGGCGATCCGTCCTTCGAAGGCGACGATCGCCTCCCGATAGGCGTTGCGGACCGCCGCGACGAGTTCCTCTCGCAGCTGGGGTGTCTCTGCGAGATCGAACCCTTGCACGGTGGCGATCGCGTCGGCGATGTGGATGGCGGCGTCTTCCTCGTCGGCGAAGAGATGGCCGACGTCGTCACGATCACAGTTGTCGTCGCCGATCTCTTCGGCATCCGATCCGATCACCTCCGCGACGACGGCCTCCCAGTCGTCGGTGACGCCCGCGAGTTCGTTCGTGTCCCGCCGGTCGTGTTCGGCCTTGATCGCGTCCTGCAGCTCCTCGGCGAACACCGACGCGACGTGTTCCCGGTCGTCGTCGTACTGCCGCCGCCGGAGCACGTCTCGGACCTTACCCTCCGTGACGTTGGCCCCCGCGGCGATCCCCGTTGCGAGTAGGTTGATGCCCAGCGATGTCGTGAGGGGATCCATCGATACGAGCGTCTTGACGTGTCTCGTATTTGAATATATGGGACGGTCCGGACAAACGCACTCGAAGTTACAGGCGGGGGCGTATTTACCCGCAGAGGGGACCGAACGACCTCTGGATACTCTAAGCCATGCTCACGACGCGAATGGGTGCCTGTCTGGAGTATTCTATCTAAGTAAGATCTGGTCTCTACCCACTCATATTGGTAGATCCATCAAGTAATTGCAATCTATAACTATCGCCCGTCTATGATTCTTGAGTGTCGGAATCCCCTTTCTCTGCTTCGTTATCATACTTCTTGTAAAGGATATAGTAAGAGATCCCCAGCATCACCAGTACTGAGCCAATGCCGATTACAAGGGCGCTTTCTCGACTTGGTGTCGTCACCAATAGTCCAACACTGGTAGAGAAGGACACAAGACCTACGATCAGGAAGTTGTACGTATAACGGAGTTTATCTGCCTTTGAAGAGAGGACACGATTGTTCTTTTTAATGTTCTTTGCCAAGTTCTTGGACACTATCCCAGGATATGATTCCCGACTAACATCACCTTCAGTCAATCCGTCTGAAAGGTGCGTCCCAGGACCATACCCCACTTTCACGTTGAGAATGCTGACTGCGGCGAAAACCAGTGATACCAGCAGCGAGACAACTCCTATTGTGAGGAAAAATATTACAGCAGGAGATAATGTTACATCGTTTCCCTTCCCCTGTGCTACAATTGAGAACCCAGTCAGGAGAATTCCAAGTATAATCCCGATCAGACGGGCCGCTCGCCAAGCGTTCGTGTCGATATTAGTAAGAGCACGTAACTGACTTTCAACCATTCGGTCATATTTCTCTGCCAAGTGAAGGTGGGGTTCCAAACCATCATTCTCTGGAGAGTCATTGCCGGTCATGACCAGTCAGTACTCTCCGATGGTAGGCTGTGTATAATCCTTTGAGTCGGTGTCATCGTCTGGACTCCCTGGTTCAGTCAGCTCTTGTAGATCGTCCGTGTCGAGTTCGACTTCGTTCTCACAGTGCCATCCTGCAAACAGCATCGCCAGGTCTGAAAACTCTCCACCACGAACGATGACGTCCTTGTACTCTCGGCGTTTCTCGCGGAGATTACGGAAGTCGATTTGGTATCGATTATCAGTCAGCTTCTGAGCTGTTTCGACAACACAAAGATATTCTAAGGTTTCTTCAACCCATTCCGAACTGACAGATCCATTAGGAATGTAGTCGTTATTGAGATTGTCCGTTAGAGAGTTGACCTCTACTTCGAATGTGAGTGTTTGGTCTGGATCCTCACGTTGCCATTCAATGCGCTGACTATCGTTGAGTTGGTCATAGAACACCCGATCCCACATATGGCAGGCGAGATAGAGACTCGGGGGTTGTTTGTTGCAGAGTACGCCAGTCGCTTTATTCCGGTCAAAATCTGAGATTGGAATTTGAATACTGGCTAAGCCCCCGTCTGAAGACATTTGGGTACTCATCTGAGAGTGATCTGGCAGCGATCCATCCCGAAAATTCTCTCCAACCAACGACATTCTCTCAAACTTATACTTTGGTATGGTGTCTTGGTCAATAAGGCTAAATTGTAATGGGACGAGATGAGGATCCCGAAGAAACTCATCGTCAAAAGAGTTGAGGTGAACTCGTGCAGATTGGGCTTGTTCATCTGTGATGTGCAGACAGATGTCTATGGTCTCTGGCGAAGTACCATTATGGGAGATATCACTCGTCTCAATAGTGGTGAATGGGGCTAATCGCTCTCGAAAAGCCTGTGCATCACTGGGAACCTCCTGTATCACATCAGCCACAATGCTGTACTCTGGGGTGAGCGATGCAGTGAATGTCGGCGTTCGTTCAGAGCCAGAGTCGCTCGTAATTGGTTTCGGAAACCATCGGAATTCGAAAGCGGATGTTATGCTGATATCACTTAGAAACTGCTCCCAAGCGGCCACAATATCGACAACTTCGTCATAGGAAGAGAACTCAGTGAATGCTTGCTCGACACAGCGTTCGTACTTGTCCTGTCCCTTCACTACGGTCACCCCTGAACGAAGTACTTTTCGGGGTCCTTACTGCGTTCCTTCCCTTCGGAGACAGTCCCTTCAAGAAACCCTTGGTTGATCCGGTTACAGATCCGGGATAGGGCCTTTCGGGAAGCATTGAACCCTGGGACAATACTCACACGACGGTCTGAAGTGAGGAAGACGTCAGCGTTTGTCCCATCTTCGTAGTCCAAGACTGACGCATGCATATACGGATTCTTATGATAAACGGTAATCGACGAGCGTTTCAGGCCCTCAAGTGCGTTAATCAAGCGAACGTTTTCTTCCCGCCCTTTGATCGACCCTTCCTCATATGTGATTTCTATCGTCTCAGCCTCTCGGGAACCGTATTCTCGTGCTTTATCGTTGAACAGGTCTCCCTTTTCCGAGAGAAGTGTCGCAAAGTTCGGGAGAATTTTATTGAAGTAGATACTTTCGCTACCACTCACGTAGCGCGAGGCCCCCTTCCGAGAAATCTGGCCCTGGAATTCGTGATTGGCCTGTCGAAGTTCGAACTCAATTTTATCAACGTAGTAGTTTTGCTGACTGACTTCCTCGGTGTTGAAAAGTTCGAAATACCGGCTGTTATCGAAGTATTTGACCTCGGTGTCGCCGCTTGGGGATTTCGTCACCCCCTTTGTCACGTAGAGGTTGCCGTTGATCTCATCATTGAGCTTATTCAATAACTGTTGGAGTTCATCGGTGGAAAGAAATGACGTCGAAATGGACGGTGGGAGGGCTTGGATGTATCTGCGGACTGCTTGGTTGAAGAATTCTCGGTCAGAGACTGAGAACGCTGTGTAGGCTTGCGTTTTGTTGTGGTTAAAAATATAGACTGAGCCCGACAGGAACTTGTAGCCGTCTTCATTGTACTCCTCGCCCGACCCTTTGATTCGGCGGGTCAAATCAAGTCGAAAAAAATCCTCACGATCCTCAATTTCAACAGAAAATCCTGTAGGGGCATCGCTCGCGAAAATCTGCTTTGGCTTCTCTTCTGCAATGAATGTGAGCGATCTGACCGGGTTCTCCTCCTGCTCGATTGCCTCACTGGCCCATGCGTACAGCGTTTCAAGGCTTTCGAGATCGGTGAACTGGTACAGATTGGTGTCTTGCACGGTCGCCCTCTTCTATGATTTGGGTTGGTTTCTGAATTCAGCGGCTCCCATTAGTTTCTTGCGCCTTAGGTGGATATAGAGTGTGCAAGAGTATCAAGGTGGGGTAACCATAGTGAAAGTGAATATGGAGCTGACATTTACATCGCCCGGGTTCAAGAAATCTGAGCAGCAAATACAATGGAGAGTATTGGAAAATGATTACCCTATTCGGTCTCTTCCTTCAGAATCTCGGCTACCTTTGATATTTAATATCATACGGCCCTGTGCTACCGCGCCACCCGCCGCCCAAGCACGAACACCAACAGGGCAACGAGGATCGCCCCGACCAGCGACTCCCCCGCGACGAGTACCCGCGACCACGCACTCGCGGGCGAGAGGTCCCCGTACCCGATCGTCGAGAACGTGATCACACTGAAGTAGACGTTCAACAGCACGTCACTGACGCCGGCCCACGTCCCCAGCTCCCCAAGCGACGCGATCGCGTGCGTCGTCCCGTCGGGCTCCTTGACCCCGCCGACGAACGGGAACGTCAGCCCCGCCAGGACGATCACACCAACCCACCACGCCAACAGGCGCTTGACGCTCTCACCGTGTTTCGACAGCGCCCACATGAGTGTCTTCACGTGCCGGCGCGGGTCGCCGCGCTCTTTCAGCAGCTTGCGTTCGGCTTCTTCCTTGCTGATGTGGTAATCTCGTGCCTCTTCCGATAATGCGTTCTCCTCGTGTAGTGCTTCGAGGCGACGGTAAACCCATCTCGAAGCAGCGAACCGGTTGACGCCGTCGGGGAGCGATTCTGATTTCGGCACCTTTTCTTTGGACTCGGTGCCTGGATTTTCTTCATAGACACAAGTCGGGCGCGAAGCGAACGACGAACCCCTCCCGAGTGCAGATTTCACTGACTGACCAATACGTGAAATTCGGGAGAGAGACTCACTGGAGTCATAGAACGTACTTTCACGGTCAAAAAATGTAGTTTGAGAATTGATGCGCGTGTCCTTAAAGACAGTTTCATAGAGTAGTGTGCTCGTGAATGTGGCATAACGACAGTCAGTATCCGCTAAAACGGTGTCTTGTAGGTTAGCATGCCGAAAGACTGCTCTACTCGCATTGGCATCGGAGAGATCGGCTCCCAGAAGATTACTGTCAGTGAAATCTACGCTTCGGATGTGGGCATTGAGGAACTTGGCATACCGGAGGTCGGCATTATGGAAGTTTGCGCTTAGAAGGTAGGCATTGAGGAAGCGGGCGTTCCGGAGTTTGGCAATGGGGAACTCAGCGTTCATGAGGTTGGCATCTGGGAACTTGGCGTTCCAGAGGTCGGCATCGGGGAACTCAGCGTTCATGAGGTTGGCATCTGGGAACTCGGCGCGTCGGAGATTAGCATCGGGGAACTCAGCGTTCATGAGATTGGCATCTGGGAACTCGGCGCGTCGGAGATCTGCAGCAGGGAATTGAGTTCTTGTAAGCGCTGCCCTCCCAAAATCAGCACCCGGGAGAGCCACTCCTTCAAATGTGGCTCCAATCAGTCCACATTCTACGAACGAAACCGGAGTGTTTGTCTCAGTCCCACGGAGGATTGCCCCATCCAGTCGTTCCGGTCCGTCTACTCGGTGAATGCGGAGTTCTTCACCGGTTTTGTCATTAATATCCGCATGCCAGAAACACCGGCTTGTCTCCTCATGCTCATCCCACACAGGCCGCCAGCAACTGACGGCCTCAATATATTGGTCGTGTCGCAAAGTCCTCTAGAGTTCAGTAACTGACTCCCCTGAGGAAGGGGACGCCTCTGGTGTCCACTCCGAGAGGTGCCCCATGCACGCCACAATCGACGTGCGGTTGACCGTTAGCATCGACGACGACAAAACGATACCGCTGGCCACGCTTGCCGAGTTCATCACCGATCAGAACATCGAATCAGTTCTTCTCGAAGGACTCGTCGAGAGCCTCGACGCGGCTCGCGTCGAGGCGCTCTGTGGTGAAAAACACGCCCACGGCAACGGTGACCAGCGCTACCAACGCGCCGGTACCGATACCCGCACGGCCGTCACAACCGCCGGTGAGCACGAATTCGACCTTCACTACGTCGAAGATACCGCCGCTGACCACGACGAACCCAGCTACTTCCGCCCCGTCGAAGATGTTCTTAGCTTCGACGGAGAAAACCGTTATCAGCAGGACATTGCGGCCAAGAGCGTCGATCTCGCTACCTCGCTCAGCTATCGTGACGCCGCTGACCACGGCGACGGCATCCTCTCGGAGATGCCGTCGCCGACCACGATCAACCGCCGCGCCAGAGAATACGGCAGCAAGCTCAAACAGTTCCTTCCAGACTGTGTCGCTGACACAGACGCTGATGCGGTTATTCCTGACGCCACGAAGTGTCACAGTCAAGACGACGACCGCTCGTACCACTCCGTCCAAGCCACGCTCGGCAAAGATACTGCCGAGGAGTCCCGCTCCCTGCTGGATCTCTCGGTCAACGCTGACTGGGACGAGACAGCCGCCGACCTCGACGACATCGACGCAGTCACTGACGACGCGACGGTCGTCAGTGACGCTGAGGAGGGTATGGTCACGGCCTTTACCGACGAAAATCGCAATCACCAACTTGATCTCGTCCACGTCGGCCGAACACTGGACTACAACCTCTGGGACGACGGCGTGTTCTCCTTGGATCGACGAAACGAGATCGTCTCGGAGGTGATCGACGAGGTGTTCCATCTGAAGAATTCGGTCGCCAAGCACCGGCCGGAAGAGGAGTTCGCGGCGATCCGCGAGCGGATCGCGCGAACGACCGAGCGTATCGAGAAGACAGCGTGGCAGTTGGATCAGTACGGGTCAGAGAAGGCTGCGGGGTATCTTCGGCGGTGGGTGCCGTCGATCGTGACGTTTGCCGAGCAGGCTGTCGAGGGGTTCGAGGTGCCGTGGACCTCGAACCCCGTCGAACGGCTGATGGGCGAAGTCAGCAAGCGATGCAAGAACCAGTGGATGCGCTGGACAACGGAGGGATTAGAGGCGATACTCCAGCTTCGGCTGGTGAAGTACGCTGATCCAGAGCACTACCAGGCGTTCCTTGATGAACTGCTCCAGCGATCGACCAAAACAGCAATGAGCTGTGACCTCTCAATTGAGAGTACCAGAGGCAAACTCTAGACCGCTTTGCGACACGACCAATATATTCATACCACGCAGATAGGGCATTATAATCATCTTCCGCACCAACATCCTCCGGCTGCAGAGTAAACCCACACCGGCCGTCGGGAACGGCCGCCTCGTCCGTGGCCATACCCCCTGCGTTCCACCGCCGGGGTAAAGAAAACTCTCCTCACCTTCAAAGACCAGCATGCACCCCAACCCTCGTCGATGCCCACCACTGACGATCTCCACCCTCGATACTGGCTGTAAATCGTCCAGACCCTCGACGAACTCGCCGATACCACACCCACGTGGCCGCTACCACCACGCGTCGTTCATGCCAAAACACTCATCGGCCGGATCGTCGCCAAGCAAAGCCTGCCCTGCGACGTGATCCACACCCAGCTCGATCGGATCTGGAGCGGCCCGACACCCACGAACCCGATACCGGACATACCACCAAAACACAACCACCTTTAGCCCCGTGCCGGAACCAGCACCCACGTCCCACGCCCTCCCAACCTTGGAAGTCGTCACCGGGACCGTCCTCGCCCTGCTGACGTACGGCCTTGCGACGACGGCCAACTACCTCAATGAATTCGCCTTCTTCGGCGCGATCTTCGTGGTGGGGCTGTTCGTCGCGATCCACGGCCTGTTTCAAGGCATCAAGAGTGCGGTCGCCACCGCCACGGCACCCGACGAGCAAGCAGCCGACCCCGAGTGATCGCAGCGACGCCCTCACAGACGCGTCCGCCCGGAGTACTACACGCGTTTGCTGACGCTCGGCTGCATGTCCAGGAAGTCCGCATACCGTAGGCAACCATCTGATCGCGAGCGTCGAAGCTACGCGGCCTCGGCTGTCGCCCGATACTGTTCGACGCCGTTCGCAGGCGAGAATGAGAAATCGACTCGACGACTGTTGTCGCCCTCGATCTCGACGGTCTGCTCGTGGCGGTTGATCGTGTTCCCGTTCGCGTCTTGGGTTTCGATTTCGACGGTCACGTCACCCGTGTCACCACGGTTCTCGACGAGCACGTACACGTCGACCTCGCCACCAAGCGCCCCGCTGAGACCAGCATTCGACTCGGTATCGACGACTTCTGGATCTGGCCCTCCCATAACCCCGTTACACCCGGCGATCACGCTCACACCGGCGGCGACACTGGTACCGAGGACGTCACGTCGTGTCACTCGCATACGCGAATAGGCATTCTTCTGTGACAAATAGCTGCCGAAGACTCGCCAACGGCGTGCGGACGCACTCGCTGACGCGATCGCGGCCAAGGCACTCAGACCGACCGACGACTGGCCCGCCGACGCCGAGAACCTATAGCCAAGACTTGAAATACACGGCCAGAGAACCCACCGCCTATCGATGCGCCGACGTGCCCTCCTGGCTACGCTCGCGACTGGCCTACCGACGCTGGCCGGGTGTCTCGACGATTCCGCTACGCCTGAACCGAACGAACCGACACGCGCCGAAGACGCGACCGCAGCGTGGTCCGAGGCGTACCTCGACGACGGGTATCGCGTGACGGTGACGATCGCCCTCAACGACAAAGCCCGTGCTGAGATCGAACGGCTGGGGGAAGGTACGATTCGGACGATCACCCAGAGTGGGACGTATACGGTCGCAGGCCCCGACACAGATCACGGCGTAGCCAAGGCGAGTGAGATGTTCACGCTCAAAACACCAGCGAGATCCTTCGACGGCATGATGTCGGCCTCCTCTTTCGTGGTTGGTTCACAGGTGACGCCCGACATCTCGGTCCCACCGATGCATCTGCTCGGTGTCAGTGGGAGTACGGATCCGGACCTGGAAACGGCCGATACGATGATCAAGACCTACACGCAGGAGTCCGTGGCTGGCCCTTCGTCACTCGTCCTCGAAATCCCAGAAACGCTCCACACGTACTACGAGAACCGGCGGCGCGTCCCGCAATACGGAGCCTACGTCTCGGACTCCTACGACGACCCGTATCTCGACAACCTCGTCACGGAGTTCGAAGACTTCGCGGCCCAACAAGGGACCGACACCGATATGGCCGTGATCGAGCACATGATGTCCTTCGTCCAGCATCTCGAATACACGACAGACGAGGTCGGCACCGGATACAACGAGTACCCGAAATACCCGATCGAGACGCTGGTCGACAAGGACGGCGACTGTGAAGACACGTGCATTCTCCTGGCGTCGCTACTGGAGCAGTTCGACTACGGGACGACCCTGCTGATTTTCCCCAACCACCAGCACATGGCGGTCGGTGTCCTCGGCGAGGCAGGGCTCGACGGCACCGCCTACGTACACGACGGCCAGCACTACTACTACGTCGAGTCGACCAACCCGGAGTGGGGTCTTGGCGAAGCGCCACCGGACTTACAGAATGCGACGCCGGAGTTCGCACCCGTCAACTCCAATCCCGTCTTCGTCTTTTCGTATGCCGTCACGATTTCGGACAAACGCCTGCAAGTCGAGGTGAAGCTGAAAAACGTGGGGGATGCACCGGGCCAGCCCACGGTCGAGACTCTCATCGAGGATAAATCCGAAACGGTGGTCGCCTCGGACCGAGTGACTGCCTCCCGGCTCGCCCCAGACGCTGAGACCACGAGCCAGTTGCATCCGGAACCACCGGATGGCAAACCGCTTCGTGTGAAGGTGCGGATTTCCAACGATGGCACCCCACACGATATGCTGACCAGCGAGTACCAAGAGCCGATCCCCGTCGACAGCTCGTCGTGAGACTGGCGTCGCTAGCGCCATCGCTTCCCGCCTACGCTGTTTCGAGAGGCGTCCGAAGACCCCTCTGTGAGCGAGCAACCAACCCACCACACAGATTTACGTCCCAGCCGCCCAACCGCTCCGCCATGGCCTCTATCCTGTCGGGGGTCGGGTTGGACGACTACCTCCACGATCGCGAAGAAGTCTATCACCGGACGGAGACGTACAATGCGGCCGTATCGGGCGAGTACATGGATTCGGTCGACCTCGCGTGTACGTCGCACCGAGTCGTGTTCACGACCGGCTCCAGAGTCGTCGATATCGACCTCCACAGCATCGATGCGATCGAGTACGAACCGCCGACGATCCCGCTCGACTACCTCGTCGGTGCGCTCGTAACCTTCGTCGCCGCCTACGCGTACTCGACGACGGAGATCTTCCCGGACCTGCTCCCGGATCTCGTCGACGTCGGCCTCTCGGCTCTGTTGTGGGTCGCTGGACCGGCGTTGATCGTCGGCGCACTCCTCACCTACGGCCCGACGCTGCTCCTCCGGACGTCGAGTAACACGTACACATTCAAACGCGGAGACTTAGAAGAGGTTCCACACGCGATCAGAGGCGCACAGCAGTGAGCACTGGCAGCAGGGCAAACTTCTCGTCCTGAAGCTACGCGTTCGGTTTACATACACGCCCCTCGACAGGTACTCTTGGGTCGGGGCGTGCCCCCGTTACCGGCCCGGCGATACGTTGCGATCTGCCCGGCCGGTCTCCCTGGCCGGTGCAATCAATTGCCAGTCTCCGGGTCCCCCGACCCGGTATTTTCCCTCCCCCGCATGCGGGTGCTCTGTCGACACCGTCCAGCCATGCGATTCGGCCACAAGATTCTTGCCGCTGTCGCCGGGACGTGGCGATGGACCGGAAGACTTCCACCCCCCACCCTCTCCCCAGAGGGACCCGAGTGGACCGGACGTTGTTTGAGTATACTCCGTTCGCGGTCCACCATTCCCGGTCCGTCTTTCATTACGACCAGCGGTGTGAGACACTCGTCGGCAGTCGCGGACGCGCCCAACAGAAACACGAGTTATACCGCCACTGATCAGACGCGCTCGACGTGAACCCCGCCACAACTCCGGCACGTATCGATCTCCGTCGACGGAGTCGTCCGATACGTCTCTCCACAGGACTTGCACACGTGGCTGACGTCTCCCTGTCCAGCTGCGCCGGCACTTCTGGGTTGGCTCGTCCGCCGGGTCGATGTCTCGCGACCCGGTTTGTCCCGCCCGACCAGGACGTAGATCAACACGCCGAAGATGCCGCCGATGAAGACGGCCAGTCCCCAGAGAAACCCACTCTGAGAGCTGTTGATACTCGCGTCGATCCCCACTGCGATCCCCAGCACCACCCAAAGCACCAGGATGAATCCGAGGAAACCCGCCATAGTGTGGTACTCGGCGAAACCCAGTTTAGAAGTTTCGAATTCCTATAAAGTGTCTGCGCTTGCCATGCACGGTGCTGTGTCCGACCGGCTCTTTCGCCATACCGCATGCGGGGGCCATTGTATCTGCGAGTGATCTGCCAATCACCATCGCGCGTGAGCTGCCGCAGGCCTCGCCAACGTGCCTTGGAATTGGTCTGCTGACCAATACTCTTATGCCGTTGGTCTGCGTACCAATGGTTGAGGATGGCCGCACCGACCGACGACGACCTGGATGGCGTAAGCGAAGCGAGGAAGTACCCCGATGGGACCGTCGTCCGCGTGTTCTGCATGCGGACAGATCGTGACGCGTACCCATCTGGGTGGGCCTACAAGCTCCACTACGGCGCGACCGAGCCGGATCCACCTCGCACGCTTGCCGATGGGACGATTCGTCGGTATCTCGAAAATCGAAGATTTTCGACGACTCGTCGAAACGGCGCTGCCGTTTCGAGACGACAACTCCCACGAAGACACTAAGGGACACGAACTGCACGTCGCACCGGATCCCGACCCGGAAATCATCGACTTCCCCGGGATGGTCGAACTCTGGGAACGGTTCTGGAGCGAGATCCCGAAGTCCGAGTTCGACGTCGAGTGAGGCCACTACACCACGGTGATCCCCATGAACGATACCACGCCGCCGCTGCATCCGATGGAGCGCGAACAGCTTCGAGCCGAAACGACCCTCATCGTGACTGTCAAGTCGGCCGACGAGTTCCACGACGACGTCACCGATGGCATCGAGGGACTCGAAGAAGGTGACGCGGTGGAGGCCACGCCGACGATCTCGTTCACGAGCTACGACGACCTGATGGCAACGCTGACGCCGCGCGTCCTCGATCTCATCGAGGCCATCCGCCAGGAAGAGCCAGCCAGCATCAACGAGACTGCACGCGTTGTCGATCGGGACGTGAAGAACGTCCACGAGGAACTCAGTCGACTCGCCCAGCTGGGCATCATCTTCTTCGAGGAGGACGGCCAACGGAAACGACCAATCGTCTGGTTCGACGAACTTCTCATCACTCTCCCGTTCGATCCAGCGTCTGGCGATACAGCTGCCGCAGCGCCGTGACTCTGGAGGATCGACGATAGCTGCGTAGTCGGCGTTCTGCAATCCATTCCGCCTCAATCCCACCCACGGTCACGAGAACGGGTCCGACCGGCATCGGCCCCTACTCGCTGACCCGTGCTACACGAGGTCGGCGAACCAGTCCGGCGCTCCCGTTTGCTCTGCCCAGCAGTGCTTGTGACACGGCTCACCCCGCGGGGTTCGGGATCACCTCGTCGAGATCGATTTAGTCGTCACAGAGAGCCTGTCATAGGACTGTTTTACAGGACCGTTTGTTCTATGCGAGGAGTGAAACAACTGTTCAGTGAGTATGCCCATCGATCATGGGATTCTGGCGGGACTCTGAATAACGAAATTGGATTAGCAACGACACGTACCCTGCATTACGGGTTAATCCGATACGCTCTGACCGAGAGTAAGTCGATAGACTTCGGCGTCGTACCCGACATACCAGCTGTGACCGTGTTCTTTCGATTCCCCGAGTAGATCACGAACCGTCTCATACTCGTCGGGCGGAATGTAGTAGCGCTCTGCGATTTGATTCTCCTCCCACCTCGGGATACCCTCAATCTCGTCGCTGCAGCCTGCGATCGTGAGTACTTCTCCGAGGTGCTCGTGTTCGTTGAGGTCCGTTTCGACGGCATCGATCACGACCGCGTCGTCGGGGACGGACTCGACGGCGTAGATATTGATCCATGCATGCTTCGTCGCGTCATAGTCGTAGCCGATGCCGAGTTCGAACGGGAGCGGACTCGCTCCGAGCGAGAGTCCGTAGACGTCGCCCTGGTATGTTACGTACCATTTCGGGCTGAGGCCCACGGTTTCGATCGATTCGTACTCGTTGAGCGACTCCTTGACGTTCGCGTATCTGTCTCCGTTGCCGAGTTTGACGCTTCCCGTCTGCTGCATTTCTCCTTCTTCGTCAATCTCGCTGATCCGGTCCTCAGCCTCTGAGCGAGTCTCTCTCGCGTGCTCCATCTCGGCTTCGATAGCGTCGTACTCGATGATACCCATTTCCTCGATATCGATGACTGCTGCGTCGTCGGGGACGGCCACGGGGACGCCAACGGTGAGTATCCCGAACTTGCCCTTGTAGGGCTCGCAGTCGAGATCGATCGGTTCGTTCGAACCGCCGTCATTCGTTCCGTCGAGGCTGCCGAGACAACCACTCGATCCGAGAAGCAAGCCCGTACTGCCCGCAACGAGGAGATCCCGTCGCTTCATAGTGTCTGATTGTTCGAATGATACAAATAACTACTCCAGAGTCAAAGAGCGATTTTGAGCTATCATGGGTTGTTATCTACACACTCTATATTGAGCACCGCTGATCGCATACACCCCTCTCCGAAGACACTCGCAGCCAGGTGACAGTGCTGTACACCGAGGTGTTTTTGACCTGCTGGTCTCACTCGGAGCCCCAAATTTCGTTGGCCTCTTCATGCAATTCCTCCTCGCTCATCTTTGCTTGTTCTGGCTCACGGCGAATGTCCCGTTTTTCGACGAGTTCCCAGAACGACCGGTCGTAGATATTCTCAAGGGCTTTGTGACAATTCGGGCAGACGGTTACTAAGTTCTCGTCGCTATCGGGCCCATTTCGACGAGCCGGAATGAGGTGGTGTTCTTCGAGTATCGATTCGTTCTGGTGGCCGCAGATCTGACAGGACTCGCTAGTGGGCATTGACTATAGTATGTGCCCATCTGGGCATTAACCTTTTCTTTAAATACTGTGAACTGGTGGGCATGAACGTCGCGACCTATCACCGCGTGTCGACCGCAGACCAGAACCTGTCTCGGCAGACGGATGCAACGGCTGAATACGTCGAAGCGAACTTTCCAGAGGCCAACGTGATGACGTTCGCTGATGCTGATACTGGTACCGACACTGACCGGGAGGCGTATCAGGACCTCATGGCTGCTGTCGACGAAGGCGAGATTGACGTGGTCGTCGTTACAGAGATGTCTCGGATCGCTCGATCGGTTCGGGATTTAGTGCGCACGGTTGAGCGGGTGCGCGAGAGTGACGTCGAACTCCATTTCATTGACGATCCGGTCGAAGTGCGTGCCGACGACGACGACCCAACTCAAACACTCATCTTGCAGGTGTTGGCTGCCGTCGGGGAATTCGAAGCCAAAATTACACAACGGCGGGTGCGTGACGGGATTGCAGCACGGAAACGGAACGACGAATATCACCATGGGCCGGCCCCACTCGGTTTCGAGAAAGACGATGGGAGGTTGATCGAATCGGTAGAGTATGATCGCGTCTGTGCCGTGCTTGATATGGTCGATGTAGGCGAACTGAGCCAGCGTGAAGCCGCTGACCGACTGGACTGTGGCCGGAGAACCATCCGTCGGGCACTCGAAGACCGGCGCGAGTTGTACGGGCTGTAGCCGCCACCAACGACTACATTGAGTACACCGGTCGGCAGCTGGCCGAGGAGGCCGACGACGTCTGGGGCTGATGACCTCTCTCTTGGGCCCGCTGCGTCTGCCTGATGATGGTTTGCTCCCCAAAACAGCTATTTGTACGCGCGATAGACACACGTACGTATGTCAGAAACCGACGCCAACGACCCCGATCCCGAGATCGACCGGATCAACCTCCGGATCTCGCGGTCGTTTCTCGACGTCGTCGACGAGTCCTGGCGCGAACGGGGGTTCAACAGCCGGAGCGAGTTCATCCGATATGCACTCCGCGACGCGGTCAACAACCCAGAAGGCGCGGGCTTCTGGAAGGACCTGGCGATCAGTGAAGCCGATCTCACCGATGGCGACGTGATCTCCAGCGAGGAGATGCGGGCGACCTACGGCCACGATGACGAGTGACGACGACGCGTGGGACTGGGCGTTCTCCCCACGGGCGGAGGATCAGTTCGCCCAACTCGACGACGACACCCAGGAACGCATCATGGACAAACTCGACGAAGTGGTCTCCTCGGAGTGGCGCGAACCCGGCGATTACCTGGAACCGCTGACGAACTCGCCGTTCAAGAAACTCCGCGTCGGTGACTATCGCCTCGGCTGCCGTCTCTTACACGACGAGCGTCTGCTTCGCGTCGAGAGTGTTCGCTCCCGAGGCGGGGCGTACACGGCCGACGACTAACCCCTTCCCGCTACCGACCCCTTCTCGCCGATCTCCCCAGTGCGAGCGACTACATCGAGTACACTGGTCGGCAGCTGGCCGAGGAGGCCGACGACGTGTGGGGGTAACTCACCGGTTCTTGTCGATCCACTCGCAAAACGCCGCGAAATCGTTGGCCCCACACTGATCAGCGATACTGTGGAGCGTTCCAGTATCGAGTTCGTCGTGCAGCGGCACCGTCACGTTCCGCACCTCGCCGTCGTCGGTCACATCCCGCATCTGAATATGACTCCCGGTCCGGGTAACGAACTCGTAGTCGTGTTTGCGGAGCACCTTCACGACGTCTCGTCCGGAGAAGCGTGCCGACATCGATCACTGCATGAAATCGGGAAGCTCTTTCGTCGGCTCGACTTCGTCGGGATCGATCCCGATCTCCTTGAGGAACGCTTCCTCGTCCTCGATTGGTTCCCCGATCTCACCCTTGTGTAGGGCCACAGCCTCGTCGAGGTTTTCCAGTGCCGCCTCACGACTCTCACCCTGACTGGCGACGCCGGTCTCCTCGTCGACCGCCGACCACCAGCCGGAGTCTTCTTCGATCAGGCGGATCTCTCGGCCCGTACTCATGGGTACAGATACGCGAACGGATCGGATAAGCGTTCGGCCCATCTCGCTACGGGCTTTCACAGCTTGAGAGGACGACATCTGAACACAAGCCTACCATACGCTCACAGGTTGGCGTCAACCGAACAGTTCCAGAAACTGCTTGATGAGCCAAACGACCGGCCGCACCAGATCAGCAGCAACATCTTGATAATCGGGGAAGAATAGCTGGAGCAACATCGCTGCGAGGAACTCAGCGGGGAAACTTATGCCGAGAACGACCGCCAACAACAACCCGTAGTTCGACTGTTCGAGTTGGAGTGCGACCCATCGAGTCCCCCACGTTCTTCGATGACCTCTCCGGTTTTGGTCCCTGGATTGAAGTCGTGGGTTTCGTCGCCGCCACTGTCTGGAGGGGATAGGAACTCACTGTCGTTCACCTATTGATACGCCCATGGCCACTACCGGGGACACATTGTGGCCTGATACCTTCAATTGCATTTTCTATTGATAGAAAAAAGCGTTCGGCATACTTGCAGAGTGAGCAGATGAACCGTGTTCAATTCAGAACCCGTAGCAAACTAT
This sequence comes from Halorhabdus tiamatea SARL4B, assembly GCF_000470655.1. Taxonomy (NCBI): domain Archaea; kingdom Methanobacteriati; phylum Methanobacteriota; class Halobacteria; order Halobacteriales; family Haloarculaceae; genus Halorhabdus; species Halorhabdus tiamatea. The sequence continues at coordinate 2,221,261 of NC_021921.1, forward strand.
TACAGTGCTACCGGACTCTCGTTCTCATAGATGGTCACTAAGAGAACGGCGAGATACTTCGCGAAGATTGGGTTTTACCTCCATTACAAACCACCACTCCGAGGGATCGTGCGGGGGGTTGGTGGGTTGGCAGAGCGCGGTCGCCAAACCGTCTCACAACTGGCCAAGCCGGTTGCGAAGCGTGCCGCACCGCGTCCGATTCAAGAAGACGAGTACGCCGGGACGATCGACAAGTCGCTAGACGAAATCGAGACACTCCTCAAAAAGCGTGGCTTCATCCGAAATCTCTTGTCCCGACTGAAAACGCGTGACGGCGATCCGGAAGTCGGTTCGTGGGTTTATCGAGAGGAACCACGAGCGGAGTACCAACTACACGTGATGCTGTTCCCTGGTGAAGGAGACACCGTCGACGTGTACGCCCACCATGAATATTCAAGTGTAAACTCGGACGTCGCGTACAAACATTTTAGCGGGCAAGCACTCGATCCTAAGCGGGGCGTCGAGATGGCTCGCGAAAAGCTTCCAATCGGCGGGGAGGGGTGACACACTACATTAGTCGATCGGGCACCCAGACCAGTGACGATTAACTGATCACCGGCCTCCCACGCCCGCCCGCCGGCCGACCTGTCTTTTACCGGACTAGCATCCAGCCCCGGGTATGCAGCACTGCAAGTGCTGTGGCACCCGACTGAACCGGTTCAAGGTCCGGGTGTTCGGCTCGACGTACTGTACCGACTGCGCACCGCTCTCGGCCGTAACGGGGGTGACAGCGTAGATGGCGTTCGGTAAGATCGATCTCAACGACGCGGTCGTGAGTCCGTTCTTTGTCCTCGCGAGTGGCGTCAGTGTCGGTCTGTTCGACCTGACGCTGTTCGGGTTGGACTTCGCCGACCCGCTGTTCCGGCTGGGATCGGGCACGACGCTGGACTTCTCGTTCGCGGCGCTGGTCGCGATCCTCGCCGTCGGGATCGCGTACCTCACGAACGGCCCCGAACTCGACAATCTCGGCCTGGTCGAGACGTGGACGGTCGCGATCACGGTCCTACTCGTGCTGGGCCAGCCGTTCGTCCCGCTGCTGGACTCGATCCTCCAGTCGAGTCCAGTCGTCGGTCTGGTCGCGCTCGTGATTCAGGCAGGTGGATTCTACACGCTCAGTTACCTCGGGTGATCCCATGCATGCCAGATACTCACACATTCACAGTTCGCGGAGGGATCACGCGTGACCCAGATGACCGTCGACGTCGAGGACTTGCTGGCGCTGCCCGTCTTCATCGCTGGGAATCTCGCCCAGTTAGACCTCTACGCCGCGGACCTGGGCTTGATCGACCTCGGCGCTCCGTTCCACACGGTCTCCGCTGGCGGCTACACGACCGAGCTATCGCTGGGCCTGGTCGTGGCGCTGGCGGCGCTGGGCTGGGTCCTGTACACGAACGACGTCGGCTTCTCCGGGTGGTCGGCCATGCAGTCCTGGCTGATCATCACCGTGGTCTGGCTGACGATCTCCCCACCGTTCGTCCCGTTCATGGGGGCACTGCTGGGGATGGAAGTCGCTGCCACGGCGGCGATCGCCGTCCAATCGATCGGCTACATCGCGCTGCTGTACATCGGGTGATTCATTCATGAAACTCAACTCCAAAAACGGTACGACACTGCGGTACGGTATCGGCCTCGGAACGCTCACACTCGCGCTCGTGCTCGTCGGCGCGATCATCGCGGGAGCGGCCGCAGGCGCGGTCGCGACGGACACGATCGCGGTCGACGACCCAGGCAACCAGTCCGTCGACGTCACGCTGGACTTCTCGGCGGCCACGAACGCGACGGTCGCCCTGGAGTCCGGTGAGACGACGTACGATTCGACGACAGTCAGTGGGTCGGCTGGCGGTACCCAGACGGTGACACTCTCCGCGGCGACCGCGCCCCAGGGCAACGTCACGCTAAACGTCACCGCGACCAACGAGACAGCCGTCTCGGTCAACCAGACGACCCTCGTCACCGAGCGGACGGTCTCCGTCGCGAACGCGACCACCGAGACCGTCGACGTCGACGTCGCCTACCAAGCCAACGGCACCACCGACGTCACGGTCCTCGACGACGCTGGGACGACGCTGCTGACGGACTCGATGACCTACGATGGAAGTGACGACGACGGCGTTCTCTCCCGGTCGTTCAACGATAGTGACGGGATTCAGAGCGGCAACCTAACGGTTACGCTCGCGACAAGCCCGGCGACAGCCCACGACTCGGTCGCAGTGGATGTCTCGCCGGTCAATGACGCCCAGACCGGCGGTGGCTGGGTGCCCGACGTGGGTGGGATCAGCATTCCCGCACCGAGCGTCGATCTCGTGCCTGGTGGAACGGCCACCCTCGCCGGCGGCGCGATCGTGCTCGTCCTGATCGGGGCAGCAATCCTCGGGCGGAACTAACGGGGTGATCTGATTTTATGAGCACACGCAGACACATTGCGGCAGTCGCGTTGATCGCGCTACTCGTGCTGTCGCCCATCGCCTCGACGATGTCGCCGGTTGGCCCGGTGGGAACCGCGACGGCGGATTCGGATGGCTGTTCGCTCATCGAGCAGATCTTCAATCCCGCGACCTGCACTGCGGCGGAGGCGATCAACGACTTCGCCCCGAGTGAAGAGTTCGCCAACAAGCTCGACGCGTACAACAATCTCCAGCAAGCCGAATCCTACATCGACAATGGGTTGACGTCGGCCGAGAACAGCGTCTACGACGCGGAAAACCAGGGCTGGCTCGAAGCCGAGTCCGCGTTCTTCGAAGCCTACCAGGCCGGCGACAACTACACCGAGGCCAAAGAAGCCGGACTTGACGCCCTCGCCGATCATTACGCGACCCGCCAGAAGCAGTTGATCGAACTCCAGAACAACGTCGTCACGGATCTCTACACCACGCTCAACGAGTCCAAGCACTTCTCGATGCCTGGTGACGTCAGCGCTCTCGAATACGGCATTCACACCTACTCCTACTACCCCCAGGTGGTGCTGTACACGACCGATCACGGTTATGGCTACACGCACAATTACCCGACGACCAACACGTACACGATGTCGATCGATATCGTGGGCGTCCAGGCACAGCCCCGTGAACTCGTCGACGGCACGACCAAGCAGACCACGACGTTCAAATTCGGCTCACCGAACGAAACCTACTACGGGCTGAATAGCGACGGCACGTGGCAGGAGATTTTCTACGACAGCAACAACGAATTCTCCTACTGGAGCCAATCGCACTACTCGCTGCTCGAGGGCGAGACAGAGGTACGGATCGCCCCTAGCTCTGGAACCGATTACGACGATATGTATTGGGCGAACATCTCGTCAGTGCGAGCGCTGCACTACCCCGATGACTACCCGCTGAAAACCGCCAAAACCAACGGGATCACGGATCCCTCGCGGTGGCACGACATCTGGACTGACTACGAGGAATCCTATCAAGAGCAAAAGGCCGCCTTCGAGACCTTCGCGAACAATAGCTATCACGAACTCGAAAACGGAGGGTCGGACTTCGCGATTACGGATCTCCTCTCACGACTCTCCCAGATGAACGAGTACAGCCTCGATCTGGGTGGCAACGCCACCTTTAACGAGGGTGTGATCGCGCTCTCCTCGCAGGGGCTCGCGGCTCCCGGAGCGAATACCAGCTACATGAACATCACCTACCAGACGAGTCCCGGTGGCAATCAGACCACCGTCGACGGGATGCTGATGTCTCAGGAAGAGCCCATCGGCGGGTGGGAGACCGACGTCTGGTACAACACGACGGACGTGCCTGGTGCGCAGATCGTCGTCGAACTCGACGGCAGCCAGCACCTCGTCCGCGGGGACTTCCGCTTGAACGGTGTCTTCGATTCCCAGGGTGTTGAGATCTCCGACCCGAATCTCTCCTCACCGGATCGCGATTTCCAGGCGACGAATCTCAGCGGCCTCCGCCAGGACATCCGGAACATGAGCGATCGCATCGCCGATATTCGCAACCAGACGGCGACACCAGGCGGTGGTGGCGGTAGTGGCTCGTTTGCGTGGCCGTCGATCGGTATTCCCAATCCGTTCGCCGCGCTGGGTGCCCTCGGCCAGTGGATCGTCCTCTTCGTGGTCGCGCTGGGCGCACTCTTGCTCCTCTCGGTGGTGAACTGAATCCATGTATCGCCGAGAGACTGGCATCGTAGCAGTACTCGCGGCTGTCCTGCTACTCATGGGGACAACGGCCGCGGTCCTGCCGGCGACGGGTGCAACGGCGACGACAGTGTCGTTAGACGGTGCCCTGTATCAAAACGAGCCAGGATCGGGAGAGTACCTGGTGAAGGCGAAACTCAACAACACGGGATCCGAGGCTCGGACTGTCACGGTCAACTGGACCATCGGTGGCACTCAGATCGCCGAGAAGACGGTCACCGTCAACGCTGGAGAGGATACCTATTACTCAAAAGCGCTGAACTGGACTCAGTTAGAGCCTCACGCTGGTCTCGATGGGACGTTCGTTGCCCATCTCGAGGGGACGGCCCAGAGCCACGAATTCGCCTATGAATCGATCCCGTACGAACCCTCGACGACGGAGTCACCGGGCGAAACGACCACGACCGAATCAAGCGTCGAGACGCCCATCGGTAGTACTGGCGCGATCCTCCCCGCGTCAGGAGTTCCGCTGTGGGCTCAGATTGGCGCGATCGCAGTTATCGTACTCCTGCTGCTGTCGATTCTCACGTAACCATGATCCGACATACTACTCTCACCCTGGCGGTGCTCGCGGCCGTCCTCCTCGTTGGACTGACGGGCCCCGTCGCCGCACAACAGGGCACGACGACACCCAACGCGACCGACGCGACCGAAACGGAACGCATCGACGCCCAGACCACACTGCTCGACTCGAGATACAATGCCACTACCGGGATGGCCTACGTCGAGATTCAAAGTGACGCCCTCCAAGAGATCGCCGTCACCGACGGGTCGTATCTGATGCAGGGTGGTGAAGCCACGACCCGGTCGGTAATGGTCAAACCAGGCGAGACCACGACGATCGAGATCCCTGCGGACATGGTTCGCGGGTACGTCTCGCTGTCGATCGGCACGTCCCAGACATTGTACGGTGAACTCATCGAGACCGGGCAAGGATCACTATTCACGGGCGAGGCCACGTGGGGGACGGCCCAAGCCGCGGGCGCGGCCGGATTCGCGGGCGGGCTTTCGATCGTGGTCGTACTCGCGTACTGGCGCGTTCGCGGGGGCAAGCAGGAGGTGGAGCAAGTCGTATGACCGACTCGAAGAACCCGCTGGTGGACGACTCGCGACCGGCCTGGCTCGAACTCGCGATCGCCTACCGCTACTGGATTGGCGGTGGATTGACGGTTACGTTCTTGACGCTCCTTCTCGGCGTCGTGGTCTTCGGCCTCGAACTGCCCGAGATTTCTCTCAACCAGCCGACGAAGGTGTTCCTCTTCGGCGGCCTGCTCGCAGCGATCAGCGGCGCGCTCCCAGCGGCGAAGATCATCGACTGGCTGTACGACCCACCGAAGCGGTACGTCGTCTCACTCGGCCTCAAAAAGTCCGAAACCCCGGCGATCTACGAACTGACACCGACCGCGTGGGAGTCAGTGTGGGTCGAAGAAGGCGATCTCTACCAGTGGGAGAACACGAACCACCCGGTCTACGAGGCCGAGAGCTTTGATCCCGAGAATCTGATCGCCGAAGGCACGTGGCGCGGATCGAAATCCGACCGTGAACTCCTCAGAGCCGAGAAGAAAGTCGAGGAACTCCGCGAAGAAATCGAGAAAGAGGCCGATATGTCCATCGACCTCGAACTGTCGATCGCCAGCCGGGTTCGCAAAGCGACGAAGGCGATCGGCCAGGTCATCATCGAGGACTACGCGGCCACGTCCACCTACGAGGGCGAGCGCGTCCGGGACGTCCTCAGCGACCTCCGCCAGGACGTCGAGGACGATACCGGCGATGGACCACACACGACCGGTGAGAAGCCAGTCGTCGGTGAGACCGAGCTGGAAGCGGCTGTCGACGGGCTCCAAGCGGCGGCCGCAGAAGCTCGGCCGGATGGGGGTGAAGAAAGTGGCTGACGCCGATTCGACGAAAGTCAGCGAACAGGTCACCTACGCCGCGGGCCAGTTGCGCGAGCGCCTGGGCGAGATCGACGAAGCGCTCCCGCACGCGGGCGTCGTCCAAGACGACGACCGGCGGGCGCTGCTGTCCTGGCTTGCAACGATCTACGGCGACGACATCACCGAGACGGAACTCTACCGGGACCTCGTCGCTACCGAATCCACCGACTCGCTGACCGAGGCCGTCCAACACGGGAACGTGAGCCAGATGCAGTACGCGGTCGGTCTTGTGAACGGCGACGACGACGCGAGCGAGACGAACACCCAGGCGTGGATGCGCGACGCTGTACTCGACGAGGCCTACGTTGGAATGGTCGTCGGCGGCATGGGCACGGGCAAGACCGCGTTCGCGGCCGACCGCGCGGACGACTGGCACATGGCCACTCGGGGCCGCGTCGCGACGAACGTCCGGAGTCTGGCCGAACGCAACGATGTCCCGGAGTTCGTCGACGACTGGGACGGCCTGGAGGCGTTCTTCAAAGAAGCGCGAACGGACGTGCTGTTCGTCCTCGACGAGACCGACCAGTATCTCTCGGGGAAGGGCGAGAACCAGCAGCGCGGGGACGCGCTCGCGAACGCGCTCAAACTCGTCCGCAAGGGCGAAGCGCCCGAAGGGACCCAACGCGGCATCCTGCTCGTCGGGCAGTCGATCAAGGGTGCGACCAAGGAACTGCGGCGGCTGGTCTCGATGAACGGACACCTCTGGCGGAAGACCGCCAAAACCACCGTCGAAGTGTACGACGACGTTACTTCGGGCGAACTCGACCGGATGCACCCCGTGAAAGTGATCCAGGGGGTGCAGGACGCCCGCTGGGACTTCCACAGCGGCGAGGAGTCGACGTTCGACTTCGACGGTGCCCTCGACGACGGCGACGGCGATCAGGACGGTAACGCCGGTGAACTCACGCGAGACCAGGCGATCGCCCAGGTGATCCGGGCCTACAAGCCCTGGAGCGATGACACCGGTGTCACGATGCGCGAGGCCGGCACTATTGTCGACAAGTCGGCGGGCTGGGTCTCCGATCGGATCAACGAGTGGCGCGGGGGCCAACACCGCGATCTCGTGAACGACCCGACCGCCTGAAAGCGCCCGCCCGCGTGGGTGTGGCTGTCGCGTTCACGTTCGTCGGGCGAGCATATATAGTATATAACACGGGCGCATGGGCGAAATTCTGAACGCCGGGGGTCCCGATTCACCGGATGGGGGAGGTCAGCTGCGATCAGCTGGCGATTGGGTGGGTTGGCCACGGCGATCGCCGTGATCGTGCCGCTAGGGTAGGATGAGTGTCGGCCAGATCCCGTCCGGGTCACCGTCGTGCCGAGCATAGCTTTTTCACCTCTCCTTATCAAATTTGATCACTATGGATTCGGGGCGATTGTCGTATCTGTTCACAGCGGTCGGCGTCGGGTTCGTTGCACTCGCGCTCACGCAGTTCCTCACGGCCGATCTTTCGACGATCCCTCGATTCCACATCGTGAGCAACCTCCTCGTTACCGGCGGCGTCGGTACTGGCCTGATCTACACTGGCTATTGGCACTCTCAGCGATCGTTCGAGCCAGCGCAAATCCGCCGTATCCTCGGCTGGACAGTCGGCGGGTGTGTGGTTCTCACTGCGGAAACGATCATCACTCAGCCCCTCGTGCAAGAACGGATAACTCGAAGCGAACTCGTCCATATTCTCCAGGTCAACGTCGGGACGGGCTTGCTGTTCGGCGCGATCGCCGGCTCCTACGGCGCGCGAGCACTCGCCAACGCGGAGACGGCCGCACGGGCCGAGGCCCGTCTCGAAGCACTCGAGAACGAGCAAGAGTACTGGAATCAACTGAATACGGTCCTGCGTCACTACATTCTCAACTCCGTGACGGTCATCAACTATCGCATCGACCAGCTCCGCTCAGCTGTTCGGGACGATGCACACCTCCATCTGGATACGATTGCAGATCGCATGCAAACGATCGCGACGATCGGCACGCACGTCGATCGCCTCGGGCCGTCTCTCCGGGAGGAAGAAGATTCGTGTTCGACTGTCTCTGACTTACAAGCCGTGTTCGAGGCGGCGATAGCACGGGCAGAGATCAGCGCGCCGGTCACGATCGATACACCGCCTGCGGGCAAGGTGGTCTGTGTTGGCGATGGCATCGAGAACGACCTTGCACTTCTCGTCGAGGCACTGGCGTCAGTGATGCATGAGGACGGCACGATCACGTGTACGTGTACTTCGACGGCTGACACGATCACGTGCCAAGTGACCGCCACCCCTGCGGAACTCCCACCAGCGGTCGAAGCCGCAATCTTCGAACCGATCGAGCGAAAGAGTGGCCTCAAACTCTACCTCGCCAAGGTGTCGATGGATACCTACGCTGAGCTGGAGTTGCGGCAAAACTGCGACGAGACCGTCCAGTTCGAAATTATCTTCGACAAGGCGACGGACGCGGAAACGTGAGAAGACCGGGATCAACGGCCGATCGAGCGGGTTCTAACCGACAATCGCCACAATCGTGCCGATACCGATCGTCAGCTCGAGTTGCGGACCTACCGTAAGGCCAGCTGGGACAATCCGCCCCCGATTGCCCCCACCACCGCATCCCCACGTTCACTACGTCTACCGGACACCAATACCGTTTGACCGGTCCACGAGCGCGCCGAGCGGTATGCGAGGCGCGCAATTGGACCTGCCCCTTAGGGGCAACTACCCTAAGGACAGGTGGGGACCGGGTGGCCCGGATGCAACGCCGAATTGCTGAAAAGAAGTCCTGACGACCGAGAAAACAGGCGCGTTGGGAAACGACCGCGAAGCGCAAAACCTGGCGATCGCGACGATCGGGTCGCCTCGAGGGCGCTGGCCAAGTAGAATACACGGCAAAATGATAGACAATATGAACACACAAGCAGAGATTAGAAAACAAACTGGTACGAACGCCGAAAAATCGAAGAACAGACGAGTGCAGCGGCTATCGACCCCGGGCGATTCCAGGGGGAAGACGATCGTCAACCGATCCAGTCGTAACCGTCGACGCGGATCTTTGCGTCCGTCGCGTCGATGTCGCCGCGTTCGAGGTACCGGCCGATATCGGCGGCCGAATAGACCAACTGATCGACGCGCACCCAGCGATCGCGATCGGCCTGCTCGTCGCTGGCCGCCTGGTCGCGATCGTCGTTCCCATCGGGAGCCTCACTGTCCTCGTCGGCCTGGGCCTGCTGCTCGCGCCGCTGTTCGCGCCGCTCCTCGGCAGCCTCGCGGATGTCCTGGAGATCACGATCGGGGTGGACTTCCTGCAGTTTCTCCCGGGAGTTGAGTCGTAACTCCTCGTTGTGGAAGACGACCAACCGCGGGTAGGTGGTCCGCCGGAGGACGTCTTCCTCCTCGAACTCCCGGACGATCTCGCGCACGTAATCGCGCGAGTAGCCGGTGGCCTCGACGAGCTGGTCGTAGGTCGCGCCGTCCTGGGTTGCGACCACCCAGAGGACGTCCCAGCGGGCCTTCGTGAGGCTACTGTAGCAGGTCTTCAGAATCCGACGCTCGCGTTCTTCGTTGGCTTCCTGCATGGCCTGTCGCCAGCCCGTCGGGACGACCGTCTCGATCATCTCCCGCTCGTCGGGCTGGTAGTAGTCGTCGGGCTGCAGGCGGTAGTGCTCGATCCCGCTGCGGATCGCGACGGTGTTGACCAACTGCCGCAGTGTCGCCCGCAGCGCCAGCCACTCGTCGACGTGGGGCAACTTCGTGCCGTCGTCCGTGCCGGCGAAGAAGGCCTCGAGCTTCGGCTCTGCGAGGCGACTGTCCCGTGGCGTCCCGGCGACGCGATAGACCTTCAGCCCCAGCTTGTAGCCCTCGCGCGCGGCGAAGCCGGCGAAGCCGATCCGGTCGAACATGTCCGAGACGACCCGTTCCTCGACGGCGGCCCCGTTCCGGTAGCGCCCGCCACCGTCGGCGTCACCCGACCCACCGAACTCGATTAGCGTCCGCATCGAGCGCAGCCGACTCACGACGGCACTCATCATCTCTGAGGGGATGCGGTGGTGAACCTCGCCCTTCCAGACTCGCCAGGAGTCTCGGTTCATCGTCTCCCACGCGGGCGACTCACGATCGAGCGCGGCCATCGCGAGCGTGACGATCTGGATCGTCCGGACGAGGGCCTCGTCGGCCTCGGCGTAGGTGGTCTGGGTCCGGAACTTCGTCCCCTCGCCGTACTGGCAGATCAGTGGGTTGCCGTCCTTGTGGACGAGAGCCTCGTTCTGGGGCTGGATCCAGGACTGGAAGGAGACGGGCGTGCGGAGCCCGTCGTCGATCGCGGCGGCGGGATCCGCGACGTCTGCCTCGGGATCGTAGCGGGCGACCTGCAGGCTGTACTCGTAGCGTTGTCCTTCGACGCCGTCGTCGCCGGCGCGCTCGCCGACCTTCCAGCCCTTCGATTTGAGCACGAGATGGGCTGGGAAATCGTCGTGCAACCAGTCAACCCGCTCGTGGACGTCCTCGAGTAGGACGTACGGCTCATTGTCGGGTTCGCCGACATGCTCGCGCCAGGCCCGCCACAGTCGCTTGTACGCGGAGTCCTCGCGATCGTCGGTGTGGTCGTTGATGACCACCTCGACACCCTGGCCGTGGGCGATCGGATCGGGGTAGTCGAGTTCGTCGTACGTGCCGGCGGCACAGGCGGGCGGCTCGTCGCCTTCGGTGGCGAGCGTAGTCTGTCCGGCCGGCCCGATGTCCTGTGTAGAGCCTGGGGTCGACGATGCCCTACTCATCGTCGATCACCGGCGGGAGCGCCACGGTCAGTTCGTCGACGCCGTCGAGAGTGGCCTCGACACGGCGGTAGGACTCCGGCGCGATCACGGCGGGGGCCGGGACGATCACGTCCTCGCGTCGGTGGTGCGGACACCGGTAGCCGAACACGGGGACCTCGTCGGCTTCGAAGGTGGGCGCGAGGAGTGTCGTCGGCACGCGGGGCGTCCCCCACTCCTCGAGTGCCTGCCCGCACAGCGGACAGTAGACGGCGAGGGTGTCGTACACCTCGACGTCGGGCGCGACGACCGCGACCCGCGGGAGCGCCTGCGGGTTCGACTGCGAGATCGTCACGCCAGCCACCCCCCAAGTCCGGTGGATTTACGGGACAACGGCTCTAAAACGTCGATAGCGAGCGTCATGGCGCACCCCCTCCTCCTTCGGTTGGAGGGAACGTCCACTGGACCGACACCCGCTCGCCCTGCTCGACATCGTAGAGTTCGGATGCGCGGACGAAGGTAGGGCTTCGTCCACAGTCGCCGCGGCCCGACTTTGGGTCGCGGGTCACGACTCGACACCTCCAGCAGCGGCGAATCTATCGAGCCCGGTCTGGACGTCCTCCGGGTCCATCGACGCCTCCGTCCCGTCGGACTGGAGTTTCAGGAACGCATCACAGTCCCAGTTCCAGCAGGACGTCCATGACGGCGATTTCGCTGGTGGAACGTAGATCCCGACATCCTTGGACTTGCCACAGACGGGGCACGCGACAGTCACGCGCTCGCCGAAGGGCAGCTCGATCACGGCGTCGACCCGTTCCTCGCGACGGCGGCGAGTCAAGGCGCGCGCGTCCTCGGGGATCTGGGTACTCTCACTCGCCACGAGAATCACCTCCCGAGCGTCGCAATCGTGCGGCAGCCTCGGCCCACGTCTCGCCCTCGCCGTCGGGCACGCCGATGTCGTCGAGATCGACGTCGTAGTGGCTCACCGCTCATCACCCCCCGCATCATGGTGGTTCTCCCCGTCCGCAGAGTGCGTCCGCTGAATGTACGCCGGATCGAGATCGTCGCCGATGTACCCCTGCTGTTGGAACCAGCGGTAGCTCTCGGCGTCCATCACCCCGGTCTCGTACCAGAGTCGATAGACGCGATCGGGCGTGAGCCACCGGAACGGTGCGAGATACGCGCGTTTGACGACTGCCAGCCGCCGCAGGACGGGCGCGGGGAGATACCGCTTGGAGACCTCGATGAGGGCCACGAACGCCAGCGCGTAGGCCAGTCCGATCACGAGACTGTCGATCACCGCTCACCACCCCCCGCATGCGGGTGGGGGTCAGACGGCCCGATCGCGCCCGCGAGCGGCCCCTGGTAGTATGCACTCGCTTGCTCGTCCCAGACCAGCCACCCGGCGGCCCGGGCGTCACGCAGGCCACGTTGCAGCGTTCGCTCACCGCTGACGTCGAGACGATCGGCGACGACCCTACTCGTCACCGGTGTCTCGCCGGTCAGCGCTGCGACGACGGCCCCGTGGTAGCCACGGACGCGTCGTGACGGTGAGGTAACACTATCGCGCCAATATTGTCGACCCCCCGGGGTGTGATCGTCGAAGAGTGCGGTCAGTGGCCCGGACTCGTACTGGTGGGCGCGTGGCCCGCGAGCGAGCCACCCCAGCGCCAGGGCGTCTTGCAACCCGCGCTGGATCGAGCGCTCGGTCGACTCGACGGCGAGCAGCGCGTGGACCTGCCGGCGCGTGAGTGGCGGCTCGTAGAACGACAGGTAGGTCGCCGCGATGTGGAAGGTCTGGATCCGGAGTGGCCGATTTGCGAGCGGCCCGTGCCAGAGGTGGCGTGCCGTGTCGTCGCGACGGCCGAAGCACTGCGGGTTTCCACACGGCCGGTAGTGTGGCGTTACGGCACTGACGGCGACGTCCCGGTACTCGTCGGCCTGCGCAATCTCGGCCTCCTGGCAGGCCGGCCGGGGATCGTCACTGTCGGGATCGGGTCGGTGGACACGATCGGCGTACTGTGACCGGGCGACGACACCACGCTCGGCCCGGATCTCGCCGGGCTGGACGGCCCGACTCACGCCGACGCACCTCCTGCGCCGACACCGGCGTTACTACTGCCGGATTTGAACAAAGAGGGGTATGCTCCGGCAGGGATTTGAACCCTGGTCCTTGCCGTGAGAGGGCAAGATGATTGGCCGGACTACACCACCGGAGCGCATTCTACTGTTGCGATGAAACGGGTTTAACGGTTCCGCTTTCGATCGATTACGCCACTCGATCCCACGCCCGTCTCCGTCTCACTTTTCGTCGTCGAGGTCCTCGAACGGCGAACGCGCGGCTTCCGGCTCGGACCCGGGAAGACTCACGATGTTCTCCCGGCCGACCCGGAGCTTCGTGACCTTCCCCTCGTCTTCCATCTCCGAGAGCAGCATGCTCACCTTGGACTTCGACCACTGGGTCGCCTCGACGATCTCCGTCTGTTTCATCCGGCCGCCGTTGTCTTCGAGCAGTTGCCGAACCCGGTCGTCGTCACTCACCAGCGCGGCGTCGGTGACTGCCGATCCGCCCGCGTCGGCCGCTGCTCCACCGTCTCCCGAGCCACCGTCGTCGGTTCCGGCGTCGCCGGCCGACCCACCGCTTTCCTCGCCGACGTCGAAATATCCCAGCCGCCAGGTTCCGATCACGACGACGAGCGTGATCGCCACGAGACCGACGACCATCCAGTCGACTCCGATACCACCCATCCCGTCGGCAGCGACCGTCGTCCCGTCGGTGTCAGCGTCAGGGCCGTCAGTGGTCGCGTTCGACGAGGTCGTCGTCCCGGTGTGTTCGCTAGTCGTCCGGTCTGTTGGCTGCTCTTCAGCCCCAGCCGTCGTCGTCACTGCGCTGGTGGCGGTCGTCGTCTCCGCGGCGACGGGATCGAACGCCACGCGCGGCCGCTGGTCCGCGAAGACGTACTCGCCGACCCACTCGACAGCGTCCGCTCCGGTCAGTGTTCCCGCGGTGGTGTTCGACGGCAGCGGGTCGACGCTGTCGCCGTCGATCGTGAGCGACGGGCCAGCCACGATGCGGAGTCGCTGGTCCGCGTTGATGGCGAGTCCCCCCTCGAAGACGTCGCCGACGACGCTGCCCCCGTTTCGGGGCTCGGCGAAGTTCGTCCAGACGAACGACATCTCGACGACCCCGAGGTTGTCGAAGCTCCCGGTGTAGGCGTCACGCGAGAACTTGGTGGCGTTCATCTCCCGTCCAGTCACGTTCGTCCCGGTCCGGGTCAACTCCTGGGCGCTGGCGACGAATCCCCGGTAGAGTTCCGTCTCGTTTTCGCGGAACTCGGCCGCGTAGGCATCGAAGTCCGCCTCGTTCGTGTCGTTTAGCTGCTGGGTGAACTGAAAACGCCACCGGGCCGAGCGGTTCTCGTAGACCGTGATCTCGAAGAGTGTTCGATCGAATCGGTCGTCACCGATGGCAAGTGGCGACTCTGTGGCCAGGGGGTCGTCCCGACTGTTTGCGTCCGGACCGGATTCAGGGACGGCGACGTTCTCCGTGGCTGCATCGACTTCCCCCGATTCGACCCCGAGCGACCCGCTCGCGATCACGATCGGGGCCGTCAACCCGACGATCACCAGCAGAGAGACAACCGCCGCTGCCCGTTCAGACATCTACCTCGAATTGACCCCACGACAGCATAAAAACACTGTGTCTCCGCCGGTCGAGACGGTATCTCGCCAACGTTTCAGAAGAGGTCGGTTTGAATCGACGGTTCTCTCAGGCTTCGAGGCCTTCAGCGAGTACTTCGATGGGGTGTGGCGGGTCGTCGCTTGCCCCCTCGTGTTCGCCGATCTGATGGCGACAGGAGGCCCCGGGAGCGATGACGCGCTCGCCGGAACTGTCTTCGATCTGGTCGAAGAGGATGTCGGCCATCGACTGGCTGAGCGAGTAGTGTTCGGCTTCGTAGCCGAACGACCCGGACATCCCACAGCAGCTACTGTCGAGTTCGTCGACGGTGAACCCGACGGTGTCGAGGACGTCGGCGGTGTAGTGGTCCTTCTTGATTGCCTTCTGGTGGCAGTGACCGTGGTAGGTCAGCGGGCGCGCGTTCGGATCGACGTCGAGGTCGCCGACGAGGTCGTGGGTGTCGAGGTACTCGAAGATCCCGTAGGTGTTGTTCGCGACCGTCTCGGCGTCGGGGCCGGACAGCAGATCGAGGTAGTCGAGCTGGAACATCACGGCGACCGAGGGCTCGACGCTGACGACGTCCCATCCCTCCCCGACCTTCGGGGCGAGCGTCTCGACGTTGTCCTCGGCGTGTCGCTTGGCCTTCTCGAGGAAGCCCTTCGAGTGGGCCGCACGACCGCTGTCGACGACGTCGTCTGGCACGTCCACGTGGACACCGGCCGCTTCGAGGACGCGAACGGCGGCTTTCCCGGCCTGCGGGCGGTTGTAGTTCGAGAACGTGTCGGGGAACAGCAACACCTTCTGGTCGGCCTCGGCTACCGAGACTGCTGGCTCGTGACTCGCGAACCAGTCGACGAACGTCTCCCGGTAGAAGGTGGGGAACGACCGCTCGCGGGCGATCCCGAGAACCTTCTCCTGGATGAGGCCCTGACCTGGCAGTCGCTGTGCCCAGTTGGAGATCGGAGCCAGCGCGCTTCCCAGCGGGAGCAGTCGGTCGACGTTCCCGAAGACCTTGTCCCGGAGGCTCGAGCCGTGCTCCTGGTGGTGCTGGTGGCTGACTTCCGCCTTGAGTTTGGCCATGTCGACCTCGCTCGGGCAGTCCTTCGCACAGCCCTTACACCCGACACAGAGGTCGAGCACCTCCGTCATGAACGCCTCGTCGGTGACGTCGTCGGGGAGGTCGCCGCTCATGGCCTGCCGGAGCATGTTCGCCCGGCCGCGTGTGGAGGTGATCTCCTCCTCGCTGGCCCGGAAGGTCGGGCACATCACCCCGCCGGTGGTGTCCTGGGGGCCGCGACAGCCGCCACACCCGTGACAGAGTTCGACCATGCCCTGCATGCCGTTGTCGTTGTCCCATTCGAGAACCGGATCGAACCCGAGTTCGAAGTCGTACTCCGGGCTGAACCGGAGGTTCTCGGTCATGTCGTGATCGCCACAGACGTTCCCGGGGTTGAGCAGCCAGTCTGGGTCGAAGGCGGTCTTCAGGTCCTCGAAGGTCCCCCAGAGGTCCTCGCCGTAGAGCTTGCGGTTGAACTGCGAGCGAGCGCGACCGTCGCCGTGCTCGCCGGAGACGCTGCCGCCGTACTCGACGACCAGGTCGGTCGCCCCCTCGGCGATGGCCTCGAACTGTTCGATGCCCTCGGTCGTCTTGGTGTTCACGAGCGGGCGGATGTGGAGACACCCTGGGCCAGCGTGGGCGTAGAAGGCCGCAAACGTCCCGACGTCTTCGAGGAGATCCTGGAAGTCCGCGACGTACTCGGGGAGGTTCTCCGGCGGGACGGCGGTGTCTTCGATGAAGCTGATGTGTTTCGCGTCGGTCGTCCGCCCCAGGAGGATCGGGTTGCCGCTCTTGCGGAGTTTCCAGAATCGCTTGCGTTCGTCGTCGTCGTGGGCCTCCTGGGCGTCGAATGCGTAGTGTGGGTCGTCGGTGATTTCGCTGGCCCCCTCGCTCGGATCCAGCTCGCTCTCGCCGTCGGGCACCCGATCGGCGATCAGGTCGGCGACTTTCTGGCGGCCTTCCTCGTCGCTGTCGGCGTAGAACTCCACCAGCAACATCGCGCCGGTCCCCTCGGGCACCATCTCCGCGACTAGCGGGCCGAACTCCTCGGTCTTGCCGGCGAGTTCCAGCAGTGTGTCGTCGAGCACCTCGAGTGCGGAGGGGTCGTGTTCGAGAATGATCGAGACGTCCTCCATCGCGTCGATGAGGTCCGCGTACGCCAGCAGCGCGATCGACTTGGTCTCGGGTACTGGCTCCAAGGAGACCTCCGCCTCGGTGATCACGGCGAGGGTTCCCTCGCTGCCTGCCAGCAGGCGTGCGAGGTTGACCGATCCGTCTGCGGCCTCGTCGACGAGTCGGTCGAGGTTGTATCCAGAGACGTTGCGCTTCAGATCCGGGAAGATCTCGTCGATGGTTTCGGTCTCTTCGTCGAGGATGCGGCTCACCTCGGCGTAGATGCGGGCTTCGAGGTCGCCGTCGGGGTCGGCTTTGTCATCGAGTTCCGCCAGCGTCACTTCGCCGAACTCCGTCACGGTGCCGTCGGCGAGGACGACCTCGACCGACTCGACGTAGGCGTCGGTTTTGCCGTACTTCAGCGAGTGTGACCCGGTGGAGTTGTTGCCGATCGCACCCGCGACCGCGCTCTTGTCGCCGTAGGCGGGATCCGGCGCGAACTTCAGGTCGTGCTCGGCGAAGGCCGCGTTCATGTCGCCGATGTAGGTTCCGGCCTGGACGCGAGCCCGGGCGGCGTCAGGATCCGTCTCGAGCACGTTGTCCATGTACCGGGTGAAATCCAGGACGACGGCCTCGTTGACCGTCTGGCCGGCGAGGCTCGTGCCGCCGCCGCGTGGGAGGACGGGGATCTCGCGGGCGGCGCAGTATTCGACGACGCTCGCGACGTCGTCGGTCGAGCGCGGGAAGACGACGCCGATCGGTAACACTTCGTAGGCACTCGCGTCAGTCGCGTACAGTTGCCGGGAGTACTCGTCGAAGCGAACGTCGCCAGCGATGCGCTCCTCGAGGTCGCTGACGAGGCCCGGCCGCTGGACGTCGTCGCTGACGTAATCGTACGTGGCCCGACTGTCGGCGGCCGGATCGATTCCGCCCGGCACCCCGGGTCCGACCTGGTCACTGGTTCCCATGGTCCTACACTGCGACCCGACCGAGATTAATGTCACGCTCTCTGTGCGAGGCGGTGGGGACGCCGACTTCGTCTCGAGGAAGGAGTGGAGTGGTCAGCCTGTCTCGACTGCGTCGGCCTCTCCGGGCGGGGGTTCGCCGTCGTCGGGACCGGCCTTCTCGATGACGGCTTCCTTCCAGGTCCCGCGAGTGAACCACAACACGGCGACGATCCCGCCGATGATGTCGCCGGCGGCGAACCCGATCCAGATGCCCAGTTCGTTCAGGAATCCGGGGTTGACCGCCAGCAGATACACCAGCGGGACACGGCCCAGCCACAGCGCGATGATCGAGAGGACCATCGCCGTCCGGGTGTTGCCCGCACCGCGGAACGCCCCGAGGATGACCTGGAACAGCCCCATGAAGCCGAACTCGACGGCCCTGACCTGGAGATACGTCGCGGCGAACGCGAGCGTGATCGCCGCCTCCTCGGTGCCAGTCCCGAGGAACACGCCGACGATCGGCTCGGGGAAGACGAAAGCGACGACCGCCGCGATCAGGAGCACGGCGACGGCAGCCTTCGCGGCGACCCAAGTGGCCCGCTCGGCGCGATCGGGCTTTTCGGCCCCCAGGTTCTGGCCGACCATCGTGTTGGTCGCCCGGCCCAGCCCCATCGACGGCAGGAAGACGATGGTCCCGATCCGGTTGGTGAGGCCGTAGGCGGCCACGACCGCGGGCGAGAACATCGACACCATCGCAGTCATCGTGATCTGGCCGAGTGCGGCAGCCGACTGTTCGGCCGTCGTCGGGAGGCCGAGGTCGACGATCTTCCGGATGACCTCGAGGTCCGGCCACAGGTGCTTGATCCGGACGTCGGGACCGTATCCGCCGAAGAACAGCAGGCCGATGCCGACGACTGCCGCAAGCCCCCGCGAGGAGACCGTCGCGAGTGCGGCCCCGCCGATCCCCAGCCCGCTAAAGCTCGTCAGGTCAGCGAGTGTCGCCCCGATCACGTCCAGTCCCGGCGGTGCGAACAGCGGGTTGCCGGCGAACCCGAAGATGAGAATCGGGTCGATCACGACGTTGAGGGCGACGCTGCCGGCCATGACGTACATCGGCGTCTTCGTGTCGCCGTACCCGCGCATGACTGTCGAGAAGACGAAGAAGGTAAACAGGAACGGCAGGCCGAGGTAGAAGATCTCCATGTAGTCGTTGGCCATCGGGATGATCCGCTCGGTCGTCCCCGCACTCGATGGCAACAGTGCGAGCAACTGACCAGAGAGCAGAAAGCCGAGGACGCCCAGAATCGCGGCCATACCGATGACGAAGGTTAGCTGATTGCCCGTCACCTTGCCCGCCGAGCCTTCGCTGTCCGCACCAGTGTACTGGGCGACCAGGATTGCGCCCGCGGAGTTGAACCCGCCGGCGACCGAGATAAACAGGAACACCAGCGGCCACGCGATGCTCAGCGCGCCGACTGCGTCGGCCGAGTAGTGTCCCAGCCAGATCGTATCAGTCACGTTGTACGCGACGTTCAACAGCTGAAAGACCACCAGCGGCCACGCGATATCGAGCATCGGGCGGAGCAGTCCCCCTTCCGTCACGTTCGTCTGCGGCCCGGAATCGTCCACGAAGAAATAGTTCAGCCGCTGTGGTCTAAATACCCTTCGAAACGCACGGCGGGCGAGCAAACCGCGGTTGGACGCAGTCACAGCCCCTCGGCGAGGACTCGGCTAGTACGTCTCTCTGAGGTGTCTCGTCGAGAGGTGTTGCCGGAGACGCGCTTCGATCAGGCCGTCGCGGTGGTTCTCACGCGCCTCGAAGGCGAGGGTCCGCGTCTCGCCGGGCCGCAGGTGGACGTAGTTGTCTGTGAACCACCCCGCGAGTGGTCCGGCGTCGAGCTCGACGAACAGTGCGGCCCCCTCGGGCGCGCTGACTGTCACTTCGTCGCCGTCGATCGTCACGTCGAGGTCGACAGTCGGCAGATCCAACGCCTTGTAGTCCTCGAAGAAGGCCGTCGCCGGATAGGACTCGCCCGGCCCGTCGTACTCGGCCCGGATCATCACGGAGGCGGGGTCGACGTCGTCGGGGAGGTCCGCCCGTTCGACCGTCGCGAGTGGCGTGCTTTCCTGTGGCTCGATGTCCACGTCGACGGCCCGTTCGTCGACGACCTCGCCGTCGAAGGTGACCACCTCGAGGTCGATCTCGCCGGCGAGCGGCCGCGGCTCGTCGCTGGTGAGCCACAGCGTCTGCGCACTGACATCCCCGAAATCGCGTTCGTCTTCGTCGTCGGCCTGGGCGTTCTCCCCGCCGGTGTCGTCCTCGAACTCGGGATGGAACGAGACGAGGACCGGTGCGAACTGCCGGCGGGCGGCGTACTGCTGGGCCTTCCACTGTCCGTCGTATTCGATGGACGCCCAGGAGGCGACCGGCCAGAGGTCGTTGAGTTGCCAGTACAGCGCGCCCATCGTCTTCGGCTTGCGCCGTCGCCAGTGTTCGATCGCGGTCGACATCGCCTCGGCCTGGAGAATCTGTGAGAGATAGACGAAATCTCCGAAGTCGAAGGGCACCCGGAAGTACGAGGCCAGTCGGGTGAGGATGGTCGCGTTCCCGTCGGGGTTGCGCTGGTGGTGTTCCATCAGCGGGGCGGTCGGGTTCAACTGGTCGTCCGGCAACACCGTCCGCAACGAGTCGACCGACGGGAACGACTGATAGCCGAACTCCGAAACGAACCGGGGCTCGGTCGTGTAGTAGTCTTCGAAGGGCTGACCTTCGTGCCAGACGTCCCAGTAGTGGACGTCACCCGACCCGAACGCGTAGGGATCGTCACTGTCGGGGCCGCTGGAGGGTGATCCGGGCCAGAAGGTCCGCGAGGGGTCCTCTTCGCGGCAGGTCGGCCCGACGGTCTCCTCGTAGAGCGCCTCGTAATCGTCGACGTGTTCGTCGTGGGCCGGGTGGTCGACGAACCAGTTGTAGAGGGCCTCCTCGTTCTCGTTGTTCGCACACCACACCGCGATCGAGGCGTGGTTCGCCAGCCGACGGACCTGATAGCGGACCTCTTGCTCGACGGTCTCCAGAAAGTCCTCGTCCGAAGGGTGGAGCGAACATGAGAACATGATGTCCTGCCAGACCAGCAGGCCGTGTTCGTCACACAACTCGTAGAAGGCGTCGTTCTCGTAGTAGCCGCCACCCCAGACCCGGAGCATCGTCATGTTCGCTTCCGCGGCGCTCTCGATGAGGTGCTCGTACCGGTCGCGGGTCACGTCGCCGTACATCGGGGCGATGGGGATCGTGTTGGCTCCCTTCGCGAAAACAGGGGTGTCGTTGACCTCGAACTGAAAGGACGCCCCTTCGGCATCGGGTTCGACCACGAGTTCGAGTTCCCGAAAGCCCAGCCGGTCGGTCACGGTGTGGCTGGTCGGATCACCGGCTCCATTTCGATCGGTGACCGTCACCGCGAGGTCGTACAGCGGCTGGTCGCCGTAGCCGTTTGGCCACCACAGCTCGACGTCTTCGACGCCGAGCGTGAGTGAGACGTCCTGCTCTCCTTCGTCCAGGTCGACCGTCTCGGTCGTCTCGCCGTCGGCGACCGACGCCGCCAGTTCGTACTCGCCCGCTCTCGGCGCATCGACGCCGACTCGGACGGTCAGGTCGACCCCCTCGCCATCGTGGTCTTGCTCGGTCGTCGTGTGGGTGATCCGTGGACTGGAGTACGCCACCAGCGAAACGTCCCGGTAGATTCCCATCGTCGGCAGGCTCGGCCCCCAGTCCCACCCGAAGTGACACTGGGCCTTCCGGACGAAGGGCCGACCCGGCTGTTCGACCGGGTAGTGGGTATGGGGAACCTCGTAGGGAGTGGACTCTTTCTGTTCGAGCGCGTACTCCACCGGCGACTGGAACTCGACTCGGATCTCGTTGTCACCCGGTTGCAGTACCTCGCCCACGTCGAACTCGTGGCCGACGTGCATGTTGACCGACTCGCCGACCACCTCGCCGTTGACTCGAACGGTCGCGACCGTGTCCAGGCCGTCGAATTGCAACAGGACGCGATCGTGCTCGAGCATCGACGGCTCGACCTCGAACGTCCGGCGATAGGTCCAGTCAGTCCGACCGACCCACTGGACGTCGAGTTCGTTGTCGGCCTCGAGCGGATCGTCGATCACGTCGTTCGCGAGCAGATCCGTATAGACGCCACCGGGAACGGCCCCGTCGCGCCATTCGCCGCCGGTTTCGCGGAACTCCCAGCGACCGTTGAGGAATTTTTTCTGCATATTTACACGGGTTCGATCCCTGACACCATGAATGTTGGTGCGTGAGACGCGACGGCTGCTCTCGGGAGAGACGAGCCTCTCTCGACGGTGACGCAGGCCGAAAAAGACCTCTCCGTCACTGGAGGTTGACCGTGACTTCGCCGTCGAAGTCGAGCAGGACAGACTGGACCGTGTCGCCGAACAGCGCTTTCCCGGTCGGCGAGCGCTTGCGGCCCGACAGGAAGATGTGCTCACACTCGAACTTCTCGGCGGCCTCGATGACTTTCGACGCGCGGTCGCCCTCGCCGGCGACTGCGCCGACGGTCTCGTACTCGAAGTCGGGTTCGGTGAAGACCTCCTCGATGGTTTCGTTCAGCGAGTTGTGGACCGTTTTCAGGATGTCCGAATCGGTGTAGGACGTGTTCTCGACCTCGCCGATCGTGTCGAGGGTCTCTCTGGCCTCGTCGAACTCCTCGGGATCGAGAGTCCCAAAGAGGTACAGCTTCGCGCCGAGTCCCTCGGCGATTTCGCCGGCCTTCTGGAGCATCTCAAGGCTCGCTTCGGTGTCGTCGACGACAACTAGTGCTCGTTCCATACGCGTGTCATCGTACAAAATACACTAAAGTGTTGCCCTCGCCGATTCGGACCGGCGTCTTCCCCGGCGTGTGAGGCCGCAAAAACAAACGACGTCGCAGATCAGATCGCCCGTGACCGCTCAGGATTCGAGGATGTAGCGGTTGAGGACCGACTTCAGCTTCTCCTGGCGTCCCGACTCCAGGTCGATACCGTCGTTGTTCAGGGCGTACTCCGCGAGCGACTCGAAGTCGGTCGACTCCGCGGCGATCTCGGCACCGATACCCTCGTCGTAGCCGTAGCGGTCGTCGAGGACGTCCTCGAAGACGTTGTCCTCGCGGAGTTCGTGAGCGACTTCGAGCCCACGGGCGAAGGTGTCCATGCCGGTGACGTGGCCGTAGAAGAGGTCGACCGGCTCGAAGGATTCACGCCGGACCTTCGCGTCGAAGTTGAGGCCGCCCGGCGCGAGCCCGTCGTTCTCGAGGACTTCCCACATCGCCAGCGTCGTCATGTAGACGTCGGTCGGGAACTCGTCGGTGTCCCAGCCGATGAGCTTATCGCCCTGGTTTGCGTCGACGCTGCCGAGCGAATCGTTGATCCGGGCGTACTGGAGTTCGTGGCGGAAGGTGTGGCCCGCAAGCGTCGCGTGGTTGGCCTCGAGGTTGAGGTTGAAGCGATCTTCCAGACCGTACTCACGCAGGAACGCCAGGACGTTCGCGGCGTCGAAGTCGTACTGGTGTTTGGTGGGCTCTTTGGGCTTTGGCTCGATGAGCAACTGGCCGTCGAAGCCGATGTCGTCGGCGTAGTCGGCGGCCATCCGGAAGAACCGACCCATGTTGTCGAGTTCCCGGCCCATGTCGGCGTTCAGCAGCGTCTTGTAGCCTTCGCGGCCGCCCCAGAAGACGAAGTTCTCGCCGCCGAGGCGCTCGGTGACCTCCATCGCTTTCTTGACCTGGCCCGCGGCGTGAGCGAAGACGTCAGGGTTCGGTGAGGTTGCCGCGCCGTGCATGAATTTGGGCTCCATGAACAGCTGGGAGGTGCCCCACAGCAACTCGACGCCCGTCTCGTCCATCTTCTCCTCGACGTGGTCGACGATCTCGTCGAGATTTTCGTTAGACTCGGCGAGGTTCTCGCCCTTCGGCGCGATGTCGCGGTCGTGGAAACAGAAGTACGGGACGCCGAGTTTCTCGAAGAACTCGAAGCCGGCGTCGACACGGGCGTGGGCCTTCTCCATCGGGTCGTCGATGTCGTCCCAGGGCCGCTGCATCGTCCCCGCCCCGAACGGGTCCGAGCCGTCCTCGGTCAGCGTATGCCAGAACGCCACCGAGAACCGGAGGTGCTCGGCCATCGTCTTCTCGCCGACCTGTTTGTCCGGCTGATAATAGCTATACGAAAGCGGATCTTCGGAATCCGGTCCCTCGTACGTGATCTCGTCGATTTCAGGGAAGTATTCAGTCATAATGTCACCTGTGCCGTGGTACAGACACACTAAAAATCCACGAAGTGGATACTTGAATATTGCGGTACTCTGTGATTCAATAGGTCGTTGACAGTGTTGCCACTGTCGCCCGGAATCGTGAGTCTTCTAAACGAGGTTTCGTCTCTACTCCCGGAGGGAATCTTCGCGCGCTGAATCTACCCCCTGCTCTTTTTTATTGATGCGAGTGGAGTAGAAATGTCCACGACGATAGTCGAATCTGTAGTATTGAGAATAAAAACAATGAATATAGCAGGCACCATCAGTACATAACAGGTAATTTATAACAAACTATGAGTGACGATCCAGACACTGAATCTACGGATGACGACGCAGGGGGTAGCGCAATCGGCCGTCTCTTGGCGACGGCCGTTCCGGACGTCATCAGGAAGCGCTTCGCGCTGAAGTTCGCCCTGGTCTTGGCGATCATGGGGTTGCTTCTTGCCGGGATCGGGTTCACGGCGACGGGTACCCTCTCCGAACAGGTTGAGGACAACGTCAACCAGGAGTACGAAGAGTTGGCGAACCGGCAGGCGACGATCGTCGAGGAGTGGGTAAAACGGAACACCGTTTCGGTCCAGTTGGCCTCCCAGAACAGTGGGTTACGGGAGGATCCCCAGCAGGCAGAACTGACGTTGAACCAACAGTCCGCACCGCTCACCGGTAGTGCTGAGAGCATGCATCTCGTCTCCTTCGCGGGCGACCAACCGCAAGTCATCGCTCGATCTACCGGGATGGCAGCGACTGACCTGCCGATCTCACTCTCAGAGACGCCACAATCCTGGATCCTGGACACTGACATCCAGAACGCGGACGCGGAAAGCGTCTCCATGTCAGACGTGTATCGGAAAGACGGGGACACGATCATCGGCTTCGCCAGTCGTGTCAAGAACTCAGGCAATCGGTTTCTGGTCGTCGAATATTTTGTCGATGAAGTAGGCGAGTCGATCGAGAACAGCCCGCGAACGAACCACTTCGCACAGGCCATCAACACCGACGGCACGGTCCAGATCGACTCGCGCATGACTGGGGAGAACGCCGACGACTCTCGCGTGGGAAGCGAGTACGGCAACAGCGAGACGGTAGCGCTGGCGTTCGAGCAGGCGACAGGAGATGACGACCGACGGTCCGGCGTCCGGATCATCGAGAACAATCCGTCTGTCATCGACGAGGAGTACGCCGTCGGGTACGCTTCAATCGAGGTTCGAGGGGTCGAAACGCAGTGGGCGATCGTTACCCACGCCCCGACCAGTGATCTGTTCGCCTTGGTCAACAGCGTCACGACAGGTGGGCAACTCGTCGTCGGCGTCGGGGTATTGCTGATCGTTCTCGTCGGCGCGTCGCTGGGGTACTCGACGGCGAGCGCACTCGACCGCCTCCGCGCGAAAGTCGAGGAGATGGAAGCGGGGAACCTCGACGTGCCGATTCACTCTACCCGGATCGACTCGATCGGCCGGCTCTACGACGGCTTCGCAAACATGCGAGATTCACTCCGCGAGCAGATCTCCGAGGCCGAGCAGGCCCGGAAAGAGGCCGAGGTCTCCCGGGCCGAAGCCATGGAGATGAGCGAGTATCTCCAGGAGAAAGCCGAGGAGTACAGCCAGACGATGGAGCGGTGTGCAGCCGGGGACCTGACTCGCCGGATGGACATCGACGGGGAGAACGAGGCGATGGACCGGATCGCCAGCGAGTTCAACGAGATGATCGACGAACTCGAGAAGACTACGGGCCAGCTCAAGAGCTTCGCCGACGAGGTCGAAGAGTCCAGCGAGATCGTGCTCAACTCCGCCGATAGCGTCCAAGAAGCCTCAGAGCAGGTGGCCGACTCGGTCCAGCGCATCTCCGACGACGCCTACGAGCAGCAAGAGCGTCTCCAGGATATCTCCGAGGAGATCGACGCGATCTCCGCACGGCTCGACGACTTCGCTGCTGAGCACCCCGATATCGACTTCGAAGACCAACTCGCCCAGATCGACGAGGTGGCCCGGACGGTCGCGGCGGTCGTCGATCTCGCCGAGGAAACGCTCGAAGAATCCGAGAGCGTCGCGGGTGCGGCCGAAGAACAGGCCGCGGAACTCAACGAAGTCTCACAGCGTGCCGACGACCTCATCCGGTACGCCGGGCCGTTGCACGACGTGCTGGATCGCTTCGAGACCCAGTCCGAACACGAGTTCTACTTCCCGACCGGGCCGCGTGACGAGGAGGAGAACGGCGAGTAAGGACATCAGGGAGAACGGAGCCCCTCCCACTCCCCTCGGTATCGTTTGATCGGCTGTTTTCGACCGACTGTGGCGGCTCGTATTCTTGCTCGGCCGTCTGGATGAGCGCAACGACGCCCGAGTATCGTTACTTGGTCACTTGACGGGTTCGACCACTGAGGGTGCTCGCGAGAGGGCAGCCTCTTCGCGCGCTGAATCGACCTCTCGACGCTTGTTTATTGCTGCGAGTGGGGGAGGGAGTAGATATATTAACAATGATTTTCGTATTTGTAGTACAGAGAATAAAAACAATGAATACGGATGGCATTATCGGTTTACAACAGCTCGATTTTTGACAAACAATGAGCCACGAATCAGACATCGAATCTACGGATGACGACGCAAGGGGTAGTGCAATTGGCCGTCTACTGGCGACGGTCGTTCCGGACGTCATCAGAAAGCGCTTCGCGCTGAAATTCGCTTTGGTCTTGGCGATCATGGGGATCATCCTGGCCGGGATCGGGTTCACGGCGACGGGCGCACTCGCTGATCAGGTCGAAGACGACACCCAAGAAGAGTATGAGCGCCTTGCTTCACAGCAGGCGTCGATCGTCGAACAGTGGGTGCAACGCAACGCGGTGACGGTCGACCTCGCCTCGACGAACGACGGACTGGGCGCTGATCTCTCCGAACGGGGGACGCTCAACCGTCAGTTGGCGCGGCCACTGTTCTCGGAGCTAGCTAACGGGTCACATGCAATATACCTCCTCTCGCCGAACAACCAGACCGAGATCGTCGCGATGCAGTACGCGGGTGACTCCATCGAGGAGGTCAACCGGGGACTTCTCCAGTCAGAGACCATCTCCGTCGCGGAGACGAGCCACCCATTGCTGAAAGACCTCCAGCTCGGTATCGGCGAGTATCCGCAGGTTCAGATGACCGAGGTGTATGAAGTCTCGGGGGAACCGGTCGTCGGCTTCATCAAGCGCGTCGAGCACAACGTCGCCAACCGGTATCTCTACATGGAGTTCCGCGTCGAGGACCTGGCCAGGGCCATCAAGAACGAGGGGCTGACGGAAGGCGACGCCGACACCCACTTCTCACAGGTGGTCAACGCCAACAACTCCGTCCAGGCCGACACTCGAGGGCCTGCAGACGGGGCAGCGTCGAACGTCCTCGGCACCTACGGCAACAGTGAGACGATTCAGAAAGCGATGGCTGCACCCGCCGACGGACAACAGCGGACGACCGGCGTCCGGATCGTCGGAAACGACCCCAGCGTCCTCGACGAGGAGTACGCTGTCGGGTACGCGTCAATCGACGGTGACGTGATCGACCCGCCGTGGGCGATCGTGACCCATGCGCCGACCAGCGACCTCTTCGGATTCGTCCAGACGATCTCGCAGTGGGGCAACATCGTGACGGTCCTGGCCGTGGTGTTGATCGGCGGCGTCGGAGCCATTCTCGGGTACTCGACGGCGAGCGCTGTCGATCGGCTCCGCCGGAAGGCCGAGGAGATCGAGGAGGGGAACCTCGACGTGCCGATTCACTCTACCCGGATCGACTCGATCGGCCGGCTCTACGACGGCTTCGACAACATGCGTGACGCGCTGCGCGAGCAGATCTCCGAGGCCGAGCAGGCCCGGAAAGAGGCCGAGGTCTCCCGGGCCGAGGCCATGGAGATGAGCGAGTATCTCCAGGAGAAAGCCGAGGAGTACAGCCAGACGATGGAACAGTGTGCGGCCGGAGACCTCACCCGTCGCATGGAGATAGACGGGGAGAACGAGGCGATGGACCGGATCGCCAGCGAGTTCAACGAGATGATCGACGAACTCGAGAAGACCACCGGTCAGCTCAAGAGCTTCGCCGACGAGGTCGAAGAGTCCGGCGAGATCGTGCTCAACTCCGCCGATAGCGTCCAGGAGGCCTCAGAGCAGGTGGCCGACTCGGTCCAGCGCATCTCCGACGACGCCTACGAGCAGCAGGAACGCCTCCAGGAGATCTCCGAGGAGATCGACGCGATCTCTGCCCGACTCGACGACTTCGCTGCTGAGCACCCCGATATCGACTTCGAAGACCAACTCGCCCAGATCGACGAGGTGGCCCGGACGGTCGCGGCGGTCGTCGATCTCGCCGAGGAAACGCTCGAAGAATCCGAGAGCGTCGCGGGCGCGGCCGAAGAACAGGCCGCGGAACTCAACGAAGTCTCACAGCGTGCTGACGACCTCATCCGGTACGCCGGGCCGCTGCACGACGTGCTGGATCGCTTCGAGACCCAGTCCGAACACGAGTTCTACTTCCCGACCGGGCCGCGTGACGAGGAAGGGGAGTAACGCCAAGCGTTCGGTTTCGAGGGTCGCTCGCCTGTTTTCGCGGGTTTCAGTCCGGTGGTCGTCTCTGCTGGCCGATTTCGAGTCTCGCCGACGCGAAGAACAGCAACATTTAACCCTAGAAATGGCGAGTACACAGACGTACAATGAGCCTTTTGATGGGACTCGACCTGGGGACCTCAGGCGTAAAGACCCTCGTCGCGAACGCCGACGGGGAGGTTCTCGCGACGAATACCGAAGCGTACCCGCTCTATCAGCCCGAAGTCGGCTGGTCCGAGCAGGACCCGGCCGAGTGGTGGGAGGCAACGCTCGACGGCATCGAGGCCGTCCTCGAGGATCCCGCCGTCGATCCGGCCGAGGTCGAAGCCCTCGGCCTCACCGGCCAGATGCACGGGTCGGTCTTCCTCGACGACGAGGGCGATGTCCTCCGTCCGGCGATCCTCTGGAACGACACGCGAACCTCCGCGCAGTGTGACGAGATCGAGGAGCGCGTCGGCGAGGATCGGATCATCGAACTCGCATCGAACCCGCCGTTCGAGGGCTTTACCGCACCGAAGATTCTCTGGGTCCAGCAGCACGAACCCGAGGTCTACGACCAGACCGAGTGGATCCTGCTGCCCAAGGACTACATCCGGTACAAACTGACCGAGGCGTTCGCCACGGACGTCAGCGACGCCTCGGGGACGCTCCTGCTCGACGTCGGCGAGCGCGACTGGTCGCCCGAAATCCTCGACGAACTCGACATCTCGCGGGACCTCCTGCCGGATGTCTACGAGTCCCCGGAGGTCACCGGTTCGATCACGGATGCCGTCGCCGAACGGACGGGACTGCCGGCCGAGACGCCGGTCGTCGCCGGTGCCGGTGACAACGCCGCGGGCGCTGTCGGGTCGGGGGTCGTCGAGGACGGCGACGTCTGGGGCTCGATCGGCACGTCCGGCGTCATCTTCGTCGCGACCGACGACGAACGAACGGACCCCGAGGGGCGGGTCCACACGTTCTGTCACGCTGTCCCGGGCAAGTGGCACGCGATGGGCGTGATGCTCTCGGCCGGTGGCGCGTTCAGCTGGTTCTCCGACACGCTCGGCGGGCCAGAGGCGGTCGTCGCCGACCAACTGGGCAACGATTCCTTCGAGGTGCTGACCGACGAGGCCGCGACCGTCGAGCCGGGGTCGGAGGGACTCATCTTCCTGCCGTACCTCAACGGCGAGCGGACGCCCCACCGCGACGCCGACGCCCGGGGGGTCTTCTTCGGGCTCTCGACCCGCCACGACAAATCCCACGTCGTCCGGTCGGTGCTCGAGGGCGTCACCTACGGCCTGCGTGACTCCTTCCGGATCGTGCGTGACGACCTCGGCGTCGACACCGGCCAGCTCAAGGCGGCCGGCGGTGGCGCCAAGAGCCCGCTGTGGAAGCAGATCCAGGCGGACATCTTCGACGCGGAGATCCTGACGCCGAACGTCGACGAGGGGCCGGCCTACGGCTCGGCACTCCTTGCCGGCGTCGGGGCTGACGTCTACGACAGCGTCGAAGACGCGACCGAGCGGGCGGTCGACATCGTCGACAGCGTCGAACCGATCGAACAGCACACCCGCGTCTACGACGAGTACTACGACATTTACGAGTCGCTGTACCCTGCGCTGGAAGACTCCTTCGCCAAGAACAGCGCCGCGATCGAATCCGCCCAGGACATCCTCGACGAGTGATCGCCCCGTAACCGTTGTTTTCTGGCACTGTCGAACCCGTCTTTTGGGCCGGACGGAGTCAGTCGAGGAACGCACGGAGGCCGTCAGCCGAGCGAGCATTGAGTACGTCACCGTCTTCCGCCCAGCCGCGCCGCGCGGTGTGGACGCCAAAGCGCCTGTAATCGAACGATTCGGGTCGGTGGGCGTCGGTGTCGATGGCGATTGTCGCCCCCGCTTCGATGGCCCGCTTGACCTGGCCCCCTTCGAGATCGAGTCGGTACGGGTTGGCGTTGACCTCCAGGGCCGTGTCGTGCTCGGCCGCCACCTCGGCGACGGCGGGCACGTCCACGTCGAGTCCGGGGCGGCGATTGAGCTGTCGACCCGTCGGATGGCCGATTACGTCCACCGCGGGGTGGCGTGCGGCTTCGATCAGACGATCGGTGCCGTCGCCGTCGAGGCCGGCGTGTGGCGAGGCGACGACCAGATCCAGCGTTTCGAGCACCTCGTCGCCGACCGAAACCTCTCCGGTCGCGCTGATGTTGGCTTCGACGCCGGCCAGCACTGTGATATCGTCGCGCGCCTCGTCGACTCCCTCGATTGCCGCACGCTGGTCACGGAGTTCGTCGTCCGAGAGGCCGACGCCGCCGACCATCCCCGGCCCGGTCGCGTGATCGGTGATGCAGACGTACTCGTCGCCCCGCTCGGCGGCGGCCGCGGCCATCTCCTCGATCGTGTTGTTGCCGTCCGACCAGTCCGTGTGGACGTGGAGATCGCCACTGAGGTCGTCTATCTCGACCAGTTCGGGGAGGTTTCCCTCGGCGGCGGCCGCGATCTCGCCGCGGTTCTCCCGCAACTCCGGTGGGATCCAGGACAGGTCGAGTGCGTCGTAGACGCCGGCCTCTGACTCGCCGGCGACGCGCTCGCCCGCCCGCTGATCGTCCGCGTCGTCCGCGACCGCCGAGACGTCGAAGACGCCGTACTCGTTGAGTTTCAGGTCCCGGTCGATCGCCCGGTTGCGCAGGTCGACGTTGTGGTCCTTGCTTCCCGTGAAGTACTGCAACGCCGCGCCGAACTCCGAGGGGTCGATAACCCGGAGGTCGATCCGGACGCCCCCCGACCGGACGCTCGCCTTTTGGTCGCCGGCCTCGATCACCCGGTCGGCCCCGTCCCAGTCGGTGAACGCCTCGACGACGGCGGGGCCCTCAGTGCTCGCGACCAGCGCGTCGACGTCGCCGATCGTCGGCTTCCAGCGGCGGAGCGATCCGGCGAGTTCACACTGCTCGACGGCCGCCACGTCCTGGAGATACTCACGCACGCGCTCGCCACGCGGCCGGGCCTCGCCCAGCAACTGGCGTTCGTGGGCTTCCCTGGCGAAGTCGATTCCGCCCAGGATGTTCTGCTCGGTCTTCGCGCCGAACCCGGAGACGTCCTGAATTTCACCCGCCTCGGCGGCCGCTTCGAGGTCGTCGAGGGTCTGGATTCCGAGTGCCTCGTAGAGCGTGCCGACCGTCTTCGGACCGACGCCCTCGACGCTCGTCAGTGCGTCCATTTCGACAGGTAACTCCTCGCGCAACGCTTCGAGTTCCTCGATCGTCCCAGTCTCGACGTACTCGACGATCTTGGCGGCGATCGCCTCGCCGACGCGGTCGATTTCTTCGACGGCCTTGACGCCCTCCGTGGCGAGGTCGGCGACGTCCTCGGGGTACTCGGCGACGTTCTCGGCCGCCCGGCGATAGGCGCGTGGCTTGTACTCGACGTCGTTGGCTTCGAGCAGGTCGGCGAACTCCTCGAGACGGTCGGCGAGTTCGGCGTTGTCCGTCATGGGCCACCTCGCGCCCGCCGGTCGCCCGACTCGCCGTCCTGGCCGAGTGCGTTCTGGAGGAACCGCATCCAGCGCTTGCGGTCGGCCGTCTTCGCGGTCTGTCGCTCAGCCTCGACGTCTGCAGGTTCGAGGTCTTCGAGCGCGCCCAGCGCGCGGTCGATCCCCACGATCGACTCGGCCAGGGTCTCGCCTTCGTCGTAGTTCAGTGCGTCCGTTTCGAGCCGTTCGACCCGTCGATTGCGCTCACGGCGAAGTTTCGTCTTGACGGCCTCGACCCGCTCGCGCTGGTCCGGCGGGACAGTCTCCTGGCGTCGGGTCTCGAAGACGAACGCCGACAGATCGAGGGATTCGCCGTCGATCTCGATCGTGTCGGGGATCGTCGCGCCAACGGTCGCGGCCTCGCGCCCGACGCGTTCGAGGAGCTGTTTGCGTTCGTACTCGTGCACGGTCGCCTCTCCGGGGCCGACGGACAAAAATCCACGTCAGGTGGACGAAGCGTCGGCGAAGGCCACTCGGATTCGGCCAAGCACAATCTCTTTGCCCACGGATCCGTTATGCGATGGCAATGACGACCTGTGACGTGTGCGGCACGGAGACGAATATGCCGTATCACTGCAATCACTGCGGGGGAACGTTCTGTGCGGAACATCGCCTCCCGGAGAACCACGACTGTCCGGGGCTGGACGACTGGAACGATCCCGAGGGGGTCTTCGACAGCGGGTTCGACGACAGCGTCTCGACGGGCCGCGATCCGAGTTCCTCGAAGAGCCTCCTCGATCGGATCGGGATCGATACCGGACCCGGCGGCCCGCTGGCGTATTTCCGCGGGAACATGACGTACGTCTTCTTGATCTTGATGGCGGTCACCTTCTTCGCCCAGGAGCTGTTCAAAGCG
Organism: Halorhabdus tiamatea SARL4B; assembly: GCF_000470655.1. Classification (NCBI taxonomy): domain Archaea; kingdom Methanobacteriati; phylum Methanobacteriota; class Halobacteria; order Halobacteriales; family Haloarculaceae; genus Halorhabdus; species Halorhabdus tiamatea. The sequence continues at coordinate 2,254,128 of NC_021921.1, forward strand.
CTGTTCATCGGCTTCGATGTCAATGAGTTCGGGAGGGTCGTGACGACGACACCCGAAATGTGGGAACTCTATCGCAGTATCTTCATTCTGCAGGCCGAACACCCCGAGTACGTCTGGACGTGGTTCACGTCGATATTTTCCCACGGCAGCGTCAGCCACATCTTCCTCAACGGGATCGTGATCTTCTTCTTCGGCCGGCTGGTCGAGGACTACGTCGGTTCGCGTGATTTCACGCTCCTGTTTCTGGCCAGCGGTGTTCTCGCCGGCCTCGGACAGATCGTGATCATGCTCGTCCAGAGCGATATGGGGGGTGTCCTCGGTGCCAGCGGCGCTGCACTGGCGATCCTGGGCGTCTTGACGATCCTGAACCCCGGCCTGCGCGTGTATCTGTACTTCGTCATTCCCGTGCCGATCTGGTTGCTGACGATCGGGATGGTCGCGATCAACGTCCTCGGCATGTTCGGTACTGGCGGCGGTGGCGTCGCCAACGCTGCCCACCTGATCGGCCTCGCGATCGGTCTCGCCTACGGCCAGCACGTCCGTGACCGGATTCGGCTTCCCAACCAACTCCAACTCGGCGGCGGCGGTCGCGGCCCCGGCGGACCGGGTGGCCCGGGCGGTCCGGGTCGCGGTCGCGGGCCGTTCTGAGCGATGGAGCCAGTCTGCCCCGAATTCGTCCCCGATCCCTCGCTCTCCCGCGAGGAGATGGAATCTCTGCAGCGTGAAATCGCCGACGTTGCCGTCTTCGAGGACGCCTTCGCCTTCGATCCCGCAGCGATCGAGTTTGATTCACCAGTCGATTTGGGGGACGACGATCAGCACCGACTCACCGGCGACGGCCCGATCGTCGCGGGTGTCGATCAGGCGTTTCTCGACGATGGCGATCGAGCCCTGAGCGCCGTCGTCGCCCTGCAGGACGGACGTATCGTCGATCGGGCGTACGCTGTCCTCGACACCGAAATTCCGTACATCCCTGGATTGCTGAGTTTCCGCGAGGGTGGGGCGATTCTCGCGGCGCTGTCGAACCTCACTGTCGAACCTGACTTGCTCGTCGTCGACGGCAGCGGGCGTATCCACTTCCGGGAAGCCGGCCTGGCGACCCACATCGGCGTCGTGGTGGACGTCCCCGCCATCGGCGTCGCAAAGAACCTCCTCTGTGGCACGCCGGCCGAGCCGATCCCCGACCGGATGGAAGCGGGCGCACGCATCCCGATCGAGGCCGACGACAGTGTCGAGACCACCGAGTCCGGGACCGTCATCGGCCACGCGGTCCAGACCCGCCAGTACGACTCCGGGTCGACGTCGATCAACCCGCTGTACGTCAGTCCGGGCCACCGCGTGAGCGCGGAAACGACCGCAGACATCGTAGCCCAATGCGCTGGTGGGTACAAGCTACCCGAGCCCACGCGGCTGGCCGACCGGGCCGCCGATCGCCAAAAGCGTGCGGGCAGTCCGGACTGATCGACCGCCAGGGCTTACTTCTCCCCGCTCGACGGCGACCGTATGGAAGACCACATCGCACTCATCACCGGCTGTTCGTCTGGCGTCGGCCGAGCGAGCGCCGAACGCTTTCTCGAAGAGGACTGGACAGTCTACGCGACCGCTCGGGACACCGACGATATCGCCGACCTCGCCGACGCCGGCGCGAAGACGGCTGCCCTGGACGTCACGAACGCCCGCGCAGTCGAGCGGGTCGTCGACCGGATCATCGACGAAGAAGGCCGGATCGACTGTCTGGTCAACAACGCCGGAACCGGCCAGTTCGGCCCGGTCGAAGACGTGCCGACCGACGCACTCCACGACCAGTTCGACGTCAACCTCTATGGCCCCCACCGACTCATTCGAGCCGTCTTACCCCACATGCGCGAGCAGGCGGCGGGGACGATCGTCAACGTCTCCAGCCTCCAGGGTCGGCTTGCCGTCCCCGGTATGGGTGCCTACGCGGCTTCGAAGTTCTCCCTCGAAGCGATGAGCGACTCCCTCCGGGCCGAGGTCGGCCCCCACGGCGTCGACGTGGTCGTCGTCGAACCGGGCGTCGTGGAGACGTCGTTTGCCGACCGGACCGACGCGAGTCGCGAACGGCTCGAACAGTCCGGGGCGTACGACGCGATCTACGAGGGCCAGGACGACCGGCGGGCGATCGAGTACGACGGCGTCTTCGGGATCTCACCCGCGGAGGTCGCGACGGTGATCTACGACGCCGCGGCGATGACCGACCCCGATCCACGCTACGTGGTGGGTCACGGCGCGAAACTGATCCTGGCGTTGCGATACCTTCCCGATCGCTGGCGAGACGCCGCATTCGGTCTATTTCAGCGAGTGACCCGGCTCGGACGATGATAGCCGACCGCGATCGGCTGGCGACGACGCCGGCCCACGACGTCGCGCTGTCCTGCGTCGAAGCGGGGATCGAGGCGGCGACGCCCGAGCGCGTCCTCCGGGAGTCGATCTCGGTCGAGGAGGACGTCTTGACCGTCGCTGACAGCCAATACGACCTCGCGGCCTACGACTCGGTGGTCGTCCTCGGCGGCGGGAAGGCCGCCGACGTCGTCGCCCGCGAACTCGAACGCCACCTCGAGGGCTACCTCGATCGGGGGCTCGTCGTCTCGACGAAACCAGTTGCGACTGACACCGTCGAGACAGTCGCGGGAAGTCATCCGATCCCCGACGCCGACAGTCTGGCGGGTGCCCGGCGGATCTTCCAGCGAGCCCAGGGACTGGGCGAGGGGACGCTCGTCCTCGCGCCGATCACGGGCGGCGGGAGCGCGCTGCTGGCGTTGCCCGCCGGCGACATCACCCTCGTCGACCTCCAGGCCACCACCGAGGAACTCGTCGAGAGCGGCGCGTCGATCAACGAGATCAACGCCGTTCGCAAACACTGCTCGGCGATCAAGGGCGGCGGGCTGGCCCGGGCAGCAGCCCCGGCGACAGTCGTCGGCCTGCTGTTCTCGGACGTCGTCGGCGACGACCCCGGCGTGATCGCCAGCGGGCCGACCGCACCCGACGCGACCACCTACGAGGATGCCCTCGAGATCCTGGATCGCTACGACGTGGCTGTCCCCGCTGTGGTCCGCGAGCACCTCGAAGCTGGTGTGGCCGGCGAGCGCGCGGAGACGCCCACCGATCCGGCCGTCCTGGGCCACGTCGACAACCACGTCCTCGCCGACGCCTGGACGGCACTGTCGGCTGCTCGCGACATCGCCAGCGAGGCCGGGTACGAACCGCTCGTCCTGTCCTCGCGGGTTCGCGGCGAGGCGACCGAGGCAGCCCTTTCTCAACTCGCCATCGCTGAGGAGTCTGCAGCCACCGGAACACCCGTCGAACCGCCGACCGTGCTGCTCTCGGCTGGCGAGACGACGGTCACGGTCATGGGTAAGGGCGACGGCGGCCCGAACCTCGAATTCGCGCTCCGGGTCGCCGTCGAACGGTCTGAGGGGATCGTCTGTGCCAGCGTCGACACTGACGGCGAGGACGGCGGCACCGAAGTTGCCGGTGCGATCGTCGACGGCGAAACGCTCTCGAACCCACAGCGTGGTCGGGCCGCACTGCTGGAGAACGACGCACTGCCGGCGCTCGAAGAATCCAACGCGGTGATCGAGACCGGGCCGACGGGGACGAACGTCAACGATCTGCGGGTGTTCGTGATCGAGGCGTGACTCACCTCAAACGCTAAGTGGTTTGGCTCACATTGTACACATAATGAGCAGCGACAAGAAGCGCGTCCAGTTCAGAGCGCCGCATCGACTCGTCGATCGGACGGACGCACTCGCGGACGTTCTCGGCGAGGACCGGACGGACATTCTCGTGACGGCGCTTCGGGAGTACCTGCAGGACGCGACCCACGACGACGCGCTCACCCAGGAGATCGCGGCCGCCTACTACGACGACGAGATCTCTTTCGACCAACTCAAAGCACTCGTCGGTGCCGAAGAGGCCGCGAACCTCCGGGTGTTGAAACAGCAACTCGACCGGGACTTCGTCGACGAGGTCGCGGACGCATAGATGTCGGTCCTCGTCGCCGATGCCTCCGCACTCGTCAGCCTCGCGATCGTGGCGAAAGCGGATCCCGATCCACTCGCGCTGTCACTGGATCGATACGCGGTCGTCGTCCCGACGGTAGTCGTCGACGAACTCCGAGAGATCGCCGCTTACGATGACGAGCACGGTCGGGCGGCTACGGCCGTCCTCGACCGAACTGACGCGTTCGAGACGCGATCGGTCGATCTCGACGCCGACTTCCCGCTCGATGACGGCGAGAACGCCGCCGTCACCCTGGCGAACGATCTCGACGCGGCGCTGTTCCTCTGTGACGAGTTCAACCAGCTCGGGCTGATCCACGCGTCGCTCGCCGACACCCGGCTCGTCACGACCCCGACGCTGCTTTCGGTTCTCGTTCGGTCCGGACAGCTATCGTCGACGGCTGCACAGGGGCTCCTCGACGAGATCAGTGACGCCCGGAGCTGGGACGCCAATAGCTACGTCCAGCGCGCTCGCTCGCTGCTTGAAGAGCCATGACACAGACTCTGTCGTCTTCTTCGTCGCTTTCAACCACGAATCGAAGGGCAGACGACGGACCGTTTCCCGCTCGCTCAAAAGTCGATGACTTGCTTGTCTTTCCAGAAGAGGCCGCTCGGCGACCCCGGACCGAAGCGTGACAGCCAGATCGGCGTCTCGGCCCCTTTCTCGGGTTCGCGCGGGGCCTCCTCGCCGCCGAGGTCGGTCGCCACCCAGCCGGGATCGACGGAGTTGGCGATGAGTCCGTCTTCGCCGTGGGTCTGATCAAGCGAGACCGTCAGGGCGTTGATGCCAGCTTTCGAGATCCGGTAGGCCGGCATTTCGGATTCGATCGGGTCGGCGAGAATGCCCACGCCGGAGGAGACGTTCACGATCCGTGGGGCGTCCGTCTCCAGCAAGTGCGGAAGTGCGTACTTACTCAGTAGTGACGGCCCGCGGAGATTCACGTCCAGGATTCGATCGAAGGCCTCGCTGTCGACGTCCGTGAGACCTGCACCGGCCCCGCCGACGCCGGCGTTGTTGACGAGGACGTCGAGCTGGCCGCCGGCGGTGACTACCTCTTCGACCGCGCTCTCGATCATGGATTCGTCGGTCACGTCGATCTCGACAGCCTCGACACCGTCCGGAAGGGCCGCCGTCGGATCACGGACACCGCCGTAGACTGTCGCGTCGAGTTCGACGAGGCCGCTGGCGATTTCGCGACCGATACCTCGATTCGCTCCCGTGACGAGGGCAACCTGTCCATCGAGTGTTTCCAGCAGATTTGGCTCCATCGTCGGACGTTGGTCGTGAGTCGGTTTGGATGTTGTCACTGGCGGCTGCAGAGAAGGCGGATAAATCGACAGCGCGGCCGGCTACTCCTCGAGACAGGCGGCGACGACCCGCAGCAACTGCTCGCCACGGACTTCGTCGGCGAACAGCGGCACCCGCCGGACGTCGTGGCCCCGGAAGACGTCCTGGGAGCGTTCGAGCGCCTTCTGCTGGACGTCCCAGCGCCGCTGGCAGAACTCACACGTCTCCAGGTTCGGCGAGACGTACCAGTCGGTCTCGACGTCCGCGACGTCGGCCAGGTCTTCCATCACGCGGTTGACGACGATCGTCCCGACGGGGATGTCGAAGGCGGCCAGTCGCTCAAGGAGGCGCTCGGACTCCATGACGCTCAACTCCTCGGGCACCATGACGACCCGGAAGTCCGTCTTCTGGGGGTCCTGAAGGATCGTCCGGAGGCGCTCGATCCGCTCCCGGAGGACGCGCAGGTCGTCGAGGCCCTCCTCGATGTCCTCCTCGTCTGCGTCGCCGAACATCCCCGTGATGGTGCCCATCATCCCGCTCAGGCGCTCGCGGAAGGACAGCAGTTTCCCGACCATCGTGTCCATCACTTCGGGGAGTTCGAGCAGTCGGAGTGTGTGGCCGGTGGGAGCCGTGTCGACCACGACCCGGTCGAAGCGCTCGTCGTCGAGATACCGGATGAGCAGTCGAATTGCAGCCGCTTCGTCCGTGCCAGGCATCGCGTTCGTAAAGGGGTCGGTGACGTCCTCGCCAAGCAGTTGACCGAGGCCACCGAGTCCACCGCCCTCGAGGCCGAGCGGGTCGTCGCCGAGGGCTGCTTCGGGATCTATCTCGGCGGCGTAGAGGGGGATGTCCTCGCGGATCTGGGCCGGCTCGGCGGGGATGTCCGTCTCCAGCGTATCCGACAACGAGTGGGCGGGGTCGGTCGAGACGACCAGCGTGGCGGTCCCGTCGCGGGCGCTGGCGAGTGCCGTTGCCGCCGCCATCGTCGTCTTGCCGACGCCGCCCTTCCCGCCGTAGAGGACGTACTCCGGCCCCTCGATTCCGCTCGGGACGACCGACTCGTCGATCTCCTCGACGGCCTCGACGTCGATGTCGTTCATGGACGGTCTTTCCTGCCCGGCCTTACGAACTTCCCGGTCGTGGGACGCGCGTACGGGTCGACTTCGTCTGCTGTCCAGTACTCACCACCATGAGTTCGACGCCTGAATTCGAGTAGATACTCGGTCGCGCTCTGTAGTCAGATCCGGACGATCTCGATCGAGCACCGAGTCCGTGAGAACCTCGGGTCGATCCCGGCCGAGCGCATGGCGGAAGTGGATACCGCACTCGAATACAGCCTGGGTCTTGTCGAGATTTGATCGATCGCACTGACTACTTGCCGTGGGGTGGTATCGAACGGTGCATGAGTTGCTGCGGTGCAGTTTTGGTGAATCCGATCGAGATCGAGATGTACACGGACGGCACGACATTCCGAGAGCGCTTCAGCGGTGTTCGTTCGGATCGTAATCTTCACCGGGTTCGATCGGCGTGTCCGACTGAACCTTGTACGTTCGGGCTTTTTGATGACGCTTGTAGAAGTACACAAGGGGAAACGGGAGCACAAGCAGCGTCAACAGGTATCGTTGTCGGGCGAACGTATACCCGACAAGCGCAGTGGCGAGGAGGATTGACAGGTGGCCGTACACCCAGAGACTGTGAGAGACGGATTCCCAGTCCCCGTACAGATACGCATAAAAGAATTCCTCGATCCATCTCGTCAGCTGGGGCATACCGAAAGACGATAGTTCGACCATCTTAGGTGTGTTGGACGACTGAACGCAGCGATCGCCGACTCACCGCTCCGCCCAGAACCGATCGATCTGGTCGGGCAGGAACTCCGGACTCATGGTGACGAACTCCTCGCGTTCGGCCGGCGAGAGATACCCGTAGACCGAGTGGCGGGCGTCGGGTGTGTACCGCGCCCCGACGAAGGCCCGGACGCCGACCTCCTCAGCCCCGCGGATCACCCGGCCGATCGCCTGGCGGGCGCGCCTGACCGCCGGAATCGTCAGCGCGTACTCGAAGGCGTGGTCCTCGCCGAAGACGTCGCCGTAGGCGCGCTGGACGGCCCGGACGCGGGGCGAGCCGATGTTGACTAAGGGGACGCCGACGACCGCCGCCGCCCGGAGCTTCGCGCCGTCGTAGTCGACGCCCTCGGTGAGCGTCCCGCGGGTGCTCGTGACCAGCACCTTCCCCTCGCCGGCGAAGAACGATCCTTTGAGGTCCTCCGTCGCTTCGTTGCTGGAGGACTCGTCGACGAGGACGGGCTTCTCGACCGCGCCGTCGAGATACGCGCCGGCCCAGGTCGCCTCGCGGTAGTTCGGCATCGCGATCAGGACGTTGCCCGGGTTGCGAGCGATGGCCCGTAGGACGTGGGCGTACTCGTCTCGGGTCGAGTTCCACTCGTTGCCGAGCGGTTCCATCGTCGCTGGATCGCCACGATTTCGCGCGGTAAACGGCGTCGCGTCGACGATCCAGCTTGCCCGGTTCGCCGGCGGAAAGGAGAGGCCATAGGAACGGGTCAGGACGGAGCGACCGTCGTCCTGGTCTCCGGCTGGCTGGCCAGCGCCACCGCCCCCATCGCCACCCAGCGCGTCGAGCCCGGCCACGCGCGTGAACACGTCGAGCGGGGCGAGCGTCGCACTCATCAGGATCCCGCCGCCGACGTCGTCGAACGTCGACGCCAGCGATTCCGCCGGCAGACAATCGAACAGCGTCAGCCCGGCGGTGTACGTCGATCGCCAGCCTTCGATGCGCTGGTCGTCTCGTGGGGAGTGATCGAGTTCGATCTCCCGGAACGTCCTCGCGTGGTCGCGCTCCCACCACCGGCGGGCGATCACGCCGGCAGCGGCGACGACGGGCGTGCGCCCGATGCCGAGTTCCTCGCTCGCGTCCTCGACGGCCAGGCCGATCGTATCGAGTTGCCGGAAGAGTCCGCCGTCGTAGCCCGCCTGCTCGGCCCAGCGCGTGAGTTCGTCGGGTTCGGGCTCGTCGGGATCGCGGAGCGGGATCTCCAGGTCGTGGGCCGGCAACGCCGTCTCGTCGGCCCGCCAGCCTCGCCCCACTGCGTCGTCGAGATGGTCGGCGATCCGATCGTCGAGCCAGCCCAGCAGGTCGTCGTAGAAGTCCCGGGCACGCTCGACGGCCTCCAGGGGGACGTCCTGGCTGCCGAGGTGGGCCCGGACCTCGCGTTTGTGATCCCCGCTCTGGCGGGAAAGCGAGAGCAACTGGTGGCAGTCGTTGCGGGCCTGGACGATCGTCTGGCGACCGAGTCGGTCCGACAGCAGGTCCCGGACGCGCTCCTCTACGCGGTGGGCCTCGTCGACGATCACGAACGTCCGCTCGTCGAGGATGCCCTCGATTAACCCCCTGGAGGCGGGATCGAAGAGGTGGTTGTAGTTGCCGATCACCACGTCGGCGGCTCCGACGAGCGTCTGCATGGCGCGGTGGGGACAGGTCCCCCGTTCGACGGCCCCGGGCAGGTACTCATCGGCGGTGACGACCGATTCCGCGCCCGCGTCGAAGCCGATCGGTGAGCCCCGATTGCGGGCGTACCAGTCGGCCTCGAAGGGACAGTAAAGCGGCGGGTCCTCGCCGCCGATGTCGTCGGGGGCGGTCGGCTGGGTTCGGCGATAGGGCGACTCGGCCCCTGCTGTCGACAGCGCGCCCGCGACCGCCTGCTGACCGATCCCGCCGGGTCGGGCCGCTTTCGCCAGGTCGCTGCCCGTCTGTGGGTCCCACCAGACGTCGTCGTTCCGCGGGCGGATTACCGCGTCGGCGACGGGGCGATCGTCGCTCGATCCGTCGCTCTCGACGAGTTCAGCCGTGTTCTCTCGGAGGTCCTCACAGCGATCGTGAACCCCTGAATCCGGTGGAAACACGTCTTCCCGGCCATAGGGACAGAGGTCGCGCTTGCCAACGAGAGCGACGCCGGCGAGCGGTTCGTCGAGGCCGGCGTTGAGCTGTCGGAGGTCGGCGACGAACTGGCGGCGTTGCTGTTTGACCGGCGTCACCACGAGCAGGCGCTCGTAGTCGTCTTCGCGGACGAGTGTCGCACCGGCGGTGAGGGCGGCCATCGTTTTCCCGGTCCCGCACGGGCCTTCCATCGCGAGAAAGCCCTGTCGGCGACCGGCCGCGATCGCCGTCTCGATCGCGTCGGCCTGGTCGTCGTAGGGCTCTTCGAAGCCGAATCGCTCCCGCCAGGTCGCCTCCTCGTGTTCGCCCGTCCCCATCGATACGGGTACTGGACCCCGGTCGGGTTTGAACCCACGGATTCACGTGGGCGTCGCCTGTCACTGTGACCGCACTGGGCCCACACCGATAGGGATTTTTATACCGTGTGCCCTTCTACCCCCCATACGTGTCGTCGGCCGACGAGATCATCGAAGCCATACTCGCAGAGTCCGGGCCGGACTACGAGTCGTTCTCCTTCGAGGAGACACCGGGGGACACCCGGACCGACAGTCACTTCGTTACCGTCGAGTATCGCGGCGAGTCCTACGAGGTGGTCGTCAAACTCGCCCCGGAGGTCGATTCGACCTTCGCTGTCGAGCCGTTCCTCCACGAGTACGTCGCCGAACGGACCGACGTTCCACTCCCCGGTATCCTCGTCTTTAAAGAAGACCCAGAACAGGACGTTCCACCGTATTTCATCACCGAACGCATCCACGGCGACAACCTCGACGAACACTTCGAGGGGCTCTCCCTCGAGGAGCGGGGCCAACTCATGCGCCAGATCGGCGCGATCCTGGGTGACCTGCATTCGACGATCGCATTCGAGGGATACGGTCGGTTGGATCTCGAGAATGGCCGACTCGTCGTCCGAGACCTCTCCTGGGACTGGCAGGACTACTTCGAGGGGTTGACTGAGGGCCACATCGAGAAGCTAGGCGGGACGACCTTCGAGGACCTTCAGGAGACTGCTCGCGAACGCCTGGTCGATCGACTCTCAGCCGTGCCCCAGCAGGGCGTCCCGCGGCTCGTCCACGACGATTTCCGGCCGGGCAATCTCCTGATCGAACCAGACGGCCCCGAGATCACGGCAGTCCTCGACTGGGAACAGTCCCTGGCCGGCGATCCGGAGTATAACCTCGCGCAGGTCGAACTTCTCTTTATCGACTCGATCTTCCGGGACCGTGACGAGCGCGAGACTCTCCGAGAGTCCCTGTACGAGGGTTATCAGATCGAGACGGACTTCGAGGTAACGGAGAGCTACGAGGCCGTCAGGCCGCTGTATCAGTTCTCGACGCTCGTCTGGCGGATGGCCGGCTTCGATTCGATCTACGCCGACGCCTCGCCGCTGGCTCGAACCCGGGCCGAAGCCTACTACCGGGAACAGTTCACGACCCTCGCGCGGCGACTCGAGTCCGACCGGTAGGACCGTCGGAACGACGGGAGGGTCGATCGGAGCGACAATTCGGTGCGTGTGTTTTTCACCTGGGCCACCCACTGACCAGCCATGTCGAACGAGACCGAACGGCCGATCGAGGAGCGCGTCGGGACGGCCCTCGGCGAGCGCGGGGAGACCGTCGCGGTCGCCGAGTCCTGCACGGGTGGATTGATCGGCTCGCTGCTGTCTGATATTCCGGGGTCCAGTGACTACTTCGATCGATCGCTGGTGACGTACTCCTACGACGCAAAGCGCGCGGAACTGGCCGTCTCCCGGGAAGCTCTCGACGAGGAAGGGGCCGTCAGCGACCCCGTCGCGCGACAGATGGCCCAGGGCGTTCGCGACCGCGCGGACGTGACCTGGGGCGTCTCGACGACCGGCATCGCCGGCCCGACTGGCGGCACCGAGGACAAACCCGTCGGGACCGTCTTCATCGGTGTGGCCTACGCCGCGCCGTGGGACAGTGGCGAGTCGGCGACGCGGGTCCGCCGGTACAGCTTCGATGGAACTCGAACCGAAATCAAGCGACAGATCGCCGAGCAGGCACTCGCGGACCTGCTGGACGCGGTCGATGCAGGGCGTCTCTGATGGGTGGGTCGGTGACCAGCATCTCGCCGACATGAGAAACGCTTTCGGGGCCGGCCCCCGTCGCTTCGGTCGATGAACAAACGCGGACACGTTCTCAATGCCCTGCTTTTGAGTATCGGTCTCGGGTACGTGCTCGAACCGTCCGGTGACGTCGTCACCTTCGAAACGATCGCGGCCGTCACCGTCCCGGTCGTCCTGGGTGCGATGGTCCCGGACATCGACACGGCCTTTGGCCGCCATCGCAAGACGTTGCACAACCTTCTCGTCCTGGGAGTCGTCGCGGCCTATCCGGTATACTTCGGGAACCTCCAGTACGTCTGGATCGGGGTTTTGAGTCACTTCGTCCTCGACATTTTGGGATCGCGTCGCGGCCTCGCGCTGTTGTATCCGCTCTCGGACAACGAGTTCAACCTCCCGGTCGGCGTCCCGGTCGACAGCAAGTACGCCGACGCTGTGATGGCCGCCGTCACGGCTGTCGAACTCGCGACAGCGGCCGTGATCGTCTATCGAGTCCCTCAGTCTGCCCTCCAAGCCGGACTTCAGGCCGCCGGACTCGCGTGAGTGGCGGGTCAATAGACGCTCGCGTCGTCGAAGCGACCGTCGTAGACTGACTGTTCGGGGTGGGTCGCTTCCTGGCCCGACAGCAAGAGCCGATCGACCTTCTTGGCTGAGTTCTCCCAGCCCAGGTGTGCGAATTCGAGGGCCCGCCGGGCGTAGTGGTCGACACTCGATCGGTGTCGGGGCCTTCGGGACGCCCCATTCCGGAGGACTTCGACGAGGTCGGGCGCGTCGTCGATTTCCCGGTCGAAAGCCGTCCAGACTTCGCCGACGGTTCCCGGCAGGTGAGCGTACGACGACCCGAACGCAGGCAACTCGAACTCGCGTGCGATCGATGTCGCGCGGCGGTTGTGCTGGGGCCAGTGTTTCGGGTTGTAGGTCTCGACGGCGTCGATCACGTCCCGATGGCGCTCGATCTGTTTCGCTTCGAGACTGACCGTCAAAAACGAGGGATGAGGAACCAGCACGGCCGCGTTCTGGCGGTCGAACTCGGCCATCGCGGCCTCGAGCGTGATGAAGTCCGGGACTGGTTCGTCGAGGCCGATCGCGAGGACGTGCCGGCGATCCCGCCAGGTGCCGGTGAACACTTCGCGGCCGGGGACGACGAGCAGTTCGTCGTCGGAGTAGCGCTCGGCCGTCTTCTCGATGTCTTCCAGTTGCGTGAAATGTGGCGCGTAGACGAGGACATCCAGGCCACTGGCTTTGGCGCGTCGGACGACCGTTTCGTCGAGCACCTTGACGTGGAGATCGACGGCAGTCACGCCGTTGGGTTCTCTGCGGTCGAAGAAATCCGTTCTGGTTCGGCCGCGTCCGGTGGGTCGGTGTCGAAAGGTGGCTTTATGCCCCTCTCCCGATATACGTCAGGGTATGCCACGCTGGGAGTGTACGATCGAAGGCTGCGGGGAGACGTTCGATCGGGTCGAGGATCTGATCGTCCATCAGTCGACGGCTCACGAACGCATCGAGTGTGCGGTCTGTGGGACGGTCCTGCCCGACGGTTACTTCGCGATCCGTCACGCCTTCGAAGAGCACACGCGCGCGGAGTACGTCCGGTCGTACGACGCCAGCGCAGCCGACGTCCGCCACCGCGAGACCGTCAAGGAGACCATCGAGGAGGCGGCCGACATCCGCGAGGTCGTCGATCGGCTCGAAGGCGGCGACGGGCGGAGTTTTTGAGTCCTGGCCTCGGCCTGCAAATACTTTTGCCCCCGGCGGCGTAACCCATCGTCATGTACGTCCGGGACGCGAAAAACCGAGACGAAGTCTGGTTGTTAGACCGGATCGAGGAGATGGGCCTGGACGAGACGGCCTTTCGATCTCGCGATTACGTCATCGCGGTCGACGAACGCTCGAACGACCGGGCTGGATTCGGCCGGATCCGTCTCCACAAGAGCGACGACGGAGACGTCTGTGAACTCACGAGTATCGGGGTCCTCGAGTCCTGGCGCGACCAGGGTATCGGCGCTCACGTCGTCGAGCGACTGGTCCAGGAGGCCAGCGACCAGGACTTCGAGACGGTCTACTCGTTGACCGACGAACCTAACTTCCTCGTGCAGTTCGGCTTCGGCCCTCTCGATGCCGAGGATCTGCCGCCGTCGCTGCAAGACCGCCTCGAGACCAAACGCGAGACGATCGACGCCGACGTCGTCCCCGTCGAACTCGCTATCGAGGAATTCACGATGCCCGAACACCTCCGTGAGTCCTTCAAGTCCGCCGCCGAGAACGACGGCCCTGACGAACCCGAGGAGTCGGCCGAGGACTTCGGCATCGACCCCGACGAGGCCACGTACAAATACGACACCAGTCGGTAACGCGTCTGCTCCCGTGTGGCTGTCTTTCGACTGAGTTCTTCTCCGCTCTATTAGCCTCCCCAGACGCTGGTTCTGAAGCCAGTCGCTTGTCGTCTACTGTGCCACCACTAGATTATATAACCCGGTAGTACAATGATACACTCGATGACGGCAACCCAACTCCAGCGCGCACGCGACGGCGAGATCACGCCAGCGATGGAACGTGTCGCAGAGCGGGAGAACCGCGATCCAGTGTTCGTCCGCGAGCAAGTCGCATCGGGCGAGGCAGTGATCCCGACCAACCACGAGCACGACTCGTTGGACCCGATGATCATCGGGAAAGAGTTCTCGACGAAGATCAACGCCAACATCGGCAACAGTGAACCCGAGAGCGACGTCGAGACCGAGCGGGAGAAACTCCACACCGCGATCGAGTACGGGGCCGATACGGTGATGGATCTCTCGACGGGAGGGGATATTCCGGAACTCCGGGCCGGCCAGATCGAACACTCGCCGGTCCCGCTCGGGACAGTTCCAATCTACGAGGCGCTCAAGCAAGCGGGGTCGCCTGAGGAACTCACGGCCGACCTCCTTCTCGACGTGATCGAATCCCAGGCCGCCCAGGGCACCGACTACCAGACGATCCACGCGGGCATCCTCCGGGAACACCTGGCGCTGACCGACGGGCGAATCACGGGGATCGTCTCCCGTGGTGGGTCGATCCTCGCCGAGTGGATGGAGAGTCACGGCGAGCAGAATCCGCTGTACACCCACTTCGAGGAAATCTGTGCGATCCTCGCCGAGTACGACGTGACGATCAGCCTGGGCGACGGCCTCCGACCCGGATCGCTCGCCGACGCCAACGACGACGCCCAGCTGGCGGAACTGGAGACGCTGGGTGAACTGACCGAGCGCGCCCAGGCCCAGGGCGTCCAGGTCATGGTCGAGGGGCCGGGCCACGTCCCCTTAGACGAGATCGGCGAGCACGTCCGCCACCAGCAGGACGTCTGTGACGGTGCGCCCTTCTACTTGCTGGGGCCGCTGGTGACCGATGTCGCGCCGGGGTATGACCACATCACGAGTGCTATCGGCGCGACCGAGGCCGCCCGTCACGGTGCGGCGATGCTGTGTTACGTCACGCCCAAGGAGCACCTCGGATTGCCCGACGCCGAGGACGTCCGGGACGGTCTGGCGGCCTACCGGATCGCCGCTCACGCGGGCGACGTGGCAGCCGGGAAACCGGGCGCTCGCGACTGGGACGACGCCCTCTCGCAGGCCCGGTACAACTTCGACTGGCGCGAGCAGTTCACCCTCGCACTCGATCCCGGTCGCGCAAGGGAGTATCACGACCAGACCCTACCGGAGGACAACTACAAGGACGCCCGCTACTGCTCGATGTGTGGCGCGGCGTTCTGTTCGATGCGGATCGACCAGGATGCGAGAGACGGCGAAGAGATGGACGGACTGGACGCGGACGTTGATCTCGCAGACTCGCCCGCCGCTGAGGTGAACTTGCCGCCGACGGGCACCCACGACACCAGCGGTCTCCCGACCGTGCCCGAGGCGCTGTGTGACCACGCCGGGGGCGCGAGCGCGTCCGGAGACGACTGAGCGAAATCACGGCAAAACCCGTTCCGAAACCAACCGTTACCCGGACCTCGTGGTAATCACCGGTATGTCACAGAGCGATCCCGACGCCCAGCGGAACGTGGTGGGCGAGCCACTCGAACCCTGTAGCAACACACTCTCGACCGGGTATCAGCGCGACGGCCACTGCACCGCGGTTCCCGGCGACCGCGGTAGCCACCATCTCTGTGCGAAGATGACTCAGGACTTTCTGGAATTCTCGCGAGCGCAGGGCAACGACCTGATCACGCCGCGGCCGGAACTAGACTTCCCAGGATTGAATCCCAAAGATCACTGGTGTCTCTGTGTCGGCCGCTGGCTGGAAGCTCACGAAGCCGGCGTCGCCCCGCCGGTCGTCCTCGAAGCCACGAACGAAACAGTGCTGGAAGCAATCGATCTGGAGACACTGGAAGCCCACGCGATCGAGGAGTGAGGGGCCGACTGGCCGTTTCCAGTCAGACCGAGAACGTCGCTTCTCGCTCCCGACTAACTGCCTCGGGTTCGACGGTCTCGCCGTCGATTTCGACCGGTCGTCCGCTCGCGAGTTTGCCGAACTTCGGTCCCTCCGGGACGCCCGCTTTCGCTGCGAGTTCGGGGTCGAAGGCTTCTTTCCTCGCGACGACGCGCTTCTCTCCGACGGTCACCTCATCGTAGTCCGACCGTAGGACGTCTGCGAGCGCTTCGATCAACTCGTCGAGGTCGTCGCTGTCGGCGATAGCGGCACGGTCTCCGACGAGCGTGGCGCTCTGCTCCGTGGTGAACGCGAGCGCGACGCCTTCGACGGCCTCGCGGGTCGCCTCCCGGTCGATCCCCTGTGCTTCGTCCAGCAGATCCTTGGCCATCTCGATGACTTCGAAATCACCGTCGAACCCGCGGGCCGGGTCGCCGAATCGGAGTCCGTCGTCGACGGCTGTCAGTCGGTCCTCGACGCGGCGGGCGAAGGACAGCGGGACGCCCTCGACCGCTCGGAGCCACGTCTCGCCGACGATTTCGTAGCCAAGTTCGTCGATCGCTCGCTCGAGACGTGGGCGGTCCCCATCGATCAGGGCGTATTCGGCCCTGCTCTCCTCGAAGGCCGCCCGGAGGACGTCCTCGTTGTCGAGCGGATCGCCGAGTTCGTCGAGTCCCCAGTCGGCAGCGATGTGGCCCACGACCCAGTCGGTCTCGCGGACGATCCGCTCGAAGCGCGGGACGTAGTGGTTCCCGTCGAACCCGACGAGGTGCCGGCGGGCGCTGTCGTCACTGTCTTCTTGAGGCGCGTCGACCTCGACGCCACGCAGGTCGAGGATCGCGCGAGCGACCGCCCGGGCGGCGTCGGGGTCGTCCCACTGGTCGGGCCCGCTGCCGACCTCGACGAACATCGACGGTACGCCCACGTCGGTCGGGCCGTGGTGGGTACACTCCATGCCGATTTCGTAATTCTCCGGCGCGTGCTCGGCGAGCGCCTCGAGAACCTGGCTGTGTGCGTTCGGGGCGGCGCGAGCGAGGTCCCGGTCCGCGCCGCCGTACTCGGCCGGCCCGACGTTGCCGGTGTGGTGGGCGGTCAGCAACGGGCCGGTCTCCCCGGAGTGCCGGGACGCGAAGACGACGAGGTCGGGATCGTCGAAGGCCGCGGCGACGCCGTCGAGTTCGAGATGCCATTCCTCGAAGACGCGCATCTCGACGCCGTCGATCCGGTAGACGTCACCGCCGCCTTCGCCCGGAGATCGACTCTCGTCACGGCTTGTCGTCCAGTCCGTCACGTCGAGCAGCTGCTCGAAGATGTGTTCCGAGGCGCGATCCGCAGTCGAGACGACGACGGCGATCATGGATAGTCCTGCTTCGAGCGTCTTCCTTTACTCGATGTCGAAGTCGCTCCGGCGACCCAGCGCCGTCTGGACCACCTCGGCGGTCATGCCGAGCATCTCCCTGACTGCCTGGCGGCGACGGATGAACATCGCCAGCCCGACGAGGAGGTAGACGGCTGTGTACCCGAGCAGGATCTGGTGGCTGAGTGCTTCAGGGTGGGCCAGCGAGAGGACGTTCAACACCAGGAACTCGGCGACAACCTGGCTGACGAATAGCACGAGCAACGCCACGGCCTCACGGAGGCTGATGTTGAAGTTGACCAGGATCGCCAACGCGAAGAACGATTGGGCGGCCGTGATCCAGATCTCCAGGCTCTGCTTGTAGTCGAACTCGAGGACGCCGACCCCGCCCGCCGCGATCGAGTAGACGACCGCGAGGGTTCCGATCAACAGCGTCCACTGGTTGAGCTTCGAGGAGATCAGGGCGTTGAACCCGGCCGAAGACCGGGCTTTGTTGACCAGATAGACCACGACGATCAGCTCGGGGGATTCGCTGGCCAGCGGGGCGATCCACTGGATCATGAAGAAACTCGGGACGCCGTACTGGAGGCCGAGTTCTTCGAGGCCGTGGGCGAAGGGCTCGACGGCGATCAGGATCATGATGCCCGAGTAGACGAACAGCCCCAGCACGGTCGCGATCCGCTTTGGCTTGCGGTAGGACTGGAGGTAGCCCGGGACGCCGATCTGCTCTTCTTCCGTTTCGATGCCCGAACGAATGATGATCAGGATGTAGCTCACGTACAGGCCGACGAGGACGACGGTGTCGATCAGGTCGATGCCGCCGCCCAGCGGGACGAGAAACGCCCACAGCGTCGCCAGCCAGAGGAACGTGATCTCGGTCGTCAGCGCCTTGTCCAGGGTCACGACGTCGGCGAGGAAGCCGGATCGCTTCTCGACGTTGTCGTCCCGGACTGAGTAGGCGCGATAGACCGTGAACAGCGCGATCCCGGACCACCCCAACCCGATGAGAATCCGGTTGGCCCCGGTCATGTTCGCGATGGCGAGGTTGCCGGCCTCCGCGCCTGCGGCCGTTCCGGCTCCCGCGCCGGCGTTCCAGGCGTACAGTGCGTCGACGGCGTACTCCGGGGCCACCGCCAAGACTGCGAGGACGGCGAGTGCGAACGCCCGTGGGACGTCCTTCTCGGCCGTCTCGGCTCCCCACGCGAGCAGGAACGACGCGCCGACGACGGCCAGCCCGGTCACCAGGACGGTGAGGGCCGTCGAGAGGGCGATCCCCGACTCGATCGGGACAGCGTCGAGTCCAGCGGCGACCCGTGACAGTTCGACGACGACCCACGGCAGCGTCAGTGCGAGTGCAGCGGCGACTGCCGTCAGCGGATGGCGTAGACGAGACACACTGAGAGCTTACCCCTGCGAAAATAATGTCTTGCGGTGTCGAGTGGCCGTGTCACAGGGTGACACACTCGGTCGAAGTCGTCGCCCGACTCCTCCCCAGAGCCTCCCGTCAACCGTCGTGGTTTTGACGCTCCCGGTCGTCGGCCCCGCCATGGACGTCTACGGACTCCTGGGCAATCCAGTCGAACACTCGCTGTCGCCGCCGATGCACGAGGCGGCCTACGACGAACTCGGCATCGACGCACGGTACGTCACCTTCGAGCCCCCGGTCGACGCGGCACGCGAGGCCGTCGCGGCGGCCGAGACGCTCGGTGTCTCTGGACTGAACGTCACGATCCCGTTCAAACAGGACGTCCTCGGGGCGGTCGAGGCCGACGACCTGGCTTCCCGGATCGGCGCAGTCAACACCATCGACTTCTCGGGCGAACGGCCGACGGGGCACAACACCGACGCGCTCGGCGCGGTGCGGGCCTTAGAGCGCCACGACGTGGCGCTCTCCGGGCAGGCGGTCGTCGTCGGAGCGGGCGGGGCCGGGCGGGCGATCACCTTTGGCCTCGCCGACGAGGGCATGGACGTCGCGATCGCCAACCGGACCGTCGAGACGGCCCACGAACTCGCCACAGAGGTTCCGGGAGCGAGCGGCCACGGGCTCGACGCGCTCGACTCCCTTCTCGCAGACGCGGACGTCCTCGTCAACGCGACCAGCGTCGGCATGGACGAGGACCGATCGCCGGTCCCCGCTACGGCACTCCACGCCGGCCTGGCGGTCCTCGATGCGGTGTACAGCCCGATCCAGACGCGGCTCCTCCGGGAGGCGGCCGCAGCGGGTTCGACGACCGTCGATGGCGCGTGGATGTTGTTGTTCCAGGGCGTCGAGGCCTTCGAGCGCTGGACTGGCCGAGATGCGCCTGTCGACGTGATGAATGCGGCGCTGCGTGAACGCCTTTAAGTCCTGGCGTGTGTATCTACCCGTATGGCACTCTTCGACCAGATCAAGGAACTTCTCGGCCTGGGATCGGGGGGATCCAGCGCGGGGACATCGGAACAAGGACCAGGTAGTCGTGACGACGTCGCCGTCACGGTCGAGCACGAACCGGACACCGAAAGCGAGGACGCCGTCAAAGGAACCGGCCCGGAACCGACGAGTGAGACGGCCGGGGACACGTCGAGTGCGGGCGCGACGACCGACGGCGAGGCGGACACCGAGGCGGACGTGACGACCGACAGAGAGGCAGATACCGAAGCGGACGCGACGGAATCGACGGAGGGCGACGGAGACGAATCCGAGGACACTACCAAGACGGCGTCGTCTGGGGAGCCTGCGGCGGAGACAGCAGAGACCGAAGCACACACGGACGAGGCGGCAGAAACATCTGCGTCTGAACCGGCGTCGGCGAGTACCGAGGACGTCCAGTCGATCAATGGCATCGGGCCGGCCTACGCCGAACGACTCGCGGAGGCGGACGTCGAGACAGTCGGGGACCTTGCGACCGCTGACGCTGACGCCGTCGCCGAGACGACCGGTATCGCTCTCTCCCGGGTCGAAGGCTGGATCGAACAGGCCAGCGAGTGAGCCTTCGGATCTAGGTAGTCCAGCGATTCCTGCCCCGATCGTAACACGATTAGTGGCCCTCCGTGTGTGTTGGCGCAATGACGACCCCGGAACTCGTGACCGACCTGGCGACCTTCCGCGAGCGTGCGGCGGGAGCCGATCCCGGCGATCGTGTCCCGGTCGAAGCACGGGTCACAGTCGCTGATCCCTTCGAGGCCTACCGGCGTGCGCGCCAGGTATCGGGTGGTTGTTTTCTCGAGACCAGCGGCGGTACCGACGGCTGGAGTTACTTCGGCGTCGAGCCGTTCGAGTGGCTGACCGTCGATCCGGGCAGTGACACGATCGGGACGCTCGTCGATCGACTCGACGAGGAGCACCTTCACCGGCGGGGAACAGACGTCCCCTATCCGTGTGGGACCATCGGGTGGCTCTCGTATGACGTCGCCCGGGAGATCGAGGACCTCCCCGGGTCGGCCGAGCGCGACCGGGATCTGCCGCGGCTGCAAGTGGCCTTCTACGACACACTCGCCGCCTGGCAAGAGCCCGCCGAATCGCCGGTGACACTCCGCGTGACGGCGTGTCCGAGGGTCGAGAGCGACCCGGACGCGGCCTTCGAGCGGGGACGCGAGCGCGCACTCGATCTGGCCCGGCGGGCCGTCGACGGGGATATCGACGTTCAGGACCCGCCATCGGCGGGGACGGTCCGCTTCGAGAGCGATACCGGCCGGAATGCCTTCACCGACCGCGTCGACCGCGTCAGGGAGTACATTCACGAGGGCGACACCTTCCAGGCCAATATCTCCCATCGCCTGACTGCCCCGGCGGCGGTCCACCCTGTCGACGCTTTCGAGTCGCTTCGTGCCGGGAACCCGGCTCCATACTCGGCGCTGCTGGAATTTCCGGCCGCCGATCTGGTGAGTGCGAGTCCCGAACTCCTCCTCCATCGCGAGGGCGACCGGCTCGTCACTGAACCCATCGCCGGGACGCGGCCGCGGGGAGAGACGCCCGCGGAGGACCGCGATCTCGAGGCCGACCTCCGCGCGGACGAAAAAGAGCGGGCCGAACACGCGATGCTGGTCGATCTCGAACGCAACGACCTGGGGAAGGTCAGCGAATTCGGGAGCGTCGACGTCCGGGAGTACCGGCGGGTGGATCGCTACTCCGAGGTGATGCATCTCGTCTCGCTCGTCGAAGGACAACTTCGGGACGACCGGGATCTGGCCGACGCGATCCGCGCGGTGTTCCCCGGGGGGACGATCACCGGCGCGCCGAAACCACGGACGATGGCGATCATCGACGAACTCGAAGCGACCCGTCGCGGCCCCTACACCGGCAGCATCGGGATCTTCGGCTTCGACGACCGGGCGACACTGAACATCGTCATCCGGACGCTGGTCCGCCAGTCAGAGGCATACCACCTCCGGGTCGGCGCGGGGATCGTCCACGATTCGGTGCCCGACCGGGAGTACGACGAGACGCTCGACAAGGCCCGGGCGCTGGTGACGGCCGTCGGCGACGCGCTCGATCGGGACCTCTCGGTGGACGGCGTTCGTCCCACCGATCGAGGCGACCCCACTCCGGAGGGATCTGAATGACTGGTCCGATCCTCGTCGTCGACAACTACGACTCCTTTGCGTACAACCTCGTCCAGTACGTCGGGACGGCGCTCTCGAGTGGCGTTTCCCCCCACCTGCGACCTGCGGACCCCCGCGAAGCCGTCGTCGTCAGGCGCAACGACGAGATCGACGCAGCCGGAATCCGCGACCTCGATCCGGCCGGGATCGTCGTCTCTCCGGGGCCGGGGACGCCAGCGGATGCCGGTGTCTCGAAGGCCGTTTTCGAGCTCAACTATCCGGCGTTCGGCGTCTGCCTGGGCCATCAGGCGCTGTGTGCCGCCCGCGGTGCCGCGGTCACGCACGCCCCCGAGGTCGTCCACGGCAAGCCATCGACGATTACCCACGACGGCCGAGAGCTGTTCGCCGACCTGCCGGCGGGGATCGACGTCGGGCGGTATCACTCGCTGGCGATCGAACGCGAGGGACTTCCCGATCGCCTCGAAGAGACGGCCTGGACCGACGACGAGTCCCGCGTGGTCATGGGCGTCCGCGACCGCGAGCGGCCACACGTCGGCGTCCAGTTTCACCCCGAGAGCATCCTGACGGACGCGGGCCAGCAACTGGTGACGGCCTTCTGTGAACGCGCACTCGGGGGTGAGTGGGCGTGAGCGATTCTCCCGACGAGCGGCGATATCACGTCGACGGGGAACTCGTCCCGGCCGAAGAGGCGACCGTGAACGTGCGCGATCGCGGGTTCATGTACGGCGACGGGGCCTTCGAGACGCTCCGGGCCTACGGCGGCGAGGTCCTCGCCTGGGACGCCCACGCCGACCGCCTCGAACGCACCTGCGAGCGGCTGGGATTCGCTCGGGCGATCCCGCCACGGGACGACCTCCGTGATCGAATTGCTGAGACGCTCGCGGCCAACGACCTCGCCGACGCGTACGTCAAACTCTCGATCTCCCGGGGCGTCCAGGCCGGGAAACTCACCCCAGACCCCGCGGTCGACCCGACGATCGTCGTGATGGTCGATTCGCTCCCCCGGGGCGGCATCGACGGCGACCCGGTCTGGGACAGTCCGGCGACCGTCCGGACGGCCGAGACTCGGAAGATCCCCGACGATGCGTTGCCAGCGGCTGTGAAAACGCACAACTACCTCAACGGGATCCTCGCCCGACTCGAACTCCAGCAGGGGATCGACGGCGACCCGGCCGACGAGGCGCTGCTGTTCGACACCGACGAGTATCTCGCGGAAGGAGCGACGAGCAACGTCTTCTTCGTCGCGGGTGGCGTCCTCTACACGCCGACGGCCGACCAGTCGATCCTCCCCGGCGTGACTCGCTCGATGGTCCTGGACCTCGCCCGTGAGGAGGGACTGCCGGTCGAGACGGGCCGCTACGAGCGCGAAGAGCTGCTTGGGGCTGACGAGGCGTTTCTGACGAACACGACCTGGGAACTCCGCCCGATCGAGGCCGTCGACGGCGAGTCGATCGGTGCCGGCCCGGTGACTCGCCTGCTCGCCCGACTCTACGATCGGCGCGTCGAGCGATCGTGTTACGAGTAACGGTCTCGAACGGCGGTGCAGTCACGGTCGCTCAGTCCGTCCGGGGCAACGTGAACGCGCCGAGCCCGAACGTCACAATCGCGAGCACCGACAGGATCGCGAGGTTGACGGCCGGATCGGGGCCGGCGGGCCAGACGGCGACGACCGTTCCCTCGACGCCTGCGCCGGGGTCGGTCACGACCGCTCGGACACCTCGTGAAAAGTACGTGAGCGGCGAGAGCTCGATCAGCGGCCGGAACCACTCCGGGAGGAGTTCCGGCGGGACGAACGTCTCCGAGAGGAAGAGCAGCGGGAGCGCAAGCGTATTCGACGCGGCGATCACGCCGTCCTGAGAATCGGTGAAACTCCCGAGCAACGCGCCGATACCACAGAACAGCGCGACGCCGATGACGAGGAACGGAACCAGCCACGGCGAGGGGACGATCGTCGCGCCGGTGACGGCCACCATCACCGCGAGGACCAGCACGGCCGCGACGCCGATGATGGCGACGTTGACGATCGTCTGGGCCAGCAACCACTCCGCCCGCGACAGCGGCGTGGTCGCCAGCTTCTCGAAGCGACGGCCGTCGCGGTGGCGCGCGACCTCACTCCCCACCCTGGAGAGCGGTGTAAAGAGGACGACGACCGCGAGATACCCCGGGACGTAGTACGCCGGCGGTTCGGTGAAGAGGCCACCGCCGGTGGGCTGGGTCTGGACCAGCGCGCCGAAGATGAGGACGATCAGGAGCGGAAACAGGAACGTAAAGAAGACCGCCGTCCGGCGACGGAGAAACGCCCGCGTCGCCGCGCGGGTCTCGCTCGCGATCCGACCGAGTCGGCTCACGACGATCCCTCCGTGGGGGTTGCTGACGCGCTCGGGTTGTCGGCCCCCGTTTCGGTCTCGTCGTCGAGTCGCCGTCCGCCGCGGCCGACAGCAGTCCCCGTGAGTTCGAGGTAGACGTCTTCGAGGGCCGGCTCGCTCCAACTTAGCGACTCGGTTTCGATCCCCGACTCCGTGAGCGCGTCGACGACGTTGCCGATCTCGGTCGGGGCGACGTCGAACACCCGCAGATCCCCATCGGTGATCGCGGTTCGGTAGCCGAGGGTGGGCGCGTCTGCTTCAGCGAGCGGCGTGGGCGTCTCGATCGTCAACCGACTCTCGCCGCCGTGGGCGTCGATAAGTGCTGTGGGCGTGTCCACGGCGACCACCGACCCGTCGGCGAGCAGTCCCACGCGGTCGGCCAGCCGGTCGGCCTCGTGCATGTCGTGGGTCGTCAGAAAGATCGTCGTGCCGTCTGCGGCCAGCGCTTCGAGGAGATTCCAGAGCTGACGTCGCCCGGCAGGATCGATCCCCGTCGTCGGCTCGTCGAGGACGAGCAGATCGGGGTCGTTGACGAGCGCGCTCCCGACGCAGACCCGGCGTTGCTGGCCGCCCGAGAGATTTTCGTAGTAGGTGTCGGCGCTCTCGACCAGGCCGACGTCCCGGAGGACGCGCCCGGGTGCGAGGGCGTCGTCGTACAGCCCGGCGTAGTATTCGAGTAGCTCACGAGCCGTCAGGCGCTCGTGGGGCGAGAACGACTGGGGAAGCGAGCCGAGTCGCGACCGGTCGATCGCGCGCGGGTCCTCGCCGAACAGCGAGACTGTACCCTCGTAGTCGGTCGTCCCCGTGATCGCCCGGGCGAGCGTCGTCTTGCCCGCGCCGTTTGGCCCGACCAGTCCGAATATTTCACCAGCGTCGACCGACAGCGAGACGGAATCGAGTGCAACAGTGTCGCCGTAGGTTCGCCGGACCTCCTCGATCGCGATGGCACTCACGCTTCGATCACCACCGACCACTCCTATAGTCGATTCGGTTCCCGACAGTCGGTCGCCACGCGAGCAGGACGACCGAGACGACGAAGATCGCCGTCGAGAGGTCGTAGCCGCCGCCGAAGACGACCGTCGCGAGCGCCGTCGATCCACCGATCGTGCCGGCCAGCGGGACCACGACGGCGGCCCAGACGCAGGAGACACACGAGAAGAGTCCGAGGATCGCGGGCAGCACGCCGGCGGCCTCGACGACCAGTGTGTATACGAGGTAAGACAACGTAATGTATCCCAGGACCTTGTAGGGCAGCAGCGTCACCGAGAGGCCGGCGAGATCAGCTGAGACGACTGGGGCCCAGCCGGGCGGGAACACCAGCGGCCGGATCGAGAGGGTGGCGGCGTCGGTCATGGCCGTCGAGACAAGGCCACCGAGATATGTGAGGAGGAGGGCGTAGCCGGTAGCGACCGCGCCCCCGAACAGTTTCCGCCATCGTGGGGCGTCCGGTGGTCGGACTGTCGCGAGCGCCCACAGGGAGACGTTGATCCAGACGAACGGGTAGACGTACAGCCTGGACGACGCCAGATCGAACACCTGGGCGTCGGCGACGAAGAGATAGCCCAACAGGAGGAGTATCTCGACGTTGATCAGCGTCGCCCACCGGAGGACGCCACGCTTCGAGACCGTCGGGAGCCGTCCGGGGAGGGTGGCCGTACTCATATCGCCATCGCGTCGATCACGACCGCGACCAGCAGTGCCCCGAGGAAGGCGTTCGAGGCGTGAAAGGCCCGGAAGGCCGCGTTCGTCGTCCGTTCACGATGCAATCGGATAACTGCCCACAGGAAGACGGCCCCGACGGCCGCGACCGTCGCCCCGTAGAGGACGCCGAGGTTCGCGAGCGCGGCGAGTCCGCTGGCTGCCAGCAGCGTCGCGCCGAGATACAGCAGGATGTGCTTGTGAGTCTCCGTCTCGCCGCGGACGACCGGCATCATCGGGAAGCCGCCGCGCGCGTAGTCCTCGCGGTAGGCCAGCGCCAGGTTGTAGAAGTGCGCCGGCGTCCACAGGAAGATGATCCCCGCAAGCGCCAGTCCGGGGACGCCGATCGTCCCCGTCACGGCGACCCAGCCGATGAGTGCCGGTAGCGCGCCCGCAAAGCCGCCGATGACCGTGTTCTGGACGGTGTTTGGCTTGAGGACGAGCGTGTAGACGACGCTGTAAAAGAGGATCGCCGCGAGTCCCAGCGCAGCGGCGAGCAGGTTGATGGTGGCGAAGACAGCAAGCGAGAGGACGGACAGGGCGAATCCGAAGGCGACTGCGTTCCGGATCGGAATTCGATCCGTCACCACCGGCCGGTCGGACGTTCGCTGCATCCGCTTGTCGACGTCGCGTTCGAGGACGTGGTTGAAGGTTCCGCTGGCACCGATCGCGAGGACGCCGCCAGTCAGCGTGGCGAGGATCGTCCCCACCGTCAGCGCCGGCCCCGCCGCCAGTGCCATTCCGGCGGAGGCGACCAGACACAGCAGCCACATCAGGCGTGGCTTGGTCAGTCGAACGTACGCTCGCACCGTCGCGAGCAGGCCGGTCTGCCCGCCCGGGGGAGTCGCCCCGGCTTCCTCACTGCCGGCCGACTCCGTCACCTCCGGCGGCTGTGGGACGCCGTCCGGTCGGTCCGTCGGATCGCCGTACTCCGTCTCGAGGTGCCAGGCGAGTGCGAGGACCAGCGTCGTAAAGAGCGCCATCGCGGCCCCGAGGTGGACAATCGGCGCGATTCCGGTCCCGCCGGTCACCGTCACGACGGCTCCGAGGCCGACCTGGGCCGCGAACAGGACGACGGCGACCGCGAGCGCCACCCGGACGCGCCGGTCCTCGAGCCGTTGTATGCCGATCGCTGCAGTCCCGAGGACTGCGAGGCCGACAACGGCTGCGAGCAGGCGGTGGCCCCACGCGACCGCGAGCGCCGGCGAGTCGGCGGTCGGGAGTCCACAGGCCGGCCAGCTCGAGCAGGCGGCCGCGGCGTCGGTGATCGCGGCCGTCGCGCCGGCGATCACGAGCAGATAGACGCCGACGATCGTCCCGGCCAGCAGCGTCGACAGCGGGACGCCGTCGGTTTGGTTTCCTACCACTGTTCTGTGACTCTCCGTGGCGGGCATTAGTTAGGCTTCGCTCCGCTGCAACACTTGTCGGGTTCGAGCCCCGGGGTTCGTGTGCGGGTCGAAAGAATCGCCGAAATTCGCCGGATGAACGCTCTTTATGAGCAGCTACCCCGAAGCCCGAGCCATGACTGAGACGCGCAACGGCCTGGTGGCGACCCTGGTGGTGGTCGGGCTGGCGACGCTCGTCCCCTCCGTGGCCGCCCAGACCGGGGGATCCTCGACGACGGACGGCCTGATCTGGGGGCTCAACACCGAGTTGCTGGCGGTCGCGATTCCGATTACCATCCTGGTCGAAGCCATCCTGTTCTATACTGTCTGGCGCTTCCGTGCCGCCAAGAGCGAGGGGGCCAAACCGACCCAGGAGAACCGCCGACTCGAGGTCACCTGGACCGTCACGACCGCGATCGTCCTGCTGTTCGTCGGCGTCGCCTCCTACGGCGTTCTCGCCCAGGACCACGTCACCGACACAGGGCCGTCCGAAGACGCCCTCGAGGTCGACGTGATCGCCGAGAAGTACAGCTGGACGTTCCACTATCCCGAGCAGAACGTCACGACGATGGACACCCTCGTCCTTCCGGTCGATCAGGAGGTGCGGCTCAACGTCACCTCGACGGACTGGATTCACTCGTTTCACGTCCCCGATATGGGCCTGAAACAGGACGCCTTCCCCGGTGGGTCGAACCACCTGACGACAGAGCCGACCGAGACGGGGTCCTACCAGCTCTACTGTGCGGAGTTCTGCGGTGTCGGCCACTCGAGCATGCTCGGGACTGTCGAGGTCAAGAGCCAGGAGGGCTTCCAGGACTGGCTCGATCAGCAGTCCGAGTAAGGGCTCCCGGCTGAATTGATGAGTAGCGACTGATTTCTCCGGTTCAGTTCTCGCGGTCGATCGCGCTTCGGGGTTGTTTTGGGTCGCGGGTCACAACCTTCTCACGATGGTTCGGTACTACGAGGACTTCGCCGTCGGTGATTCCTGGACGTTCGGGACGCGAGACGTCACCGCCGCGGAGATCACGGACTTCGCCCGCCAGTTCGACCCCCAGCCGATGCACGTCGACAGCGAGGCCGCGAGCGATGGCCCCTTCGACGGCCTGATCGCGAGCGGGTGGCACACCGCCGCGCTGTCGATGCGCCTGCTCGCGGACGGCCTCTTTCTGGACGCCGCCGGCCGTGGCGGGCTGGGCGTCGACGATCTGGAGTGGCGGACGCCACTGCGGCCGGGCGACGAACTCACTGTCGACGCGGAAGTCGTCGCTCGTGAACCGCTCGACGACGAGCGCGGCGAGGTCGACTTCGCCGTCCGGACGACGAACAGCGACGACGAGGAAGTCCTCTCGATGGTCGTCAAAGGGCTATTTGCGCGGCGGGACGCCGAAGACTGATTTTCCCCACTCGATCCCACTCTCTCATACGGACAGTTGTAATTCGTTACCGCCCTGGGGATACCAGATGACGGGGTTCGAGGGGCGATCGGACGAGTATTCCATACATGCCGAAAATAGTTACAACTGTCCGTATCAGTCGTCTGCGGGCACTGCCTGTGGACTCGTCGCCTCGGCGATCGCCGGCACGAGCCCGTGGATCGACGCCGTGAGCGCCCGCGATTCGAGGTCGCGATAGCACGCTCTCGCGTCTGGGCCGGCGTGGTTCCGTTCAGTTGGCGGGCGCGTCTCGACCAGGATCGGGCGCGCGCTCGATTCGGCGAGGTCGAGGACGGTCGAATCGGGGCCGACGACGGGATCGGCCAGGACTGTCGCCGCGGCGCTCCGGCAGTGCTCGCGGGCCGCTTCGAGCGCCGCTTCGTCAGGGCTCGAAAGCGGCGGGACGGCGATCGCCTCGACACCGAGTTCCTCGGCGACCGACAGCGCGGCGTCGCCGCTGGGAAGCGGGCCGGCAGTCACCTCGAAGCCGGCCTGCCAGAGCGTCGTGATGACGCGGGCAGCGGTCGCGCCGTTGCCGAGGACATGAACCTGGGCGTCCCGGTCGCGTCGCGGTTCGGCGATGGCGGTCACGCTGGGGGTGCCGGTGACGGCGTCCGGCGTCACGGCCGTCCGGGTGTCGAAGGCGGGCTGGAGGTGCTCGTCCGTGAGGACTGTCTCGGGGTCGCCGACGGCCTGGACGTCCCCGTCGGCGAGCAACGCCAGGCGGTCACAGTACCGCGCGGCGAGATCGAGGTCGTGGATCGCCGCGATGGCCGTCTTGCCCCCCGCGACCAGATCGGCGACGAGTTCGAGGACCCGGACCTGGTGGTTGATGTCGAGGCTGGCGGTCGGTTCGTCCAGGACGAGCGCCGGCGTGTCCTGGGCGAGCGCGCGAGCCACGAACGCCCGCTGGCGCTCGCCGCCGCTGACGGCTGTGATCGGCCGGTCTCGGAGGGCTACCATTTCGGTCCGTTCGAGGGCACGATCGACGGCTTTCCGGTCGGCTTCGTCACCCGTCAGGTCGGTCCGGCCCCGGTAGGGTGTCCGTCCCATGCGGACGACATCCTCGACGGTGAACGCGAAGGAGACGGACGTATCCTGGGGGACCGTCGCGACACGGCGGCTCACGCCTCGGGGTCCGAGGTCGGCGACTGGGGTTCCGTCGAGGCGAACCGTGCCACCGGCCGGCTCGAAGACCCCGTTGATCGCCCGGGCGAGCGTCGTCTTGCCGGCCCCGTTCGGGCCGACGAGGCCGAGGAACTCGCCGGACGCGACCGAGAGCGAGACGTCTTCGAGGACATCGAGATCCCCAAACGAGACACTGATGTCCTCGACAGCGATCGTCGCTTCCGTGTCTGTGCGATCGGCGTGTGTTCGTTGTCCGGTCATAGTTCGTGTACCTCCCGGCGACCCAGCAGATAGAGGAAGAAGGGCGCACCGAGCGCCGCGGTAACGATCCCGACGGGCAGCTCGGCGGGGCCCGACCGCGCGACGGTGTCCGTCGCGACGAGGAAGGTCGCGCCGGCCAGTGCGCTCGTCGGCAGCAGAATCCGGTGGTCGGGACCGACGAGCAGGCGCATCACGTGTGGGACGATCAACCCGACGAAGCCGATGACGCCCGCGACGGCGACCGCCGCGGCCGTGAGGACACTCGAGAGCGCCAGCAGGATTCGTTTGGTCCGCTCGACGGCGATACCGACGGTCTGGGCGTCCTCCTCGCCCAGCATGAGTACGTTGAGGTCTCGGGCGTAGGCGAACAGCCCGACGAACGTCACCACCGCCACGGGGAGGGTCACCTCGACTTCGGCCCAGGAGCTGTTGTGAAGATGCCCCATCAGCCAGAAAACGGCCCGATCGAGACTCTCACCGGCTTCTAACAGGAGATAGGAGATCACGGCACCCAGGAACGTCTGGACGGCGACGCCGGCGAGCAACAGCGTCGCGACCGGCGTCCGACCGTTCTCGGTCGCGATCGCGTAGACGGCGAAGGCCGCTACGAGCGCGCCGACGAACGCAGCCCCCTGCAGTCCAAAGGGGACAGCCACTGGTACGGCGATGGTCGCCACGGCCCCGACCGCCGCGCCGGCCGAGACGCCGATGATCGACGGGTCGGCCATCGGGTTCCGGAAGAACCCCTGCATGACCGCCCCGGCACTCGCGAGCGCGAACCCGACGACTGCGCCGAGTGCGATCCGCGGCAGCCGGATCTGTCGGACGATCGTCTCGGCCGTGCCGGGGACGCCGAACGAGAACGGGTAGGTGTAATGGACGTCGACAACCGGGGCTGGCATCGACAGTCCGAGGACCGACGCCTCGCTGATTCCGACATCGAGGCCCGCCGGAATCCCGACAGCGTTGAGCGAGGCCTTCGCGACGGTCGATACGTCTATCGCGACCGGCCCGACGGTCGCACTCACGACTGTGACGACGACGAGTGCCACCGTCAACCCGGCCGTCCAGACGCCGATTCGGAGTCCGATCCGCATTGACGACAAGTTGAGTTGCATTAGATAAATATTTATTGGATAAGGCCGGACGCCGGAGTGCATGTCACGAACCATCGCCGGATTGTTTGCCGTGC
The DNA here is from genome assembly GCF_000470655.1 of Halorhabdus tiamatea SARL4B. Classification (NCBI taxonomy): domain Archaea; kingdom Methanobacteriati; phylum Methanobacteriota; class Halobacteria; order Halobacteriales; family Haloarculaceae; genus Halorhabdus; species Halorhabdus tiamatea. The sequence goes on from NC_021921.1 coordinate 2,285,238, forward strand.
TGTTGGTCGTCGGCGGCGTCGCGGGTGTCGCCGTTTCCCCCGCCGTTGGGGGGCCCGCCGCGACCGAGACGACTGTCGACTGTTCGTTCCCGATCACCGTCACCGACGCCAGCGGGGCGAACGTGACCGTGAGCGAGGAGCCACAGCGAGTCGTCACGCTCGCACCGAGTGCCTCCCAGGTCGTCTGGGAACTCGGTGCCGAAGACAGGGTCGTGGGGATGCCCGTCAACCCCTACACGAGCTACCTGAACGGATCGAGCGAGAAGACGAACGTCGTCGATGAGGAGGGCCAACCCCAGGTCGAGACGATCATCGGTCTCGAGCCCGATCTGGTGCTCGCGCCGAACGTCATCAGTCCAGATGCGGTCGGACAGCTCCGGGACGCTGGCGTGACGGTCTATCGCTTCGAGAGTGCGAGTTCGATCGGAGACGTCGTCGAGAAGACGCGACTCACCGGGCGACTGCTCGGCACCGACGAGACAGCCATGGAAGTCAGTGCCCGGACACGAGCGACCGTCGAGGCCTACCGGAACGCAACCGCGAGCCAGGAACGGCCGACGGTCTACTACGCCATGGGCGGTGGCTTCACCGCCGGCCCCGGCACCTTCATCGGCGACGTGATCGACGCTGCCGGCGGTGACAACGTCGCCCTTGCCGCAAACATCAGCACCTACGACACCATCAACACCGAAATCCTCGTCGAGGAAGACCCCGACTGGATCGTCGTCTCGGGGGAGTCGCCGATCCCGTCCGATCCCGCGCTCTCGAACACGACGGCAATTCGGGAAAAGCAGACAGTCCGCGTCGACGCCAACTTCATCAGCCAGCCCGGACCGCGGGTGACCCAGCCGCTACGGACGCTGGCGACGACGTTCCACCCCGAGGCAGCAGCCGACGTAACCGTCGATCCCGCAACGGTGTCGGCTCCGATCTGTGCGGCCGACGCCACGGAGCCGACGACGACCGAGTCAGTAGCGGAACCGACGACGGAGCCAACGACCGAGACGACGACTGCGTCACCCACTGAGACGACGGCCGAGCCGACGACGATCGATACGGTCACCCTCGACACGAACCAGACGACGGGTTCGACCACCGAGACCACGACCGCCACCGGTCCCGGATTCGGGGTCGTGACGGCGATCGTCGCCTTGCTCGGTTCTGGGCTGTTCGTCAGACGGGATTGACTCGCTTTTGGCTGCCTGTCGACACCTGGAGTCGGTGTCTCCCGACGGCGACCAGTAAGGGGTTTACCCCTGGGCCGACGACCGGGACACATGGTCGAAAACGTCATCTGGCCGGCTGCCCTCGACGCCGAGTTGACGCGCAGCGAGGGGCGACGGGTGCCCCAGGATCTCGCGGTCGAGGAGCCGACAGTCGACGAGATCGCACAGGCGGTCCAGCAGGTCGGCTACGACGCGGTGATCGAGCGCGAGAAGACCTACTCCCGCGAGTACGAGGCTCGCGGGCGCGTACTGGTCAAGGACGCCGACGACGCGACCAAGAGCGACCTCCTGGGAGCCGTGGCGGCCTACGTCGCCGCGCTCCGCGAGTGATGCGCCGGGCCGGGGAGGTTCGGGGGATCGCCCAGAGTGTGGCCGTCGTCCAGTGCCCCGAGGAGACTCACCCGGACATCGGGACGATGGTGATCGACGAATCGCTTGACACCGTCGGTCGCGTGGTCGACGTCTTCGGACCGGTCGAGCGGCCGTACCTCGCGGTTTCGCCGGTCGACAGCGTTCACCCGCCCGCCCTGGTCGGTCAGCCGCTGTACTATCGGTGAGGACTACGACAATCACTTGCCGGCCTGGACGGCCCGCGTTGCCGGACCGAAATCGCTTTTCCCGACGCCTCCCCCACGAACTGTATGGCTCGCGACCGCGGACTCACGCTCTCGATCTCGGTGATCGTCTCGATCTTCCTCGCCGTCCAACTCGGCGCACTCGCGCTGGTCGATCCCTTCCAGACGGCCGGGCTCCAGCCGGTCGAAGACCCACAGAACCCACTGAACACGCTACTGTACATCGGGGCGATCCTGGTGATGACCGGCGTGATGCTCGCCGCGTTCCGATACGACGTCCAGTGGGCGATCCGTGGACTCATCGTCGCGACCAGTGTGTACATCGCCCTGATCGTCTTCTCGATTCTGCTGCCGCCCGTCGTGACGATTCCCGTCGCCGGTGGGCTCCACGGCCCCGCCTGGCTCGGCGCGATCGGCCTTGGGATCGCAGTGTTCGCCTATCCCGAGTGGTACGTCATCGACGCCGCGGGGGCGATCATGGGCGCGGGGGCGGCCGGGCTCTTCGGGATCACGTTTGGCGTCTTCCCGGCGCTGGTGTTGCTTTCCGTCCTGGCGGTCTACGACGCCATCAGCGTCTACGGCACCGAGCACATGCTGACGCTCGCCTCCGGCGTGATGGACTTACAGGTCCCCGTCGTGCTCGTCGCACCGACGTCGCTCGGCTACTCCTTTCTGGACGACGACGGACCGATGGTCGACGATTCGAGCGAATCCGGCTCGGAGGCCGACAGTGACGAGGCCGATGTCGCTGCCGAGACTGCGGCCGACGAGGACAGCGACGACAACGAAGACGCGACCGACGAGAGCGACGACCCGCTTGAGGACCGCGACGCGCTGTTCATCGGCCTCGGCGACGCGATCATCCCCACAGTGTTGGTCGCCTCGGTCGCCTTCTTCGCCGGTCCGGCGGTCCCGACCGTCGGCCTCGGCGGTCTCTCGGTCGCGGTGCCCGCCGCCACCGCCGTGATGGGGACGTTCATCGGGCTGGCCGTGCTGTTGCGCATGGTCCTCGCCGGGCGAGCTCACGCCGGGCTCCCGCTGTTGAACGGCGGGGCGATCGCCGGCTACCTCGTCGGCGCACTCGCTACCGGGATGGGCCTGCTCGAAACACTTGGCCTTACGCCGTATCTGTGAGATCACGAGTCACGTTCCGGCATCCGACCGAAAGCAAACGAATCTCAGCTGAAAGTCCCCGCGTCGTTGCCCAGCCGACCGCCGTCCGTCACCGTAGCGTGCCACCGCCGAGCCAGTATGCCACAACCGCCCGCCAGGACGCCAACAGAACCAGTCCGATGACGATAGAGATCAGCAGAAAGCTCGGTGAGAACGACCCGTGGAACAACGACGATGCCCGGAGAAGCTGGCCGATCAGCGCCGCGGTGATCCAGGCCGGAACAGTCCAGGAGACCGCCCTCAGGACGGATCGACGTGCGTCAATCGTATAGAGGCTGCCGAGCATCGCAGCGACGACCCAGCCGACCAGAAAGGGGGCCATCGTGCCGACATGTCGCCCAACGTTCGTGAGTGATTCGCCATGGCCGAGGACTGCCCCGACGAGGACGAACGCCGCGATCGCGACGACGTCGCCGGCGGCGAGGATCGCGGTCGTCCCCGAGCGGTCGACCCGCTTTCGGAGCGTCGCGGTCACAGTACTCATACCTGCTTCGAGCGCGGCCGGAAACTTGGGCGTTCCCGTTTCGATCGATTGTTCGCCGCTGGGACGATAGCTCCCACGTCGTGAGGGCGCTACGATCGTGTAGACAGATTTCACACGGTTCGATGCCGCTCGGTCGTGGGACAGTTCCTCTTCAGCGCCGTCCTGTACCCCTCCGATTTTACTCCACGAACCGGGTTCTCCATTTTGATAATTTGAAAGATGTGTTTATATTTCTCGGTAGGAGAAACCTACCATAGCGTCAAGAGGTGCCACCAACGCCACCGTGATTCCCATGAGTGTAACGCCGGCAGACGAGACGTCAGAGTGCCAGCCCGAACCGTTAGCAGACCGTTACAGTCAGTTGCTCCTCGACGACGAGGACCCCATCATTTACGATCGTGAGAACCACGCTGCCTGGGTGCAGTCGTCTGGAGCGGTATCTCTCCTGGAGTACCGGTAGGATCCCGGACTCGACCGGTTGCGCCGGCAGACGCATCGGTCTCGTGCCCTCTCAATCTGACGCCGCCGAGTCGGGACACGAATGGACGGTAACCAGTTCTTACCGGTCCGGTCGACTGGCTTCCGCCGGGCGGCGTTCGGCGTCAATCACTTGTCGCTCCGCATCGGACATCCGGCTGTGGAATACTCGTTGCTCGGCTGGCCCGCCGACGCCCCGACGCTCGACCTCCATCACGAACGGTTCGCGTACGCGGGGAAGTTCGTCGTCTCCAGTACCGGAAAGGCCGTCGTGCGAGCGGACGGCTCGATCGTCGCGGCGGCCGCCTTCGATCCCGACCGAACCGACGAGGACTGTCTCCGGATCCGGTACGTGACTGTCCGCGAAGACCGACGTGGTGCGGGAATTGGATCCCGACTCCTCCGGTTCGTCGTCGTTCGAGCCCACGAACGGGGCTTCAACGAAGTGAAAGCCGGCGTCAACAATCCGCTGGCCTACGAGGCCTTCTACAAGGCCAGCCTGGCCTACACTGGCGAGCAGACGGGGCTGGCCGAACTCGTCGTCTCGACAGCCGCTGATCGGGACGCCGAGCGCTACCGTGCGGGACTTTCCACCTACCGAGACCGAGATCTCACCGAACAGGCGAACGCGTTTCTCGACGCCCGCGAAGACGGCGATCCACCGGCCGTCGTCGACGTGCCCAGCGTAGAGTCCTGACACAGTGCCGGTGACTGCCGACTCTGTCGAGGCGGGGGATTCAAACCCGTTTGGCGTGTTACTCCGGCTAATGGGAAACGCTGATCTCCGGGACATCGCCGTCATCAAGGACGTCTCCTTCGAGGAACTGGGCGGCTCGATCGTCGCCGTCGACGCCCACAACTGGCTGTATCGCTACCTCACGACGACGGTCAAGTGGACCAGCGACGATATTTATACCACTGCCGACGGTGAGGAAGTCGCCAATCTCGTGGGAGTGATCCAGGGCCTGCCGAAGTTCTTCGAGGCCGACGTCACGCCCGTGTTCGTCTTCGATGGCGCGGTCACCGACCTCAAAGACGACGAAGTAAAGCGCCGGCGCGAACAGCGCGAACAATACGAGGAAGACTTAGAAGCCGCCCGCGAGGAAGGTGATGCGATCCAGGTCGCCCGCCTCGAATCCCGAACCCAGCGACTCACCGACGTCATCATCGAAACGACTCGTAAACTCCTCGGGCTACTCGACGTCCCGATCGTCGACGCCCCGGCGGAGGGTGAAGCCCAGGCCGCCTACATGGCTCGACGGGGCGACGCCGACTACGTCGGCACGGAGGACTACGACGCCCTGCTCTTTGGCGCACCCTACACGCTCCGGCAACTCACCAGTTCGGGCGACCCTGAATTGATGGACTTCGAGGCGACGCTCGCCGAACACGATCTCTCCTGGGAGCAACTCGTCGACGTCGCGCTGCTCTGTGGGACGGACTTCAACGAGGGTGTCCGGGGCTACGGTCCCAAAACCGCGGTGAAAGCCATTCGCGAGCACGGCGACCTCTGGGGCGTCAGCGAGGCCGAGGACGTCTACGTCGAGAACGCCGACCGGATTCGGGATCTCTTCCTCGACCCGGCGGTTACTGACGAGTATTCGCTCGAGACCACGATCGAACCTGATCTGGCGGCCGCCCGCGCGTTCGTCACCGACCAATGGGAGGTCGACACCGACGAAGTCGCTCGCGGATTCGAGCGGATCGAGTCCTCTGTCGTCCAGACGGGACTCGACGACTGGACCTGACGGAAAATCGAGTCGAAACGCCGATTACTGCGAAAATCCGAGACTGCGTCAGACCTAGATCTCGCTCTCGAAGTCCGACAGCGAGTAGGCCGGCTCCGCACCGCGGCGATCGAGCGTCTCGTTGGCGAGCAACCAGTAGACGACGCTCAGTGCCTTGCGACCCTTGTTGTTGGTCGGGACGACCAGGTCGACGTTGCCGGTCGTGTTGTTGGAGTCACACATCGCGATGACCGGGATGCCGACCGTGATGGCCTCCTTGACGGCCTGGGCGTCGCCGATCGGGTCCGTGACCACGACGACGTCCGGTTCGATGTAGCCGTCGTAGTCCGGATTGGTCAGCGTCCCCGGGATGAAGCGGCCGGTCCGGGCGCGTGCGCCGACGGCGTCGGCGAACTTCTCGGCCGGGAAGCGACCGTACTGCCGGGAGGAGGCCACGAGGATCTGCTCGGGGTCGTAGTTGGCCAGGAAGTCCGCAGCCGTGCGGATGCGCTGGTCGGTCATACTCACGTCGAGCACGTACAGCCCGTCGGTCCGGACGCGGTGGATGAACCGGTCCATGTCGCTGGTCTTCTGCTGGGTCCCGATGTGGACACCGGCCGAGAGGTAGTCGTCGACCGGGATCAGCAGGTCTGCCTCCGACTGGGCGTCCGGCATGACGTTCTCGTCGAGCTGGGCCGGACTCTCTTCGGCCGCGTCGTTCGTTCCAGCGTCGTCCTGTGCCCCGACCTCGTCGTCGCCCGACGGCTCCTCGCCGTCCGCCTCGGGCGCGCTCTCCTCGGTTACCACGCCGGCGTCGTCGGGCTCCGAGGCGGCCTCGGTCTCGTCTGCCTCGATGTCACTTTCCTCGTCGCTCATGCGTTCTCTTCGATCCTGATGAGTTCGTTCAGCTTGGCCGTCCGCTCGCCGGCCACCGTCCCCGTCTTGATGTAGGGGGCGGCCGCGCCGACGGCCAGGTGGGCGATCGTCGTGTCCTCGGTCTCACCCGAGCGGTGGGAGACGACCGACTCGATACCGTTTCGCGAGCCGAGTTCGATCGCGTCGACCGCGTCGGTCAGCGTCCCGATCTGGTTGGGCTTGATGAGGATGGAGTTCGACGAACCCAGGTCGATGCCTTCCTGGAGGCGCTCGACGTTCGTCACGTAGAGGTCGTCGCCACAGATGAGCGTCTGGTCGCCGACGCGCTCGGTGAGTTCGGCGAAGGCCTCGAAGTCGTTCTCGTCGAGGGGATCCTCGACGTACGCGAGGTCATACTCCTCGACCATCTCGACGACATAGTCGATCTGCTCCTGGGTCGAGCGGTTGGGCTCTCCCTCGTAGACGTACTCCTCGCCGTCGTACATCTCGGCGGCGGCCATGTCCAACCCGAAGCTGATCTCGAAGCCGCGCTCGTCGCTAATGCGGTCGGTCGCCTCGGCGACGACCTCGAAGGCCTTGTCGTCACCGATCGGCGGGGCCCACGCGCCCTCGTCGCCCTTGTTGACGGGCACGCCGCGCTCCTCGAGGATCGAACTGATCTCGGCGTGGACCTCGGCGTTGGCGAAGACGGCTTCCGTCACGCTCGGTGCGCCGACGGGTGCCGAGAGGAACTCCTGGATGTTGGTCGCTTCTTCGGCGTGTTCGCCACCGCCGACGACGTTGCCCAGCGGAGTCGGGAACCGGTCGCCACGGAAGGTGCCACCGAGGTGCTGATAGAGGGGCGCACCCAGGACGTCGGCACCGGCCTTCGCGGCGGCCATCGAGATGGCGACCGCGGAGTTCGCGCCGATCTCCGAGAAGTTGTCGGTCCCGTCGGCGGCGTGCAGCGCCGCGTCGACAGATCGCTGATCGCCGGCGTAGACCTCGCCCTCGAGTCGGGGGACGGCCAGGTCGCGGGCGTTCGCGATCGCCTCGCTCGGCGGCAGTTCGATCGCTTCGTGTTCGCCCGTGGATGCGCCACTCGGTGCGGCGGCACGGCCGAAGCCACCGCTCTCGGTGGTGACGTCGGCTTCGACAGTCGGGTTTCCTCGTGAGTCCAGTACGCGTCTTAGTGTTACGTTCGTGATTAGCGTCATCGTTAGTTACCTCGATTGACCGTAAACGGCAGGACACCAGCGTCGTACTCCTCGGCCGCGATGAGGATCGGCTGGGTCTGATCGGTGTCGATCAGTACCGGTGCTCCGTATGCCACCTGCAGCGCTCTGGCACCGAGAATCCGGGCCTTTTCGTAGCGGTTGTATTGTTCGTTCGGCATTATTGGTAGGGGGAAACCACGTCGACCAGGTCCTCGTGGGAGACGAGCATCCGGCGACAGCAGTGCCGTTCGACGCCGAGGTCGTCTAGGACTTCCTCGGGATCCTCGTCGCCCTCGCGGGCCCGTTCTTTGAATTCCTCCCACTCGCTGCCGATCACATTGCCACAGGTGAAACATCGGACCGGTATCATCATGACGTATGATCACCTCAGCGGTAAGATTTTTGGTATCGAGCGCGCGCACCCGGGCCGCCCCACTTCTTGGGTTCGCTCTGGCGCACGTCGTTGACCAGTAGCGACCGGTCGAACTCCATGTACGCGTCACGGAGTTCCGCGTCGTTGGTGTGCTGGACGAGCCCGCGAGCGATGGCCGTCCGGGCAGCGTCTGCCTGTCCCATGACGCCGCCGCCCTCGAGGCGAACCTCGATGTCCACGCCCTCTCGCAGGTCGTCGTCCGCAATGCGGAACGGCTCGAGCATCTTGAGCTTCGCCAGCTCCGGGTCGACGAGTTCGACCGGGCGGGAGTCGATCCGAATCCGCCCGTCGCCGTCCGACACTGTCGCGCGGGCGACTGCCGTCTTCTTCTTGCCTGATGTATTCGTTACCATGTTACGTTTGCTCCGAGGTCTTCCGAAAGCTCGCCCAGCTGGACGAACTTGATGTTCGACAGTCGATCCAGCGACGTGCCCTCGAGGACCTCCGTCTCGACGGGGTCGCCGTTTCTGTCCTGGCCCCCCTCGTAGGGGTTGCCCAGGTACACACGGACGTTCTCGAAGGCCTCGCGACCGCGGGGCTTCTTGTACGGAAGCATCCCGCGGATGGCCCGCTTGAAGATGCCGTCCGGGCGGGTGGGATAGGCCGGCCCCCGGTCGGAGCCGACGTCGGTCCGGGTCTTGTACGTCTCGTAGACGTCCTCGTCGCTGCCGGTGATGACTGCACGCTCGGCGTTGACGACGGCGACCGTCTCGCCGTCGAGTGCGCGTTCGGCCACCTGGCTCGCGACGCGACCCATGATGCAGTCGCGGGCGTCGACGACGACGTCCGCGTCGATGGTCGCGATACTCATCGAATCACCCGTACGTTCGAACCGTCCGGATTGTCTTCGAGTGCCTGTTCGACGTTCAGTGTCTCGCCGACCTGGTCGATCTTCCGCTCGGCCGTCGACGAGAAGTCGACGGCGGCGACGGTGACGTCCTTCTGCAGGACGCCGCTGCCGAGAACCTTCCCGGGGACGACCACGGTTTCGTCTTCCTGGGCGTATCGCTCGATGCGACCCAGGTTGACCTCCGCGTGGGTGCGTCGGGGTTTCTCTAAGCGCTCGGCGACGTCACTCCAGACGTCACCGCCGCCGTCGCGGGCGACCGACTTGAGGTCGGCGATGAGACTACGCAGTCTCGGATTACTCTTACTCATGACGTTCCTCCTGAAAAGTGCAGGGAGCAGGATTTGAACCTGCGGACCCCTACGGGACAGCGCCCTGAACGCTGCGCCGTTGGCCAAACTTGGCTATCCCTGCGAACATTGTTCGGTTCTGTCTGGCCCGTAAAACCCCTTTCGGTCGAACCGATGGACGCCGCGCTCGCACCGCGAGGGGCAGGCGACGTCGTCGTGGGGGTTCGGGGCACGGTCATCGTTATAGCTGAATCGTTTCGGTCAGTTCCTCAGCGCGTCGCCGGAGCGTGCCGACGCCCTCCTTGACCAGCGTGTCCACGTCGAAGGAACCGTCGGTCTCGACGTGGAAGACGAAGGCGTCGGTCACGTCCTCGATCTCGACCTGCGTGTCGGGGTATCGCTTCGTCAGGTCGTGATCGAAGTCCTCGGTCGGGACGAGTTCGCCGTCGTCCTCGATGACGCCCCGGACGATCTCGGCGTCGTCGTCGGCGAACTCCTCGCGCTCGCCCTGAGGCTCGACACGCTGGAGGTGTCGGTAGGAGACGGCCACGCCGCCCTGGTGTTTGGCGTGCTCCCGTCCCGTATCGAGGACGGCATCGGCTTCGAGTTCCAGCCGCTGGTCGTCCTTGAGTTCGATGATCGGGACGTCCGGTTCGGCTGGCCCAACCATCTCGTCGTTTCCGACCAGGTCGCCGGAGTAGGCCGTATCGGGGCCTTCGACGTCGAGCGCCAGCGTGACCTCCTCGCCGATCTCGAACTCGCCGACGGGCGTCGTCAGCGGAACGAGCCCGAGTCGAAGCCCGATCTGCTCGTCGAACATCACGCTCGAGTTCTCGATGACCCGGACGGTGTCGATGCTGAACGTCGGCACGTCCGCGACCATCGCCCGGCGGACGCCGTTCGCGAACGCAGGGGTCACTCCCCGGACCAGAAACCGGGCCTCGCGTTCCCCGCGCTCGATGAACGTGACGTCGTATTCGGCCATGTTAGAATCCGCTGGATTTTGGGCTGCGGGTGCCGTCGTGTGGGATCGGGGTCACGTCCTCGATGCGACCGATTTCGAGGCCGGCGCGAGCCAGCGCCCGGATGGTCGCCTGTGCGCCCGGTCCGGGGTTCTGCTGCTGGTTGCCACCGGGACCACGCACGCGGACGTGAACGCCTTCGACGCCCTGCTGGAGGACGTCCTCGGCGACGGTCTCGGCCATCTGCATCGCGGCGTAGGGCGAAGCCTCGTCGCGGTTCTGCTTGACGACCGTCCCGCCACTGGACTTCGCCAGTGTCTCGGCACCGGTCTGGTCGGTGATCGTGATGACCGTGTTGTTGAACGATGCGTGCACGTGGGCGATGCCCCACTTGGATTGCTCTCCGGACATGGCTTATCGTTCCTCCGCGCGTTCGGGGTGGAGTTCGTCGGCCAGCGGACTGTTCTCGTCGAACTCGATGGCCGCTTCCTCCTCGACGGCGACTGTCTTCGACGGGATCGACACCCGCTTGCCGTCGACGGTGACGTGGCCGTGGGTGATGAACTGGCGGGCCTGCTCGGCCGTGTTGGCCAGTCCGTTTCGGTAGGCAACCGTCTGGAGGCGACGCTCGAGGACGTCGGTCACGTCCAGCGAGAGGACGTCGTCCAGTGCGTCACCCTCGTCTAAGATGGCGTAGCGTTTGAGCCGTGCGATGAACTCCTCGCTCTCCTCGGCTGTCCCACCGCTGCCCAGCAGCTTCCGGGCCTCACGACGGTAGGAACGAAGTTCCGACTGGGCGCGCCAGAGTTCCTCCTTGTTCTTGAGGCCGTACTGGCCGATGAGACTCTGCTCGTCGGCGATGCGCTCGCCCTGGAAGGGGTGGTTGGGCGTCTCGTAGAACTTGGTGTTTGAACCGAGTGCCATTATTCTTCATCCTCCTCGGCGGCTGCCGCTTCCTCGGCCTGCTCTTCTTTGATCGCCTCGACGTTGACGCCGATGGTCCCCTCGGTCCGGCCGGTGGACTTCGTCCGCTGGCCGCGGACCTTCTGGCCGCGCTTGTGACGAACGCCCTTGTAGGCGTTGACCATCTTCATGCGGTTGATGTCCTGGCGGCGGGTGAGGTTGAGATCGTTGCCGATCTCGTGGGTGGTCTCGCCGTCGAAGAAGTCGTTGCGGTGGTTCGCGAGCCACTCGGGCACGTCGTCGGCGAAGCCTTCGACGCGCTCGACGATCGCCTCGATCTCGTCGTCTTCGAGCCGGCCGAAGGTCTCGCGCCGGTCGATGTCGGCGTCGTTGGCGATGATGCGGGCCGCGCGTTGGCCGATACCGTTCATGTCTGTCAGGGCTCGCTCGACGGACTTCGTGCCGTCGAGGTCGGTCTGTCCGATGCGGACGAAATAGCGGAGGTCCTCGTCGTCCTCCACTTCGGCCGCGTCTGGGTCTTCTGCGCTCATATGTGGTGATCTCGTGAAACGTCGTGGCGGGGATTCGAACCCCGGAGGCTTTACGCCACATGGTTAGCAACCATGCGCCTTGGGCCGCTTGGCTACCACGACTCGCGGTCACGTACTCGCGCCCTCTCGGACTCGGGGCCGACCCCCTACACGATGCGTACTCTTCCGTACCTGTCGTCGGTATATAAACGCAACGAAAGGGTCGCCGACGTGATGTGAAGGTGTATCATAGCACTTATGCTCATCTTGGTACGATTATTGCTTATATGAGTGATCGGTCCGTCGACGAATCGGACGGTGGGTGGTCAGGCGACGGGTCAGATACGGCGCGGGAGGCTACTGAATCCAAGACTGGGTGGTCCGAGGACGGATCCGAGACGGAGACCGAACAGCAACGGCTCCCCGGCCGTCACATCCTGGCGACGCTCCGGTGGGCAGTGGGTGTCCTCCGTGCGTCGCCACTCCTGGTCGTGGTGGCGCTCGTAGCCAGCAGCGTGGAGTTGTTCATCTTTCAAAGCGAGATGGAACTGTTCGTCGCATTCAGTGGCCTGCCCCGGTGGGGGATATCGTTTTTCGGCATCGTGGCGGTAGGGGCCGTCGCAGGGGTGGTCGCCGTAGATGCGCTCGAGGATCGCCACCGGACCGTCGTCGCACGGCTCGGCGCTTTCTTGGAGTCGCTCCCGGCCGTTTTGTTCACGGCGATCATATTTGCGTTCCCGATACTTTTCGGCGTCTCTTTCCTGATTTCGGACGGCTACCTGCCCTATAAGCTGGTCATAGCAGTTCTCGGTGGGTATCTGCTGGCTGAGTTTCTCGTTGTCGTTCCCGCTGTCGTCCTCGACCGATCGATGAGACAGGGACGAACAGCGTTCGCCGAGTCGAGACTCGCTGCACTCGGGTTGCTCCTCGTCCTCACGCTCGGACATGCGCCGATTGTGCGTCTCTCACCGACGCTTGCCGAGCCGGTCCTTGCGATAGTTCTCGCCGTGTGGGCTGGGGTGGTGACCGCTGTCGTAACCCTCGCGTATACCCGGATATACGTCATCTATTGCCCCAAGAAGCAACGTCAATCCGGCCACCAAGGAGGCATGCCGCAGGAGATGGAGGGTCGTCACGGCATGTGGCAACAGCAAAGCGACGGAGCGTGATTTTGTCAGCTACTGTCCTCGCTTCGAGCGGAACGACTTTCGGCCAGGGCTGTGATCCCTGTCCCGATGGAAACCGTTCTCGTCACCGGCGCGAGCTCCGGGATCGGCCGGGCGACAGCCCGCCGGTTCGCGTCGGCTGGCTGGCGGGTGTACGCTGTCGACATCGATGCCGACGGGCTCGGCGACCTCGACGGGTGTGAGACCACCACCCTGGACGTGACCGACGGTGCGGCTATCGGGCGGCTCTACGAACGGATCCGCACCGAGGCCGGGGGCCTCGACTGCGTGGTCGCCAACGCCGGGTACTGCCAACCGGGACCGCTCGAAGACCTGCCGGCCGAACGGGTCGAGCGGCAGTTCGCCGTCAACGTCCAGGGGACGCTTGGGACGATCACAGCCGGCCTGCCGTTGCTGCGGGAGCGGGGCGGATCCGCTGTCGTCGTTTCCAGCACGCACGGTCGCGTCGTCACGCCAGGCATGGGCGCGTACGCGGGGTCAAAGCACGCAATCGAGGGAATGGCCGATGCCCTCCGGATCGAGGTCGCCGGGGGGTCCGTCGACGTGACGCTGGTTGCACCCGCCTGGGTCGACACCGGATTCAGCGCCGAATCAGATCGCCATCTGTCCGGGTTCGAGCGCTCGGCTCGGTACGCTGACGTCTACGACGCACTCGAGGGAGGGGCGCTGCTCGGTGGCGGGCCGCTCGCCGTTACCCCGGATCGCGTCGCGGCGACGATCCACGACGCGGCGACCGCAGAGACTCCGGCGGCCCGGTATCCCGTCGGGCTTCCTGCACGGCTCGTCCTCGCGACGCGGTGGCTGCCACGGCCCGTACAGGACCTCGGCCAGCGCGTGTCGATCCGAATGCTCGCTGCGCTCGAACGCGTCCGGGGGGCGATCACCGAATGACCGAGTCGATCACTGTCTCGACGGGTCAGACGTTCGAGCTTCCGGTCTCGCTTTCGGCGACGATCGCAGGGGCTGTCTTTCCCGCCGACCGGGCGGCCGTCGAGGAATTACTCCCCACTGGGCTGGAACCTGTCGGAACGCGAGCCGACCGTGCCGCGATGACCGTCCTCGTCGTCCGGTACGACCGCGTCGGCAGGGAGACGATCCCGCCCTACGACGAGGTCGGCGTCCTGTTTCCGGCTGTCGAAGCGGGAACGCGGACCGTCCCCTACGTCTCGTTGCTGCGGCGACCGGCCAGCGGCTACGTCCACACCTTGCCGGTGACGACTGAACCCGCCCGGGCGTTCGGCGTCGACGTCTGGGGCTATCCCAAACTCGTCGCAACTATCGACGTGACCGACGAGGGACGGACGCGACGGGCAACCGTCACGACAGCGGAGGGGACGCTACTTTCGGTCTCTATCCGGCGGCCGCCGACCGTCCCGGCGCGGCTCTCGGGCTACAATTTCACCATCAAGGACGACAAACGCCTCCGGGAACCCACGACGTTGCGGGGTCGCGTCGGGGGGTGGTTCGGCGGGAAGGGGGCGTCGCTGTCGTTCGGCGAGCACCCGACCGGCCGGCAGTTGGACGACATCGGTGTCGGCACGGAACCGCTCTTCCGGCTGGCCGCCGACTGCGAGTTCACGATCGGCGCGGGCGAACCGCTCGGCTGATTCGGGCGGCGGCGTCCCTTCAGGACCTCGACGGCGGCGCGTAACAGATCCATTCGGTGGGTGGAATCGAGAGTTCGACGGTTCCGTCGGCGTCAGTCGTGACGTCCTCCCCGGTGTCGGATCGCTCGCTGAGCTGCGTCGCCGCCCAGGACGTCTCGACCGTGACCGACCGTCGCTCCCTGGCGCGGTTGAGTCCCACCAGCAGGTTGCCCTCGCGCTCGAAGACGTACGTATTGCGGTCGACGTGGCGGGTGTGTGCGGGCCCCACGGCGAGGGTCCGGCGGATCGAAAGCAACCTCGCTATCGTGTCGTCTTCCGGGTCGAAGCGGCCGCTGTAGACTCGCGGATATCCTTCGTACGTGAGGATGAACGCGTGTGCGAGTGCCTCGTACTCGGGTGGCGAGCTGTCGTGATTGGAGACGAACGTCACCGTCCGCCCGGGGTGTCGATCGACGAGTCCGGCCCCGTCCAGGGCGCGGAAGTCCCCATCGCGGTGAAACACCTCCTCGTGCATGGTGAAATAGAGCGGGTAGTCCATGACCGTCATCCCCGTTTCGAGGTATTCCTCGCAGGTGTCGACCGAGCCGTGGAGGACTTCGCCGAGCGTGAAGAGCCCTCGCTCGCTCGCCCAGGGGTTCGCATGGTCCCGGAAGAACCATGCCGGGACGTGCTTGACTGCGTCCCAGCGGATGCCGTCGACGCCCAGCCGTGCGTACTTCTCGACGTACGCTTCCAGCACCTCCCGGACGTGTTCGGATTCCTGGCGGAGATCCGGGAGTCCCTCGAGATCGCGGTGCTTTAGTTCCCACTCGTCCGTATCGTCCCTGATCGGACCGCCGTGCCGGAAGTCGCCCCAGCCGAAGTGCGGGAACTGCGCGAAATCGACGCCCTCGGCCATGTGGTTGACGACCGCGTCGGCGATGACGGCCAGCCCCTGCTCGTGGGCGGTCTCGACCATCTGCTGGTACTCGCTCTCGGTGCCGAACGCGCTGTCGAAGTCCAGGTGGTCGATGGGCTGGTAGCCCCGCGGCTCCGGGTCCGCCCAGGTGCGCTTGCTCCGCTGGGCGGGCGGCACCTGGATCGCGTCGTATCCCGCCGCGGCGACGGCGGGGAGTGCCTCGCGGATCGCGTCCCAGGGCGTGTGATAGAACTGGTAGACGCCGCCGGATCCGAGGTCGATCGCGTCCTCGTTACGTGGTTTGCACCCGGTCGCGGGTGCACCGTAGACGGACATTGCCAGTCGTTCGTCACGGAGGACCGAAGAACTTCCGACCTTTCGCGCGCGGACGGGTCACAAGTCTTTTCGATCGCTGGTTGCCTATCTCGACACATGGACGAAGCCGAGTTGCGGGAACTGCTTGCATCGGTCGAAGACCCGGATCTCGAGGGAGACATCGTCTCGCTGGGCCTGGTCAACGACGTCGCCCTGGAGAACGGGAGCGCCCACATCGACCTCGCGCTGGGTGCGCCGTTCTCGCCGACCGAGACGACTATCGCCGATCGCGTTCGCGAGGTCATCGGCGACGCCGCGCCGGATCTGGCTGTCGAGCTCACCGCGTCGATCGACCGCGACACCGAGGGCGACGTCCTGCCGGGCGTCAAAAACGTCGTCGCGGTCGCGAGCGGGAAGGGTGGCGTCGGCAAGTCGACGGTCGCGGTCAACCTCGCGGCGGGACTCGCCGACCGGGGCGCGCGCGTCGGGCTGTTCGACGCCGACATCTACGGGCCGAACGTCCCGCGGATGCTCGACGCCCACGAGCGCCCCGAAGCCACCGAGGACGACCAGATCATCCCGCCGGAGAAACACGGCATGAAACTCATGAGCATGGACTTCCTGCTCGGCGAGGACGACCCTGTGATCTGGCGTGGGCCGATGGTTCACCAAACCCTGACCCAGCTGTTCGAGGACGTCCAGTGGGGCGACCTCGATTACCTCGTCGTCGACCTCCCGCCGGGGACCGGCGACACCCAGCTCACCCTGCTCCAGACCGTCCCGGTTACGGGCGCGGTGATCGTCACGACGCCCCAGGGCGTCGCCCTGGACGACGCCCGCAAGGGTCTGGAGATGTTCGGCAAGCACGAGACGCCCGTGCTGGGCATCATCGAAAACATGAGCTCGTTCAAATGCCCGGACTGCGGGAGCGAACACGCTATCTTCGGCGAGGGTGGCGGTCGGGAGTTCGCCGACCAGGTCCAGATGCCGTTCCTCGGCGAGATCCCACTCGATCCGGAGATCCGCGAACGCGGCGACGAGGGCCGACCCGCGGTCCTGGCTGATGATCTCGACGTGAGCGGTGCCTTCCGGAATTTCGTCGCCAACACGGCGAACAACCAGGGGATCGTCCACCGAAATCGACTTTCAGAGCAAAGCGAGTGAACGGGATTTGCCGTTCTGTTAGGTGTCCGGGACAGCCTCTTCCGCTGATTTCGAGAGTGATTCGGAGGACTATGACCACATTGGAGTGCCAACATGGCGTATCAACAAGACTTTTGCCAGATGGTGAGCAAAGACATGTATGAGCAACCGAGAACGATCGGACTCGGGGGAGTTCGTCGAGACTATCTCACGGTCCCGCGTATTGGACGTCTTTCGCTCCGTGAACGGGCCGGTTGTCACCTCCACAGATGTCGCCGAGCACTTGGAGTGCTCCACCGAGACGGCCCGGCGGAAACTCAGGGAACTCCACCGGGACGGCGTCGTCGATCGTCGAAAGAGCGGACGGACTGTCGTGTGGTGGATCACGGAGGAATACGACACTGACCCGGAGCCCGTCGATCCAGACGACCCGCTGTTCGCCGACAGGCCGTCGTTCGCGTCGGGACGTGAGGACCTCTCCGAGAGTGTCGACGACGTGTTGTACCGTAACGAGGCATGAGTCAGGTCTCTCGGTCGACGCCGCTGTTCGTGGATACGAATGCCTTCGTTGCGGTATTCAACGAGGACGATACACATCACGACGCGGCCACTGAGTTACTGGATGGGATCGGAGCAGGCGAATACGCCTATGGGCCGCTGTACACGAGTCGATACGTCCTCTCGGAGACGGCGACGACGCTGCTGTACGGTGTCGGCCACGCCGAAGCGGTCGAAGCCGTAGCGACTGTCAGAGACTCGTCTTCGATCAACCTGATCGACGTCGATCCGCACCGCTTTGACGTGACTGTCAAGCAGTTCGAACAGTACGACGATCAGTCGATTTCGTTCATCGATCACATGAACGCGACGCTTGCCGAGGAGTACGATATCTCGCATATTTTCGCGTTCGACGATGACTTTGCGACGCTCGGGTTGACTCGTGTCCCAGTCGATACTGGTGAAGTCTGAGGCGCATGCGTCGGTCGGAGCGCTCTATCGAGGTGGACAGACAACGGTGACGGCGACAAGCACGCTTCGACTGGGAAACGAATCGTTTTAGGGACGGACTTCGGACGAAGCCGTATGGACACGGACGAGCGAGTCGACCTGGCGACCCGCAACACCGCCGAGGTCGTCACCGAGGCGGAGTTACGCGAGCTGTTCGAGGACCGCGAGGAGCCGTCGGTCTACATCGGCTATGCCCCGACCGGCGAGATGCACATCGGTCACTTCACGACAATCCGGAAACTCGCCGACTTCCTGCACGCCGGGATGGACGTGACGGTGCTGATCGCCGATCTGCACGCCCACCTCGACGACGCAAAGAGCCCGTTCGATCTGCTGGAGGCCCGCACTGCCTATTACCAGGAAACAATCGAGGCGATGGTCGAGGCCGCCGGGGCCGATCCCGAACAGATTACGTTCGTGCGCGGACGTGACTTCGAACTCGACTCCGAGTACACACTCGAACTCCTGCGGATGACTGCCGAGACGACGATCGCCCGCGCCCAGCGGGCCGCAAGCGAGGTCGTCCGCGAATCGGACTCCCCGAACTTGGGTGGACTCGTCTATCCGCTCATGCAGACTCTTGACGTCGACGCTTTGGACGCCGACGTAGCTTACGGTGGGATCGACCAGCGCGGAATCTACATGCTCTCCCGCGAGATCCTGCCCGAACACGGCGGCGAGGCCCCGACCTGCGTCTTCGCACCGCTGCTCTCTGGACTGACGGGTGGGAAGATGAGTGCCTCCCAGGAGTCCTCGAAGGTCGCACTCACGGACGACCCAGCGACAGTCCAGGAGAAGATCGGCGATGCCTACTGTCCGATGGGCGAGGTCGAGGGCAACGGCGTTCTGGAGTACGTCCGCTATCTCGTGTTCCCCATCCTCGAGGAGCGCGAGGAGGCCTTCGTCGTCGAGCGGCCCGAGGAGTACGGCGGGAACCTCACCTATGACTCCTACGAGGATCTGGAGGGTGACTTCACCAGCGAGGAACTCCATCCCCAGGACCTCAAAAACGCCGCAGGCGAATACATCGGCGATATCGTCGATCCGATCCGGCAGCGTCTCGAATCCCAGCCCCAGTTGCTGGCCGAGGCCTATCCCGAACAATACGACTGATCGAGGCTCACGATGGATCGCTCCCGCGCGGACGTGCGTGAAACGTACGACCATATCGGCGAGCACTTCTCGAAGACGCGAGTCAATGCCTGGCCGGAAGTCGAGTCGTTCGTCGCCGACGCGGCCGAAGTGGATCTGGCGCTCGACGTCGGCTGTGGCAACGGCCGCCACGTCGAGACGCTCCAGCAGCGGGCCGATCAAGTGGTCGGCGTGGACGTGAGTCGATCGCTGCTCGACGCGGCGACCGAGCGCGTCCCGGATGGTCGCTTCGTGCTCGGTGACGCCTCGCACCTTCCGATCGCGACCGATCGCGTCGATCTGGCCGTCTACATCGCGACGCTGCATCACCTGCCATCCCGAGAAGCGCGCATTGCCAGCCTCGACGAACTCGCGCGAGTCCTGTATTCCGGCGGAGTGGCGCTCGTCAGCGCCTGGAGTACGGCCCACGACACCTTCGACACCCCAGCCGACGCCGAGACGGGCTTCGACACGACTGTCGAGTGGACGCTGCCCGGCGGCGAGACAGCCCCGCGGTTCTATCACATCTACGCGCCGGCGGAGTTCCGGGCCGACGTTGAATCGAGTGCGCTCTCGCTCGATGCGTTCGAGGTCTCCAGCGGAAACTGCTATGGGACCGTCAGTCCGGCGTCGCGCTGAAAGGAAACGCCCTTAACCTGGGACGGAGTTAGGTTTGGATGCGAACGTGGGACTCGACGCCGACGGATTGGCAGTCCCGCCGAACGAGCGCCGGTGTCCTGCCGAGCGAAGCGAGCAGGGCTCGGCAGACGAGCAACGCGAGTCTGCCGGTGGTGAGCAAATCCGGAGGATTTGCGAGCCTCGGCGCGCGAGGAACGCAGTGACGAGCGCGCTGGTGGTCTAGTGGTATGACAAGAGCCTTCCAAGCTCTCGACCCGGGTTCAATTCCCGGCCGGCGCATTTTGCTGCGAGCAAATCGCGAGCAGCAAATGCAACAAGAAAGAATTGAACCCTGCGAGTCGCAGCGCGAACGAAGTGAGCGACCGTCTGGCTCCGGTTCAATTCCCGGCCGGCGCACTCCCTGCGGTCGTGCGCCGCCCGTAGATCGCGAAGCCTTCGGCTTCGCTCACTCCCGGCCGGCGCACTTCTGGCGCTCGCAAATCCGCGAGCGCCGAATGGGTTTTGAGGGAATTGAACCCTGCGAGTCGCAGCGCGAACGAAGTGAGCGACCGTCTGGCTCCGGTTCAATTCCCGGCCGGCACACTCCCTGCGGTCGTGCGCCGCCCGTAGATCGCGAAGCCTTCGGCTTCGCTCACTCCCGGCCGGCGCACTACCTCTTTTTACTCGTTCG
Organism: Halorhabdus tiamatea SARL4B; assembly: GCF_000470655.1. Classification (NCBI taxonomy): domain Archaea; kingdom Methanobacteriati; phylum Methanobacteriota; class Halobacteria; order Halobacteriales; family Haloarculaceae; genus Halorhabdus; species Halorhabdus tiamatea. The sequence continues at coordinate 2,305,535 of NC_021921.1, forward strand.
GGTGTCCTCGCTCACTACGTTCGCTGTGGACACCTCTCACTCGCAAATCCGCGAGCGCCGAATGTGCTTTTGCGGCAGTCCGATTTACAATACCCGAGTGAACGCCTGAATCTGGTCCGCCACCGTTCGCATTGTCCCCGTATCGACCTGCGCAACGCGTTTGACGATGTCTTGCTCAGGGAAGACGTGTAGCGACCACGGACTGACGTAACTCGGATCGGTCTTGAGTTCGCCTTCCGTCAGCGAGCGTTCCGCAATCGGGACTGCGTCATCGCGTTCAGTCGACGTGATAACAGCCACAGTGTATCGGTCGCCGACGAACGGTCGATCGGCGTTCGAGACGACGAGATACGGTCGTCGTCCGCGTTTGAACGTCGCTGGTGCGATGACCACGCTTCCCTGGGCGTAGGCCATTGCTACGCGTTGTCCCCGAGATCGGGGGCGTCCGCTACCCATTCATCGTCACCGTAGGCGTCGTCGCCGTACGTTTCCTGAATACTCTGGAGACTAACGGCGGAGGCAACTTCCGAAGCTGCCACATCGTCGGCGACCGCCCAGTATGAGTCGATCTTCCGGACGAGCCCACGTTCTCGCATCCGCGAAAGTGTCTTTTGGACGCTTGTGTGTGGGACGTCCGTGAGTTCCGAGAGTTCCTTCGGGCTGAAACCCATGTCCGGATGATCGAGGAGGACAGCCAGGAGTTCCTGGGCGTTTGTCCCCGGCTTGACCGGTGGTATCTCTGCGTCGTCGTCCGGATCCAGTTGAATCGGCATGTGCTGTCCGTCACTGTCAGTGTATGTCCGCAATCGTCATAAACATACTCCTCACGCGGCCGACTGTGGGCTCGGCTACGGGTCTGCGGAGTTGAGCTGGCCCGTCACGTTTTATCCGAAAAGAAAGATACGACTGGTCACCGACACGACACGTAAAACCGAGAGTCAGTTAGGCGACGTTGAATCCCTTATCACGGAGGAAATCCTCGACGCGGCCGGTGTGGTTGCCCTGGAGCTCGATCTGGCCGTCCTCGACAGTCCCCCCACACGCGAACTTCGATTTGAGGTCCGAAGACAGACTGTCCATGTCGACGTCTTTCGGATCGAACCCTTCGATGATCGTTACCTCTTTCCCGTAACGGCGCTCGTCGATGCGGATGTTGATCTCCTGGGACTCCTTGGCGACGTCTTCACAGACGCAGAGCTCCTCAGGCAGCCCGCACGTCGAGCAGACTTCCGACATTACAGTTTCCTGTTGGGAATCTTCCTATTAAACACTGTCGGGATTTTGCACGCAGATCGGCGCGAAAGCCCGGTTGATTGGACGTTCAATCGCCGCCGACGAGTTCGTCGACTAGCTCGATCGTCTCGTCGGCGGCCGCTCGATCGACGACGCCGGCGTATCGCATCTGCTCTCGGATTTCCGCGACCCGTCGGGCGCGCTCGTCGGCCTCCACAGTCGAGAGGTAGTCGTTGACTGTCTCGCCAGGACGCCGCTCGCGGTGGCGTCGTTCGAGGACGTACTCCAGGCGCTCGAAGGCACGGTCGACGTCCGTCGCCGGGTCCTCGCGGGGCTGCCAGCGGAGCCAGACTGCGCGGTAGGTCCGTTCCGCGAGACCGCTCCGGCGGACGACACTGGCGAACCCGAACACGACGAGTGCGGCGAGCGTCAACTGTTCGATCCCTGGAATCACTCCGTCGCTGTCTTCTCCGGGTCGCTCTTGGCTTCCGTTTTCGCTCGCGGTCGTCGTCGAGTTTTCGGGAGTGGACACGGTCACGTTCCCCCCTGTCGCGAAGTCGTCTCTGGTGAACGCGCTGTCCGGGCCGTAGTAATCCGGGATCGACATGTCCCTCTCGTCGAAAGACGGCTGGTCGCCGCCTCCGGTCGCCGTCTCTGTCTCGGTCGGGGTCGGCGTCCACTCGCCACCCCGGCTTCGGTTGGTGTCGACGTCGGTCTCGTTGGCTTGCCGGGCGGACTGGAGGTCCTGCTGGGCGGTCGAGTCCCGCGGGCTGGCCGGCGTCGGATCGAACCGGATCCAGCCGACCTCGGGGAAGTACACCTCGACCCAGGCGTGGGAGTTGTGTCCACGGACGACCCACTCGTCCTCGGCGACGCGCTGGCCGGACGTGTATCCGACGACGAACCGGGACGGGATGTCCTGGGTCCGCAACATTGTCGCCATCGTCGTCGCGTAGTAGGTACAGTACCCTCGGTCCATCTCGAAGAGGAACGAGTCGGCGACCGACCCGGACGGTTTCGAGACGTTCAGCGAGTACTCGCGGTTTGACTCGAGCCACTGCTCGATGATCCTGGCGGTGTCGTAGGGATTGTCCGCGTTCGCCGTCAGCCGTTCAGTGCGCTCGGCAACGCGTTCAGGTGTGCTGTCGGGGAGCTGGAGGTACTGGTTCGTGATCGACTCGGGATATTCACGGCCTGCGTTCCGAAGTTCGGTACCTGTCGCGATCGGCACCTCGCTGGTGACGCGATAGGTGTCGTTGGCGTCAAGTGGCGTCGACGGCTGAAGCCCGCCGAGTCTCGTCACTCGAGCGTTCTCGGCTACCGGTCCAGCGACGTCGCTAGGCCGCCAGACGGCCGGCATGGTTCCGATCGGCGACATCGCTCGATACGTCTGCTCGACGGTCCGTGACCGGCCGGCTGGCGAGCCGAGTCGTCGATCGAGTGGCCCTGTCTCGCCTCGCCTGACCCAGCCGTCGCCGGTATAGAGGTCGTAGGCCCCGACCCGCCAGTAACTTTCCTCGTCGCTTTCGACGAGGTACCGGACCTTCGAGGTGAGCTCCAGACTCCCCTGGATCGAGAGGTCTTCGCCGGCACTGAGAAGGCTCCCCTCGAGTGTCCCGTCACCGCCCGCGCTGTCCGCACTGATCGGGGCCGGTTCTGCCAGTCCTCCGTCGGGCGAAAACGAGAACGCGGCCCCGGCCGGAACGATCGTCACTGTCGCCGAGGCGACGATAGCGACGGCGACGACCGTCGCCACGACGTCCGCCTCGCTGACAGCGGCGCCGAGTCGGCCGAGTTCCCCAGCGCCGACGAGCGTCACGACGCCGACGACGCCGACCAGCGTCAGGTCCGTGCCGGCGTCGCCCGTGAGGACGAAAAACAGCAGCGTCCCACCGCCGACGATCGCGCTCGCGACGTGGTGGCGACGGACGGCGAGATACCACGCGAGGAATATCGGCGCGGGCGTCACGGCGATCACCCACGACTCGAGGTTGACGATCCCCAGAATCGAGTTGCCCGCGAGCAGGGCGATCGTATACTCGATGTGTGGCCACGGCGACAGCGTCGCCCCGGTGAGTCCTGCGAGGTACCACGCGAGCCCGCCGGTCAGCAACGCCCCCGCGACGACGACGGCGTTTCGGACGGTGAGATACCGGGCGGCGACGGTCGCGCCGACCAGCGTCGCCGCCACCACGAGCTGTAACGTACTCGGGTCGGCGATCACGTCGACGACATCGTGGACGACGCCGACGAACGACCCGATCACGAGGGCTGCCCCGCCCAGCGCGAGGAGCCGAAGGACGCCCACGTCAGACTCCCGATCGAGGACGCCCACGTCAGACTCCCGATCGAGGACGCCCACGTCAGACTCCCGATCGAGGACGCTCACGCGGTGGTCACCTCCGTGCGTTCGGATTCCAGCGACGCGACGGTGTTCCCATCACGGCCGTCGCCCGCCCGGATCTCTTCGAAGGTACTGTTCCGGCCGTCGACGTCGAGGGTAACCGTGCCGTCCTCGCCGGCGACGCGGACGTCAGCGTCGGCCCAGGTCTGCTCAGATACTGTGCCAGCCCCAGTTTCAGCCAGCAATCCCAGAAGCTCGGTCCGGTGGGCCACTCCCTGGGCGGGTTCGAGTGCTCCGTCGGGCGTATGCACCCCAACTTCCAGGCCAGCCCGTGCGAAGAACAGGGCGACACTCGCGACCGCGCTCGCGGTCGCGTCCGCGGTATCCCGATCGGCGCTCACGGCGATCCGGATCGCTCCCGTGACCTCCCGGCCGACGAACTCCGTGACGATGAGGTCGGGGAGCCGCTTGGCGGAGGACTTCCAGTCGATGTCCCGCAGGCGGTCGCCGGGGACGTACTCGCGCAACTGGTCGATCTCCTGGCGCTCCGGGCGACGCGCGCGCTCGAGTTCGGCTGTCAGGACGGTCGACCCCCCGACGTCGTGGATCGCCGGGTAGACGAGCACGTTCGTCGGGTCGCCGACCGTGACTTCGTGGGTGACCAGTCCGAACACGTCCCGGAGCGTGACCGCGAGCGGGCCGACCTCGTGTTTCCCCCGTTCGGTCAGCGTCAGTTCGTAAGTGTGCGTCGTCGGAAGGCTTCCCGAAACGGTGTTGTCCGTACTCGAGAGGCCGGCCGGATGCGGGTCCGTCGCCTCGACGATCGTGCCACGTGAGCCGGTGATCGAGACGGTGACCTCGCGGGTCTCATCGGGGAAGCCCGCCGGCAGGTTCGAGCGCTCGGCCGATGGCTGATCCGCCAGTCGAACCTGGGCGACCGCGGCGACGACAGCGACCACTGCCGGGACGGCGACGGCGTTCAGCGAGCGGGCCCCGAACAGCCACGCCATCACGACCGCGGCGACGGCGACGGCGAGGGTCACGCGACCGCGCGTTGTCAGTCTCATATCACTCGACCGGGATGGCCTCGATCGCGTCCGCGACTAGCTCCGCCGACGAGCGTTCTGTCGTCCCGCTCCGGACACGATGGGGCAAGACCACCGGTGCCTCTGTCTGGATGTCGTCCGGAACGACGTACTCCCGGCCGTGTAGCACTGCGCGACCCTGTGCCGCACGGAGCAACAGCAGCGAGGCCCGCGGACTCGCGCCGAGTTCGGCGTGATTGCGTGTATACCGAGCCAGCCGCGTGACGTAGGTGCGAATCGGATCCTCGACGGTGACGCCGGCGGTCACCGTTCGGATCGCCTCGAGGTCGGCGAGCGTGGCGACGGGTTCGACGGTCTCGATCGGGTGGGTGCCGACGACGTTCTCGAGCATCGAGGACTCCTCATCGGCGGTCGGATACCCGAGTTCGAGCTTCTTCATGAACCGGTCGAGTTCTGCCATCGGCAGGTCGTAGGTGCGGTCGCGTTCGACGGTGTTCTGGGTCGCGATAACGGCGAAGGGATCGGGGACGGCATGGGTCTCGCCGTCGATCGTCACCTGGCCCTCTTCCATGGCTTCCAGCAGCGCCGACTGGGTTTTCGGCGGCGCGCGGTTGATCTCGTCGCCGAGGACGACGTTGGCGAAGATCGGCCCCTCGCGGAACTCGAAGGTCTGGTCGCGCTGGTTGTAGACGTTCGCCCCGGTCACGTCTGAGGGCAACAGGTCAGGGGTGAACTGGACGCGCTTGAACGAGCAGTCGAACGACTCCGCGATGGCTCGTGACAGCATCGTCTTGCCGACGCCGGGGACGTCCTCGAGCAGGACGTGCCCGCGGCCAAACAGCGCCGTCAGAATGTGCTCGATCGCGTCGCGATGGCCCACGATGACGCGCTCGACGTTCTCGAGAACGTTGTCGGCGATCTCGCCGACGTCGTCGACGTCGAGTTCGTGCTGTACTCCCGTCGGTGTCGATTCGATATCTGTCATTGATAGGAGACTGCAATCCGGGAAGCGACGGGCGTGGTTGTCCCCCCAGTGAATTCCCTGTCGGTTGGTTCAGTCGCGACGACGGTCGAACGTCGCCGTGCAACCGTGGCGATGGGAACTATCCCGGGCACCCGACGGCTGTGAGCAAGTCCCATGATTGTACGTGATTCGTTATGGGGGTTAGCTACTTGGGGCTCACGGTCGGAGCGATCCGTGCGAACGAGCGCCCGTGCGGCCAATAAAGGCTGAGTCGTCCCGGCGATGACCACCTGCCGCGACCGTCACTGAACGGCAGCTGTCGCCGCTCGCATCACGTCGATCGCCTCCCGGAGCTGTTCGAGGTCGGTCGCATAGGAGATGCGGGCGTACCCCTCGCCGCCGTCGCCGAAGGCCCCGCCCGGCACGACGACGACGCCGCGGTCGATCACTTCCTCGACCCATCCCTCGGGCACTTTCGGCATCGCGTAGAACGCGCCCTTCGGCGTCGGCGTCTCCAGGCCCATGTCTTCGAGCCCGTCGAGCAGCACGTTTCGGCGCTCCTCGAAGGCCACGACCATCTCGGTGACGCGATCCTGTGGTCCCGAGAGCGCGGCCTCGGCGGCGTACTGGGCGGGTGCGCTCGCACACGCCTGGGCGTACTGGTGGACGCGCAGCATGCGCTCGATGCGGTCCTCGCTGCCCGTGATCCAGCCGAGTCGCCACCCGGTCATCGAGTAGGTCTTCGAGACGGCGTTGATGGCGACGACGTTGTCACTCTCGGTGAACTCGAGTGGCGAGCGATGCTCGCCCTCGAAGACGATGTGTTCGTAGACTTCATCGGAGATACAGAGCACGTCGTGTTCGTCGGCGATGCGGGCGAACTCGCGCATGTCCTCGGGCGATTGGACCGCGCCGGTCGGGTTGGCGGGGCTGTTGACCACAAAGGCGGCAGTGTCGTCGGTGATCGCCGCTTCCACGTCGGCCGGATCGAGCGTGAGGTCGTCCCGGAGCCCGACCGGTGTGGGCGTCCCGCCAGCGAGGTGAGTCAGCGCCTCGTAGGAGACGAAGCCGGGGTCGGGATAGATGACTTCCTCGCCCGCATTCACATGTGCTTCCAGGGCGAGGTGCAACGCCTCACTGCCGCCCGACGTGGCGATGACGTGCTCCGGATCGATGTCGAGGTCGTTGTCGCGGGCGTGTTTTGCGGCGATGGCCTCGCGCAACTCGCGGGTGCCCTTGTTCGAGGTGTAGGCGTCGGCCTCGCCCGCTCGGATCGCCTCGACGGCTGCCTCGCGGGCGTGCTCTGGGGCGGGGAAGTCAGGCTGGCCGAGGCCGAGGTTGATCGCGTCCTCGTCCGCTGCCTCGAAGACCTCGCGGATGCCCGAGATCGACACCTGCTCGACACGGTCGGAGAAGTGGGTCATACACGTCTCGCGGAACGCGGGGGCGATAATCCTTGCTACTGGGCACAGACGCTGTCGGTATTTGTACCCGAAACCTGGACGCAGCCCTCCGCGAAGTGACGAAAGGCCTATACTCCGTGTCGGCGTTGGTCGGCATAGCTCTCATGTCTGCCGCCCTGTGACTGGGCCTGACTGTCCAGGCCCACGGCCGGTTGCCCGCCCGGAAGCCGTTGCTTCCAGGCGCGTTCCCAGCGACGGGCGCGTATCCGACCGGGTGCCTGGGTGTCTGTCTCCGTAGCGTCGCGATTCGACCACCGATACGCAACGACACCCCCAGTGCATCTCAATGACACAGACGACGGACGATCGCTCCGATCGATTCACAGACGGTTCGATCCTGTGGCCACTGCTCGCGCTCGCCGGCCCGCTGACCGTCTCGCAGTTGCTACAGGTCGCGTACAACCTCACAGACACGTTCTGGGTCGGCCGCCTCGGGGCCGACGCCGTGAGCGCCCTCGCGTTCGCCTGGCCGCTGATCCTCCTGTTGATCAGCGTCGGCGGCGGCATGACCAACGCCGGGACGATCCTCGTCTCACAGCACGTCGGCGCTGGCAACGACGACCGCATCGGGTCGGTTGCCGGCCAGACGCTGGCGTTCGTGGGCGTGCTCTCGATTGCCATTGCGGCTGTCGGTGCCCTGGCAGTCCCATACGCACTCGATATCATCGGGACGACACCCGGTACGGCGATCCACGCCCAAGCGGTCGCCTACGCCCGGATCGTCATCCTCGGGAACCCGTTCACTGTCGGGTTCTTCGTCTTCATGGCACTGCTTCGCGGCTGGGGTGACACGAAGACGCCGATGTACCTCATGGGGTTCAGCGTCGTGCTCAACATCCTGCTCGATCCGGTTCTCGTCCTCGGCTTCGTCGAGAATCCGCTGTTCGAGTGGCTCGGGGCCGGATCCGTACAGGAGACACTGTACTCGATCACCGGGTTCGCTGGCCACGGGGTCACGGGCGCGGCCGTGGCGACCGTGTTTTCACGGGCCGTCGCCGCCGCGATCGGGCTCTGGCTGTTGTTCGGCGGCCGCGTCGGTCTCCAGCTTTCGATCGACGACCTGCGATTGCACGTCGAGACGGTCGGCAAGATCGTCCGTCTGGGCGTCCCGGGTGCCATCGATCAGAGCACGCAGTCGGTCGCCGCGATCGTCATGACGGCACTGATCGCCACCGTCGGGACCGACGCCGTCGCCGCCTACGGGATCGGCAACCGATTCGTCTCGCTGGTCTGGCTACCGACCGTGGCGATGGGGATGTCAGTCGAAACCGTGGTCGGCCAGAACCTCGGCGCGGGCCACCGCGATCGGGCCCGCCGGACGGTATACGTCGCGATCGCGATCCTGGCGGCTGCCTTTCTCCTCGTGGGAGCCGTCACATTCGTCTACGCTCGGCCGATCGTGGGGCTGTTCATCACTGGCCCGGACGCCGCCACGATCGTCGATCACGGCGCGACCTTTCTCCGCGTCGTCACGCCCACGTGGCTCGCCATGGCGTCCTATCACATGATGAACGGCGCGTTCTACGGTTCGGGGTCGACGCGCCTGGCGATGGGCGTCGGCGTGACCACGCTATGGGGTGCCCGGGCGGCGTTCGCGGCCCTGTTCGTACTCGTGCTCTCACTCGGTGCGATCGGCGCGTGGTCCGCCATTGCGCTTTCGAACGTCACGGCTGCAATCGTCGCGGCGATCGTGTTCTTCCGCGGCGATTGGCTGGCTGACGTGATCAGCGACGCAGGCGGGAGAAAGGAGCCAGACCAGCCATAGACGAGGTAATTCGACCGGACGACGGCGCGCGACATCGATTCGCCCACAGTTTTACCCCCCGGGCCAGTAGAGGTGAGCAATGAGTGACGAGGAGATCCACCCTGGACTCGCGGACGTGACGGTCACCGAGACGCGGCTGAGCGACATCGACGGCGAGGCCGGCGAACTCTGGATCGCGGGCTATCCCGTCGGAGAACTCGCGGCGAATGCCACCTATCCCGAGACGGTGTTCCTGCTACTGCACGACCGCCTGCCGGACGCCGAGGAACTCGCCGACTTCGAAGACGAACTCTGCTCGTATCGCACGCTGCCCGAACCCTGCTACAACGCCGTCGTCGAGGCGGCCGAACGCGGGGCCGGCCCGATGGCCGCCCTCCGGATGGGTGCGGCGACCGCGACCGCCGTCGAGCCCAACGACCCCGAGGCCGATGCCCTCCGGCTCATCGCCCGTCTCCCCACGATCACGGCGACCTACTGGCGTGTGCTTCAGGGCGAGGAGCCGATCGACCCCCGCCTCGACCTCTCGCACGCCGCGAACTACCTCTACATGTTGACCGGTGAGGAACCGACCGCGGCACAGGTCGCGGGCCTGGAGACGTACCTGACTACCGTCGTCGATCACGGCCTCAATGCCTCGACGTTTACCGCCCGGACGATCGTCTCGACGGAGTCGGAACTCGTCTCGGCGATCACCGGCGCGATCGGCGCGCTCCGCGGTGATCTCCACGGCGGCGCGCCGGACCTCGTCCTTGTGATGCTGGAGGAGTTGATGGACGCCGAGGACGCTCGCGCCGAACTCGAGGGTCGTCTCGAGGCCGGCGAGCGACTGATGGGCTTTGGCCATCGGGTCTACGGCGCGCGCGATCCACGCGCGGCGGTGCTTGAGGACGCCGCGGCGGCCTTCTACGACGGTGACGACGATTTCTTCGCGGCGGCAACGGAAATCGAGTCGATCGCGACCGACCTGCTCGCAGAGCATCGCCCCGACCTCGACCTGGAGACGAACGTCGAGTTCTACACCGCCGTCCTGCTCCACGGCGTCGGGATCCCGCCCGAGCTGTTCACGCCGACGTTCGCGATCTCGCGGGTCGCCGGCTGGAGCGCCCACTGTCTCGAACAACTCGAGGACAACCGGCTGATCCGGCCGCGAAGCTCGTTCGTCGGCGAGCACGACCGCCAGTGGACGCCCCTCGAGAAGCGATAGCACCGCCACCCTCGCTGGCGAAGTTGCGACGCCGCCCGCCTCCACCCCCAGCCGCTCTCTCGCCCCTGGACTCGTCACTGTTCCCACAGATCTGTCCTCCGTACTGCTGTTTAGGTCGTCCTAAAATCGTAACGCACTTAATTATTTAGGCTAGCCTAATCCCTATGGGTCGCGAATCACGGAGCGATGAAACGCCGACGCGTCGCGAGTATCTCACGTACGGCAGTGCACTCCTCGGGAGTGGATTGTTCGCTGGTTGTCTCGGAAACGGGGAGGAGACACCGTCTGGGTCAGGCGGTACCACGTCAACGACGGACACAGCGACAGAAACCGCATCGACGACCGAAGGGCCGACGACGGAGTCGACAACTGAAACCGACACTCCACGAGAGACGTCGTATTCAGTGTCGATGGTTCCGGTCGGCGACGTCACCTTCGAGGCGGTCCCCGAGACCTGGGTCGCCAACAACGGCAGCTGGGCCGACATGGGGATCGCGCTCGGCCAGGAACCGCCGGCGGGCGTCTGGTTGCCGAGTCGGTATCACACCCACTATTACGACGAGATTCCCGGTGTCTCGGTCGATACGTCCGGGATCGAGCGCCTGTCACAGGACGGCGTGAGCAAGGAGCGCTTCTTCGCGATCGACGCCGACGTCCACGTGATCGATCCGAACTTCATCACGAACCGCTTTCGGTGGACGGACGACGACGTCGCGGAGATCGAACGGGAGGTCGGCCCCTTCTTCGCCAACAGCAGCTTCTCTCGAAGCTACCCCTGGCACGACGACTACCGCTATTATACGCTCATGGAGGCATTCGAGAAACTCGCGGCCGTCTTCGACGAGCGCGAGCGCTTCGAGGCCTTCGAGGCGATCCACGACGACTTCCAGGCCGCCCTCGCACCCGTCGTCCCCGGACTCGGCGAACGGCCTGCCGGCGCGGTCCTCTGGGCCGGCGGCGACGAACCCGAGGAGTTCTACCCGTATGTGATCGACGAGGGAACGAGCTTCAAGCACCTGCGTGACCTCGGTGTCAGGGACGCACTCGCGAGCGCGGACGTCAAGGACTTTCACACCTCCCGGGGGGCGATCGACTTCGAAACCCTGCTGTCGGTCGATCCCGAGGTCCTCCTGCTACGAGGCCAGGAGGCCAAATCCCGCGACAAGTTCCGGGATTCCGTCGTCTCCTTCATGGCGGAACACCCGGTCGCAAGTCAGCTGACCGCCGTCGAGAACGGCGACGTCTACCGCGCGGGACCGCTCTACCAGGGCCCAATCACGAACCTCGTCGTGACCGAACGGCTCGCCGACGAGCTGTACGGCGTCGACGGGGTGCTGTTCGACCGCGAACGCGTCGCGAACGTCGTCAACGGGGCGTTCTGAGATGGCCGACGAGCAATCTCCGACGGACGGGGACGCCGGGCTGACCAGGCGGGCCTGGCTCGCGAGCGGCACGGCGCTGCTCGGTGGCGGCCTGGCCGGCTGTCTGGGCGGCGGGGACGGCACCGAGACGCCGCCGGAGAGCACCCCCACGGCGACCGATAACGCAGTGGATCCGACGGCGACCGCCACGCCGACCGAGACAACGCCGACTGACGAGGCCCAGACGCAAACCGAACCGGAGGACGGCGACGCCGCCGGTGCATATTCTGTCTCGATGGCACCGATGGGCGAGGTGACCTTCGAGGAGACGCCCGAAGACATCTTCACGATCATGAGCCCCTACGCGGAGATGGCGCTGGCCCTCGGTCGGGGCGACGATGTCAACGCCGTCTACGCCGTCGAGTACACGAACTCGCTGATGGACGCCATCACCGCGCCACTCGATGGCGTCTCCGTCGACTGGCGCGACTGTTTCGACTCCTGGAACCCGAGTCCCGAGAAACTCTACGACTTAGAGAGCGAGGTCCACCTCGCCGATCCCGCTCACGTGACCACGATGGGCAAGTGGGAGCCCGACGACGTCGAGGAGATCAGCGACCGCGTCGCGCCGTGGTTCGGCAACAAGTTCAGCGCCGAACACGGCCAGCCGCCCGAAGCCTACGCCCAGGACTACGAGTATTACACGCTCTGGGAGACCTTCGGGTACGTCGCCGCGGTCCTCCGGGAACGGGAGCGCTACGAGGCCCTGCGCGCCGAGCACGAGGCGCTGGTCTCGACGATCCGGGAGGGGCTCCCGCCGGAATCTGAGCGCCCGACGGTCACGATGGTCCTCCCCTCGACGAGCGACGACACGATGTGGGTCTACGACGTGAACGGGCCGGGGTATCACGCCGCCCACACCCGGCCGCTGGGCGCGGTCGACGCCTTTGCCGACGACGACGGTGTCACCAGTGGCACCCAGATCGACTACGAGGAACTACTCGAGGCCGATCCGGACGTCCTCGTGATCCTCGGCGGTATCGTCGACACCCACGACATGCCCGCGATCCGGGAGGCCCTCGCGGACGATCCCGTCGCGGGTTCGGTCTCGGCGGTCGAGAACGGCCGGATCTACGCTCAGGGCGGGCGACATCAGGGTCCCCTGTTGAACCTCTTCCAGCTCGAGATGGGCGCGAAGCAACTCTACCCCGAGGCCTTCGGCGCGTGGCCGGGCTACGAGTCCGGGCCGTACCCGGACCTCTCGGCCGACGAACAGCTGTTCGACCACCGGCGGGTCGCCGAGACGATCACCGGGGACAGGTAACGATGACCGAGAACGAGGCATCGAGTCACACGACGAGCGCCGAACGCGACGGGCAGGGCGGCGCGGCGACCACCGACCACGACGTGATCGTCGTTGGCAGCGGCCCGGCCGGTTGTTCGGCCGGCGTGTTCACGGCCCGGTACGGACTGGACACCCTCGTCCTCGACCGCGGGCAGTCGTCGCTCGGGCAGTGTGCCGTCGTCGAGAACTACCCCGGATTCCCCGCCGGAATCGGTGTGGAAACGCTGTCGGCACTTTTCGAGGATCACGCCGCCGAAGCCGGCTGTGACGTCGTCCCGGAACTGGTCGAACGGGTCGATCGCCCGGACGACGAACGGGTCGATCAGCGCCCGGAGGGTTCCGGATTCCTCGTCGAGACGGCGGCTGGAAACACCCACACCGCCGACCGGGTCATTGCGGCGACGCGCTACGGCGGGGCGTATCTCCAGCCTGTCCTCGAAGTGGACGCCTTCCAGACGCCCGACGGGGACGATGGCCGGACCAGACTCGATCGTTCATTTCCGGATCGTGACGGCGGGACGCCCGTCGACGGTCTCTTCGTCGCCTCGCCCTCGAAGGCGGCGGATCGCCAGGCGATCGTGGCCGCCGGCCGGGGCGCACGCGTCGGGATCGCGGTCGTCGAGGCCGTCCGCCGCGATCAGGGGTACCCGCCCGCCCTCGCCCCCCACTACGACTGGGTCCGTCCCGAAGAGAGGCGCGCTGAGGAGTGGGGCGAACGCGAGACGTGGCGGGAGGTGTTCGCCGAGCGATGGCCCGCTGATCGCGACGGTGACCGACGCCGCTACGTCGAACTCCGCGAGCGGGAGATCGACCGTCGGCTCGCAGCCTATCGATCCCCCGGCGAGATCGAAGCGACGGCCGAGCGTGGCCAGCGCCGGTTGCTCGAGCATCTCGACGAGGACCTCGTCCTCGAACGCGCCACCGAGATCGCGGCCGACCGGGACACCGTGGAGGTGGACACCTGACCATGGCGGGCGAACCGACGACGCGCGACCGGATCGCTGCGCGCCTGGGCCGGCTCTCCCGGGTCGATACCTCGCTGGTCACGCTCTGTCTGGCCAGCGTGATCGTGGTGCTGGTCGCCGGCTTCGTCCAGATTCGATACGGCGACTTCGCGATGACGTGGGGGGAGGCGTGGGCGGCGGTCTTCGACCCGAACGTCCTGTTCAGTCTCCAGGCCTGGCAGGGGTTCCTGCTCGGCGGCGAGTTGCCCGAACTGTCGAATCAGAGCCTGATCGTCTGGAACATGCGCATCCCGCGGGTGATCGTCGCCGTCTTCGTCGGGATGAACCTCGCCGTCTCGGGGGCGATTTTCCAGGCCGTGACGCGCAACGAACTCGCCAGCCCGTTCATCCTCGGGGTCTCCTCGGGGGCCGGGCTCGCAATCCTGCTCACGCTCGTCGCGATCCCGGCTACGACGATCGTCGTCCCGCTGGCCGTCGCCGAATTGCACGTCAGCACGTCGATGCTGTTGCCGGTGTTCGCCGCGGTCGGGGGCGTCCTCGCGTTCGTGATCGTCTACGCCATCGCCTGGAAGAACGGGACCTCGCCGGTCCGACTGGTGCTCGCGGGCGTGATCGTGAGCACGGTCTTCGGCAGCCTCCAGCGGGCCATGTTCTTCTTCGCCGACGATCTGGGGGTCGTCCAGTCGGCCATCGCCTGGATCACCGGCTCGCTGACCGGCACCGACTGGGAGCAGGTCCGCATGGTCCTGCCGTGGTCGGTGATCGCCCTCGCGCTGGCGGTGCTCGCCGCGCGGCAGCTGAACGTCCTCTTGCTCGGGGAGCGCACGGCGAGTTCGCTCGGCATGCGCGTCGAGCGTGTCAGATTCGCGCTCTCGGGGGTGGCCGTCCTCGCAGCGGCCGCAAGCATCGCCGTGGCGGGCATCGTCGGGTTCGTCGGGTTGATCGTCCCGCACATGGTCCGCAACATCGTCGGCAGCGACTACCGGAAGCTGATGGTCGGGTGTCTGTTCGCCGGGCCGGCGCTGATGGTCGCTGCCGACGTCGGGGCCAGACTCGCGTTGCCGGCTCAGATCCCCGTCGGCATCGTAACCGGGTTGATCGGCGGACCGTACTTCCTCTATCTGATGCGCAGACAGGAAGCCATGGGTGAAATCTGATGAGCGACACACCGCAGACGGACGGCGGAAGCCAGACGGTACAGCTTCCTTCGGGAACTCCCGGCGAGAGTGCCGACGTCACCGAGGACGGCAACAGTCACGGCGAGCCATCGCCGGATGCCAGCGAATTCGTCGGCGAGGACGTCGTTGTCGGGTATCCTGGCAGCGAGGAGCCGGTGATCGACGGCGTGACGATTCGCCTTCCGCCGGGGGAAGTGACGGCATTGATCGGCCCGAACGGCAGCGGCAAGAGCACGCTGTTGAAGGGGCTCGCCGACCAGCTCGCCATCGACGCGGGCACGGTCCTGCTGGATGGAGAAGACGTCCACACGCTCGAGACGAGAGAACTCGCCCGCAAGCTCGGGTTGCTCTCCCAGGAGAACGTCGCGCCAAACAGCCTCACCGTCGAGGACCTGGTCAGTCACGGTCGGTATCCCCACCGTGGCTTTTTCGACTCGCTGTCGGACGCCGACCGTGAGGCGATCGACGAGGCGATCGAACTGGCCGGCGTCGATCACCTGCGCGACCGTTCGGTCGGGAGCCTCAGTGGCGGCCAGCGCCAACTGGTCTGGATCGCGATGGTGCTCGCCCAGGATACGGATGTCCTCTTGCTCGACGAACCGACGACGTTTCTCGATATGCACCATCAACTCGAAGTCATGGAGATCGTCGAACGCCTCCGGGACGAGAGCGACGTGACGGTCGGACTCGTCTTACACGACATCGAGCAGGCCGCCCGGTACGCCGATCACGTGGTCGCGTTAAAAGACGGGACTGTCCGGGCCAGCGGAGATCCCGAGGCGGTGCTGACCGAGTCACTCCTCAGGGACGTCTTCGCGGTCGACGCGTCCGTGGCGACGACCGACCGAGGGCTCCAGATTACGCCAGTACGCCCGTATCACGGATGACGTCTCGAAGAAGTATGGGGTGGTGATTAGTGGAGACCACGACTCCATCGGGGGTTTGGGGGGTAGGGGGTTACTGTGAGTCACCAGACCGACTGAACGCCGGGTCACGTGACAGACGACGATGTACACGGTGCGCGGCGTTCCCTGGGAGACCCGTATCCAGGCAGACCGTCTCCGCCCGCGGGACAACGGCTAGGTGACCCGGCATATCGTTTCGAGGTCCAATGACCCATCTATTTAAATACGCCACGTTCTTATAAATGTTGTCCCCGGTGTGTCGAATACCGGTAGCGAAAAACTCGAATCGTCTTATTTGTGCGTAATCCCTGGATATCGGCCGCTCATTTATATTCTCACGCACTTAAATGGGGTCGGGACGCGTTCAGGGAGGTACCCAATCTCGAACGAGTAGACCGCGGCACAACGCTTACTCCGGCAAGCGCCGAAGGTGGCGTATGGTCTCTTCAGACTGGGGCGAGTGGTTGCCGGCCGCCATCGAGGGGTCGGCCCCGGACGGTGTCGCGATCTGGTATCTGGGCTGCAACGGGTTCGTTCTGAAAGGCGAGGGAGGGACGACACTGTTCGTCGACCCGTACCTCGGGACGGGTGACCCGCCGCGGACCGTTCGGATGATCCCCGTCCCTTTCGATCCCCGCGACGTGGCGGCGGCCGACGCTGTCCTGGCGACTCACGAGCACGTCGATCACGTCCACGGCCCGAGCCAGGCCCCGATCCTCGAAGCGACCGGCGCTGATTTCTACGCGCCAGAGGCGAGCCTCACGGTGGCCGACGAGGAGAACTGGACCGACGAGTGGGACGTGACTGGCGACCAGCTTTCGGCGGTCGGGATCGGTGACACTGTCGAGATCGGTGAGTTCACGGTCCACGTCGAGGACGCCGACGATCCCGACGCCGAGCAGCCCGTCTCCTACGTCGTCGAACACGATGCGGGAACCTTCTTTCACGGCGGTGACGCCCGGCCAGGTGCCTTCGAGTCGGTCGGCGAACGCTACGACATCGACCTGGGGGCCCTCGCCTTCGGCAGCGTCGGCATGGTCCCCGAGGCGATTGGCGAGGAACCCACGCGCACGCGATGGTACAACGACGAGAACACGATCGTCGAGGCGGCCAACGAACTCCAACTCGACGCGCTCGTCCCGAGCCACTGGGACATGTGGAAGGGGATGACGGCCGATCCGACAGCGTTGTACCATCACGTCCGGTCGTTCCCCTACCCGAAGCGGCTCGATGTTGTCGAAATCGGGGATCGAATCGATCTGTAGTCCGACACGCGTCAGTCACTCCGGAAGTAACTTTAATACGGATGGTTGACCCACGTATGAGTATGAGCAACACGCAGGCGTACGAGGAAGTGACGGTGTCGGACGAGGGGGTCACAGTGGTCAAACAGTTCGAGGCCGACGAGTTCCCGGTGCCGGCGATCGCGTTTCGCATCCAGTCCCAACGCATCGAACCCGTGACGGTCAAACTCACCGACGAAGTGCCAGAAGACGTTGCCGTCGAAGACCTGGGCTTTCACCCTGAATACGGGAGCGAGCACTGGACGATCGACGGGCAGACGATCATCTTCGAGCGCGAGATCGACGCCGACTCGGAGTACACGACCGTCTACGGTATCCGCGCGACCGGGACCGACGACGTCGAGAAGTTCCTGACCGAACCGGAGATCGACTCCGTCGATCCGCCACTCGACGACGAAGGGGATCTGGTCGACGATGCTAGCAGCGACGTGGTTCGGGACGTCATCGCCGGTGACAGTGACAGCGTCCCTGGTCTCGAGGACACCGACGACGAGGAGATCGAGACGCTCAACCTCGCCGACCCGAACGACTCCGGCGAGACGGGCGATAGCGAGACGTCCGACGGCGACGAGGGTGACGACGCCGTGGGGCAGGTCCAACCCGGCTCCGTCGCCAAGACCCTCGCCGCCGAAATTCGCCAGGACGCCGTGGATGACGCCGCGCTCAGGGTTCTCAAACAGGAGTTGGATCTCGGTGGGAGCGGGGGCGACACCGACGGGAGCGCCGTCGACGCCCGAATCCAGCACCTCCAGAGCGAGATGAGCGACCTCGCCGCCTACACGTCTGCACTCGAGGAGTTCTTGGCGGAGAACGGTCAGGGCGAGGAACTCATCGAGGAGTTCCAGGGCCGGCTCGACGAATTCCAGGGTGAACTCGACGGGGTTCGGAGCGAACTCGATTCGATGTCCGGCAACGTCGAATCGGTCGAGGAGACGGTCTCTTCGAACGCTGAGACCGTCTCTGAACTCGACGGCGACGTCGATTCCATCGAAGGGACGGTCGAGAGCCTCGACGACGAACTCGACGGTCTTCGGGAGGAAGTCGAATCGATGTCGGAGCAACTCGGCGAGGACGGCGACCTGGCCGATCGCCTCGACGACGTCGAAAGCGAGATCGAAGAACTCAAAGAGTGGCGCGAACAGCTGTCCTCGGTCATCGGCGGCGCTGAATAACGCGCCAACTTGACGCCTGCGATCTCTGATACACTCCGTTGTGACTTTTCCGGGACACGTCGAGCGTCGCTCGCTCGACTCAGCGCCAGTTCGGCGAAGCCGTCACCGCAGGCCGGCGGGCGCGTCGCCGGGGAGTTCGGCCCGGTCGTGGGGCGCTCCGAATTCAGGGGCCGGCCCCGTCGGGACGATCCGCTTGGGGCTCACGTCGGGGTGGGTCGTGTAGTAGTGTTCCTTGATGTGGTCCATGTTCACGGTCTCAGCTACACCTGGGAGTTGGTATACCTCACGCAGGTACGGCCAGAGGTTGTCGTACTCCCGAATCAGCCGGTGGTTACACATGAAGTGCGTGTGATAGACCTCGTCGAAACGGACGAGGGTGGTGAACATCGCAATGTCTGCCTCTGTGAGGCGATCGCCGGCGAGATAGCGCTGGTCGGCGAGCACTGAATCCCAGTGCTCGAGGGCGTCGAACAGTTCGTCGACGGCCTGGTCGTAGGCCGCCTGGGAATCCGCAAAGCCGGCCTTGTAGACGCCGTTGTTGATCGGTTCGTAGATCGCCTCGATGATTCGATCGACGTCCTCACGGTAGCCCTCGGGGTAGAGATCGACGTCGTTCTCGGCGAGGTCGTCGAATTCGGTGTCGAGCATCCGCATGATCTCGGCGGACTCGTTGTTGACGATCGTCTCCTCCTCTCGGTCCCAGAGAACAGGAACCGTCACGCGCCCGGTCATGTCGGGGTCGGCCTCGACGTAGATCTCCCGGAGGTAGTCACTCCCGTTGACCGTATCGGGGGTACAGCCGTCCTTCTCGGGGGTGAACTGCCAGCCGTCCTCGCCGCGGTAGGGATCGACGTAGTCGACGGTAATCGCGTCTTCGAGCCCTTTCAGTTTCCGCGTGATCAGCGTCCGGTGGGCCCACGGGCAGGCCCGGCAGACGTAGAGGTGATACCGGCCGGCCTCGGGCTGGAACCGTGCGTCCGGATCGTCCTCGATGCGATCCCGAAACGCCGTCGTCTGGCGCTCGAACGCGCCGTCCTCGTTGGTGGTCTGGTAGGCGTCGGTCCGCCACTCGCCGTCGACGAGCATGTTCATGATAGCTTTCCGTAGGGCCTACGAAGGGAAAAACGTCGCAGTGACGTCGATGTTACCGCCGTTGGGGTGAGTCTGCCGCCGGGCTTCGAAGCCCTTATTTGAACGCTTTCCCTCTCTTTGACCAAGAGAACTCATGTCTGAGAAACCTGCCTCGATGTACCGGGACATCGACAAGCCGAGCTACACCCGGCGCGAGTACATCACGGGCATCCCCGGCTCGAAGATCGCACAGCACCAGATGGGCGACACCGACGCCGATCCCGAGGACTACCCCGTCCAGATCTCGCTTGTCGTCGAAGAGACCGTCCAGCTCCGCCACGGCTCGATGGAGGCCTCCCGGCTCTCGGCCAACCGCCACCTCATCAAGGAACTCGGCGAGGGCAACTACACGATGACTCTCCGGAAGTTCCCCCACCAGGTCATCCGGGAGAACAAACAGGCGACTGGCGCGGGTGCCGACCGTGTCTCGGACGGCATGCGCCAGGCCTTCGGCAAGATCGTCGGGACCGCCGCCCGCGTCCAGGCCGGCGAGCGACTGTTCACCGCCTACTGTGACGTCGACCAGGCCGACGCCGTCAAGGAAGCCTTCCGGCGCGCGTACAACAAGATCACCCCGCCCTGCCGGATCAAGGTCGAGCGCGGCGAAGAGTTGCTGATCGCCTGAGGCCGGTCCGAACTGTTTTGCCGATCGCTTCCGGAGTGAGCGTATGCTCCGGCTCGCAGTCGCAACGCAGGCCGAGTCCTACGACCGGCTTCGGGAGCCACTCGCCGAGCGCGATATCGACGTCGTTGCGCTACAGACCACCGAACGGACGATCCCGATCGGCGGGGTCTCGTTTCCCGACGTCGACGTCGGGTACGTCTTTCCACCGCGGCTGATGGAGGGCGACGTCGCGGCCGCGGCACTGTCGGTCCCGTGGGTCAACGACCGGGCCGCCGTGCTTCGGTCCCGGAACAAGGCCGGGACGCTGCAACGACTGTCCGACGCCGGTGTTTCGGTCCCCGAGACGGTGCTGATCTCGGACCCGGTCGAACGCGAGGACTTGATCGCGGCGTTCGACCGCTTCGACCCGCCAGTCCTCGTCAAACCCAATTCCGCCTCGCGCGGTGCCGGCGTCACGCTCGCACACGATCTGGACTCGTTTCTGGGGATCGCCGACTACCTCGACCTGGTCCACGACTACCGGGCGGCCGACGACCAGTCGTTTCTCGTCCAGGAGTACGTTCCGGACGCCCACGATTATCGCGTGATGGTTCTCGACGGCGCGGTGATCGGCGCGGTCGAGCGCCGGCTACCCGAGGCAGTCGATACGGACCGCTGGAAACACAACGTCCACCACGGAGGGACGCCGACACCGGTCGAACTCGACGACGAATCCCGGGCAATCGCCGAGCGCGTCGCCGACGTGCTGGAGATCCCCCTTCTCGGCGTCGATCTACTCGCGACTGAGGGTCGAATCGTCGTCACCGAAACCAACGCGCGGCCGACGATCGACCCCGAGCACTACGCGGACGGGTTCTGGGATCGCCTGGCGGCGACGATCCGGCGGGTTGCCGGACGAGACGGTCACCGGTGAGTCTCCTGGCGTCTCGACGCGAGGGTGAGTTGTCAATTTTGGTATGAAAATGGCCATATTTCCATGGTTGTTATTAACAACCAAAGCAAGGCGGAAGCGTGGCACCGCTCGATATAACGGTATTATAAACAACAAGTAACATATTGGTACAAAAATATTATTATTAAATACGTAGAATGTGGTGGTGCCATGTCGGCCTTACAGCTACATCGGTGCCCGGCGTGTGGAAGCGAGCAACGAACGAAAGTCGACCAGCAGGCAGTGCCCGGCGGAACGGACTGGCGGTACTACGAGTGTGGGTCGTGTGGCTACGAGTGGCGCGAGTGAGTGATTCCATTCCCGTACTGCGCGCGCGGAAAACAGTCGATCGTCAAGTGGGTCGGGAGAGTGCTCGCTGCCTCAGGAGAGGTCGATATCGGCCGAATTCCCCGTGGTCTCGAAGGTGACCTCGAGGATGCCGTTGTTGTAGCTGGCGTCGGCGGAGTGTTCGTCGACGCGAGCGGGCAGATCGACGCGGTCGTGATACTCCCGCTGGGTACCGGTCGCGTCGATGGTGAGTGCTTCGCCGTCGCACTTGAGGTCGATCGCGTCCTTCTCGACGCCGGGGAGATCCGCGACGACGCGGAGACGCTCGTCCTCCTCGTAGACGTCGAAGTGGATGTCCTTCGATCGACCGGGGGCATCCGGTTCCCGCCGTTCGACGTGCATATCGAACTCCCCACTCATCATGTCGTTCATCATCCGCTCTAGCTCCGTGAAGAAATCGTCAAACGGATCGTCACGATCGTCTCGTCGCATACGAAACGGTAGGAGAGACCGCGTCAAAAGCCTTCTGACAGCCGAAATATCGACCGGGCCGTCGGTTTTTCTCGACGCTGATTGTACGTTCGTAGATTCCTTGCGGAATATAGTGGTATATACATCCTTCACGACACACAATCGTGAGAGTCTCGTCTTTCACAGCCGCATATCGAAAAACATTTACTCAATACAGACCCATCTTTCGATCGGAGTTAACTAACTATGAGTGCAAGCGATCCGGTCCGAATCGGGATCAACGGCTACGGTCGTATCGGCCGTTGTACCCTTCGTGCAGCCCTGGAGAACGACGACGTCCAGATCGTCGGGATCAACGACGTGATGGACTTCGAGAAGATGGAGTATCTCACGAAGTACGACAGCGCGCTCGGCACGCTGCCGTACGACGTCGATCTCGACGGCGACAGTCTGGTCGTCGACGGCAACGAGATCGACCTCCTGAACGTCCAGAGCCCCGAGGAACTCCCCTGGGACGACCTCGATGTCGACGTCGCGATCGAGTCGACGGGCATCTTCCGGACGAAGGACGAGGCCAGCGCGCACCTCGACGCCGGCGCAGAGAAAGCGCTGATCTCCGCGCCGCCGAAGGGTGACAAGCCCGTTCCGCAGTTCGTCTACGGCGTCAACGACGACGAGTACGACGGCGAGGACGTCGTCTCGGCCGCCTCGTGTACGACTAACAGCGTTTCGCCGCCGATGCACGTCCTGCTTGAGGAGTTCGGCGTCGACGCCGCCGAGATGACCACGATCCACGCCTACACGGGCAGCCAGGCCATCGTCGACGGCCCCAAGTCCAAGACTCGGCGTGGTCGCGCGGCCGCCGAGAACATCGTGCCGACGACGACCGGCGCGTCGACCGCGACCCCGCAGATCCTGCCCGAACTGCAGGGCAAGTTCGAGGCCATGGCGATCCGCGTCCCGGTCCCGAGCGGTTCGATCACCGAGATCGTCGTCGACCTGCCCGGCGACCCGGACGTCGATGAGATCAACGCTGCCTTCGAGGAGTACGCCGCGGGCGAACTCGAAGGCTCGATGGGCGTCACCGACGACCCGATCGTCTCGCGTGACATCGTGGGTCAGCAGTTCGGCTCCGTCGTCGACCTCAAGAAGACCTCGACCGTTCAGGGCGGCAAGCTCGCGAAGATCTTCGCCTGGTACGACAACGAGATGGGCTACACGTCCCAGATGATGCGTCTCGCCGAAGACATCGTCTGATCACCGGATCCACCCCGCCGTCGTGTACAGGGCCGCAATTTCTTCAGCAGACAACACGCACCAACCATGGCTGCATTCAACACACTCGACGACCTCGCAGATGGACAGCGCGTCCTGGTCCGCGTCGACCTCAACTCGCCGGTCGAGGACGGCGTCGTCCAGGACAATCACCGGTTCGACCGCTACGCCGAAACAGTTCGCGAACTCGCCGATCGGGACAACAAAGTCGTCCTGATGGCCCACCAGGGTCGGCCCGGCCGCGACGACTTCGTTTCCCTCGACCAGCACGCCGAGATTCTCGAAGAGTACGTCGGCAAACCGATCAACTTCGTCGAGGACATCTACGGCGACGACGCCATCGACGCCATCGAGGCCCTCGACGCGGGTGAGATCCTCCTCCTGGAGAACACCCGGATGGCCGACGACGAACTCCCGGAGAAGGCTCCCGAAGAACACGCAAAGAGCGACTTCGTCCAGACCCTGTCGCCGTACTTCGACGCCTTCGTCAACGACGCCTACTCGGCGGCCCACCGCGCACACGCCTCGACGGTCGGGTTCGCCTTAGAACTCCCGGCCTACGCGGGCCGCGTGATGGAAGCCGAGTACGAGTACAACACCGGCGTCGCCGAGCGCGCCCGCGAGACTGAGGGGCAGGTCACGATGGTCCTGGGTGGCAACAAGAGCGAGGACGTCATCAGCGTCGTCAACAACCTCGGCGACGCCATCGACACGTTCCTCATCGGCGGCCTGCCGGGCGAGCTGTTCCTCCGCGCGGAGGGCTACCCGGTCGGGATGGACGTCGGCGACATGGACCTGCTCGACGATCAGTGGGAGGAGACCAAGGACACCCTCGAAGACCTCGTCGAAAACCGCCGCGACGAGTTCGAACTCCCCACTGACTTCGCTTACGAGGACGCTGCGGACGAGCGCGCCGAGATCGCGCTCGCGGACATCGAGGAGAAGGAGACGGGCTACCTCGACATCGGTCACGACACGATCGAGTCGTACGTCCCGATCATCGAGGACAGCGAGGCCGTCTTCGTGAAGGGCGCGGTCGGCGTCTTCGAGGACGAGCGCTTCGCCGACGGGACGGTCGAACTCATCGAGGCCATCGGTCGCACCGACTGCTTCTCGGTCGTCGGCGGCGGCGACACCGCCCGGACGCTCTCGATGTACGGGCTCAGCGAGGACAACTACGATCACATCTCGATCGCCGGCGGCGCGTACCTCAACGCGCTCACCGGTCAGGAACTCGAAGCCGCCGAAGTGCTGATCGAGCAGGCGAACTGAGCGCTGAACGCCGCCGACGCCGTTTCCGTCGACGCGAGCTTTTTTTCGCCCCAATCTGCCGAACCGGTAGCGTTCGCCGTCCGTTCTGGAATACCTCTTCGAGAGACTGCCAGTCGACGTCGAGGGAAATATAGTAGGATTCTACAAACACTTAAGACGACGGCGCGAACGTCCTCCAACGACCCGAGCGCGTGGCGCGGCGACCCGGCCAGGGCAGTCCCCGCTTTCCGGGACCGCTATCCCCGCCGGCCACTCGGATCGACAGCCACAGACCACTCATGTCAGACACAATATCCCGCCGATATGCGGACTGGATCACGTCGCACAGCAAACTCGTCGTCGTCGCCGTCCTGGCGCTGACGGTCCTCGTCGCCGCTGGCGCGGCGGTCGGCGAGACGGACAGCGCGGGCGTCGGAGAGTTCCAGGTCGACACCGAGGAGACCGACGCCGCCGAATTCGTCCGGGAGAACTACGGGGGCAGTGAGGGGATCGCTGCACAACTCGTCGTTCGCGACGAGGGTGGGGACGTCCTCACCAGAGACTCCTTGCTCGCCGGGCTCCGATTGCAACAGGCGATTCGAGACGACGACTCGATCAGCGAAACGCTCGCCGAGCCGGGCCTGGTCGGTATCGAGAACGTCGTCGGGACGGCCGCCGTCTACGCCGACGCAACCGAAGGCGGTGGGCCACCACCCGCCGAGCCACCGTCGCTGTCCGCACAGATCACGGCTCTCGAAGATCGGAGCGACGCCCAGGTCGAGCAGTTGCTCGCCCGCGTGCTCGATCCCGAGGGATCGTCACTGACCGAACGTGATCCCTACGCGTTTCTGTCCCGGGATTACGAGCCGGGTGAGACGCGGGCCGAGGCCCGGCTGACCTTCGTCACGCAGGTCGGCGACGGCTCCGCAGACGAAGACCCGCAGGCAGCCTACGACGCCCAGGTCGAGATCGCCGGGATGGTCGAGGAGCGATTCGCGGACGCGTTCGTCTT
This sequence comes from Halorhabdus tiamatea SARL4B, assembly GCF_000470655.1. Classification (NCBI taxonomy): domain Archaea; kingdom Methanobacteriati; phylum Methanobacteriota; class Halobacteria; order Halobacteriales; family Haloarculaceae; genus Halorhabdus; species Halorhabdus tiamatea. Next base: position 2,330,768 of record NC_021921.1, read on the forward strand.
CGGCCAGGGTATCCAGGACGACGCCTCCACGCGGGCGACGGGCGACAGCTTCACGATCATCACGCCGTTCGCGCTCGCACTCATCATCCTGGTGCTGGGGATCACCTACCGCGACGTGCTCGACATCTTGCTCGCGTTCGTCGGGATCGGCGTCGTGATGGCGTGGCTCGCCGGACTCATGGGCTGGCTCGCGATCCCGATGAACGTCATCCTGATCGCCGTCCCCTTCCTGCTCATCGGGTTGAGTATCGACTACGCGCTGCACGTCGTGATGCGCTACCGGGAGGCGCGTGCGGGAACGCTGGAGGAATCGACCGCGTCCGGTGGGGTCGACGATCGATCCATCCGGACCGCGATGGCGCTCGGGTTCGGCAGCGTCGTCCTGGCGCTGGGCGCGGCGACTGTCTCGACTGGCGTCGGCTTCCTCTCGAACGTCGTCAGTCCGCTGCCGGCGATCCGGGACTTCGCGGTACTCAGCGCGGGTGGGATCTTCGCCACCTTCGTCGCCTTCGGGGTCTTCCTCCCGGCGCTCAAGATCGAAGTCGATTCGTTCGTCGAGCATCGACTCGGCCGGAGCCGGGCCAAACCGGCCTTCGGCGTCGGGGGCGGGAGCGCCAACGCGATCCTGGAACGGCTCGGCTCGCTCACCATGCGCGCGCCGGTGGTGATCGTCGTCGTCGCACTCCTGCTCGGCACTGTGGGGGCCTACGGCGCGACGACCATCGACACGGAGTTCAACGAGGCCGACTTCCTGCCGACTGACGCGCCGGACTGGGCCAAGTCGCTTCCTGGACCACTCGCTCCCGACACCTACACCATCGCGGATGACTTTCAGTATCTCAGCGACAACTTCCAGCTTCGCGGGGAAGGCGGGCAGTCACAAGTGTTGCTACGCGGGGACGGGCTGGCCGAGGGGTCACTCCTGTCGGCACTCGACGATGCGACCGGGTCCGTCTCCGAAGACAGTTCGATCCAGCTCCGGCCGGACGGCCGGGCGGCACTCGACGGTCCTCACACGGCGATCCGATCGGCCGCGAGCGACAACGAGACGTTCGCGGCGCTGGTCGAGCGCTCCGACACGAACGGCGACGGCTTGCCAGACGAGGACGTCGAGGCCGTCTACACCGCACTCTTCGACGCCGACGAGGCGGCCGCCTCGCAGGTCCTGAGTCGGTCGGCCGACGGCGAGATCACGTCGGCACGAATCGTCCTGTCGGTTCGCTCCAGTGAGTCAGCCCAGACCATCGCCGACGACACGCGGACGTTCGCCGAGGGGATCGAAGCCGAGACGACTGGGATCACCGCCGCCGCGACGGGCTCGCCGGTCTCAACCGCGGTGATTCAGGACGCCCTGCTGGAGACGCTGGTCGAGGCCTTCGCAGTGACGCTGGTGGTCATCCTGGTGTTCGCCACCGGGCTGTTCGGCCTGCGCTATGGGTCGTGGTCGCTCGGCGCGCTCGTGCTCGCCCCCGTCGTGGTTTCGCTCGCGTGGCTGCTCGGCGCGATGGCGGCCCTCGACATCTCGTTCAACAGCGAGACGGCCGTCATCACCAGCCTCGCGATCGGACTCGGCGTCGACTACTCTATCCACGCGGGCGAGCGCTTCATGGCCGAGCGTGAGGAACGCGACACCGTCGCGGACGCACTCCGGCGGACGATCACCGGCACCGGCGGAACCTTGCTCGCCAGCGCGGCGACGACGGCCGCGGCCTTCGGCGTCCTGGCGTTTTCGCTCTCGCCGCCGCTGCAGCGATTCGGTATCGTGACCGGGCTCGCAATCATCTTCGCGTTCGTCGCCGTCGTCACGATGCTGCCCGGCCTGCTCGTCCTCCGGGAACGAGCGGTCTCCGGCGGGCTGCGTTCGGACTGAGTTCGTCAGTCCGTTTTGTCGCTCGTTTTTCGAGACAATCACCCGGAAGATTTGTATACATCGTGTGCAAAGTAAACACCATGGGAACGATCTCGGCGCGGGTCCCCGACGATCTCGAGGACGAACTTGAGACATACCTCGACGCGGAGCGCCTCGACCGGAGTACGGCCGTTCGGAAGCTTCTTGCGGAGGGGCTCGAAGACTGGCGACGCGATCGGGCGATCGAACGATTCGAGGCCGGTGAGATCTCCTTTTCGCGGGCGGCCGAACTCGCGGACATGTCGGTGTGGGACTTCACCCGTCTGCTCGAGGAACGGGACGTGACCTGGGTCGCCGACGATCACCTCGCGGACGATATCGACTCTCTCTGAGATGTACGTCTTCGATGCGACGCCGTTGATCTATCTCGCGACTGTCGATCGACTCGGGATGCTCACCGAGTTCGAAGACGATCGATTGGTTCCAGAACGCGTCTACGACGAGGTCGTCACGGTCGGCCTCGACGCGGGTCACGCCGACGCCAGGCGCGTCGAGCGCGCCGTCGAGGACGACGTACTGACTGTCGCGACGGTGGAACGAACGGAGCCCTTCGAACGCCTGGCAGCGAATGACAGTCTCAGCGAGGCGGACGCCGCAGTCCTCGCGCTGGCAGCGGCCCGGGACGGGACTGGCGTCATGGACGAACAGTACGGTCGTGACGTGGCCGCCGCCGAGGGAATCGAGACGCGCGGGACGGCATATCTCGTGCTTCGATCACTCAAGCGAGGCGCGATCACCGCGGAGGCGGCGCGCGAGACCATCGACGCGATGGTCGATGCCGGCTGGTACTGCGCCCCGGATCTGTACGCGAAACTCCTTCGGCGGATCGAGGACTTCGCCTGAGCCCGGTCCGGCGTCGACGGCGGGCATCCTGGTCGCAAACCGTTTTCCCCACCCCTTCCGTACCGCCAGTCGCCATGAAAATCGGCGTCATTGCGGACACCCACGACGCTCGCGACGTGATCGAGCGCGCAGTCGAACGGTTCACCACCGAGGACGTCGCGGCGGTCGTCCACTGTGGCGACATCGTCGCCCCGTTCTCGGCGACGCCCTTCGACGCGGACTTCGACTTCTACGCCGTCCGGGGCAACAACGACGGTGAGTGGGCGCTGGCCGACACCGTCGCGGAGTTCGGCACCTACCTCGGTGAGATGGGCGAGTTGACCTTCGACGGGGTTGACTTTGCGGTCTATCACGGGACCAGCGACGCCATCGTCGACGCGCTCGTCGAATCGGGCACCTACGACTACGTCCTGCACGGACACACTCACGAACGAGTCCGGGAGGAGCGAGACGGGACGGTGCGACTCAACCCCGGCGGGGTTCCGATCCCGCAGGCCCCGGCCCCGCCCGCTGCGGTCGTTATCGACACCGAGACGGGGGAGATAGAGACGTTCGAACTCGATTGACTCCAGCCCGGACGATCCGCGGACGAAACACACTATTTTCCCCCCGTCCTACCGGGGTCCATGAGTAACTCAGAGCTACGGGGTCCGGCCGAGACCGCAGTGACGCAGTGTTTGGCCCTCGATAGCGAGGAGTCGTGTCTGATCGTGACCGACGACGAGCGCCGCCCGATCGGCGAGGCGCTCTATGCGGTCGCGAGCGAGACGACCGACGAGGCGATGATCATCCAGTACCCGCCTGGCGACCAGCACGGCGAGGAGCCACCCGAACCGGTGGCGACGGCGATGGCGAGCGCCGACGTCGTGCTCGCGCCGACGACGAAGAGCCTGACTCACACCCGGGCACGGACCGACGCGACTGACGCAGGGAGTCGGGTGGCGACGTTACCGGGAATCACCGAGGAAGTCTTCAAAACCGGATTGGCCGTCGATTACGAGGAGATCCGCGAGGCGAGCGAGCGATTGCTCGAAGCTGTCGAGAACGCCGAAGCGCTCAGGGTAACGTCCCCAGCAGGAACCGACATCACGCTCCAGCCGGGCGACCGGGAGTGGCAACTCGACACCGGGATCGTCCACGAACCCGGCCAGCTATCGAACCTCCCGGCTGGCGAGATCTTCCTGAGTCCGGAGACTGCCGACGGGACGATTGTCGTCACGGGCACGATGGCTCCCCACGGCCTGCTCGATGCGGGCCATTCGATCCGACTCGAGGTCGAGGACGGCTACGTGACGGACATCGACGACGACACGATTCGCGAGCAGGTCGAGGAGGCGGCCGAGGACGTCGGCCGGGACGCCTACAACCTCGCGGAACTCGGCATCGGCACGAACGTCGGCGTCGCCGAACTCGTGGGATCGGTTCTCCTCGACGAGAAAGCCGGCGGCACGGTCCACTTCGCGGTCGGTGACGACGCGGGCATCGGCGGTGACACCGACGCACCGATCCACTTAGACGGCATCCTCCGGAACCCGACGGTCTACGCCGACGGCGAGGAGATCGACCTGCCGACGCCGTAGCGGACCGCTGGCGGCCACTGCACCGCGCTGACTGGGACCGTCACCCTGGGACGCTGACGGCGACCTTTTACGTTCGCGCCGAGTACCGCCACGTATGAGCGAATCTTCACAGCGAGTCGGGCTCCCCTGTCCGGCGTGCTCGCCGGACTTAGAGACGGTCCACGAGGTGCTCAAGGACGGCGGGCAGGCGACGGTCCGGTGTACGGAGTGCGATCACGTCCACAAGACCGCCCTTCCCGAGGCCCAGACAGTCCAGCGCGACGTCGTCGTCTCCCAGGACGGCGAGTCTTTCAAGGCGACGACCGAACCGCCGGCCGAGGAGACGCTGGCCGTCGGCGAGGAGTTCCTCTTAGAGACCGAGGAGGCGATCATGACCGTCCGGATCACGAGTCTCGAACTCGACGAGGGACGCGTCGAGGAGGCACAGACCGAGGACGTCGAGACGATCTGGACGCGAGCGGTCGGGAACGTGAGCGTCAACGCGACGATCCACCCCAAGTCGGGTGCCCGCGACGAGACTCGCAGCGAGCAGTTGCACGTCCCCGGCGACTACGAGTTCGTCGTCGGCCAGACCGACGACCTCGGCGACCTCTCCTTTACCGTCGAGGGGATCCACCTCCGGGACGACGCCGTCGGGTACCAACACGAGAAACTCGATCACGGGGGCGACAAAGCCTTCGCGAAGGACGTCAACCGGCTGTATCTCCGCGACGAGACCAGCGACGCCTGGTCGGCGTGGTGAGAGCATGGGGTGGTGGGACTCCGAGCGCGGGGGGTCCGACGACAGCGATGGCGAGAGCGACTTCGAGCGCCAGCGCGACGAGTTGATCGAGCAACTCAGGGGGCGCGAGCGCGTCAGCGATCGCGCGCTGGCGGCCCTGGCGGCAGTCCCGCGCCACGAGTTCGTCCCCGAGAACAAGCGCCGATACGCCTACGCCGACCGGCCGCTGCCGATCGGCGAGGGCCAGACCATCAGTGCGCCACACATGGTGGCGATCATGGTCGATCGCCTCGAACTCGAAGCCGGCCAGACGGTCCTGGAAATCGGCACCGGGTGTGGGTATCACGCGGCCGTCACCGCCGAGATCGTCGGCGCGGCGAACGTCTACAGTGTCGAATACCACTCCTCGCTGGCTGAGCGCGCACGATCGCGACTTGCCGAACTTGGCTATGGAGACATCTCGATCACCGTCGGCGACGGCCACGAGGGCTGGCCCGAACACGCCCCCTACGACCGGGCGTACCTGACCGCGGCGGCCAGTTCGGTGCCAGACGCGCTTCTCGAGCAGCTTCGCCCGGACGGGATCTTCCTCGGACCGATCGGGGATCGTCGACAGACGCTCGTCCGGGTTCGGAAACGTCCGGACGGCGAAACCGAACGCGAGACCTTCGGCGGTGTCCGCTTCGTCCGGATGCAGGGCGGGCGGTAGTCTCTGTCGCCGGTGTCGAGGGAGATCGCTCGTGGCATCTCCCCGCGAGCGCGACGTTCATTAGGGTGCGGTCGCAACCTCGCGTATGGACCGTGCGGTGTTGCGCGAGGACATGGTAGACGGGCTCCGTCACCGGAATGAGAGCCTGCTCAGCGAGGCCTCGGTCGCGAGTGCGATGGGATCAGTCCCGCGCCACGACTTCTTCGACGACGACCGCACGGCGTACGCCGATCGGGAGACCGAGCGGCTCGGAACCCGCGTACTCGCGCCCAGCACCGTCGCGCGGCTGTTCGACGCGCTCGCGCCCGATCCCGACGATTCGGTCCTGATCGTCGGAGCCGGGATCGGGTATACCGCCGCTCTCGCCGCGGAGATCGTCGGCCCTCAGCGGGTTGAGGCCGTCGACATCACCCGCCGGGTGGTCTACGAGGCTCGCGAGAATCTCGCCAGCGCCGGCTACGACGCCGTGCTCGTCGACTGCCGTGACGGTAGCGAGGGCCTCCCGGAATACGCCCCCTACGATCGGATTCTGCTCGAAGCCGCGGCGGTGAATCCCCCACGCGCACTGCTGGACCAACTCGCCCCCGATGGCCGGTTGGTCATGCCTCTGGGAGCGCGCGACCAGACGCTCGTGAGTGTCGAAGGTGGCGACGTCACCGAGCGTCACGGCGGCGTCGCCTTCGCCCCGTTGCTCGTCGAGGGCGAGCAAAGCGGTGCCGTCGAACGCAACCGGACCCACCGCGAGGACCGCGAGCGCGCCCAGCAGGCCGCCCAGTCCCGAACCGGCTGGGAACAGGACTGGATCGACTGGGACGGGTACTGACGGTTGGGGCTCGGCGACCAAAGCGGCTGTATCGTAACCTACGTGTATCCACTCGGTGAAGCCCAGCCAATGGCAGGCGAGAGTCACTCGCTCGCGCGCGTCGAACCGCTAGTGTTGATCGCCGTCGGCGGGTTCGCCGGGGCAATCCTTCGATACGCCCTCGCTACGGGGCTGTCAGCGTCGATCTACGGGACGCTCGCCGCGAACGCGCTGGGGAGTTTCGGACTTGGCGTCCTGCTGTACGAGCGTCACCTGGCGAACGCGATCGCCCCCGAAACCCGTCTGCTCGCCGGCACTGGCTTTCTCTCGTCGTTTACGACGTACAGCACGTTCGCCGCCGAGACGGCCGCGCTGTCACCGACCCTCGCAGCCGGAAACGTCCTGGCGAACTACGGCCTCGGCATCGCGGGCGTCCTCGCCGGCAGAGCGGTCGCACGGGGACTCATATGAACCCGGCAGTCCTCGTCGGGATCGGCGGCACGCTCGGCGCACTCGCGCGACACCTGGTCGGCCAGCGGTTCGAGACTGCCTATGCCGATACGCTCGCCGTCAACGTCATCGGAAGCTTCATGCTGGGGACCATCGTGACTGCGCCGGTCGGCGACCCAGTCGCGCTGGCGTTCGGAACTGGCTTCTGTGGTGCGTTCACCACGTTCTCGACGTTCGCCTTCGAGACCGTTCGGCTCTACGAGACTGGCCGGCGGCGACGTGCGGTCGCCAACGCGGCAGTCCACCTCGTCGCCGCGCTGATTGCCGTCGGCCTCGGCTCGCTGCTGGTCGGCGTCCTCACCGGGTGAGCACGTGGACGATCACGCGATCGTGGTTCCCGTCCGGCGATTTCAGTAACGGTTCGTCAGCACGATCCAAGCGGAACGACCACGCCGTCATCGGTCCGTTCGACACCGGTCCCGAACGGTTCCGAGCGCTCGGCCATCGTCTCGTGGACCCATCGGGAAATGTCGGCATCGGCCAGAGAAACCGCTCTGTTCTCGATCTCGACCGGGACGAGACGGAGTTCGTCGAGACGGCCGTCGGTCACGACTAACTCGAACAGCGCGCTGCGCTTGTTCTGTAGCCCGTCCTTGTGAATGTAGTCGTCGACGAAATCGCCGGCGTCGTAGATGATCGGTCGGCCCTGATACACTTCGACGCCCTGGAGGACGTGGGCGCTGTGACCGTGGACCACGTCCACGCCGTGTCTGACGAGCCAGCGGGCAAACCGCTGCTGAGAGGCGCTTGGGAACGCTTCCCAGTTCGGTCCCCAGTGCAGCGACGCGACGACGAGGTCGGGATCGGCCGCGTTTGCGCGGTCGAGGGTGTTTCGGACAAGGGCACGCGTCGCGCCTTCGGACCGATCGAGTGGCGTGTAGGCCGTCCCGGGGCTGTGCTCGCCCGCGGCGTAGGCCGCCCACCGGTCGGTGAGTGAGATAACCGCGACGGTCAGACCGCCCGCGTCGAAGACGGCGGGTTCGAGCGCAGTATCGCGGTTTGGCCCTGCCCCGGTGTGTGCAACGCCCGCTTCGTCGAGGTTGGCGAGCGTCTCCTGGAGCCCCGATTCGCCGAAGTCCAGCACGTGGTTGTTGGCGAGTGCCGCGACCGAGACGTCCGCTGTCTCGAGTGCTGGCACCGCGAATTCGGGATCGGCCCTGAAGTAGTAGGTCTTGCCCGGCCATCGCTCGCCGCCGTCAGAGACACAGCTTTCCAGGTTCGCGACGAGCCCGTCCAGGGACCGGAGGCGTTCGAGGGTGGTCCCCCAGACGCCCGCGGGATCGGCGTCGGTCCAGCGGTCGTTCACACCCCGCCCGAGCATCACGTCGCCGACGAAGCCGATTCGAGCGTCGGCTGATCCCGCGTCCAGTCCACCCCGAGAACGACGGGACGGTGCGCCCAGACACCCCGCCGTGCCAGCGACGGCCGCCAACAAACTCCGGCGCGTCCACGTCATCCTTCGGAGTCACGGGGCCTGTCGATTTGAAGTCTGTGGCGCGACTGCTGGGTTCTTGACTCGCCGTCGATCCGGCGTCGGCACACCGTCCGAACACCCTTGACGTCCCGGCCCGTATCTTCTACTATGCGTGTCCTCGTCGTCGGTGCGACTGGATTCGTCGGCCGCCAGCTCGTTGAGTCGCTGCACTCGGCCGGCCACGACGTCGTCGCCTTCTCCCGGAGCGCGAGCCAGTCCCAATTTTCGGACGACGTCGAGCTATTCGAGGGTGACCTCGGCGATCCGACGTCGCTTGAGGGACTTTGCGACGGGATCGACGTCGCCTACTACCTGATTCACTCCCTGACAGCCGATAACTTCGCCGACTTGGATCGGACCTACGCCCGCCGGTTCCGGGAGGTGGCGTCCGCGGCCGGCGTCGACCGGGTGGTCTATCTGAGCGGGATCAGCGGTGACGAGCGGAACCTCTCGCCACACCTCGCGTCCCGCAGGGAGGTCGAATCGGTCCTGGAGGCCGGGAGCTTCGACCTGACCGTCCTCCGTGCGGCAATCATTATCGGGGCCGGCAGCGTGAGCTTTCGCATCGTCGACGACCTCACCGACCGGCTCCCCGTAGTCACCTTCACCGCCCAGAAGGGCGGAGCTTGTCGGTGGACTCCCGTTCTGACCACTAAACGGTGGTAGGCGTGTAAATGCCGTTCACGTTCAACGTCCCCGACTTCAGGGCAAGATGACTGGTTACCCCTCCAGACCCAGACTTGTGCCAGTTCTGGAGTAGTTTCCGAGCGATGTTCTTCGCGGCGTTGTAGTCGGCGTGGTACTCGCGCCCACATTTTAGACATTCGAACTCGTCGCTGTCTCTGTTGTCGTCGTGCGTGAAGCTACAGTCAACGTGGCTACACCGTTGACTGGTGTACTGTGGCGCGATCTTCTCGACGGCGATACCATACTCAGCAGCTTTGTACTCGGTGTACTCTTGGATACGACGGAACGCCCACTGCTGGAACTTCGACGCGTTCGAGATACGTTTGCGGATATGTTTCAGCTTCTCGAACGCGATGTGCGTACAGTCGTGGGCGAGAGCTTCCTGTACCAGTCCCTTCGAGACACGGTGGAGGTAGTCTTCGCTCCAGTTGGCGAATCGCCCACCGAGTGATTGCATCGTCAAGTGGGCCGACCGCGTTCCTGCCTGTTGCATCTTCCCACGCCGCTTTTCGTATTCTCGGCGTTTGTGGTTGAGGTAGTCGGCGTTGCCGATGAACGCGCCACTCGAAGTGACGGCAAGGTGTCCATCCACATTCAAGTCTACGCCGAGAACCGTTCCGTTCTCGGCATCTTCCGGCTCTGTGTCCGTCTCTTTCACGACAGCGATGTGGAGGTAGTAGTCGCCGTCACGGTGATGCAACGTCGCTTCGCGTTTCTCCCACTCTTTACAGAAGTATGTCGTCGGTGGGACGTCTTCGTCAGGGAGGACATACTCAGCTTCGATACGGCCGTCCACAGTGGCAAGCGTGGCGTAGTCGTCGTAGTAGGTGATTGCGTTGCGGTTGTAGACGACTGAATCCGACGTGAATTGTGGTTTCGAGGGATTCTCGCCGTCTTTGCGTTGTTCGGCACAGGAATCGAGTGCGTCGGCGGCCCGATTCCGCGCGGCACACACGAGGTCAGCGTTGAGTTCGTCGGTCGCTTCGCGTACTGCGTCGTATGTCCGGTCGTGGAGTTCAGTTTTCGACGTGACGATATAGCCGTCTTCAGTGCCGTTCCATCCGTCGTCTGCAGCCATCTGAGCGGCCTGTTTGAAGCGCTCTATCGTCTCTTGGAGAAGGCGGTGAGCATCGTCACCTACGTCAAGTTTCTCGTCACCTACGTCAAGTTTCACGACGGCAGTACGTCGAAGCTCCACAGTATCCATATGTATTTGAGTAAGTATAAAAGTTACTCATATAGTGAAATAACACTGGGGAGTCAGCTGTGGGATAGCCGGTGGATTGCTGTATAGAGCGTACGCGATTCCCTCCAGCCCTGTTCGTTCCTCGGTTCTGACTAGGTCAGAACACTCGTCACTCACGGGAAGGGCGCGATTCCCTCGCTGTATCAAGATGGCCTCGGCACTCATAGGGTTCGTCATCGCCGGGTAGTCACCCCGGCTCGGCCCGGTCGCTCGTCATCGGCCACTCACTCTTTCGCCCGGGCTCGGCAAAACCGTTGCTTACCGGGACGCCGACAATACATTCACGACCCGACCGGCCGAAGACCCGCTATGCTCGAACTCGACGGCAGCGACGGCGGCGGCCAGCTTTTCCGCTCGGCGCTCACGCTATCGGCACTCACGACCACGGATTTCGAGATGGGAGACATTCGTGGCTCTCGACCCGAGCCAGGACTCAACCTACAGCATCTCACCGCCCTCCAGACCGTCGCTGACATTACGAATGCTAGCGTCGAGGGGGCTAAGATCGGCTCCTCGACGGTCTCTTTCGAACCGGAGGAGCCGATGGGTGGCCACTACGAGGCGGCGATCGGGACGGCGGGCAGCGTGACGCTACTGTTCGACGCCGTGCTCCCGCTCGCGAGCGCACTGGATCGACCGCTGACCCTCACCGCAACCGGCGGAACGAGCGTCAAATGGTCGCCGTCGATGCCCTGGTATCGTCGGGTCAACCTCCCCTTGCTCCGCCGGAGTGGTCTCCTGGCCGCGATCGACGTCGAACGACCGGGGTTCTATCCGGCTGGTGGCGGCCAGGCGAGGCTGTCGCTGGCTCCCTCACCCCTGTCGAAACTGTCTCTCCGTGACCCTGGTGAGCCCGAACGAGCGCTCGTCCACTCGACGGCGACGGCGGACCTCGCAGACAGCGACGTCGCCGAACGCCAGTCGAAACAGGCACGCGACCGATTGGCAGCCGCCTCCATCGATGTCGAGGTGACCGAACGGGCCACGCGCTACGTTTCCGCTGACTCGACGGGGACAATCGCCCTCCTCGTCCTGGCATACGATAACGGCGTGATCGGTGCTGACGCGCTGGGCGAGCCCGGCAAACCGGCCGAGGACGTCGCCGACGAGGCTGTCGACGCGGCGCTCACCGCACACGAGACCGGCGCGGCGGTCGACGAACACCTGGCCGACCAGTTGATCCCCTGGCTGGCCACCGTCGGCGGCGAGGTGCGGATCTCTCGGGTCACGGACCACGTCGGGACTCACGTCGATCTCTTCGACGCGTTCGGGTTCGACGTGCGGATCGAACAAATCGACGACGGGCCGATCCTCGTCAGTGATGCCTGAGGGCGCAACTGGATCGGGTGTCCGTCTCAGGCGTTCGTCTGATAGAGATTGCCGTCCTCGTCGTAGCGTGCCTCGAAGATCCGATCGAACTGGTCGCGGCTCAACTCGATTTCGAGAGCACCGAGGTTCTCTTCGAGTTGCTCGACGGTGCGGGCTCCGACGATCGGCACCGTCACGAAGTCGGGCTGGTCGATCAGCCATCGGAGGGCGACCTGTGCGGGCGTGGCGTCGAGTTCGTCGGCGACGGCACGGACTTCCTCGAGGACGTGCCAGCCACGCTCGGAGACGTACCAGTCGGTGAACATCTCGTCGAGTTGGGCGCGGGTGTCCTCGGGCGCGTCGAGTTCGTAGGTCCCGTCGCCGACGCGTTCGTACTTGCCCGTCAGGAACCCGCCGGCCAGCGGCGAGTACGGGACGACCGCCAGATCCTGGTCGGCACAGACGTCTAGGTATTCGGCGACGTCCTCGTAGTAGGCGGCGTGAAAGAGCGGCTGGGTGACCGAGAAGGCCTCGTAGTTGTTGACGTCGGCTTTCCAGAGGCCTTTGGTGAGTTTCCAGGCGTCGGCTGTCGAGAGGCCGACGTAGTTGACCTTGCCCTCGCTGACGAGGTCGTCGACTGTGCGGAGGGTCTTCTCGATCGGCGTCTCGTCGTCGAAACGGTGGAGATAGAGGATGTCGAGGTACTCCGTCCCCAGCCGGTCCAGCGAGCCCTCGACCTCCGCGCGGACGTTCTTCGCCGAGAGGTTCTCCTGGAACCGTGATTCGTTCGACCAGTAACACTTCGAGGCGACGACGTAGTCCTCACGGTCTCGATTCTCGAGCCACTCGCCGATCCACCGCTCGCTGTCGCCGCCGCCGTAGCCATTGGCGGTGTCGATGAAGTTCCCACCCGCCTCCGCGTAGGCATCTAAGAGCTCGTGTGCCTCTTTCCGGCCCGTCTCGACGACGCCGCTCTCTTCGTGTTCTTTCCCGAAGCGCCAGGTGCCAAGGGCGATCGGTGAGACCTGCAGTCCCGTCTTCCCGAGTCGTCGATAATACATACCTTCGAAACTGGGGGCGGCGGAATAATAAATACCGGGTCGTCCGTTCAGTCGTCGATCCCGTCCGTACGCACTCGCCGAACAGGTCGACTTCGAGCCGTTCGCGGCCGCCACGTGCAGGGAGAACGCTACGAGGGGTTCGCGACGACTGGGTCAGGACCCACTCTCGCTCGCAACGGACTCGTACTTGTACACGTCGATATATGTGAACGCTTCGTGACGTGTCGTCGTGAGGCCTGCGTCGTCCATCGATTGGCGGACCGTGGCTCGCTGGGATGCGTTCTGGTGGGTGACGAGTAGCCAGACAGTATCGGCGTCTCTGACTGTCATTGTGACCTCTGGACCAGACGCGCCCGCCGGCAGTGTGGCGTGCGAGAGGTCCTCGCGAGTCGAATAGTAGTCATAGGCGTCGGTCGCCCAGAATGGCGTGACGACGACGAGATCCCCGCTCTCGGCGTTGTTCTCTATCACGCCGACGGCACTGTCGTACTCGTGTTTGTGTGATTCGGTGTACAGACCAGCCAGCGGCACCCCGAGGACGAGCACGATCATCCCGACCGCGAGGATCGTCGCCCTGTCGGTGTCTGCCAATAGTGTCACCGCCCGCGCCAGGAGGATCAGTAGAGCGACGCCTGCCGGGGCCGTGAATCGGTCGAACAGCAGCGGCGTCACGAGTACTGAGGCCGCCGATATCGCGGCGAGCGGGACGATTAGCCAGCACGCCAGGAACGCATCCGGGCGCAGTTGCGCCCGGTCGGGGTCCGCTATCTCGCCGTCGCCGTCGTCCGCTTCATCCCCGGCGAGGACGTGGCGGACGGCGAGAAACGCCAGCAGGGCAAGTGCGGCGAGCGTCACGAGTTCGCCGACGACCAGGAGGCCATCGCCCGCGACCGTCCAGAGACTCGGGCGGTGGAACGTCGATGCCGGTGGGACCGTTCGTCCGACGTGCGAGCCCAGGATCTCCCAGAATCTGACCGGTGTGATCGGCGGAATCCATTCGACTCTCGAAACGAGGCGGCCGGAACCGAGCATATCGCTGAGGAGGATGAGGTAGTACGGAGCGGCGATGAACCCGACCCTCGTCTGCATGTTCCTCCAGTCGACGAACCACTCCCTGGCGTCCGTACGGTCGACGAACGCTAGGACGTAGACGGTCTGGGCGAACGGGATCAGGATGCCGAAGGCGTGTGTGTACACCAGTATCACGGTGGCGATGCCGTAGCCCCACTCGCTGCGCCACCATCCGGGAGCCCCATCGAGCCACCCGAGCATAGCATAACTCGCCCACACCGTCAGGAACGTCATGACCGCGTACATTCGCGCCTCCTGGGCGTAGTAGACGTAGAACGGCGAAAGTGTGAACAGGAGTGCCGAGAAGAGTCCGACCCGGCGGTCGTATAGCCGGCGTGCGATCGCGTACACGAACGGGATGGAGGCGACGCTGGCAAGGAGTGACAGCGCCCGGATCGAGACCGCCGAGACTCCGGTCACCCGGGTCCAGACCCACAGTATGGCGTAATACAGCGGCGGATGGACATCTTCGGTCGGGAGGACGAACACAATGTTTCTGATCCCGCGGTCGAGGACGACTCTGGCCGTGTAGACTTCGTCGTACCAGAGACTCTCTGCGCCGATGGCGTACGCTCGCAGACCGAACGCGACGAGGACGATCCCCGCCAGAAGGACGTGTTCGCGGCGCACCCGATCGAGGTGCGTCTCCAGCGAGGACGCGGGCCGACTCATGGATCGCCTCTCGCACGTTCCCAGGCCACTGGCGGTGCTGGCCCCACCCACGTACGCCTCTCATTCTCGGTTACCACGAGATACCACGGCAGCGACATATCCCGAGCGTTACCCGCCTGTTCCTTAATTCTTCTGCGAATTGAGAGAAATCACTCACCGCTCCGCTCACGGGCGGCGGCGACGAGTAGCGGGAACGTGATTGTCGCGTCGGCGTACACCGAGGCGTTGCGCGCGGCCTTCTCGAGTTTGCCCCACGACCGCGCTTCATCGAGGGTGGCCCCGGAGAGCCCGCCGGTCTGTGGCGGGTCCATCGTCAACTGGACCGCGTAGTCGTAGGCGTCAGGACTGACCAGCATCGTCTGGAGAACGAAGTTCTTCGGGACGCCGCCGCCGACGACCAGCGCGCCCGCCTGCTCGGCTTCGTAGGCGATGTCGGAGATGCCGGTCATGTCCGCCAGCGCGTCGAGCGTGAAGTCGCTGGTCTGGTTGTAGATCCACGACTGGATCCCGAGCACGGAGTCCTGGACGGCTGGACAGTAGATCGGGACGTCGTTCTCGTAGGCCGCGGCGGCGATGCCCGGCCCTTCCTCGACGTCCTCGCGCTCGTTGACCGCGGCGTTCGCCCGGCCGAGTTCCTCGGTCAACCGCTGGATGCTCACTGTGCCCTCTTCTTCGAGCACCGGGAAGACTTCCTCCCGGAGGTGACCCTCGAAGGCGGCGAAGTGCTCCTGGGGGAGGTAGACGTTGTAGATGCGGTCGACGCCCTCCTCGCGCAACTGCTCGTCGTGTTCGCGCATCGATTTACCCTCGGCGTGGTCCTCGCCGTGGTGGTGCTTGCCGCCGATGGCCTCGATGGTGTCGTGGGTGAGGTTTGCCCCCGTCGTCACGAGGGCGTCGACGTGGCCGTCCCGGATGAGGTCGGCGACGATCTGTCGCATCCCCGCCGGGACCATCGCGCCGGCCAGCCCCAGGAAGTTGGTGACGTCGTCGTCGAGCATCTCGCTGTAGATGTCGACCGCCTCGTGGAGCGTACTCGCGCCGAAGCCCCCATCGCCGTACTCCGCAGCGAGTTCGCCCACGGTCATGCCCGCTCGCGCCTCGGCGTGGCCGATCGGATCGTGATGGAACGTCTCGCGGTGATCGTCTTCGTGGTCGTCGGTCATACGTGACTGTCCGCCGGCGAGGCGCTTGAAGCGTACGATCGCGAGACGGGGTCCGAACCGTCTGCTCCTCGACTACTCGGGCTGGCTCCGAACCAGCGCCGCGCCACAGCAGTCCGATCGGTATTCGTCGTATTCGCGGACGAACGCACAGTCGCGATACCGCCGGGCGACCTCTCCCCCGCACGCCGCACACCGAAACAGCCATTTCGGCGTCGCGAACGCCCGACACCGAACGTCGGTCTCGACTTCTCGGGCCCGGCGCTTGAACGCCGCGCCGTGGCCGGTCGTCCCGTCGCGCTGGAACTGCTCGACGTGCAGCAGTTCGTGGCGCAGCGTCGATTCCCACTCCGCCCGCGAGAACGCCTCGAAGGCGTCCCAGGAAAGCGAGATCGTACAGGGGAGCGGTCGACCGTCGCTGTCGGGAACGCGCTCCCACTCGACCGGCTCGCCGACCGTCGCCTCCGGAATCTCCGGCCGCTTGACCGCCGCCGCCCGTCTGCGCGCCCGCGTCGAAACTTCCCACTCGACGAGGTCGAGGCGAACGTCGAGTAGCCACTCCCGACGGGCCTCGCGGGCGTACGCGCTCGACCAGTCAATCAGGTCGTCGTGGCCGGCAATGGCGTCGAACGCGGGCACTTCCGACTCCTCGACAGCCATCGATCAGAGTCCGGTCGGATGGTCGACGAACGTCGTCTCTACGCCCCACTCCTCGGCGAGGCCAGCAAGCGCGCGCACGCCGAAGGTCTCGGTCGCGTAGTGCCCAGCGAGAAAGACGTGGATACCGTGCTCGCGCGCCCGGTGGTAGACCTGCTGTTTGCCCTCGCCGGTCACCAGCGCGTCGACTCCTTTCGCAGCTGCCTCGTCGATCCAGTCGGTGCCGCTGCCGGTCACGACTCCGATGTCTACGATCTCCGCGGGGCCGAACTCCAGCACCTGCACGTCCTCACCGCTGGTGTCGAGTTCGCTCGACAGTCGCTCACGCAATCCTTCGACTGCAAACGGCTCTCGCGCCCGCCCGCGCTGACCGATGTACTCGCCGTCGATCTCGCCGAACGGTGCCCGATTCCCGAGGTCGAGGACGTCGGCCACCCCGGCGGCGTTGCCGAGGTCCTGGTGGCCGTCTAGCGGGAGATGGACGGCGTAGAGTGCCATCTCGGCCTCGAACAATCGCTGGAGACGACGGTATCGCAGATCGGTCACCTGCCCGTCGCCACCCCACAGCAGTCCGTGGTGGACGACAAGCAGGTCCGTCCCCTCGGCGGCTGCCTGCTCGATCGTCTCGACGGCTGCGTCGACGGCGAACGCGACGCGCTCGACGTCTTGATCAGCCGGCCCGACCTGGAGGCCGTTCTCGCTGGCGTCGATCCCGGCGTAGGCGTCGACGTCGAGGCGCTCGTCGAATCGCGAACAGAGTTCCTGACAGTTCATACGCCGGCTTCGTCGGGCCCGGCCGTAGTGATTGTGGTCGACTGGTGGGCGGTCGTCACGCTACTGACAACGGAAATTCGGTGACGGCTGGCCGTTGTCGCCCTCGCTCAGAAGCTGTTCGTTCGATTGGCGAGAGTCGAATCCAAAAATCTATCAATGGCGGAGAAGATATTGAAACGATGCCCTCCCGCCGTTCATACCTCGCAGGCCTGGGCGCAGCCGCCATCTCGGTTGCGGGATGTGCCTCGCTCCCGTTCGTCTCGCCGGTGAGCGAGCGCTGGCGGACGACCGTTGGTCCCGAAAACACCACGCTGAACGCACCGCTCGCGGTCGGTGACGCGACGATCTACGCGACGGACGACGACGGCACCCTGTGGGCGATCGACGCGGCGAGTGGCGACGTCCGGTGGGCCGAACGAATCGTCGATCCAGGCGATCACGTCTCCACTGGACCGGGGGCTGGCGCGGACGTCGTCTGCGCTGGCCGACCGCCCGTCGCGTTCGCGCCCGGCGGCGAGCGGCTGTGGTCCGCGACGACGGACGCGCTGGCCGAGTCGTTGCACGCGGCTCCGCCGGTCGTCGGGTCGGACGCGGTGTTCGTTCGGACGGCCGACGGGTTCACTGCCGGGTTCGACCGTTCCGACGGGCACCGACGCTTTCGCGTCGACCTCGATGCAGATGAATTCGGTGTTCTGGCAGCGGCAGACGGTCGCGTGTTCACGGATACGGACGGATCGCTGGTCGCGCTCGATGCGACTGGTGGCGACCGGCTTTGGGAGCAACCGGTGAGTGCTCCCGACGACCTTGCCGTCACGGACGAACGCGTTCTCGTGGCTGATTCACAGGGCGGTGTCCGAGCGTTCGATATCGTAACTGGCGACGAGCGGTGGCAGTACGATCTTCCGGAGGCAAACGCGGTAGCTGTGGCGGGTGAAAGGGCCGTTGCGGTGGGCGGTTCCCCTGCCGGTAGTGGCCAGTCCGGGCCGACGTCCCACGACGTTCCCGGACCGCTCGTCGCTCTCGACATCGGGTCCGGGGAAAAGCAGTGGCGGGTAACACTCGACCGCTTCGCCTGGTTTCCGCCCGCGGTCGGGTCGGATCGGGTGTACGTCTCGAGGGTCGCCGGCGGTGTGGTGGCATACTCGACCTCGGGAGAACGCGTCTGGACGCACGAGTTCGGTGAGGACGCCGAACCCATTACAGGCCCGGTGATCCACGACGGCCGGCTCTACGTCGGCGTCAGGGATAGCAGTGAGGCGTACGTGGCTGCGCTGGCGGAAACGTAATCTGGCCCTCAGCTTCTTATCGTAGCTATCTGTTACGGAGCTGTTCAGTCATTGCTGTCAGGCCGGAACAGCTGCTCGCCATCGCGTTCAATCACACCGCGATCGACCAGGGCGTCGATGATCGCCTCGGTCTCGCGGCGTTCGATCTCGTAGGCACTGCCGGCGATCGTCGTGATTTCGTCGACGTCGAGCGGAAAGTTGCGGTTCTGGAGCAGTCGGACGACCCGGTTGTACGACGACGTCGAGAAGTCCCGGTCGTCCGTCTCCGTCTCAGCTGTGCTCGCAGTCGCATCGCCGCTGTCGTCGTTGCCAGTCTCGGTCGCCCCTGCCGGATCAGCAGCGTCGGCGTCCGCTGTCTGGTCCTCATCCTCGGTGTCTTCGGGCTTTGGCTCCGACCGCTCGGGTTCGCCCTCGGCAGCAACCCCGTCGACCGCTGTCGACTCGTCGTCTTCCGCTGTCCCCTCCACCTCGATGAGCGACGGCTCGTCGTGGCCGAAGCCCTCGATCAACGAGGAATCCGCCGGCCGGTCGGCACTCGATTCGACGTCTTCCGTCGTCCGCTCGACGTTCTCGGCGTCGGCGCTCCCGGTCTCGTCGGTGTCCGACTCGTTCCCCGAGAGCGTCGTCTGGTCGGGGTCCGCCGTCGCCGCGACCACGCTGTCGACGATCGTCGAGAGCTTGCGCCGACACTGTGGACACAGGACGACAGTCTGCTGGTTTTCGACAGACGGACGTAGATCGCGGGGCACGACGGGGTACTCTTCGAGCGGTGCGTCGACCGCGACGCCACAGAAGTAACACGACGCCAGTCGATCCATGTGGAGTACTCGCGGCCGGGGTGGCAAAAAGCTACGCAGTTCTGACGCTCACGGCGCGATCACTCACTGTCGTCCGCCGCGTGCTCGTAGACGAACGCCCGCAGGAGCTTCGCCGCAAGCGTCGCGGTCTGGCCGTCGTCGCGGTCGTTGACCTCGACCACGTCGAAGCCGGTGACCTGCGGCGCGATCGACCGAACCACGTCGTGCATCTCCCGCGGCGTCAGGCCGAACGGCTCCATCGTCCCGGTCCCGGGCGCGAATCCGGGGTCGGCGGCGTCGACGTCGACGCTGAGATAGACCGATTCGTCCTCGAAATCGGGCGTCCATTCGCTCACTTCGCCGGGCGGGACGACCGTCACGTCCTCGGCGTCGGCGCGGTCCCACTCGGCCTCGCTGCCGGCGCGTGCCCCGAGGATCACCGCGCGATCAGCGACGTCGAGGGCGTGGCGGGTGACCGTCGAGTGGCTCAATGGGTTGCCGGCGTAGGCCTCCCGGAGGTCGAGATGGGCGTCCAGACAGACGAATACGTCCGGGTCGACGCTCTGGACGCCCGCGACGGTGACGGTGTGTTCGCCGCCGACCAGCAGGGGCGTAGTGCCGCCGGCTCGCAGGTCGCCGAGTTCGCCTTCCAGATAGGTGAGATACTCGCCGGCGTCCTCGATCGCCCCGGCGGCCCCGACGTCGCCGTGGTCGTAGACGTCGCAATCGGTGAAGTGACTGTCCGTGTAGTGGTCGTAGTCCTCGAAAGTGGCCGCGAGCTCCCGGACGCGAGCGGGGCCAAAGCGGGTGCCGGGCCGGAACGTCGTCGAGACGTCGAGTGGCGCACCGACGACCGCGTAGTCGGCGCGGTTCCGGTCAGCAGTCGCGCCGGGGAAATACATCTATACGATCTTGCGCTGCTCTTCGAGTTCGAGGTACTCGATCTCGTCGTCGGGCGAGAGACTCTCGTCGTCGGGGACGCGCATCGTGAACGTCTCGTAGGTTTCCAGATCCATGACCTGGGCGTCGTCGCCCGAGACCGAGACGACCTGTCCCTGTTTGCGCTCGATGATCGGAACCCAGATCTTCGCGTCGACCGGCTGGGAGAGGCTGCGCTTTTTCCCGTCGAAGACGCCCTTGCCGTCGATGCGGGCTTTTGCGCTACCGTGTTTTCCGGGTTTAGCCGTACTGTAGGACGTGATCTTGCAGGGCTCGTCGTCCATCATCACGTAACTCCCCTCGTCGAGTTCCCGAACCTCGGTCTGCTGTTTTGCCATGTGCCGGGATTATCCGGGGACGAGTATAAACGGTTTGGAACGCGTCGGGATGCCTTCCGTCCGGTCTGACCCCTACGTCCAGCGATCTTCTTCGGCCACTTTCGCCTCCCCTTCGTCGATCGGTCCGTCGGCCCCGATCGACGGCGGTTCCGACTCCGCGGTTTCCTCGCGCTTGCGCATCTGGTTGCGGGTGAACTGCGGCTTCGCCCGGATCGACCGCCGTTTGCGGAACGACCGATAGAGAGCAAACAGCGACACCGCCGTCACGAGGGCGGCAAGCAGCGTCGCCCGGACTGTCGAAAGCGAGTACAGCACCGACGTCGAGACGAGTCCGCTGGCTGCGATCATTCCCAGGATCAGCCGGGTCGCCAGAATGTCCAGGAGGTTGTCCGAGTCCTCGATGTCCGCCCGGACGTAGAAGTCGTCGCGTTCGATCCGGTCGAGCGTGGTCTCGAGTTTCGGTGGCACCCTGACGGCTGACCGACCGGCGTCTCGAACCTCATCGACGCGATCGGTGACGAACTGCCGGGCGCTCTCTTCGAGGTACCCCTCCTCGCGCAGGAAGTCAGTCGCGACCGAGATGAAGTCGAAATCGGGATCGAGCGTGACGGCGACTCCCTCGACGACGGTCGCGACCCGGAGGACCAGCGCCAGGTTTTCCGGGAGCCGTAGCGGGAACTCGTAGATCGTGTCCTCGACGCTCTGGATGATCTGCTGGACGCGATATTGTTCGATGTCCTCGCCACGCGCGTCCGCGATGGCGAGTTCCATGACGTCGGCCATGACCTGCCGGTCGACTTCCGGGGAGAGTGTCCCCATCTCGATGAGTGCGTCGAGGATGGCGTCGATGTCCTGCTCGGCGACGGCCATGTAGAAGTCGATGATCTTCTCTTGCAGGAACGAATCGACACGACCGCTCATCCCGAAGTCGTAGAACACCAGCGTCCCGTCGTCCTGGACGGCGAGGTTTCCGGGGTGTGGATCGGCGTGGTAGACGCCGTCCTCGACGATCATCTGGAAGTACGCCCGTTCGAGCGTCTCCGCGAGTTGTGTCCGGTCGACCTCCAGCCTGTCGAGTTCGTCGACGTCGCTGATCTTCGTCCCTTCGATGTATTCCATCGTGAGGACGCGTGACGTCGAGTGCGACTCGACGACTGGCGGAATTCGGACTGACTCGTCGCCCGCGAAATTCCCGCGGATCTCGGTCAACATCCGGGCCTCCCGCTCGTAGTCCATCTCCTGACGGATCGTCTGATCGAATTCGTCGGCGAGCGTCTCTAAGGAGAACGACCTAGCGTCGTCGACGAAGTACAGCAGAATGGGGAGGATCCACCGCAGGACCCGGAGGTCGGCCCGAACCAGATCCTCGACGCCCGGCCGACGCACCTTGACAGCGACGGAATCGCCCCCGATCTCGGCGTAGTAGACCTGCCCCAGGCTCGCCCCGCTGATCGCGTCGGTGTCGAAGTCGCTGAAGCGCTCCTCGACGGGGCCGAGTTCGTCCTCGAGGACGTCTCTGGCGTCGTCCCAGTCGGCCGGCGGGACGCGGTCCTGCAGCTTCGAGAACTCGGTGACGTACTCCGGTGGGAGGATGTCCGGCCGGGTCGAGAGCATCTGGCCGAGTTTGATGAACGTCGGACCGAGGGTGAGCAGCGACTGCAACAGTGTCTCGGCTCGTTCGTGGCGCTGGGCCGAGGAGACCGATCGGCTCGACCCGAACAGCAGGAATCGCCGCCGGTCGCGGGCGTACGTGATCGCCAGCGGCAGGAACTCGATGAGCACCGCCAGGAACCGCCGGTAGGAACGGAGGGGCACCGACTCTCCACCCGCCCTAGGCGTCCTCGATCGGGATCGATTCGGTTTCGGTCTCGGACGTCTTCGGGAGGGTGATCTCGAGGACACCGTGATCGACAGTGCCCGAGATTCCGTCGGCTTTCACGTCCGGCGGTAGCGGGAGGTCGACGTCGAGGAACAGCGAGCGCTCCTCGGAGACGTACTCGAAGTCAGTCGGGACGTCCTTGGCGCGGCGGGCTTCGATGCTGAGCCGATGGCCCTCTGTGTGTGCCTCGACCGTATCGGCGGTCGCGCCGGGCAGGTCGATCACGAGCAGATAGGCCGACTCCGACTCCAGGAGGTCGGCGAAGACGGCCGACGGGAGGTCTGAAAGTGCGTCACGGAGTGCTGACATACCCTCCCCTTTGGGCGGTAGGTCCAAAAACACGGTGGTCCCCACAAGGCACATTCCCCTCGAAAGTGACATCACAAAGGTTAGAAGCCCTCGCTCGAAACGTCGGTGCAGTAATGACAGCTAACGCCACGGGAGATGTCGAGTCCCTCGTCGAGCGCGCCGAGGAGGAACCGACGTCTGTGACCGCCGAGGACGTCCGTCCGTTTCTCGAAGCTGACGACGATATCGTCCGCAAACGGGCCCTGGACGTCTGCCAGGCGGTCGGCTACGTCGATTCCGATCGGATCGCTCCACTGATCCCCGATATCCTCACGTTCGTCGAGGACGACTTCCTCGCTGTCAAACACTCGGCGCTCGGTGCCATCGGCCACCTCGTCCCGGACGAACCCGATGCTGTTGCCAAGGGTGTCCAGGCGCTCACCAGGGAACTCACTGGAGAGACGCCACTGACACGGTTTCTCGCGGCGAAATCAGTCGCGTTGCTCGCCTTCGAGCGCCCTGCGGTCGTGGCAGGCCACGCCGAGGAACTCGTTGCGGCCCTGGGTCAGGAGGGGCCAACACTTCCAGAGTCAAAACAGACGACGTTCGCGGACCCGGACGATCCTGTCCGCGAGGAGGTCGGCAAGAACGTCGCCCAGAACGAGAACGCCCGGGAACTCACGGCCAAAGCACTCGTCGCCGTCGCCGAAACCGATCCCGACGCGATCGCCCCACACCTCGAGGCGCTTCGGCCGTACGTTGACGACCAAAACGAGATTGTCGCCGGCCCCCTCCTCGAGATCGTCTCGACGCTGGCGGCTGAGGACTACGCCGTCCCCGATGGGGTCGCCGAGCGCGTCGAGGCCACGCTCCCCAATGGCTCGACGCAACTCCAGGCGCGATCACTTCGAGCGCTCGGCTATCTCAGTGCGACCGACGCCGTCGACACTGTCCGGACGGTCGCCGAGGAGGCTGAGGACGATGAACTGGCGGCCTTCGCCGCGGACACCGCCGAGTGGCTCGAGTCGGTCGACGACGAGTCGTGATCGGCGCTTGTCGCTCCGGTGTACGGTAGCGCCCTGTGCTGGGGAAAGACAGGAAATTTACATTTTCCCCCAGCGGCTGGCCAACGAGTGGTTCGTCGTCTCTGGGATGGCTTAATGGTACCGTATCCAACAAATAGGAGAGTAAAGAAAAACTCCCTTGACATAGTTAGATAACAATATTTATTATGGTGGCCTCTCGATTTATCCCCGGACAATGGCTAGTGAACAGTCTTCAGGGAGTTTCGAAGACGTAGTGAATCGCCGTAATTTCATCCGGCTGGCTGGCGCGACCGGCGCGACCATGCTCGCCGGGTGTCAGGGTGACGAGACGGACACCACAGAATCCGGCACCGGGAACGGTGACGAGAACGGTGGCACTGGAAACGGTGACGAGAACGGTGGCACCGGAAACGGTGACGAGAACGGTGGCGAATCGGACGTCTACGACGTCACGGTCGAATCCGCCGCCGCTCGTGGGATGGAACTGCTCGACTGGAACGCCCAGTTCGCCGGGTGGCCGAACATCTGGGGCCGCTGGCTCGCGTACGAGCGCTATGCTCAGTACAACATGACGGAAAACGAATGGATGCCGCGGCTCATCCAGGACTGGTCAGTCGACGGGACGACCATCACGCTGAACATCCGTGAGGACCACACCTACGCGAACGGCGATCAGGTGACAGCCGAGGACATCAAGGCGAACACCGTGATGAACCTCGCGACGGGGGCTGCGTTCTCGGAAGTCTTCGACTCGTTCAACGAGGTCGACGACAAGACCCTCGAGATCGAGACTACCAAAGAAGTCAACCCGGCGATCGTCGAGTTCACGCTCCTTTCGCAACTCCAGCAGGCGAAGATGGACGCGCCTTACGACGAGCTCTACCAGCGCTACTGGGAGGACGAGGAAGACGGCGTTGCCAGCGACATTCAGGGTCGCGAACCCCAGGTGCCCGACTACGTCTCCGGTATCTTCGGCGCGGAGAGCATGGACGACGAGCAGTACATGATGGTGCGCAACCCCGAGCACCCCGACGCCGGCAACGTCAACTTCGAGCGCTACCGGTTCCCGAACTACCCGGGCAACCAGGGTAATTGGGAGGCCATGATCGGTGATCAGATCGACACGATCATGAGTGCCTTCACCCCATCGAACATCCGGGCAGAAATGGCCGACCACTGGGTGGAATACAACTTCCCCGGCTACTGGGGTGTCGGCTACGTGTTCAACCACGACGAGGAGGCCGCGCCGCATATCTCGAAGCGAGCGGTCCGTCAGGCCATCACCCACGCCATCAACCGGGAAGAGGTCGTCACCGCCGCGGGTGCACAGATCAAGGAGGCCTTCCCGACCCCGGCCGCCATCTCCGCGAACGTCCAGGACGATTGGATCGACGTGGGCGGCGCGTTCCCGGCAATGCAGGGCGGCGCAGAGAAGGCCGCAGAGGTCATGCAGGACGCCGGCTACGAGAAGAACTCAAGCGGGTTCTGGGCAATGGACGGCGAGACCGTCTCGTTCGAGGTCGTCGTGCCGAGTAGCTGGAGTGACTGGGTCACGGCGACCCAGGCTGTGGTCCCACAGCTTCAGGACGCCGGATTCGACGTGGAGATGAACCGTGTCAACAACATCAACACGGTCGTCGGCGAAGGGAACTTCAAGATGGCGGCCCGTCCGTGGTCGCCTGGCAACGCCCGGTCCTCGCACCCGTACTTCCCGCTGAACTGGGTCTTCGGCCGTGCGTACAACAACGCCCACAGTTACCCCGGTGCCGAGGAAGGCGCCGAGATCGAGGTTCCGGCGATGGACGGCGACGGCACCATGTCGGTCAACGTCCAGAAGCGCCTCGACGATCTCTCGACAGCAAGCGGCGACGAAGCCAAGTCGATCGTCCAGGAGCTCGCGTGGGTCTCCCATCAGGATCTCCCGTACCTGCCGGTCATCAACAAGGTAGAGCAGTCCTGGATCAGCGAACGGCGGCTGTCGGCTCCCGACCCCGACGACCCGGCGGGCAACGTCAAGTGGCCGACGTTCTACGCTCCGCGTGTCGGAAAGATGCAGTGGCAGGGCGAGTGAAGCGCGCCCCTGGCGTATCGGCCTGATCGAACAATTATTCATCAAATTTAGAATACCCGATGGTAAACTACTACGTCAAACGGACGGCGAAGGCGATTGTGACGATCTACGTCGTCATCACCCTGAGCTTCGGCCTCACCCGAATGCTTCCCGGTAATCCGGCAAGCAGGATCAGAGGGCGGCTCTCGTCGATAGGGTATACAGAAGAACAGATCCAAGTCGTCCTCTCGAACCTCGGATACAATCCGGACGTACCGCTCCCGCAAAAGTTCATCGACTACATTGTTGGCTTACACCAGGGAAGCCTGGGTTCGTCGATCCAGGTCGCGGGTGGTGGCACACCTGTTACCGAGATCATGGCCACTCGTCTCCCGTGGACGATCATGATCACCTTGGTCTCGATCGTCCTCTTCTTCGCGATCTCGATCACGCTCGGTGCGATCATGGCCTACCGGGAAGGGTCGCGCTTCGACACCGCCAACTCGGCGATCGCGATCTTCGCCAGTGGGATCCCCTTCTTCGTCATGGCGATCCTTCTGGTATTCATCTTTGGGCAGACTCTCGGGTGGTT
Source organism: Halorhabdus tiamatea SARL4B (assembly GCF_000470655.1). Lineage (NCBI taxonomy): Archaea > Methanobacteriati > Methanobacteriota > Halobacteria > Halobacteriales > Haloarculaceae > Halorhabdus > Halorhabdus tiamatea. Next base: position 2,357,167 of record NC_021921.1, read on the forward strand.
CCCGACTGGACGACGATACTCGCTCGACGTGACCCCTGGTTTCAACCTGGCGTTTCTCCACAGCGTGATCTATCACGGCACGCTTCCGATCGCGGCGATCGTCATCTCGCGATACGGCGTTCGCGCGCTCTCGATGCGTGGGAACAGTATCTCCATTCTCGGGAAGGGCTACGTCGAGGTCGCAAAGCTCAGGGGCCTTCCCGAACGCGTCATCGCACTCCGATACGTCGGCCGCAACGCCGTGTTGCCGATGTACACCGGGATGTTGCTGTCGTTCGGGTGGGTCCTCGGTGGGACGATCGTCCTCGAGGACGTGTTCAATTACAAGGGACTAGGCTGGATGTTGTTCCAGGCGTACGACTACCGTGATTACCCCGTCCTCATGGGGGCGTTCCTGGTGATTACATTGTCGCTAGTGATCGGCATCTTCCTGGCTGACCTCTCGTATGGGTTCGTCGATCCGCGGATCAAGACGGGTGATGAAAGTGAGTCATTCTGAATCGGAGACGTCGGCAGACGAACTGCAGTGGACCTACGACGCGGAAGACGCTGTCGAGGTGAGCCTCCGCGACAAGGCCCGGGAGTTCTATCGGAACCGCATCTACGAACCGGGCGTCGTCGTCCTCGACGACTGGCGGTTCATCATTGGGGGACTCATCCTCCTCCTGTACGTCTTCGTCGCGACGATCGGCGTCTGGCTGGTTCCCTATCCCGAGACGCATCTCACGCCGGCACTGCGGCTGACACCGGCGTTCGACTGGCATAGTCTATTCAACCTCGGAGGGTTCAACCTCGCGTACCCCACGTTCCACGATCTGTCGTATCCGCTCGGGACGACAAAGACTGGGCGGTCCATCTTCGGTCTCGTCGTCCACTCGACGCCGAAGATGCTGGTCATGGTCATTTCGGGCGGTGTCTTCGCGACGGTCATCGCGACGCTCCTCGGGACGGTTGCGGGGTACAAGGGTGGCCGCGTCGACGGGGCGATCTCGATGTTCATCGACATCGCGATGACGATCCCCGGCCTCCCGCTCGTGATGGTCCTCGCGCTCGCGCTCCAGGACCTGGAAGTCTTCGGGATCGGCATCGGATTCGCCCAGCTCGGTAGGCTCCCGGAGCCGTTGAACGTCCTCCGGCCGGCGACCATCGGGATGGTCATCATGATCAACTACTGGGGCGGCCTCGGACGGGCGATCCGCTCGCAGGTGTTGACGCTGCGCCAGGAGAACTACGTCGAGGCGTCCCGGACGATGGGCGTCAGCTCCTGGAAGATCATCTTAAAGGACGTGATCCCGAACCTGATGCCGTACATTCTGATCAACTTCGTCACCGCGGCCCGGTTCGTGGTCTTCTCGGCCGTCGGGTTGTACTACCTCGGCGTCCTGCCGACGGACGTCGCCAACTGGGGCGTCATGATCAGCGACGCCTACGACCAGGGCGCGATCGCTGGGCTCAGCATCTGGAACTGGCTGTTCCCACCCGTCCTCGCCATGTTGTTCCTGGCGCTGGGACTGATCTTGCTCTCCCAGTCGATGGACCGCGTCTTCAACCCACGGGTCCGGACGAAACTGTCGTCGTTCGACCAAATTGATTCCGACGAGGACGACGTCGAGGAGGTTATGAACGAATGAGTACTGACAACCTGACTGCGGCGTCTGACGAACAGCCACTCGAAGTCGAGAAAGTCGAGAAGCCCGACCCGATCATGCGTCTCGACGACGTTCGGGTCACCTTCGAGATGGATCGGGGGATCTCACGGGTCCTCGACGACATCAACATGGACATCGGCCGCGGCGAAATCGTCGGCATCGTCGGTGAGAGCGGCGCGGGCAAGTCCACGCTGGTCTCAGCGATGATGGACTCCGTCGAGGAACCCGGCGTCCTCGAGGGCTCGATCGAATATCGGCCTTCGGAGGGCGAGGCTGTCGACATTCTCGAGTTCAACGACGAACAGCTCCGGCAGTGGCGCTGGGAGGAAGTCGCGATGGTCTTCCAGGGGGCGATGAGTTCGTTCAACCCCGTCAAACAGATCAAAGACCATTTCGTCGAAACGCTGAAAGCCCACGACGAAAATGTCAAGGAGGGTATGCAGCGGGCTCGCGATCTCATCGCGGACCTCTACATGCAGCCCGACCGCGTGATGAGTGCGTATCCACACGAACTCTCGGGCGGCATGCGCCAGCGCACGCTGTTGGCTCTGGCGATGGTGCTCGATCCCGAGATGTTGATCATGGACGAGCCGACGGCTGCTCTGGACCTGCTGATGCAGCGTTCGATCCTCCAGCTCCTCCGAGATCTCCAACAGGAGTACGACATCTCGATGGTGTTCATCACGCACGACCTGGCGCTTGTGGCCAGCCTGGCCGACCGCCTGGCGGTGATGTACGCCTTCCGGATGGTCGAGGTCGGGCCCAAAGAGAAGATGCTCAGGGATCCCGGCCACCCCTACACGCGAATGCTGTTGAACTCGACGCCGGACATCGACGCCCCGATCGACCAGAACCGCTCGATCGAGGGGTCGAGTCCGGACCCGCTGAACGTCCCCCAGGGGTGTTCGTTCCACCCCCGGTGTCCACTGGCCGAGGACGCGTGCCTCGAGGCCGAACCCAACCAGTTCCTGCTCGATGACGACCACGGCGCCGCGTGTTTCCGCTGGGAGGAGGCCCAGGAGTCGATGCCACTGGTCTACGAGCAGGAGGTCGAGAGCGTAGACAGTGAGGAAGTGGAAACCTCGACCAGCGCCAGGCACTCGCCGGACGAGGTGCCGTTGATTTCCATCAACGACCTCGAAGTCCACTTCGAGCAGTCACAGGGGATCGTCCAGTCGATGTTCGGTGACGATCCGAACGTCGTCCGCGCCGTCGACGGCGTCAACCTCGACATCTACGAACAGGACGTGGTCGCGCTGGTCGGCGAATCCGGCTGTGGAAAGACGACCCTCGGGAAGACGATCCTCGGACTTCAGGAACCCACCAATGGGTCCATCGAGTACCGCGGCGTCGACCTCGTGGAGGCCAAGAAAGGCAACGCCGAGATGTCCTGGGACGAGATCCGCAAGTCATTGCAGATCATCCACCAGGACCCGGGGAGTTCGCTCAATCCCAACCGTCGGCTAAAGTCGATCCTGTCGGTTCCGCTCAAGCAGATCCACCCCGAGATGAGTACCGGGGAGCGCCTCGACCGGATCTACACGCTGATGAACTACGTCGGCTTGACGCCGGCGACGGAGTACGGCGAACGGTATCCCCACCAGCTCAGCGGCGGAGAGAAACAGCGCGTCGCGCTGTGTCGCGCGTTGCTGATGAACCCGGACCTGATCCTGGCCGACGAGGCCATCTCGGCGCTCGACGTCTCCTTGCGCGTCGAGATGATGGACCTGATGCTCGAGCTCCAGGAGGAGTTCGACACGTCGTTCCTGTTCATCTCTCATGACCTCTCGAACGCCCGATATCTCGCCCAGAAGTCCGGCGGCCGCATCGCCGGGATGTATCTCGGCGAGTTCGTCGAGATCGGGCCGGCCGAGCAGATTACGCGGAATCCGTCCCATCCCTATACGGACGTCCTGCGATGGGGGACGCCCAATATCGACCCCGAGAAGGCCGATATCGGCGAGATGCCGATGCGCAAAATCGACATCCCCGACCCGATCAATCCACCTTCTGGTTGTCGGTTCCACACGCGCTGTCCAGAAGCTCGCGAGGCCTGCATCAAGGAGAAGCCTGCGGCCCAACAGATCGACGTCGACGGCTTCCACACCTCGAGTTGCTTCCGGGAGTACGGTGAGGACCACCCCTACTGGGATAGCGAGCCGGTCACCGACGAGATGATCGACGACTGAAGCCGGATCGCTCGTCTCCCCACGACCGTCCGTTTTTGTCCGCGTCCTGCTTTGCTCTCGATTTCGTTGTCCGACAGTCGAACCCACCTAAGTCAGCGAGGGAGTCCCGCCGTCGTCGGGCGAGGCCCGACTGCCTGAGGGATCTCCGATCCCTCTCTGTTCACGGCGGGCGGGAATCGCGTAAGCTCCGAGAATCACACAACAATCAACAACCCGGCCTACTCCCCTGAATTTTTATATACATAGAGCCACAAGTGGCGTATAGATGGAGATTAATCGTACCGCAGTTGTCAAGCTCTCCGTCCCTAGCGACCGCCGTGACGACCTGAAACGGACGATGAACACGTTTCGGGACGCAACACAGTGGTTCGCAGACCGGGGATGGGATGGTGATGACGACGGGTACGTGATTACGTCGGGTAATCATCTCCAGCGCCTTGTCTACGACGACATTCGTGAGGACACTGGATTGCACGCTGACCTGACCGTTGCCGCAGCAGACCATGCCGCGAACGTACTTGATGGGTGCGTTGAAAAAATGAAAGCGGGTGAACGCACCTCAAAGCCGGTGTTCACGTCGAATACAACGGTCTACAACACGAACGCAATCACCTACTTCGACGGTTATTGCTCACTGGCCGCGTATGGTGGCAGTCGCGTTCATGCGGAATACATCTATCCAGACGACTCGATTCAGGCCGAGTATATGGAAAGCGACGAATGGCAGAAACAGGGCGCAAAGCTCCGGTACGACCACCAATCAGATACCTATTATCTCCACGTCTCCGTCAAGAAGGAACGCGAAGATTCGTCGGGAGAAGCCGAGAACCAATCAACCGTTCTCGGCGTAGACCGGAACGTGGACGGGTATCTCGCAGTCACCAGCACAGGCGCGTTCATCGGGAACGCCGACCTGCTGAATCACAAACGCCGCGAGTACGAACGCCGCCGCGCTCGCCTCCAACAACAGGGCACACGAAGCGCACACATCACTATCCAGTCCATCGGTGACACTTTCGCTAACTGGTCAGAGGACTTCTTGCACCAAGCATCGAAGGAACTGATCAAAGAAGCTGTTTCTCAGAACTGTACGACCATTGTCTTCGAGAACTTGGAGAATATTCGTGACTGTATCTCGAACGCCTCGAAGTTCCAGCAATGGGCATTCAACGAACTGAAACGCCAAGTCGAATACAAGGCGAAGGCCGAAGGAATTTCGGTTAGGACAGTGCATCCAGCCTACACCAGTCAACGGTGTTCCGAAACGGGGTGTGGCTTTACGCACGAGGACAACCGTGATGGTGACGAGTTCGCGTGCCAGAAATGTGGCAAAGAGCTACACAGCGACTACAATGCGGCGCGAAACATTGCACACAAATATATCCAGAATCGGCGCAAGTCTGGTTCTGGAGGGGTAACCTATCACCTTGCCCTGAAGTCGGGAACAGTGAACGGGAATGGTGACTACTCACCTTCCACGGTCTAGTGGATAGACCGGGAGTTCACCGACAAACCTCGGCGTCGTCGGCCTACGGCCGACTGCTTGAGGGACGAAGTCCCTCTCCGTTCACGCCGAGGTAGGTGATTTACTCGTCTTGGCGTTCTTCCGGCTGCCATTCACCACGTCGCCGTTCGTTTTTCGCACAGCGCCACTGGAGAAAGACCGTCATTCCGGCCGCGGCCACTACCAGGATCAGGTCGATCACTGCGATGTAGTACGACGCCGAGCCCACCGTCGTAAATGCGAGTGAGAATACCGTCAGGACGAACAGGACGGACAGGGTCGCGAACAGGAACCGGAGACGCGGCACGTGATCACAAACGACGGTCCAGAATTCCTCTTTCATGTACGTACCGAGTGCAGGGTGACAGTGATAACTATTGGCTATTTTTTGCGAGGAGAGAATCCCGCGGCTTACGACGGGGTGGATGTCACCTGTTTCGAGGGAGGGCCGTTCCCGCGGCGATTCGAACGACCGGCGTTTCCTGTGCCCGCTGGCCGGCTTCGATCGGCCCGTGCGGGGCAGTCTCACGTCACACCACCACGACTGCCAGTGCCAGCAGGCCGAGACCGATCGCGACGGGGACGACGCCGAGTTTCCCCACGTCCCAGGCGACGCCGCGCTCGCGGCCGTCGGCGATCAGAAACCGCCGGATTCCATCACCGTCGATGACGACGTTGACCTCGCCGCCGTGCTGGCCTGCCCCGGTGTCGTACTGTGCCCGGCCGTAGACGAAACAGTCCTCACCGGGGTCGAGTCGGCGTTCGATAAACCGCTGGTCGTTCCCCAGTCGGAGTTCAGTGACGCCGAGGTCGACTGTCTCGTCCTGTGCGGTGATGTTCGCGTTCCCGGCGACGAAGTCGGCGAGACGATCGGGGAGGCTCGTCCCGCCGGGGACAGTCACAGTCTGTTCTTCCAGATGCCGAACTGACCCGGCGGGTTCGACCCGACAGCTCGCCGTGTCGTCGGCGAGTCGGAACGGACCGCCGAGAAGTCCCTCGTCGAGGGTCTTCCAGTACGTGTTGGTTCCTTTTCCCGCGCTGGTCGTCCGGCGTTCCTGGACTTCCCACTCACAAATCAGACTCGACGAACCGGAGATCGGCGACTGTACCGTCCCCTCGTCGGGCTCGGCGACGCCCTGGACTTCGACCGGGCCGAGTTCGTTCGGGAGTTCGTAGACGGCGAGGGGCTCGCCACGGTAGATCTGCCACGCGAACCATAGCTCGCGCGCGCCGAGCGCAATCAGCGTCAGGCCAGCGATCCCAAGGAGGCCTGCGAACAGGAGGGCAAGTGACACCATCGACGTCGACTTCTCGGGGCCCCCGAATCAACGTTGTGCTCTGCTCGGCAGATCGAAACGTGCTCGGCCCGTATTGCGGGGTGAAGCTTCTTGGTCGGGCCGCCCGCTGGCTTCCGTATGGAAGCCGAAGCCTGGGAGTCGATCGACGTGATCCACGACAACAAGGGCGAACCCCACGTCCTCCAGCAGAAGGTCGAGGTGTTCACCGCCGGTGTCACCGAGGAGTCAAGTGGCTATACGAAGCCGACGATGGAGCATCGGCTGGTGCCCCTGGCTGATATCACCAAGTGACCACTACTCGGTCACGGGCGAAGCCAGCGGCTCAGTGTGTGAAATAGTGTATTAGGAAATCGCGAGTCGCGTCGAAAGCCTTACTGGCGGACGACGTTGGTCGCGCGGGGGCCCTTCTCGGCCTGTTCGATGTCGAATTCGACTTCCTGTCCTTCTTCGAGGTCCGGGCCGCCGACGTCTTCCATGTGGAAGAACACGTCTTCGTCCGCATCCTCAGTCTCGATGAAACCGTAACCGCCAGTGTCGTTGAAGAAATCGACCGTACCAGTTGCCATTGCAATTCTACCAATGGGAGGCCGATGTATAAGGGTTCCGAGAGATACCGTACCACGGGTCGGTGAGACATGCACCGTGGTTGGAAGTCATTCACATCTGGCGTTTCTGGCGCGCCATCTGTGGAGTGTCTCGTGGATACCGAGTACCAGCGCCGGGACGACGAGCATGAACAGGTGTTCCTCGATCGGAATCCCGAGCAGGTTGACTCCGGTCCGAAGCTCGATGGCGAAGACGCCGACTTCGAGCGTGTACCAGTCCCAGACGTACGCCAGTGGATACAGAACGGCGATTGTTCGGGCGGCATTTGGGATGGCGTCGGCTCGCCACAACAGCGCCAGAGCGAACGCGCCGAAGACGACCTCGGTCGCGATGTAGGTATAGGGGCCGAGCACACCGATGTCGACGGGAAGCGGCCCAGCGAGCGGGCGGTACCACAGCGCGACGAGCAACACCGCGAGGAAGACGTACGCACCACGGACGAGCAGCATTGTCGCCAGGCGTGGCTCGGCCCGGTGGGCGATAGCTGCCACGGCCCCGAACGCGAAGACTGCGAGAATCGTTTCCGTCGGAAAAACGCCGACGGCAGCGAGAACGGCCACACCGAGCAATCCAGCCGCCAGTATCCCCTCCGCCAGTCGGCGTGCGCGCGTCGGACCGAGGACGACGGCTACAGTCCGTTTGTCGATCGAGCGGTCGTACGCCAGGTCCTGGGCGTCGTCGATGATCTTGATTCCCAGGAGGACGGCGAGCAACACGCCCGCCAGTCCGAGCACCGTCCTCGAGACCGTTCCGGCCCCCGCTACGTAGGCACCCAGCAACGACAGCGCGATCCCGGCCGGATACCCGCCCGTCGCCGTCACGGGATGTGTGTCCAACTGTGGTGCGTGGAAGTACCCAAGCGCCCACGTCGGCGCGGTCAGCGCGGCGGCCCCTGCGCCAGCGGTCAAGAAGAGGCCAGCGAGGGCGGCCACGAAGACGAGCCCAGCCGCGAGTAACGCTACTCGACACCCGCCGACCGACAGCGGGTGGTCGTCGTCCTCGCTCCGGACGAAGAAGTCGACGTAGCCGTCCTTGACGTGCGCCGTGTAGACGGCCGCGAAGATAGCCGTCGCGTGCAGCGCGGCGACTGTGGGTGTGAACGAACCCGTCGCCCGGGCGGCGAGTAGCGATCCCGTCAGTGAGACGGCAATCGGCGGGAGCATGAACACCGGATGGACCTGTGACGCCAGTGCCCGGGCCGCCGGGACGCTGCCTGACCGGTGACGGGCGATCGCCATGCGTGTTCCTCGGTATCGATCCGCAAAGACGTGTCGCACCGTTCAAGTGTTGCTGGGAGTCATTTTCGATCTCGGACGCTCCTCGGCGGCGAAAGCGCTTACTGACGGCTGCTCGAATGGTGAACCATGACCGCACATTTTCCCGAGAACCGCAAGCACAACCTCGCGATCGAGTTCACCCGCTACGCGCAATTCGGGATCGGGGACGTCCTCGAAACCCCCGATGGCGAGGAAGTGACCGTCGAGGATTTCGCCTTCCGCTTCGAGATCGACGAGTTCGTCTACTGGTTCGAGGAGTGGGAGGGAAGCTATGCCGAGCCCGAACTCGAAGACTGGGCGCTGGTATCCGAGGGCGAACGCGAGGAGTACGTCGATCCCGGATTCGAAAGCCAACAGATCCCGGACCCCAACGGCGTCGACGAATCGTCATGACGACTGATCCCTGTGACGGCTGTGGCCGCGAGGTGCGGATCGCCGGCGGGATCGGCGACATGTGGGGTGCTGACCACTCGGCCACTGGCGGGATGACCCTCGAACTCGCCGATGGGACCGAGCACTTCCTGTGTTCGGACTGCATCGAGGCGCTGCCCGACCACCGCGAGGTCGAGGCGGCTGACGTGGCCGCACTCGAGACCCGAGACGACTGAGCGGCGCTCCCTCGGCGATCGCTAATCCGTTGATCGCTTGCGGCGGTCACCGGTTTCCTGTCGACCGTCGCCGGATTTGAACCGTTCGACAGGAATGTGGTTCGGATCAGCACTGCCAGGGCACCGTGACACGTCGCCTAGCCAGATTCGTCCGCGTACTCGAAGTAATCGATGACTTCCGCCTCGAGTTGGGTCCACTCACCGTCCTGTCGCTCTTCGGTGACTCGTCTGATGCGGTCTGCGTTCGACCCGTCGAGTACGCGGATCCGGCGCGGCGGGCTTCCGATCGGGTGGTACTCCATTTTGAAGATCACAGCCATGCGATCACTGATGTCCGATCCGCGGGTGAGCAGATAGTTGCCACATCCCTTAGCGGCTGGTATGAGCGTAACGTAGATCTCGGGAGCGCAATTACCGGTACGTGGGTCGGCTTCACGAGGGTGGCTGCGGGTATCTGACGGTGTCCACTGTGGCGATTTCCACACGAATGACAGGGGTTTCAGACCGGCCATGCTGTCTGTCCGGCTCTCTTGGCACTGACGACTGACGGCTTCGCACCACTCTTTTGGCATCGACGCTCTATATCGACCCCAATGCGCGCAGACGAGATGGACCCACAGGCACAGGCCGTCGTCGACCGACGGCTCGGCATCTCGCCGATCGCCGATCACGATCACCGGGTCTTGCGCTTGCTGCAGCGGGTGAGTACCTGGTTCGGCAACCGCGATCCGCCAGCGGTCGGCGCGACCACTGACGGCTCCATCCCAGGGCCCGAAAGTGACCTCCGCGTCCGTCTTTACCGCCCGGATGCGCCCGGGCCGTACCCGACGATCGTCTTCTTCCACGGCGGTGGGTTCGTCCTCGGGAGTATCGGGACTCACGACTGGCTGTGTCGGCAGTTGACCCGCGAGACGGGCGCGGTCGTCGTCTCCGTCGACTATCGGCTCGCCCCCGAACACCCGTTTCCGGCGGCTGTCGAGGACGCCTACGCAGCCACGCAGTGGGCCGCGGACAACCCCGACCGGCTCGCTTCCGACGGGACACTCGCGGTGGCGGGCGACAGCGCCGGCGGGAACCTCGCGGCTGTCGTCGCACTCATGGCCCGGGACCGAGGCGAACCCGACATCGACTACCAGACACTGCTCTACCCCGGGATCGGCATCCACGAGGGCCAGGAGTCCGTCCGGCAGAACGACGGCATCGTGCTCTCACTCGCCGATATCGAGTGGTTCGAAGATTGCTATTACGACGGCGAGATTCACCAGCGCAATCCGTACGCCGATCCGGCGGCGGCCTGTGATCTCGCGGGTGTCGCCCCCGCGACGGTCGTGACTGCGGGGTTCGATCCGCTCCGGGACGGTGGCGTCGACTATGCCGAACGACTTGCGACCGATGGCGTCGACGTCACCCATCGCCACTACCCGGACATGATTCACGGGTTCGCGACCTCGCCGAGGATCGACCGGGCCGAGGAGGTCGTCGGCGACATCGCTACTGATATCGCTGATGCGGTCGATCGGTCGTGAAAATCGTCCCGACGTGGCGAGAAGAGTTACTGCGCCGTCGGCGTGTCGTCGTTGCCCATCGCCTGCTTGACCTGGAGAGCTGCGCTGGCGGCGAGGCCCTGGGCGAGGTCCGTACACTCCTGGTCGTCGATCCGGAGGTCGGTGTCCGGTTCGGGGGTGTATCCGGCACTCACTGGCGACCCGACTGGCGGCTGGACGGCGATCATCGCTTCGGGGCCGCTGGCCCCGCTCGACAGTTCCGAGCCCACGACGAACTCGCCGGGCAGCAACTCCCGCGTCTTGGCGGCGACACGGGAGAGATCGTTCCGGAGCGACCGACGCTCTTCCGGCGTGAGTTCGACGTCAGGCTCCGACTGCCCGGAGACCGGCGAATTTCCATACATGAATCGTTCTCGGATGTATGCGAGGGGCCGGTATAAACGCGCCGACTTGTGTCTTCGAGACGACGTATTTGGCGAGCGGTCCCTGCCACTGCCACTATTCGATCAACGTGTGCGTTCGGCCGTAGACCGCCAGGACGATCGCAGACGTGTATTCGTCGTCGTTCTCGGTGGTCCTCGCCGTCTCGAGTGCGACGTGGTCGTCGCCGAACTCCCATTCCCGGAGGTCGCGACCGGACGCGAGCCCGGCTTCGATGTCTTCGCGCACACGTCGCTCGTTCGACCCGGAGACTTCATAGAAGATGCCCGGGCCATCGGCCTCGCGCGTCCAGCCGATCGCCGCCGCTGCCTCGCCGTCGGCTGTCGTCTCCGCTGCCTGCACGACGTACTGCCCGTGTCCCGCTGGCCCGAGGTCCGGGGCCGTCCCGACGCGCTCGATCGTCGCGTCGGCGGGGATGACCGACGACAGCGTCACGAGGTTGTAGTTGTGGACGCCGGCCTCGGCCAGGGCGGCGTCGTAGGCGGCCGTTGGTGTCGGCCCGTGGCCTGTCCCTGTGACGATCCGAATCGTTCCCATCACCGGAAATTCGGGCGAGCGGCAAGTAAAGTCCGTCGTTCGGGACTTGTGCCTCCGGCTGAATATGCAAGAACGACCATTATAATGGTAGTTTCTCATAAACTGGGAACGGCCGGCAGAACTTACACCGCCACTGACACTCTTGGGGCCAAGAGACGCGTGAGTGACGCTCACACTGTCTCGGGGAGACAAGTATGAAAGTAATCGAGCAATCGGAGTTCGCGACGCTGATCGACGAGTTGATTGCGTCAGATCCACGGGATGTGGTTGGAGTACAGGCGGACGGGGAGCAATACGTCTTCGACCGGTTGGAATCGGCTGCGGACCTCGCCCTGGCACACGATCTCACGGCGTTGTCGCCGAAGAAGTACGTCATGCCACAGCGCGAGACGTTACTGACCTACGATCGGAGTGACGACGACTACGAGATGCGGGCCGAAGCCGATCCGACGGGTCGCATCATCGTCGGCGTCCATCCTTACGACCTGGCGGCGATCGCCCACCTCGACAAGATCTTCATCGATACGCTGCAGGACGAACCATATCGCCGGAAACGGGAGAACTCCGTGCTCATCGGGGTGACTATGCAGGACGTGGCCGACACTTGCTTCGCCGCAAGCATGGGGACGGCGACGGTCGACTCGGGGTATGACCTCATGGTGACCGATCTCGGTGACGCCGTCGCCGTCGACATCGGGACCTTCGAGGGGGATCAGTTGCTGGAGTCAGTGCCGACCCGGAACGCCAGCGCCGAGGAGGTAGAGCGCGTCGCCGAGATCGAGGCGGACCTCGAAGCCGAGTTCGACCGCGAACTCGCGTTCCCGCCGGCGGAACTCCCGACGCTGCTCGAAGCCAGTTACGACGACATGGACTTCTGGGCCGAGTACGCCGAACAGTGTCTCTCGTGTGGCACCTGCAACGTGGTCTGTCCGACCTGCTTCTGTTTCAGCGTGGATATGATTCGCGACCTCGAGGGCGACAGCGGCCGACAGGAACGCCGGTGGGACGGCTGTCTGCTCGAGGACTTCGCGACGGTTGCCCAGGGCGAGAACTTCCGGGAGGAGGTCGCCCAACGCCACCGCCATCGGTTCATGCGCAAGGGCTGGTACGTCTACGAACGATACGGCGACGTCGCCTGCGTCGGGTGTGGCCGGTGTACCCGCCATTGCGTCGCCGACGTGGCCGACCCCTGTGAGGTCTACAACGAACTTCGGGAGGCCCACTATGCGTAGCCAGGCCCGAAAGCGCTTCGAACACGGCGAGAGCGAGTACCAGCCCACCGAGGGCCGGATCGTCTGGATCGACGACCACACGGACGACGACAAGCTGTTCGTGATCGACCTACCCGACGGCGTGAGCCTGGATCACGATCCCGGCCAGTTCGTTCAGCTGTTCGTCCCCGGCGTCGGTGAAGCACCGTTCTCGATCGCGTCCTCGCCGACCAAGGGCGGCCCCTTCGAGTTGTGTATCCGCGCGGTCGGCAACGTCACCAACGCGATCCACGATCTGGAAGCGGGTGACGTGGTCGGCATCCGCGGCCCGTACGGCCAGGGGTTCGACGTCGACGCCATCGCCGGCGAGGATCTGTTGTTTATCGCTGGCGGGATCGGACTCGCGCCGTTGCGCTCGGTGATCAACTACGCCCTGGACCGCCCCGGGGAGTTCGGCGAGTTGACGACGCTGTACGGCTGTACGGAGCCCGCCGAACAGCTGTTCCCGGACGAACTCGAGTCGTGGGCTGGCTCCGAGGAGATGGACTACCGCGAGACAGTCGACGAGGTGCCCGTGGGTCAGGAGTGGGACGGCAATACCGGTGTCATTACGTCGCTCATTCCGCCACTCGAATTCGACCCCGACACGACGGTCGCACTCGTCTGTGGCCCGCCCGTGATGTACCGCTTCGTCATCAAGGCCCTCCGGGAGAAGGGGCTTGCCGACGACCGTATCTACCTCTCTCTGGAACGCAACATGCACTGCGGTCGGGGACTCTGTGGGCACTGCCAGCTCAACGAACTGTACGTCTGTCTCGACGGGCCGGTGTTTCACTATCCGACCGTCCGCGACAAGGAGGAGGCGGAAGTATGAGCGACGCGAGCGCGCCGTCGGACGGCGACGGGCGGCGACCGCGGGACCGACCCCGGGTCGCCTTCTTCGACTTCACGGGGTGTGAGGGCGATCAGCTACAGGTGATCAACCTCGAAGACCGGCTGCTCGACCTCGTCGAGGTCGTCGAGGTCGTCAGCTTCCGTGAAGCCATGACCGACCACAGCGACGACTACGAGATCGCCTTCGTCGAGGGCGGCGTCGCGACGGCCCACGACGAACGTCGGCTGACCCGGATCAGGAACCACGCCGACGCCGTCGTCGCGCTGGGCTCGTGTGCCGCCTTCGGGGGTATCAACGCCCTGCGCAACGACCAGGACTTCGAGACCGTCACGGAGCGGGTCTACGGGGAGGACGCCGATTCGATCACGTCCTATCCGACCGCCCGGCCGATCGGAGACGTCATCGCGGTCGACTACGAGATCCCCGGCTGTCCGATCGACCGCGAGGAGTTCGTCCAGGCGGTCACGGCGCTGGTCAACGGGGCCGAACCGTCGATCCCCAACTATCCCGTCTGCCTGGAGTGCAAGTTCGCGGAGAACACCTGTGCCTTCGAGCGCGGCGAGACCTGTCTCGGGCCGATCACCCGCGGCGGCTGTTCGGCGACCTGCGTCTCGGCTGGGACCCACTGCTGGGGCTGTCGGGGCATGGTCGACCATCCGAACGAGGACGCTTACACGGACGTCCTCGAAGCCAACGGGTTGACCACCGAGGAAGTAATCGAGGAGTATCAACTCTACTGGGGTTGGCAACGCGAGCAACGAACTGTCGGCGACGGTGGGAACCGACCCGTCGCCGACGATGACCACCTACCCATCGGCGACGGAGGGGCACGATGAGCCACACGATCGACGTCGAGGGCGACCTCGTCACCCGGGTCGAAGGCCACGGCTCGATCGTGGTGAACGTCGAGGACGGCGAACTCGAAACCTGCGAGTGGCAGGTCGTCGAATCCCCACGGTATTTCGAGTCGATGCTCGTCGGCCGGTCGTTCCGCGAATCCCATCACGTCACTTCGCGGATCTGTGCCATCTGCTCGGTCAGCCACACCATCGCCTCGCTGCAGGCGACCGAGGCTGCGATGGGCGTCTCCGTCTCCGAGCAGGACCGGCGGCTCCGCAAACTCGCGCTCTACGGCGAGACGCTTCAGAGTCACGTCCTGCACCTGGGCTATCTCGCCCTGCCGGACCTGGTCGGTGAGAAGTCCGTCCTGCCGCTGGCCGAGACCCATCCGGACGAACTCCAGACGGTCATCGACCTCCACCGGCTGGGTAACGAGCTGACCGAAGTCGTCACTGGCCGTTCAGTCCACGCCCAGCGGCTGCTCCCCGGTGGCTTCTCCCAGCTTCCCGAGGAACGCGAACTCGAAGCGCTGCTCGATCGACTCGTCAACAGCTGGGACGCGGTTGCGGACCTCGCCGATCTGCTCGCGGTGCTGGCCGACGAACTCCCCGACTTCGAACGCGAGACCGAGTACATCTCGCTGACCCATCCCGAGGAGTACGCCTTCGCCGAGGGCACGATCCACTCCTCGGACGTCGGCGAGATCCCCGTCTCCGACTACCGGGACGTGGCCAACGAGTACGTCGTCGAGCACTCGACGGCCAAGTTCGCGCGCCACGAACGCGATTCGTACATGGTCGGCGCACTGGCCCGCTTCAACAACAACGCCGACCAGCTTGCCCCGCGGGCGGCGGACATCGTCGATCGCTTCGGCCTGGAGCCGCCTGTCCACAACCCGTACCTCAACAACGTCGCCCAGCTCGTCGAGGTCGCCCACCTGCTCGCCGAGTCCGTCCGGCTGATCGAGGCGGTGCTTGCCGACGGGCTCGCCCCCCAGTCGAACTACCACGTCCCGGAGATCGACCCGACTGCCGGATCAGGAATCGGGGCCATCGAGGTACCTCGCGGCGTGCTCTTCCACGAGTACGCCTACGACGACGCGGGCGAGGTGACCGAGGCAAACTGCGTCATTCCGACCAACCAGAACCACGGCAACATCCAGCGCGACATGGAGACGCTGGTGCCGACGATCATCGAACGACCCGAAGACGACGTCAAACACACCCTGGAGATGCTCGTGCGAGCCTACGACCCGTGTATCTCCTGTTCGACTCACTACCTCGACGTCGAGTTCGTCGGTGAGGCGGCATGATCGGAAGAGCAGCCAGGAGCGGCTAGCGCGATCATGGTTGCTGAACGAGCTATCGTCGCGCTCGGGAACCCCTACCGCCGTGACGACGGTGTTGGTCCCGCGCTCGTCGATCGACTCCGCGGTCGGGAGTTGCCGTCGGTGGACTGTCTCGACCTCGGCGACGCGGGGTTCGATCTGGTGCACGTCGTCGCGGACTACGCGGCCGTCGTGATCGTCGACGCCGTGGACTTCGGGGGTGACCCTGGCGAGATTGTGGTCTTCGACCCGGCGGACGGGATGGAGACCGGCGATCGGCGGGGAACTCACGCCACGGACGCGTTCGAACTCCTCGCAGTCGGCGAGGGGCTGGCGGAGACGCCGACACCGATCCGCGTCGTCGGCGTCCAGCCGGCCGAAACCGGGTACGGTGACACGCTGAGCCCGGCGGTCGCACAGGCACTGCCCGAGGCGAGCGAGACGTTGACGGCGACCGTCCGGTCGCTGTCGGCCGAGGGACGCCTCTCGATTGAGTCCCAATCATCGTGCCATGTCATGTGTATTCAAACCAAGATTGATAATCCCCGGCGACGAAATACAAGTGGTACGATGGATATTGCTGATATAGCCACCCGCGACTACATCGAAGTCGATGCGGACGAGCGCCTGGGCAAAGTCCGGTCGATCTTCGAACGAGAGAACCCGAAAGGAATTATCGTGACCGAGGCGGGTGAGTACGCCGGTGTGATCACCCAAAAGGAACTGGTCCAATCTCACGTCGAGGACCGGGCCAAAGCCAGTGCGCTGATGCAACACGCGCCGAAGGTCAAGCGGACGGGCGACGTTCGCGAGACGGCACGCGTCCTCGTCGAGAGTGGGACCAAGGTCGCACCTGTCTTCGAGGCCAACAAGCTCTGGGGCGTCATCACCGACGACGACATCCTGGAAGCCGTTCTCGACAGCCTCGACGCCCTCACCGTCGAGCAGATCTTTACCGGCGACGTCGTCACGGCCACTGAGGACACTGAAGTCGGCCAGGTGATCAACAAGCTCCGCGAGCACGGCATCTCTCGGCTTCCCGTCCTGAGTGACGACGGGAAGCTGACGGGGATGGTGACCCGCCACGACATCGTCGACGTCGTCGTCCGGGACATGGACAAGGCGACGACCGGCGAGCGCGCCGGCGACGTCGATCGCGTTCTCGATCTGCCCGTCTACGACGTGATGAGCAGTCCCGTCGCGACGACGACCATCGACGAGTCAGTCGAGGACGCCGTCCGCCGGATGCTCGAGAACGACTACGCCGGCCTCGTCGTCACGCCCGAACACGACGACTCGCTGGTCGCCGGAATCATCACCAAGACGGACGTCCTCCGGGCGCTGTCGTTCACCGAGGAGGAACACATGGACGTCCAGATCACGAACATCAAGCTCCTCGATACCCTCTCCCGCCAGGACGTCCGCGTCGGGATCGAAGACGTCGCCGACAAGTACCAGGCGATGCAGGTTCAACACGCCCACGTCCGCTTTCAGGAACACAAGGAGAAACTCCGCGGGACGCCCCTGATCAACTGCCAGATCCGCCTTCGAACCAACAAGGGCCAGGTCGCGGGCACCGGCGAGGGCTACGGCTCGAAGACCGCCTTCAACGTCGCGCTCGATAAACTCCAGCGCAACGTCCTCGAACGCAAGGGCGTCCGGAGCGACGAGGAGTACCGCGGGCAACTCCTGCGGAAACTCGGCGAGTTGTAAGGCTCTCATCTTGGACTCGACCGAACGGAGTGAGGTCGAGCTTTTTCACCCATGTTTTTGCGCAAGTGGTGAGCGCCGTGCGCTCACCCGCAGCGGAAAAAGATGGAGGAGTACCGCGGGCAACTCCTGCGGAAACTCGGCGAACTCTAGCGAGCAGCGGCTTCGAATCTGTAACGGACAGTGCGTTTTATATCCGTTTCCGCCGGGTAGACACCGCAGCACGCCCAATATTTTTCAGCGACCTGGTCCGCTATGAACACATGACCCCTCCAAACCGAGAGCTTCTGGCTGCACTCACCGTCGGTGCAGTGATCGGGGTCGGGCTCCACTGGCTCCTCGGGCAGGTCATCCTCGCGGTCGTGGCGGCCGTCACCTGGGCGGTGGCCATCGGACTCACACTCCACATCCGGCGTGCGTACCCAGCCTTCAGGACGGGCGAGTCCTGGACCGACAAGCGATGAACGGGGCTCGGCGTCGCCGTCGTCTCACTGGCTGCCTTCATCGGTGTGGGACCGGCACTTCCCGTTTCGGTGGACCTTCGGTTCGCACTCGGCCTCCTGGTTCTCGGTGCGTCCTTTACCGCGTATTCGGCCGGAACGCTTGCCGTGCTCGACCGCGTCGACGTTGATTCGAACACGTTACAGTCACCTCGTGTTTCAGACGTAGCGGACGACGATTGAGGGCGGGAACGGGAATGCGGTTCTTGTGCAGTCCTCATTTCGGGAGAACTTCTTCGCTCGTCCTTTGCTGATTCCCCGGTTTGATTCGAGTGGAATCGTTGTTCAGCAAAACCGGCGTTGGTTGCGGTCCTGAGGAACGTTTTCCGGCGCGCGTAGCGCGCCGGTTCACCGCCGGAGCGGGACGCAGTCCCGCGACGGCGGCTTTTTTGGCCGAGCTTTTTGGAGTGAGCGGTGGACGAACGAAGTGAGTCCACCCGAACTCGAAAAAGGTCGTCTCCTACTGGAAGCCGATCCGGTCGGAGCCGCGAGGCTGGCGCGAGTCGGGGCCGCCGCCCTTGAACTGGTCTTCCATCTGCTCGAAGTACTCACGGATGTCGTCGGTGACGGTCGGCCGGACGCCTTCCAGTGCCGACCGGAAGTGCGCCATCCCGATCTCCTCGGCGTCGTCGTTCTCCCGCAACGCCTGGATGGCCGACTCGCGAGCGATGCTCTCTAAGTCGCTGCCGACGTAGCCCTCAGTGATCTCGGCGAGTTCGCGCAGCGAGACGTCGGGCGAGAGCGGGGAGTCACGTGTGTGGATCTGGAGGATCTCCTCGCGACCGTCGACGTCTGGCTCGCCGATGTAGACGAGGCGGTCGAACCGACCCGACCGGATGAGGGCGGGGTCGATCATGTCCGGGCGGTTGGTCGCGCCGATGACCATCACGTCCTCCATGTCTTCGAGACCGTCCATCTCGGTCAACAGTTGGTTGACGACGCGCTCGGAGACGTTCGAACCCGATCCCTGGCCGCCGCGACCGGGGGCAAGCGAGTCGAGTTCGTCGAAGAACACGACCGTCGGGGCGACCTGTCGAGCCTTCCGGAAGGTCTGGCGGATGGCTTTCTCGCTTTCGCCGACCCACTTGCTGAGCAGTTGTGGCCCGCGCACCGAGATGAAGTTGGCGTCGGTCTCGTTGGCGACGGCTTTGGCCATCAGCGTCTTGCCGGTCCCCGGTGGCCCATAGAGCAGGACGCCCGACGGGGGTGCGACGCCCATCCGCTCGAACTTCTCCGGGGTGGTCATCGGCCACTCGATGGACTCCTGGACGTCGTTTTTCGCCGATTCGAGCCCGCCGACGTCGTCCCAGCTAATCTTGGGTAACTCGACGAGGACCTCCCGCATCGCCGACGGTGAGACCTCGTTGAGTGCACCCTTGAAGTCGTCGCGCTTGATGATCATCCGGTCGATCAGACTCGGCGGGATGTCCTCCTCGTCCAGATCGATCTCGGGGAGGTACCGCCGGAGGGCCTTCATCGCCGCCTCCTTGGTGAGGCTCTCGATGTCCGCACCGACGAAGCCGTGAGTGTCCTCGGCCAATCCGGGGAGGTCGACGTCGTCTGAGAGGGGCATCCCGCGGGTGTGGATCTTGAGGATCTCCTCGCGGCCGGTCTCGTCGGGCACGCCGATCTCGATCTCGCGGTCGAAGCGGCCCGGCCGTCGGAGCGCGGGATCGACCGAATCGACGCGGTTGGTCGCGGCGATGACCACGACCTGCCCCCGGGATTCGAGGCCGTCCATCATCGTCAGCAACTGGGCGACGACGCGGCGCTCGACCTCGCCGGTGACGTCCTCGCGTTTGGGCGCGATCGAGTCGAGTTCGTCGATGAAGATGATCGACGGGGACTCCTCGGTGGCGTCCTCGAAGATCTCCCGAAGTTGCTGTTCACTTTCCCCGTAGTACTTCGAGATGATCTCCGGGCCGGCGATCGAGAAGAAACTCGCAGAGGTTTCGTTGGCGACGGCTTTGGCAAGCAGCGTCTTCCCAGTCCCGGGCGGGCCGTGGAGGAGGACGCCGCTCGGCGGTTCGATCCCTAGTTTCTTGAAGATCTGGGGGTGTTTCATCGGCAGTTCGACCATCTCGCGGACGCGCTGGATCTCGTTCTCCAGGCCGCCGATGTCCTCGTAGGTGATCCCGCCGCCGGTCTTGTCGTACCCGGAGATGGGTTCCTCGCGCAACTCGACGTCGGTGTCCTCGGTGATGAGGACGACCCCGTCCGGTTCGGTCTCGACGGCGATCAGCGGGATGGCCTGGCCCGGCGAGCGCATGAACGGATGGTTCGTGCTCGACATCACGGGAACGATGTCGCGCTCGACCACCGGGCGTTTGAGAATCTGGCGTTTGACCATGCCGGCGGCGTCGGAGCCGAACTGGACGCTCGCTTCCTCGGGCGGGGCGAGCACGAGCGAGTCGGCCTTCTCTGCCTCGGCCTTGCGGATCTCGACGCGTTCGCCGATGCCGACGTCGGCGTTCTGGCGGGTGAAGCCGTCGATCCGGACCGTGTCGGTGTTCCAGTCCTGGCGGTCCGCACGCCAGACCTTCGCGGCGGTGGTCTCGGCCCCTTCGATCTCGATGATGTCGCCGGGGGAGAGCTTCAGGTGCAGCAGCGTATCGGGATCGAGGCGCGCGATGCCTCGGCCCGAGTCGTTCGGGTAGGCCTTCGCGACCTCAAGTTGGACTTCGTTCATGATGGGGGTACAGTATGTCACTGTCAGGCATCCTGGGAGATATGCCTTTTGCTAATCGGGGTGTCGTCGCTCGATAGTTCTCTCCCTGAGAGTGGATCGGGTGTCTGCCCGGTCGTCAGGAGAACAGGCCGGTATGCACGGGTGCAAAGTCGCTTTCGGTCGGTTCGTCGTCATCGTCGCTCGTGTCCGTGACGGCCGATCCTGTGACGCCCGCTTCGAGGAAATCGGCAAGTGGCGGACCGACGTTCTCGGGTTCGACGAGGAACGCGTCGTGGCCGTGGTCGGATTCGACGACGTGGTGGGCGGTCGCGGTTCCGGCCTCCCTGAGTGACTCGGCCAGCGATTCAGCCTGGCTCACCGTGAAGTGCCAGTCCGCGGTGAAAGACATCACCAGGGCAGACCCATCGAACGCCGAGAGTGCGTCGGCGTCGGACTCGAAGCCCGCGGCGAGATCGTAGTTCTCGGTCGCACGCGTCATCGTCAGGAAGGCGTTGGCGTCGAAGCGATCGACGAACTTCTCGGCCTGGTAGTCGAGGTAGGATTCGACGTCCCGGTAGGGAAAGAAGGCCGCCGCTGGTTCTTCAGGGAAGGTGCGCTCGGCTTCTCGCCCAGCCGATCGGCGACCGAACTTCCGGTCCATCGAGGCTTTCGAGAGGTACATCACGTGGCCGATCTGGCGGGCCAGGGCCAGACCGTCGGTGGGATCGGGGTGGTCCTCGCCGTAGTAATCGCCGCCGTCCCAGGCGGGATCGGCGGTGATCGCCCGGCGCTTGATGCCGTGGAGCGCGAGCGACTGGGTGTCGAGTCGGGGGGCGGTAGCGATCGTCGCGATGCGATCGACGTGATCCGGGTGACGCTTGGCCCACTCGAGGACGTTCATCCCGCCGACGCTCCCGCCGACGACGGCATGGAGGTGCGGGACCCCGAGTTCGTCGAGCAGGGCGCGCTGGGCCTCCGTCCAGTCGCGCACTGTCACGGGTGGGAAGTCCGTGCCGTAGGGCTCGCCGGTCTCGGGGTTCGTGCTCGCGGGCCCGGTCGTGCCATAGCAGGAGCCGGGGACGTTCGCACAGACGACGTAGTACTCGGTGGTGTCGATGGCCTTCCCGGGACCGACGATGTCGTCCCACCACGCGCGGGCCTGGCCGCTGGTGGCGTCGTCGGCATCGGGATGGGCGGCGACGTGGGCGGAACCGGTCAGGGCGTGACAGATCAGTACCGCATTGTCGCCCTCGAACTCGCCGTAGGTCTCGTAGGCGATCTCGAGTTCGGGAATCGACTCCCCACACTCGAAGTCGAACTCGCCCACCGAGACTGTATCGCGTTCGGCGGTGACCGTCATGTGGCTGTCTCTATCCCGTCTTCGAGGTCCCCAATGATGTCTCTGACGTCTTCGATGCCGACCGACAGCCGGATCATGTCCGGGGCGACGCCGCTCGCCCGCTGTTCCTCGGGTGAGAGTTTGGCGTGGGTCGTCGAGGCCGGGTGGATGAGCAGCGTCTTGGCATCGCCGACGTTCGCCAGGAACTGCGCGAGGTCGGTCTCCTCACAGAGCCGCTTTGCCCCCTCGTAACCGCCGGACAGGCCGAACGTGACCATGCCGCCGTATCCTCCCTGCAGACATTCGCTGGCTTGCTCGTGTGTCTCGTGGGATTCCAGGCCCGGATAGGAGACCCACTCGACGTCAGGGTGGGCATCGAGGAATTCGGCGACGCGAGCGGCGTTCTCGCAGTGGCGTTCCATCCGGACCGCGAGGGTCTCGGCACCCTGCAGCGTCGTCCAGGCGTCGAAGGGCTTCTGACCGTCGCCGACGTTCCGGACCGCCCGCTGGCGGGTCGCGACCGCGAACGCGCGGTCGCCGAAGCGATCGACGAAACTCTCGCCGTCGAGCGCGCCCGCACTCTCGCCCAGCGCGGGGTACTTCTCGGGGTACTCCGCCCAGGGGAAGGAACCGCCGTCGACTACCACGCCGCCGATGGTGGTACCCGAGCCGTGGATCCACTTCGTCGTCGACTCCCAGACCACGTCCGCGCCGTGGTCGATCGGATTGCAGAGATACGGTGTCGCGAACGTGTTGTCGACGACGAGTGGCGCGCCGTGGTCGTGGGCGATCGCGGCGATCCGCTCGATGTCGGGCGTCACGAGGGAGGGATTGCCGATGGTTTCGAGGTGGACGTAGGCCGTCCCGTCGTCGATGGTTTCGGCGTAGGCGTCGTAGTCAAGGGTGTCGACGAAGCGCGCTTCGATCCCCCGCTCGCGGGCGGTCGTCGTCAGATAGGAGTGGGTCCCGCCGTAGATGGAGGCGGCCGAGACGACGTTCTCGCCCGCGCTCGCGAGGACGGTCGTCGTCGCGTCGAGGGCGGCCATCCCCGAGGCCGTCGCGACGGCGTCGACGCCGCCCTCCAGGGACGCCAGCCGTCGTTCGAGCGTCCGGACAGTCGGGTTGTCGAAGCGGCTGTAGACGTTCCCTTCGGCCTCCAAGGCGTACAGATCCGCCGCGTGATCGGCGTCCTCGAAGGCGTAGGACGTCGTCTGGTGGATCGGCGGTGCGACGGCACCGGACTCGGGATCGGGGGACTGCCCGGCGTGGAGACACCGCGTCCCGAAGCGTCGTGGTGGAGGCTCCTGCTCGCTCATGTTTCGTATGCATATACCTCTGGCTTCGTATAACTAAGAGTTACGGCAAAATTGTGTCGTGTGCTGCTTCGGCGGTTCTGCTCTATTCACCGGAATCTATTTTGGCAGACTGATCGGATACACTAGTCGATGAAGACGAACGACTGGTGGCGAGTTCTCGTCTCGACGGTCGGGTTCTGGATCTTGTTGTTTCTCCTTGCGATGGCACTGAAAGAGCTATATTTAAAACCTGCTACGGCGGCGGTTCGGGCATTACTTGTCGCTTTGCCGTGGTTGCTTGGGTTCGTTTTCGCTTGGATTGTCGTTACATCGGAGACGATTCCGTGGCCGGGTGACGAAGACTGAACGTCTCTTTCGCGGTGTTACTGGCTCCATATATCACTCGCCGCGTAGATCCCACTCCTCGAAGCCGAGCGACTCGATCGCGTTCAGGCGTTCACGCTCTTCGTCGGTGAAGCTGATCTCGCTGGCCTGGAGGTTCGCTTCGAGTTGTTCCATCGTACTCACGCCGACGACGGGAATCGTCGGCAGATCGCGGTCGAGCATCCACGCCAGTACGACGGCGTTGCCGTCGACGCCCTTGCGCTCGGCGATGGTCTCGACGACGTCCATCTTGAGGCGGTTCTCCGAGCGGACGTAGCCATCGGGGATTGGGCGGTCGTCGCGGTCGTAGCAGCCCTGCATTGTCGGCGAGTAGGGAAGGACGGTCAGGTCCTCCTGGTCGCAGTAGTCCAGGAGTTCGTCGCTGGCGGGGAGTTGCCCGGCGAAGTCGGCGTCCCGATCGGGGATCATGTACGAGAAGCGCGTCTGAACAGCCTCGAAGCGGGGCCAGCCCTGTTCGGCGGCGATCCGGTTTGCCCGGGCGATCCGCCAGGCGGGCACGTTACTCGCCCCGAGATGCCGGACGTCGCCCGCCTCGACGGCCCCGGCGAGCGTCTCCATCACGTCGACCTGCGGGGTGTCCGGGTCGTCGACGTGGATATACAACAGGTCGATCGTCTCGATCCCCAGGCGCTCGCGGCTCTTTGCGATCTCCTCGTCGATCAGCGCCGGATCGAGACTCCGGGGGACGTCGCCGTAGCTGAACCCGAGTTTCGTCGCGATCGTCATCTCCTCGCGGACGCCGCGCTCCTCGAGCCACTCGCCGACGAGCGGTTCGCTCTCCGGTTCGTCGTAGCCGTCGACCCACGTCGCGTAGATGTTCGCGGTGTCGATGAACCGACCGCCGGCCTCGTAGTACCGATCCAGCAGCGCGAAGGACGTTTCCCGGTCGATCCGGCTGCCGAAGTACATCGCACCCAGCGAGAGTTCGCTCACTGATTCGCCGGTCGTACCAAGCGGTTTGGTGTCCATGCCCGAACTGTCGTCGGGACGGTCGAAAAACGTTCGCGTCAAATGGAGTCGTGTCGAATGGGGTCGTGTCGATCGGGCGGCGGGTTCGTTTGAGGCGGCGGCGCAGCGTCGTATCAAAACTACCATACATCCCGACTGCGAGAGTCCGGATACGAAGGTGGAATCCGTGACCGAGAAACGCGAATATACCGACGATTACCCCGAGAAGACGCTGTACATCCCCGGTCCGACCGAAGTCCGCGAAGACGTCATCGAGGCGATGGCCCAGCCGATGTTCGGCCACCGGATGGATCGGATGACCGACCTCTACACCACGATCGTCGAGGACACGAAGGACTTCCTCGATACCGACAACGAGGTCATCATCCTTACGGGCTCGGGGACGGAGTTCTGGGAGGCCTCGACGCTGAACCTCGTCGACGAGAAGATCCTCGTGCCGACCTGCGGGAGTTTCAGCGAACGCCACGCCAACGTCGCCGAGCGACTGGGCAAGGACGTCGACCGCCTGGAGTACGACTGGGGCGAGGCGATCAAGCCCGAGGACGTCCGGGAGGCAATCGAGGCGAGCGACAACGAGTACGACGTCGTCGCGAGCGTGATGAACGAGTCCTCGACTGGCGTCCGGAATCCGATCGAGGAGATCGGCGACGTCGTCGCTGAATACGAGGACACGTACTTTGTCGTCGACGCCGTGAGCGCACTGGGCGGCGATTACGTCGACATCGACAAGCACAACATCGACGTCATCTTCACCTCGACCCAGAAGGCCTTCGCGATGCCGCCCGGGCTCGCGATCGCCGTCGTCAGCGACGAGGCCTACGAGCGCGAACTCGAGAAGGACTCGGCATCGTGGTACGGTGGCTTCCAGCGCTGTCTGGACTACTACGACCGGAAAGGCCAGACACACTCGACGCCCGCGATCCCGATCATGCTGGCCTACCGCAAGCAAATGAAACACATGCTCGAAGAGGGCCATCACGCCAGGGACGAGCGCCACCGCGAGATGACCGAGTACGTCCACGAGTGGGCACGCGAGCACTTCGATCTGTTCGCCGAGGAAGGCTATCGCTCCCAGACGGTCTCCTGCATCGAGAACACCCAGGGCATCGACGTGGCTGCGACGATCGAGGAGGTCTCCGAGAAGTACGACATGGTCTTCTCGAACGGCTACGGCTCCCAACTCGGCGAGGACACGTTCCGGATCGGTCACATGGGCGAACACGACCTCGAGAGCATCAAGGAGTTGACCGACGCGATCGAGGACGTCGCCGAATTGTAGGGACTCGACGGTCGACCACGCGGACGGCAGTAATTACTATATACACAGCCTTCGAATACACAGATACACAGATGTCGAGCAAGACGATCAGTCTCAAGGAGGAAACCTACGAGCGACTGCGGCGAGCGAAGGGGGACGACGAGAGCTTCAGCGACGCGATCGATCGGTTACTCGGCGGTGACGACGGGCACCCGCTGTTCGATCTCGTCGGACTACTCGACGATGCGGAAGCCGAGCGTGTCCGTGAGCGGGCGGACAAGTTTCGCGAGAACGTCGACGAGCGAGTGGGCGAGGTCGATCAGTGATCCTCGATTCGTGTTTCCTGATCGATTTGCTCGATAGCGAGGCGGCCGCGGTCGCCAAACTCGAGGAGATCGACGACGAACTCCTCGTGGTTCCGACGCTCGTCTACACCGAGGTCGCCGTCGGGATCGGTCCGGAGACGTCGACGGGCGAGCGATTCGAGGCGATCATGGACGACGTCCCGCTGGTGGCCTACGACGGCGAGGCTGCTCGCCGGGCCGTCGACGTCCAGCGGGACCTCCAGGCAGCCGGCGAGCGGATCGGCGCTATCGACGCCATGATCGCCGGGATCGCGCTGGCCCGGGACGAATCCGTCGTGACGCGCAACGCCGGGGAGTTCGCCCGGACGCCGGTTCGCGTGAGTCCGTATTGAACTGGAAGCGACGGGACTTATCGAACCTTCAAAGAGGGTGTGGCCGCGATGGAACGGTAATGACAGCCGAGGCCTCCGAAGACAACTCCTACGTCGAGGACCCACCGACGGACTTCGAGCCGGTCGAAGATATCGACGCCGAAACCGCCCGCCAGCAGGCCCAGCAGTTACGTGAGGCGATCCGGTATCACGACCACCGTTATTACGTCGAGAACGATCCCGTGATCGGTGACCGGACCTACGACGCGCTCTTTGCCCGCCTCGAAGCCCTCGAGGACCACTTCGATCTCGATCGTGAGGACAGCCCGACCCGGCGGGTCGGCGGCGAACCGCTCGACGAACTCGAATCCGTCGAACACGTCGCGCCCATGCAGTCGATCGACCAGGGTGGCGAGGAGACTGACGTCCGGGAGTTCGACGACCGGGTCGCCCGTGGACTCGCAGACGCAGGCTTCGATCCGGCCGAACGCGCGTACTTCTGTGAGCCGAAGTTCGACGGCCTCTCGGTCGAAGTCGTCTACGAGGACGGCGTCTACCAGTGGGCAGCGACCCGGGGAGACGGCGAGGTGGGGGAGGACGTCACCGAGAACGTCCGGACGATTCCGAGCGTTCCGGGACGCTTGCGCGGCGACTATCCGGACTTTCTGGCGGTCCGTGGCGAGGTCTACATCCCGACCGAGGACTTCCAGGCGTACAACCGCGAACGCATCGAGCGCGGCGACGACCCCTTCGCCAACCCCCGGAATGCGGCCGCCGGGACGCTCCGCCAACTCGATCCGTCGATCACCGCCGAACGGCCACTCGCAATCTTCTTCTTCGGCGTCCTCGATGCGAGCGTGGACTTTGCGACCAACGCTGCGGTCTACGACCGGCTCCCAGAGTGGGGACTGCGCGTCACCGACCTCGCCGAGGAAGTCGACTCGATCGAGGAGGCTATCGACTACCGCGACCGCTTGCTCGACGAACGGGACGACCTCCCCTTCGAGATCGACGGGGTCGTGCTCAAGCTGAACGATCGGGCGGCCTGCGAGGCGCTCGGATCGACAGCCCGCGCACCGCGGTGGGCCTTCGCCTACAAGTTCCCCGCCCGGACAGAGCGGACGACGATCCGGGACGTGGTCGTCCAGGTCGGCCGGACCGGGCGGCTGACGCCCGTCGCGCTCATGGATCCGGTCGAGGTCGGCGGCGTGACGGTCTCGCGGGCCTCGCTGCACAACCCCGCCGAGATCGAACGCCTCGGCGTCGACGTCGGCGACGAAGTACGCGTCCAGCGCGCCGGCGACGTGATCCCGGAAGTCGCGGAAGTCGTCGAGGCGGCGAGCGACGGAACCTTCGACTTCCCCGAGTCTTGCCCCGTCTGCGACAGCCCGGTCGAGCGCGACGGTCCGCTCGCGTTCTGTACCGGTGGATTGGCGTGCCCGGCTCAACTCGAACGGGCGATCGTCCACTACGCGAGTCGCGACGGCCTCGACATCGAGGGACTCGGCGAGGAGCGGGTTCAGCAACTCCTCGATGCGGGGCTGGTCGAGGAACTGGCCGACCTCTACGAACTCGGCCAACTCGATCTGACCTCGCTCGAGGGCTGGGGCATGCAGTCGGTCGCCAACCTGCAGGAGGAACTCGAAGCCAGTCGGGAACCCCCGCTCGACGACTTCCTCGCGGCGCTGAACGTCCCCTCGCTCGGCGATGCGACGGCGACCGCCCTCGCCCGGGAGTTCGGCACGTTCGAAGCCGTGATGGACGCCGACCGCGAGCAGCTTCAGGCGGTCGACGACGTCGGGCCGAAGGTAGCTGCGGAGATTCGGGACTTCTTCGAGACCGAGCGCAACCGCGAGGCGATCGAGCGGCTGCTCGAACACGTCGATCCACAGCCCTACGAAGCCGAGGGTGGCGACGAACTCGACGGGCTGACGTTCGTCTTCACCGGGACGCTCTCGAACTATACACGGAGCGAGGCCCAGGAACTCGTCGAGGCCCACGGGGCGTCGGCGACGAGCAGCGTCTCGGGCAACACGGATTATCTGGTCGTGGGCGAGAATCCGGGCCAGCGCAAGCGCGAGGACGCCGCGACCAATGACGTTCCAATCGTCGACGAGGACGAGTTCGAGTCTTTGTTGGCCGAACGTGGCGTCCTGGACTAATCCGGGAGTGCCCGGAACCGTTTCCGGACCGTTTCACTACCGACTCGACGCGTTTTGACGCATCCCGCGCCCATATGCCTGTCCGGTCCGAATACTATCTACAATGAGTCTCGAATCGACGGGCACCCTCTACAAGGCCTCACGCACGGACGTCTCACAGAACCAGGGGAAGTTTCGCACTCGCTTCAATTTCCCCGGGCGGAACCTTCCCGACCACGACGACCACGGATACGGCCCGCTCGCGACCGTTGTCGAGTCGTTCATGGACCCGGACACCCTCATTTCGATGCACCAGCACCGTAACGAGGAAATCATCTCCTGGGTGCCCGCGGGCGTGATGCGCCACGACGACGGCGAGGGGAACAAGCTCGTCACCGATCCCGAGCATCTCATGGTGATGAACGCCGGCAGCGGGTTCTGGCACGAGGAGCGAACCCTCGCCGACGATCCACCGCTGCGGATGCTCCAGATCTTCGTCCGCCCGCACAGCCTCGACCTCGAACCAGAGATCCAGCACGAGCCGATTCCCGAGCCAGTCGAGGGTGAGTGGCGACATCTCTTCGGCCCCGAAGGATCGGACGCACCGCTGTTCGTCCGTAACGACGTTCACTTCTACGACGTTCGCCTCACTGAGGGCGAACGCATCGACCTGCCGACCGAACCCGGGTGGGACACGTACTTCTACGTCTTCGACGGGGCGGTCACGGCCCGGGATACACACTTCGGAAAGACGGAGAGCGGTTTGCTCGTCGATGGGAATGAGACGACAGTCACTGCCGAAGCTGACACGCTACTCGTTGCGTTCACCATCGACCCCGACGCACCGATCACCCGTCAGGGGACGATCGGCCGCTGAACAGACCAGCAATCCACGCTTCGGACCGTCGCGTCCTACAGATCTGACGTCTGGAATCGCCAGTAGCCGATCGCCAGCGGCAGGACGATCCACGCGAGCACGACGACGCCGGCGAAGGCGGGTTCCTGATACCACGGGAGTCCATCGCCGACACTTCCGGCCGCGAGCGGGAACGAACCGACGATCTCTTCGAGGACCGGTTCGGCGAGGTTCCGCAGGGCGGCGAACGGCGATAGCTGGACGAAGACGGCCGCCCACTCCGGCTGTGGCCCGCTCGGCATCGAGAGACCGTTGAGGAGATACCTGACTCCGCTGGGGATGACCGTCCACAGTTGCATGACGAACAGGAGGAAGACGCCGAAGGAGCCCCCGGCAGAGAGCGTCGTCGATCTGGTGAACGTCGAGATGCCGAGCGCGATCGCGGTGAACACCAGCGACAGGAGCCAGATCATCGCGAAGGCACCGGCCAGTGCGACCGGATCGACCGGCGCACCCCGGACGGCCACCACGAGTGGCGCGAGGACGAACACCGGGACGAGGACGACGGTCATGACGGCCATCCGTCCGACCAGACTCCCGAGGACGATCGTCCGCCGGGAGAAGGGCAGACTCAACAAGACGGAGAGTTCGCCGGTGGCTCGCTTCCCGACGACGTCGGCCTGGCTGATCGTCAGTGCGACGATCGGGGCGAGAAAGGCAAACACCGAAAGCAGGATCATCGCCGTGTCGCCGCCGGAGACGAACTCGGGATTGTCGCCCACGAAGTAGCCGATCCCGAGGGCAAACAGCCCGAGCAGCGCGAGCAGGTAGTAGAGCTGTCGATCGCGACGGGAGTCGGCGAAGTCCTTGCGGGCGATCTGCAACCAGCGCATCTCAGGCACCCCCCGTGTAGGCGGCGAACAGATCCTCCAGGCTCGCCTCGCTGGTCTCGATGTTCTCGACGGTCGCGCCCGCTTGCTGGCACGTCCGGACGACGCTCCCCTTCGCGGGGTTCTCACAGCCGGCGACGATCGCATCCCCGTCTGTGCGGACCGATGTGACGCCCTCGATCGTTTCGACGTCCTCGGCCAGCCCATCGGGGACGCCGTCGAGCGTCACGGTCATCTCGCCGGTCGTCCCGGCAGCCTCCCGGAGCCCGTCGATGGAGTCGACCGCGACGAGGTTGCCGTAATCGAGGATGCCGACCCGATCACAGACGGCCTCGACCTGCTGGAGGATGTGGCTCGAGAAGAACACGGTCGCGCCGCGTTCGGCCTCCGCCCGGACGATTTCGCGCATCTGTCGGGCACCGTTGGGATCGAGGCCGGTCGTCGGCTCGTCGAGGATGAGCAAGTCGGGCTCGCCGACCAGCGCCATCCCGAGCATGAGCCGCTGGGTCATCCCCTTCGAGTAGCCGCTTGCGGGTCGATCGGCCGCGTGGTCGATGCCGACCCGCTCGACGATTCGGTCCGGATCGTCGGCGGCGTCTTTGGCCTCGACAGTGAATTCGACGTGCTGGCGGCCGGTCATCTCGCCGAGCGGACCGAAGGTTTCGGGCAACACGCCCGTCCGTTCCCGGACGGCGACGGTCTCGTCCTGTGCGTCCATGCCGAGCACCGCCGCGCGACCGGCCGTCGGGCGAGCGTGATCGAGCAGGATGTCGATCGTGGTCGACTTCCCCGCCCCGTTGGGGCCGAGAAAGCCGAACACCTCGCCGTCTTCGACGGTGAGGTCGACTGACTGGAGGGCAGTGACGTCACCGTACGTCTTGGTGACGTCAGTAAGGTCGATGGCGACCATGCCCGCCCTTCCGAAGGGGCCGCCATAATTCTTGTCGTTTCGACAGCGGGCCTACAGATCCGCCGTCGAGAACCGCCAGTAGCCGATCGCCAGCGGAACGACGAGCCAAAACGCGAGCATGGCGACGCCGACCCAGGGCGTCGCGTAGAACGCCTCGAAGTCGGGGGTGCCCACGCCGGCGATGTCACCCGGCATGAGTGCGGTGAGTCCGGTCGTGAAGGCCGCACTCGGCGGGACCTGATTCACGAGGTAGACCCAGTTCGGGAACTCAGTGGGGAGCGACAGGCCGTTCGTGAGCCAGACAATACCGATGCTGACGACGCTCCAGAGAATCTCGAAGACGAGGAAGAAGCCGATCGTCAGCATCGACGCACGCGAGGTCGAGCCCGCCAGAGCGGAGATCCCCACCATGATACTGATGTACGTGACCACGAACAACAGTGACATGACCAGCAACGCGGACAGCGAGACAATCGCGAACTCGCCCATCAGCACGCTCCCGAGGGCCGCGCCCGCGACCAGTCCAATAAGCGTCGGAACGGCCAGTGTCGCACTCCGACCGAGCACCTTCCCGAGCAGCACGTCCTGGCGCGTGTGAGGCAACGACAGGAGAATCTTGATCGAACCGCTCTCGCGCTCGCCCGCGATCGCCTTGTACGCGATCACGATCGCCGTGATCGAGACGAACAGCCCGATCTGGCTCGCGAGGAAGTACGCCAGTCCCTGGGCAGTCTGTTCTTCGACCTCCATCATCGCCGTGAACTCGGCGAACACATAGGCGATGAGTAACGACAGCAGGATGAACACCACGGACAACCCCCACAGGGCCTTCGACCGCAGCGCATCCTGAAAGTCCTTCTTCGCGACGGCGAGCGTGCTCATCGTGATCCCTCCGTGTAACTCATGAATATCTCCTCGAGTGAGGTCTCCTCCGTGCGGAAGTCAGTCACCTCGTATCCGGCGTCTTCCAGTGCCGAGAGGACCCGGGTCTTCGAACCGTTGCCGACCGAGACAGTCAGCCCGCCGTCACGTCGCTTTACCTCGGTGACCCCGCTGACGCTTTCGACGACCGCGATCGCGTCGTCGGTGACCGTCGCGAGTTCGACCCGCAGCGTCGCGCCGTCGCCGGCGGCCTCTCGGAGGC
Source organism: Halorhabdus tiamatea SARL4B (assembly GCF_000470655.1). Classification (NCBI taxonomy): domain Archaea; kingdom Methanobacteriati; phylum Methanobacteriota; class Halobacteria; order Halobacteriales; family Haloarculaceae; genus Halorhabdus; species Halorhabdus tiamatea. The sequence goes on from NC_021921.1 coordinate 2,389,815, forward strand.
CGTCGATGGAGTCCACGGCGACGAGTTCGCCCGCCCGGAGGATGCCGACGCGGTCACAGACGGCCTCGACTTGCTCCATGATGTGGCTGGAGAAGAACACCGTCGCACCGCGCTCGGCTTCCTCGCGGACGATCTCGCGAATCTCGCGCGCGCCGGCAGGGTCGAGCCCCGTCGAGGGCTCATCAAGGATGAGCAACTCGGGCTCGCCGACCAATGCCATCGCCAGCGTGAGCCGTTGTTTCATCCCCTTGGAGTACTCGCCGGCCTTCCGGTCTGCGGCCTCCGGGATGCCGACTCGTTCTAAGAGCGCGTCGGGGTCGTTGTCGACGTCTTTCGAGTCGATCACGAACTGGACGTGCTGGCGACCCGTGAGTCGGCCGTACACCTGATACCCTTCCGGAAGGACACCTGTCCGGCGTCGGATCTCCTGGGACTGGTCCTGGGCGTCCATTCCTAGTACCGTCGCCGATCCGCTCGTCGGCCGGACGAAGTCCAGCAGGATGTTGATCGTCGTGGACTTGCCCGCTCCGTTGGGGCCGAGGAAGCCGAAAATCTCCCCCTCATCCACACGGAGGTCGACGCCGTCGAGGGCGAGCACGTCGCCGCCAAACCGCTTTCGTAATCCGTTCGTTTCGATTGCTGGCATGTCTCGACCGGCGATACGCCGGATTCCCTCTTATAATCACGTGTCAGGTTTCAGGGTCGGAAGGTCACCTGCGATTGCAGATGTCGACGGGAGACTGGCTGTCAACGCCGCTCGACGCGCCAGGTCGTCGCGCTCGAGTAGGCCCACCGCTCGACGTCGAGATCGTCGGCTTCTTTTCTGAGATCCGCGAACAGCTGGCCGATCTCGCGAGTCGTGAGGTCGAGATCGCGGGCGACGAACTTGCTCTTCAGATAGCACTCGCCCTCGGCCGTCCGGCGGTGGAGGTACGCTCTGAGTTGCTGGCGCTTCGTCTCGGTCTGGGCCGTCATCGGGATCCCTCCCCGACTGGGGGACTCTCCCGGGACGCCGTACCCCACCTGGCCGACGGTTCGTGGCGTTGGCCGACCACGAGACAGACGACGTTGGCGACCAGCCCGAACGCGACGACGTCGGCCGTCGCGGGGACGACCGCGAGCACCGGGAGCCCGACCAGCGGCAACGCGATCGCACCCCAGAATCCCGTCACCAGGATCGCCCGGCGGACGGTCGATTCGACGCTTCGAATTCGGCTTTCGACTGGAGGACCAATCCAGGTCATGCTTGCGTGTACGGACGCCCCGTTTCAAAACCCCACGGTGGTTCAAACTGTCGTTTGAGCGGGTCCGGTGTCGGTCCGCGGCGCTGTTGGGCGTGCCAGTCGGTCACACCGGGTCGTCCGGGTCGTGTCGGTCTTCCATCCGCTCGGCTTCGCGGGCGTATCGGTCCTGTTCGGCCTCTTCGACGGGTTCGAGTCGGTCGGGTTCGACGTCGATGGCAGCCGTCACCTGCTTTTTCATCAGTAGTGCGCTCGATCGCTGCTGGGTGACGTGTCGTGACCCGTCGGGGGTCGCGTAGACGAGCGTCACCAGGTCCTCGTCGTAGACGTCGCGTTCGACGAGCCAGCACCGCACGGTCTCCTCGGTCATGACACAATGTTGATCGGGTGGCGGGTTGTATCCTCCGACCGACCGTCGTCCGCCCGAAGTGGGTCTCGCCAGCCAGTAAACTACCCTACCCTACTTCGCTCGGGGGCAATCGCCCCGCTCGCTCGTTGAGGGGAGGGCTTTCGCGTGGACTCCCGTTCTACGCCTCAGATGGGGCGGGAAGGTCGTACTCTCCACTCACGTTCAACGTCCCGCGATTCAAGCGCACGTCTACGGGTGCGCCTCCGTCGTCTGCGTTTTGCCGACGCCGGAGATACTGTAGGCCAATATTCTTGGAAGCGTTGTAGTCGGCGTGGTTCTGGTAGCCGCAATCCAGACACTCGAAGTCCTCGCCGTTGCGGTTGTCGTCGTGGGTAAACCCACAGGTCGAACATCGCTTCGACGTGTTCTGTGGGTCCACTTGGACGGCTTCGACACCGTGTTCTTTGGCTTTGTATTCGACATACTCGTAGAGGCGACGGAACGCCCACAGATGGTGCCACGACGCTTCTGGAACGTTCTCACGAATGTCTGTCAAGTCCTCAAACACGATATGCGAACAGTCGTGAGTGAGGGCTTCGGTGACGATTTCGTTGGCGACACGATGCAGGAATATCTCGAAGCGTCCGTCCTCTTTGCACTCGACGCCTGCTATTGCGTCGTGTGCCGCCCGTGTCCCACACTTCTGAAGGTCGCCACGCCGTTTCTCGTACTCCCGCTTCCAGTGGTTGAACTCGTCTGCCGACCAGAACCGTCCGGTCGAAGTAACCGCGAGTTGGTTCACACCGAGGTCCACACCGAGGACTGTTCTGTGCCCGGTAGTGGTGTCGGTGTCGTCGTCCTCTTTGAGCATCGACGCATGAAGATACCAGTCGCCGTCACATCGATGAAGTGTCGCCCGCCGAAACTCGAAGTCCTCGTTGGCGACGTACTTCGTCGGCGGTGTCTCGGGATTCTCAGGGAGAATATAATCGCACTCGATGCGCCCGTCCGGTGTCGATAGGGAAACGTGGTCACGGTGGAACGTGGCGCTTCGCTTGTCGTAGATAGCGGTGTCTGCCGAGAACGTCGGACGGGACATATCTTGGCCGTTTTTGAGCCGTTCGACGCCGCTCTTGATGGCTTCGACGGCCTGATGAATCCCTTTCTGGACGAGATTCGCGGTCAACTCCGTGTCCTCACGGAGCCGGTCGTACAGTGCATCTTCGGCCTTGGCTTTGGATGTAACGTGGTAGCCGTCGTCGCCGTGCCAGCACCACTCACTCGCGGTGTTGGAACAGTATTTGAATTGCTCGATAGTCTCCCGCAGGTGTTTATCTGCGCCTTCGGGCGTGTCGAGTTTGATAACGGCGGTTCGACGGTACTCCACGATATTTTCATATATGTGCTTGTAGTTACCTAATGGTTGGGAGTAAGCAGGCAACAGTCTGGCGGCTGGTCAGTACCGTGTCGGCTTCCTCCCCACCCTACTCGCTTGTGCTTCCGCCGGGGCCGGAAGCCCGGCGTCGTCCGAAAATCTCCGATTTTCGGGATCACGAGAATCTTCGATTCTCGAACGACTCCTTGAGGGTGGGACCTCCGCCTCGAATTAGGTGACTTCTTGTGACCTGGCCGCGAAGGTCCGGTGATGGCCGACTGGAGCGATCGCGTCGAGGAGCTGCTCTACGAGGGTGAGGAGGTCACTGAACGCGTCTCGGCCGGCGACGCCAACGTGATCGTTACAACTCATCGCGTACTTGCGTTTACTCCAGAGATGGACGGTGAGAACTTCCGGCAGGTCGAGCGCCCCAACGTCACGGAGGTCGCCGTCCGAAGCGACGGCGAGACGCGGTTTCTCATGACCGGCTTCCGTGCCGGACTCTTCGGTGTCGTCCTCCTCGGCGTCGGGATGGCCGTCGACTTCGGGGCGCTGATGGGCGACATCGACCTCACGGACACCTCGACCGGCCAGCTGGGGATCGGCGGCATCCTCGGGATGGTCCAGGGGATGATCTCGATTATCTCGAGTCTCGACGACTACATGCGCATGCTCGGCGCGCTGTTGCTGCTGGTCGCGCTTGTCCCCGTCGCGGTCTATCTGTACTCCCGGGAAACCCGACTCGTCCTGACGATCGCCGGCGGTGCGGATTTGCCGATCGCGACCTCGCCGGACGACGCCGAGGAGACGGTATCCCGACTCCGGGAGGCGATTCTGCCGGACGGGGCTTCCGCGGGGGCCAATAGTCGGCGGTCGCTCGACGTGCTGGATCGCATCGGCTGAGCGTGAGGTCCACTTCTCTCGACCGCGAGCCACGACGCCACGTTCAATTCGCTCCGGACCCTACGCCGAACCGATGGACTCAGGCGAGGTTCGATCTCGCGCTGGCGATCTGCCACCGGAGCCCGGCGTCTATCAGTTTCTCGACGACACGGGCGAAGACGCGACCGTGCTGTACGTCGGCAAAGCCGTCGATCTACCCGATCGCGTTCGATCCTACGCTGATCCGCGCGGCGATCGAATCCGGCGGATGGTCGAGCGTGCCGTCGACGTCGAGGTGGTCGTCACCGATACCGAGACCCAGGCGCTCCTTCTGGAGGCCAACCTCATCAAGCGCCACCAGCCGCGCTACAACGTCCGGCTGCGCGACGACAAGTCCTATCCGCTCGTCCAGCTTACCGACCATCTCGCGCCACGGATCGAGGTCACGCGCGATCCCGACGAGGGCGCGGACGTCTTCGGCCCCTTTACCGAGATGGGACACGTCGAGACGGTGATCAAGGCGATCCGGGAGACGTTCGGCCTCCGTGGGTGTTCGGACCACAAGTACGCGAACCGCGACCGACCGTGTCTGGATTACGACATCGGTCTGTGTTCGGCCCCGTGTACCGGCGAAATTGACCCGGACGCCTACCGCGATGACGTCGAAGCTGTCCGTCGGTTTTTCCGCGGTGAGACGGGCGTGCTCGCAGAGCCGATCCGAGCAGAGATGGATCAGGCTGCCGAGTCGGCGGCCTTCGAGCGGGCGGCGAACCTCCGGGACCGACTCGATGTCGTCGAGTCTTTCCATGCGGGCGGTGGCGGGGCCGTCGAGTCGACCGACCTCCGGACGACCGACGTGCTGGCGGTCGCCCGGGCGGACGAGGCGGCGACAGTTGCCCGACTCCACAGCGACGAGGGGTCGCTGGTCGATCGAGAGCGCCACACAGTCGAGACGCCCGACGGCACGCGAGCCGGCGACGTACTCGCCGCGTTCGTCCCGCAGTACTACGCCGAGCGAGCGCTCCCCGACCGACTGCTACTCTCGGATCGATTGACTGACGACGACGTCGAGTCCTGGCTGGCCGAGGCCGGCGTCGACGTGGTCGTCCCCGGTGCGGGACGAGAGGCGACGCTCGTCGATCTTGCGCTGAAGAACGCCAGACGAAAGACAAGACCTGACGACGGCGTGGCCGCGCTCGCTGACGCGCTCGGTCTCGATGCTGCCGATCGCATCGAGGGCTTCGACGTGAGCCACACCGGCGGTGGGGGTGTCGTCGGAAGCGACGTCTGTTTCGTCGACGGCTCCCCGGCGAAACCGGACTATCGCCGCAAGAAGCTCCCCGAGGGTAACGACGACTACGCAGCCATGCGGTCGCTGCTCGGCTGGCGGGCCGAGCGGGCGGTGGCGGGGCGTGACGACCGGCCCGCTCCGGACCTCCTGCTCATCGACGGTGGCGAGGGACAGCTCTCGGCTGCCCGCGAGGCACTCGACGCCGCAGGGTGGGACGTGCCCGCAGTCGGGCTGGCGAAAGCCGAGGAGCGCGTGATCACGCCAGAGCGAACCTACGACTGGGACGGGGACGCACCGCAGTTGCGCCTCCTGCAACGCGTCCGCGACGAGGCCCATCGGTTTGCGGTTCAGTACCACGAGACTCTTCGGGACGACGTCTCGACGGCACTCGACGACGTGCCGGGGGTCGGTCCCGAACTACGTCAGCGGCTCCTGGGCCGGTTTGGCAGTGTTGCGGGCGTCCGCGACGCTTCAGTGGCGGAATTACGGGACGTCCCCGGCGTCGGAGAAGCGACGGCGAAAACGATTCGACGGCAGCTCTAGTCGCCGTTCGCGGCCGCTCTGGCGACCGAACCGACGTCCGTACCGACGCCCAGCCACGCCGAAGCCGGGCGGCCGAGCGGAATGTGAACCCCGGCGTTGTTGGCGAGACTGTGGGCCAGTATGTACAGCCCCAGACGAACAGCCAGCGGAAGCGCACGCCGGCGGACGATCCCGCGAACGCGAAGAGATTTCCCGTTCGAATTCGTCGGGGATCGCGGTACGGTTTCCCGTCTCCAGTGGGTCTTTATCCGCGGAGAACGAACTACTGGTATGAGTGATTCACTGAACGACAGTGTGCCGGCATCTGACGAGGAGTGGCGCGAGGTTCTGACCGAGGAGGAGTACCACATTCTCCGCGAGCGCGGGACCGAACCCAAGTTCAGCGGCGAGTACCTCGACGTCGACGACGACGGCGTCTTCCGGTGTACCGGCTGTGGCGCGGCGCTGTTCGACACAGACTCGCAGTTCGAGTCCGGCCACGGTTGGCCGAGTTTCACCGAGGTCGTAGAGGACGGCAACGTCGAGACGGAACTCGACACGCGCCACGGGCGCGAGCGGACTGAAGTGCTGTGTGCCGAGTGTGGCGGCCACCTCGGGCACGTCTTCGACGACGGGCCCGAACCGACGGGCAAGCGCTACTGTATCAACTCCGCGGCACTCGACTTCGAGTCCGACCGCGAGTGAGTCTACCCGGCCGGAGGTTTTTTGCACGTCTTCGAAGTCAATGCGAGTGTGTCACGAGACGATAACGCGGCGGAGACGAACGCGAGTACGTCACGAGACGATAACGCGGCAGAGACGAACGCGAGTACGTCACGAGACGATAATGCGGCGGAGACGAACGCGAGTACGCCACGAGACGATAATGCGGCGGAGACGAACGCGAGTACGCCACGAGACGATACCGTGGCGGAGACGGACGGACTGCTCGCCGAGGACTGGCTGGCTGATCTCCGGGACGTTCCGTGGATCCCCGGCGTCGTTGCGGGCGGGGTGGCGTGGCTGTTCGGCTACCTTCTCATGGCCGCGCTATTCTTCGTCGGCCCGGCTACGCTGAGCGCCGGGTCGACTGTCGAACGGCTCCGCGGCATCGGGGTGATCTTCTACAACGCACAGTTCGTCAACGGCGCTGAGACCCTCTCCGGAGGGGGTGTCCAAGAGACTGTCCGGTTCAATCTCATCCTGGAACAGACCGTCACTTCGGTCCCCACGCCGGTGTATTTCGCCATCCCTGTCGTCGCAATTCTCGCCGTCGGGACGGCGGTCGGGTACCTGGCACTCAAGGCCGACGCCGAGTACGTCACGGTCTCACTCCTCGGCGTCGTGATGGCGGCCGGCTATCTCTTGTTCGCCGTTGCTGGGACTTTTCTCATGGAACTACCCGTCAGGTGGACCCTGGGGACGCTCGTCCTGGAACCGGATCTGCTGGAAGCAGCCGCGTTCGGGTTCGCCTATCCCTTCGTCGTCGGGTCTGTGGGTGCGCTACTCGGCTACGCTCTTCAGCAGTGAGTCCCACCGCGATTGGCCATCACGAGAACGGGAGCGGCCCGGTCACGATCGCGTCGCGACGTCCGTCCAACAACCTGAAAACCTCGTCTCTACGCTGTTCCAGCCAGTGTAGCAGGCGCTCTGCCCACTGGAGTTTCTGCCGCTTCTCCGCGCCCAGCGAGTCGTCTTCGAAGTCCCAACCCGGGAAGACGAGCTCCCCAGCACCCAGATGGTCAGCCAGGAACGCCGCCCGGTCCCCGTCCGTGAATCCGCCGTAGTTCGCGACTGGCCCGCTCGGGGCGGCCTGTGTCGTCGGGACGACACTCGCCAGGTCGAACGTCGGGACGTACTGCCGGAGTGTGTCTACGTTGTCGCCGTGGGCGTGGACGGCCACGGGGATGCCCTCGTTCGTAAGTTTCCGCACCGTTTCGGCGTGTTTGTCTAGGTCGGTCACCACGAAATCGAGGTCGAAACCGACGTCTCTGAGTCGGCCGGCGGCCGTCGAGGCGGCGACGATCGCGTCGGCGTCGCGAACCAGTTCGGCGTCGTCCAGCAACGACGGCCCGGCCCCCGCGATGGCGACGGTCTCGCCCGCGAACGCACCGGAGTCCGGTGCGTATGGCTCGACCGCTCGCCGCTCGTACACCGACGCCAGCCAGTCCCGCGCCCGCTCGTCGCCCGCCCGGTCGTAGCCGAAGTCCGCGAGGATGGCCTCGTAGACCGGCTCCCAGGTGGCAAAGTCCATCACTCGAACGCCTCGGGACCGACGCCCAACTCGTGGCCGATTATCGCCGCGTCTCGCGTCTCCGCCACGTCGTGGGTCCGGATCACGTGCGCCCCGAGTTCGACAGCCAGCGCGGTCGCGGCGAGGCTGACTGGCAGTGCTTCCTCGGTCGATCGTCCGACGAATTCCCGGAGGAAGTTCTTGCGGTTGATCGAAACCAGCATCGGCCGGTCGAGCTCGCGGAACTCTCCCAGCCGCCGGAACGTCTCGCGGTCGTCTTCGAGGGTCTGGGCCTCGCTCCACCCGCCAAAGGCCGGGTCGACGATCGTCTTCTCGGTGAACCCGCCCTGTTTGAGCGCCTCGTAGACCTGATCGACGTAGTTGGCATCGGCCGCCCACTCGGGATCGCAGCGTTCGGTCCAGTCCGTCTCGCCGACGGCTCCCGGCCGTTCGAGGTCCGGTGGGCTGGCCATCTTCACGACGGCGGCATCGTGGGATTCACAGACGGCGGGCATCTCCGGGTCGGCGAAGCCACAGACGTCGTTGACCATGTCGAAGCCACGCGAGAGGGCCTCGTCGGCGACCTCGCTGTAGCGGGTTTCGATCGAGAAGACGGCGTCACCGTCGACGGCGTCGATGGTCTCGATCGCGGTGTCGAGGCGCTCGCGTTCCTCCTCAGCCGAGAGCACCTCCAGGCGTTTGTTGGCCGATTCGAGGCCGACGTCGATGATGTCCGCGCCGGCGTCGATCATGTCCTCGACGTAGGCGGCCGCCTCCTCCGGGTCGGCGAAGACGCTGGGGTCGTACGGCGACTCCTGGCTGATGTTGAGCACGCCCATGATCCGGGGTGGGTGGTCGTCGCCGATCCCGAGCCCTGCGGCGTCCACGTTGTGCATAGTGGGAGCGACGACCGGGACGGCCAAAAACGGTTGGTCCCCGGCGAAGGCGTTTGATCGAACAGTGTTGTTGGGGCCCGGGATAGAAATCTCTGAAAAATTCAAGTAACTCTATCAATATGAGAATGGATTATGGCCAAAAATCATTTTAACTCAGTATGCAATTTCGGAAAGTATGTCTGCAAGTGGTGGGCAGCGGCTGTCTACAAACGTCTGTTCCACCATCAATTATCTCGTCTCAGCCTGTAACGACACGCGAGCGAAGGTCGCGATCCTGTTGACCGACGGCCAGGGCTCGGGCGGCCGGGCTCAGGCGCGGACGGCCGCCGACCGGAATATCACGATCCACACGATCGGCTTCGGCGGTGCCGACGGGAACAAACTCTCGGATATCGCGACGATCACCAACGGGACGTACAATTACGTTGAGGACGCCTCGGAGTTGCCGAACGTCTTCTCACGGGTCACCGAAGAAGTGGAACCCGAAGATAGTGATGGTGACGGACTGCCGGACGTCCTCGAAGAAAACGGGTTGCCGATCGGTCACACTGGCTCGGACCTTCGACAGCTTCCGACCAATGCAACCGACAAGCACACTGACGGCGACGAGCTCACGGACGGCGAAGAGGCCGAAGAGTATCGAGAGTACCCGATCGACTTCGTCGTCAACGACCTCGAGCACGAGTACATCGTCTCGTACTTCGAACTTGACGAGCCTCACGACCTGTATCTCATGGCTGGTGGCTCACCGAGGGATTTCCTCCCGAACTCGGATGCAACAGGTGTGAATATCCAGGCCATCCTCAGAACGCACGACGAAGTGCCAGGCTGGGCACGTACCATCGCCAGCGAAATCACTGACGATGCACTCATGGTCTTCACGGAGAACATCAACGCAGGTGCGTTCGCAGACCCGAGCGATTACAACCAGACCCCATACACGAGCGAGTTACAGCTAGTCTCGGCTGGGGTGGGACTGCACGAGCTTGGACACTCCTTCCACATCGGCGAAGCTGATGACACCGTGCCGCTTCCCGGTGGTGAAGTGTATACTGCCGATGAAAATGATGGCACATTGGAAAGAGTGAAGATAAACGGGGATGAACGGCTCGCATGGAGTCTGATGCGATCTGGGTGGAGGCCTAGAATGCTATTCCAATCCAACTCCGCCGCGTATCATGTTTTCAGCCTCGAAGAACTGTCGACCATCCAGCGACCATGACAATGAAAAACCAACTGCATCTACTGCTGGCCATTGGTCTGATCTTGTTCTCCGGGTGTACATGGTACACGTCGGGTCCTTCCCAAGAGGCATCGATCGAATTTTCCGGATCGATCAATGCCTCCGAAGGTGGATTTGTGATGGATGGGGAGTTGGTCAACTATGGTCAAGAATCTCATCAATTCAGAAATGTCACGGTATACCTATATGATGAAAATAAAACCCTCGTCTCAGCAACTCCTCTTGGTGCCCTCCAAGACGACCCACTTTCTACCACAGTGCAATCCGATCGTCTACCAAAGTATGTTATCATATACTCAGAAGAATTCTGGGACGTTGACGAATTCCAGGTTTATTACTTCGTTCAAACAAATCGAAGCGACACGAGCTATCGTGAACACGTAGCTGGCTCGATAGAAGACCTGCCTGTCATACCCGGAACTGAAATGAATACGACAACAGGACGTTCATAGAATGAGACTGGAAGCGACCGAAATCCACGCACTCGGCCATTCGTGCGGCATCGGCGAAGCCGAAGACACCGGGGCGCTACCCGGTGGCGAAGTGTATAGTGGAGATAACGACGACGAAACACCAGAGAATCTATACACGCTGTCAGCTGATGATTGGAGTATTATGCGTTCTGGTTGGGAAGACGACCTCCTCTTCACCCACAATGGGACTAAATTTCACGTCTGCAGTATTGAAGAACTCACAACGGCCTCGGAGCCCAGATAAGAACTATGGCGTCTACTCGAAAGATCGTCCTCCTCGTCTGTGCGGCGCTACTAGTCTTTGGAGCAGGCTGTGAGCAACTTGATCACACACCAGACCCGAGCGTCAAATTCGATGGCAACATCACCGCGTCAGAAGGAAGCTTCGAGATAGAGGGCCACTTCTACCGATCTGTCGGAAACGAGTATGTTTACGAGAACGTGATGGTGCACTTGCTGGACGAGCGTGAGGAACGGATCGAGTCAGTCCATCTCGGGACGCTCGATGAGCGACTCCCTGTCTCGGTCTCGTCTTCGAGCATTCCAGCGTATGTCATCGTCTATTCGCCCGACTTTTGGCAGCAAAACAACTTCGCCGTGGAATACTTCGAATACAAGGACTGGAAAGGGGTGTCCTACGATCTGCAGTGGGCCAGTAACCGATCGGAGCTCCCGGCCCAACCGTGATACTGGCCATCATATCCCGATCCAGCCAATCAGATCCAAATCCGATGTCGTTCTATCAGAAGTTCTTAATCCGTACCCCATTGACGGGGGCGCTTGAGTTCGCTCGCTGCCTTCTCGAGAGCGAAGTGTATAGCGGAAATCTTGATGATGGCGACCTGACGGATTACGAGGAGAAGAAATTCACGCATACGGATCCGAGTGATCCTGTGACGTATGGGATTACTGCAGAGCAAGCCGACATGATCGACGTGATCGAGGCGGATAGAGGGGTTTCGAGATTCCGCTTCGGCGCGGAAGCCCCTGGCATTCCAGAGCGGTTGGCGACAGAAGGAATCAGGGTCGGGCCGAACGGGTTGAACGATGCGACGAGTGACTTTGATTTCGTCACTGACGACTCTCTCGATTGGAACTACGCCTCACGTAATCGCGAACTATTCATGCGTCTTTAGCTAAGCGAAGAACCGCCTGACAGCAGCGGCTTATCGAGGTACCTTTGCAGGAGGATTGAGGAGGTTGCGAGTGTGCACAACGCTCCCTCCTCAGATCAGATTGAACGTCGGCTCACTACCCTCTTTCCCTCTGCTGCGCTGGAAGATCACGCCGAGGCTGTCGGCGTGATCGAACGAGACGGAAAGCTCCAGATCCCGCCGCTCGTGTGGTCGTTTGCGTTCGGCTTCGCCACTGGCGAGAGCCGAACGCTCGCAGCCTTCCGTCGGAGCTACAACTCCACAGCTGACAAACCGCTGTCTCCCGGTGGGTACTACCAGCGATTGACGCCGACGTTGGCAGAGTATCTCCACGACCTCGTCGAGTACGGCCTCGACGAGGTCGCTGTCCCCCACACTGTGACCGACCAGTTCGACCGATTCAGAGACGTGATGATTGCTGATGGGACGGTGTTGCGCCTGCACCAGTTCCTCTCCGATGAGTTCGAAGGACGCAACGAGGAGCAGGCTGGAGCACGGCTCCACCTGCTCCACAACCCGAGCGATCAGATGCTGGAACGATTCAGCATCACCGACGAGAAAGCCCACGACAGCACGGAGTTCAACACCGGCTCGTGGCTCGAACAGCGGCTGGTACTGTTCGATCAGGCGTATTTCAAATACCGGCGGTTCGCGTTGATCGACGAGAACGATGGCTACTTTGTGAGTCGGCTGAAACCCGACGCAAATCCGGTTGTAACGGACGAGTTACGGGAATGGCGTGGCGACGCCATTCCCTTGGAAGGAGAGAAGATCCACGATGTCGTTGAGGATCTCTACCGGAAATACATCGATGTGGAAGTCGAGGCTGAGTTCAAGCGCGGGCCGTACAACGGAACACGGTCGCTGGACTCCAAGCGGTTCCGCGTCGTCGGCGTCCGCGACGAGGACGCCGACGACTACCATCTGTACATCACGAATCTGCCGCGTGAGGAGTTTCTCCCGGAAGATTTAGCGACGATCTATCGGTGTCGGTGGGCTGTCGAGCGGTTGTTTCGGGAGCTCAAGACGCAATACGGACTGGATGAGTTCGACACAACGAAAGAGCACGTTGTGGAGATTCTGGTGTATGCGGCGTTGTTGTCGCTGTTAGTGAGTCGTGAGTTGCTGTCGCTGGTGACAGAGTGCGCCGATGATGAAGCTGTCTTCCCTCCAGGGCGTTGGGCGGCGACCTTCCGGTCGCACGCCCAACTCATTCTCAACGATTTGGGTGAATTCCTCGGCTACTCGCCACCTCCGCTGTTGGAACGGCTGATCGAAGATGCACAGAAAATCCATAGCCAACGACCGATACTACAGGAGACGCTCGCTACCGCTACACAACCGAGGACTGAGGCTTAGCTAAAGACGCATGGCGAACTATTCAACCGGATCACGTTCACTGCTCTGGATGGAACCAAGCGGACGGACACCTGGCTGTCAAACACTCGTGAATTGGAGGAGGGAACGGACCCATGGGATCCCGACTTTGACGACGATGGATTGACCGATGGACAAGAACTGAAAGGGATCTCGAAAGTCACCCAAGGGACCACCGGTGGTTTTGTATCGTTCACGGAATTCAACGTCAGAGAGGCGAACATACTAGAAGAACCGACTGATCCACTGAATCCAGACACGGACGACGACGGCTACTGGGACGGCTGGATCGGCGTCCATGGTGTCGAGTATTCGGACAACGTGATTCTGTATCGGGAACACCTGCGAGACGAAGACGACACACGCACGAATCACGCAGGTAATACGATTTACGGAATCCGTGGTGCGGAAATTGTCGAAGAACAAGTCGGACTTCATGAAGTGAGTTCCAGTCAACAGGCTGCCCCCTGGGCATCAGCCAGAATCGATGGGAAACGATATCATTCGAACATTCATGTTGGTGAATTACACTGGGGCACCGATCCAAATAGCAATGGGGTACGTGGATCTGGCTCAACCCCTCATCCATCACTAAGTGTGGAAGTCGATTTCTCAAGTCGCTCCCGGCTTGAGCTAAACCGGAGCGAGTGGGAACGAGGTATTGAGCAGAATTATCGGCTCTATGGGATCGATGTCGACATTATGAGAGACGAGATAATTCCGCGCTTTGATTCGGGACTGGATTCGCTCGGGCTGGAAATCTTAGCGAAGACGGAGAGTTCACCGGAAGCAACGGATTATCTGTTTGTCGCTGAAAAGGGAGATGGTATGTTCACGTCTGACAGTGGTGGGATTAATCTTCCAATTGATCGTGCAATGGCGCTCTTCACCGACGGAGAAGGAAATACCGTGAGTAAACTCGAAAATGGCCATACCGATTTAGTGAAGAAGTCCACATATACGAACGGTTGGCAATTACGGATGGCAAACCTCGCCCTTCACGAAATCGCACACTCTCTCCAGATCGGACGGGCAGATGATGATTATTCACGAGCTGCCCTAAATAATGGAGAAATATATAGTGGAAGAACAGACAGTGTCAATGATAAAGGAGATGATGGACTGGAAGATAGAACACCAGAGAGAATTCAACGGAATGGCGATGCATGGTGGAGTATAATGGTAAGCGGTTATAATCCTAGTCTGATTCACGAAGATAGCGGGGTGGTTTTCTACGCCTTTTCAATAGAAGAACTATTGACAACAAGAACACCATGAAAGTCAAAACATACACTGTAGTGGTGGTCTTGGTAATCTCTCTCTGGCTGTATTTTTACTGACTATCCTGAAGACTCGGTAGTGGATTTAGATTTTTACGGAGACATCAGCGACCCAAAGGAAGGTGACCTGCGGATAGAGGCTTGGATCAGCTCTCGCTCGTCCGGGACGGACGTACGTGTTGATAATTTTAGTGTAATTGGCTATAGCTCGGAAGGAGAGGCGATATTTCTCAAAAACAAGGGGACGTATAACACTACTGAGGAAATCAAGATAAACATCTCACATCCACAAAGACCGAAGTATATCTTGTTTTCCTCCCCAGATATTTGGAGTAATCGTAATGTCAGGATCCAGTATTTAACCAAAGGGTCGGATGGATACTACGGGCAAAACTGGACCAATACAGGGGACACATTACCACTCAATGTAAGGAATGATGTGTTGAATCGAACACCACAGTGATATACGCATTGATTTTGATCTAAGGACGGGGCATGAAGTTGCGACTAGACGTGTAGCCGGCCGGAAAGTGGAGAAAGTGGGACTTCACTTCATTGACGGCTTTTTTACCCACTGAGCCGCTTTTTATGTGATGCTGTACTTCTCATCCAATTTCTTTGCGAGTATTTTTGCCATCAATTTTGGCATTGTTTAGACGTTTGATTTCACCGCGTTCACGGCCGCTATTGTGGAGCGGTAGAAAGCCCTAACCCGCTTGCGTGTCGTCACTGCGTTCCTCCCGCTCGCTCGGTTCGTTGCCTCTCGTCGGTCGGAAACGTGGCTCGCGGACGCTGCGTGACATATTCTCGCTTCGCTCGAATAGAGCAAGTGTGGCGGCCGCGAGGCGGTTGCACCGCCTCGAATGAAGACGGCGACGCCGTCTCCCCGCCGCCACGTTATAAAGCGGTCGGTGTTCACTGACTGCCCAGGTTGCGAGCCGAAACGGTGCAAGCACCGGAGCGACCGAACGAAGGGAGAGTGAGGAGCGCAGCGAGTTGCAGGCTGCCAGCAGTCCGAGGGCCTTCTGCAATATTCGAATAGAGGCTCTATACCGCCACAATTTGAGCGTCTAAACAAGGCCAATGAAAATAAAAGTGTTACAAAGGAGATCTTTGGTGAGAACATAACAATACTAGGAGAGACACATACGGTCAATACAACGGTCCCAGAGGTACCGCTATATGTGACTGCAAAATGGAAGGGTGGAATACCCCTGGTATGAAACTAATCTATATTTCGGGACAAATGTACAATCCTAATGAAAGGAGTCGACCGCCGGTGTTCAGATAAGAACCGGTCAAAGAGCTACTTTCTGCCGGCTACTCAGCCGAATCCTGGTGGATTGAAAGGGCGAGCCAGTTTCGGGAACCCCGACGACGTAAGCACTGCAGGGCGCGTAGTGCCCGAAGCGCGCAGCGAGCGCGAGACGCGAACAGAGTGAGCGTCTCGGATCTCTCGAACGGCGACCGTGGGAGCCGTGAGAGTCGCGGGACCGAAACTGGCGAGGGCTTTCAGAGTGGTTCCATCATTTCGGGTCCTTATCTGATAACTACACGTCGACCATACGAAATGAATAATAAAAGTAACTTCACACACAATAGATCCTCTGGCTAGATTCTTCTAACACCCTCCCCAAAATCTGCCGGCTCAGAACCACAGCCTCAAACAACCGTCCCGACAGCGCGCTCTTTTTGGTCGCCAGGCGAGTACCCCGCGTATGGCCAAGGTTTCGATCGGGTTGCGCGGCTGGCGCTTCGAGGAGGACGACGTGTTCGACGACGATGGGTCGCTCAAGACGCTCGTCGAGATGCCGCCGGACACACGGAGTCGGATCCTCCGGCTCACCGCGCTGGTCGGCGAACCGTGTGACGCCTGCTACCTCGAGCACGGCGAGGCAAACGTCGCCGAGTGCAACGTCGGCAGCATCGTCTACGGCGAGCCGACCGGGACCGTGTTGCTGTGTGGCCCCCACGAGTCGGACTTCCTCTACTGGTATCGCGAGGAAGGCGGCAGCGACCTCGCCGGCGAGCCGGAACTCGCCAACGCCTTCCAGGCGTGGTTCGACAGCGGCGGGCGCGCCCCGGCGGGCTACGGCGGCCTGGAGCACGTCGAGGAGGATCGCGACGAACTTCCCGACGTGAATCCGGGCGCGCTCGAATCTTTGGAGGACGAACTCTGTGCGATGGACGAATCCGAACGGGAGGAACTCGACGCCGACGTCGAGGATCTCGACCTCGATATCGACGAATGAACGTGAGCGTCGCCGTCGTCGATGCCCAGACGCCGGGCAACGTCGGGACGATCGCCCGCGCGATGAAGAACTTCGGCCTCTCGGATCTCAAACTGGTCGACCCGCCCGAACTCGATCCCGACGGGGAAGCTTACGGCTACGCCGGCCAGGCCCGCGATGACATCATGCCCAGCGCCGACGTGGTCTCCTTCGCGGAGATCGTCGACAACTACCACACCGTCGCGACGACGGCGATCACCAACGAGGACGCGACCAAGCACGTCCGGTATCCGTTCGTGACGCCGCGGGAACTCGTCGAGGAACTCAAGGGGATCGACAGCGACGTCTGCCTGGTCTTTGGCCGCGAGGACGTCGGCCTCTCCAACGAGGAACTCGCCGAAGTAGATCAGATCTGTTCGATCCCCGCCAGCGAGGACTATCCCGTCCTGAACCTGGGCCAGGCCGCCACGATCGTCCTCTACGAACTCCGGGCGCTGACCGTCGAGGAGACCCAGCTGCCCGACATCACTGATCGGGCCGATCAGCCAGCGATCGAGGGATTGCACGATCAGTTCGAGGGCTTCCTCGCGGCGATCGACCATCCCGAGGAGAAACGGGCGAAGGCCGGGCGGCTCTTCCGGCGGGTGATCGGCCGTGCCCATCCCACGGGCCGGGAGGTTCGGACGCTGCGGGGGCTCTTCCGACGGGTCGAGCAGAAACTGGAGGACTAGGGTCGGGTTTTGTCGGCCGGGATCGTCTCGAAGTTCCGCATATCGGCGAACAGATCGGCCAACAAGTGCGCATAGAGGACTGCCGCCGAGAGAATGCCGAGGAACGGATCGACCGCCAGCCAGACGCCGGGCACCAACACGCCCGCGATGACGACGTGGCTGATCAGCCGGTGGTAGGGACCGAGTTCGTCCGCTTCGAATATTGTTGAGGGATCAGTGACCACAATCCAGGGTGCTCGGAGAACGCGACGGAGTGGGTCGAGGCTGCCAGAGAGCGCCCACGCCAGCACGAAGTGATCGAGGTCGATCAGCACGCCCAGCGCCACGCCGTAGGCCACTGCAATGGCGGGGGCGACCGTCGGCTCGCCAGCCAGAACGACCGACTCGGCGAGGACGATACCGCCAGCGACGAGAAGCGAGATGACGGCGTGGGCACGGGAGTACATTGGGAGAGGGTCGTCTGGTCGGGCAGGGTGATCAGGCGCGCTTCTGGATCTCCTCGCGGAGCACGTCGCTGACGACGTCGCCGTCGGCCTTCCCGCGGAGTTCACCCATGCATTCGCCCATCAACCCGGAGAAGGCAGCCATCCCCTCTTCCTCGATTTGGGCTTCGTGACGCTCGACGACGGTGACGACTGCCTCCCGGACTTCGTCCTCGCCCGCACTCCCGAGGTCCTCCTGCTCGGCCGCCTCTTCGGCACCCAACTCGGGGTTCTCCGCGAGGGCGGCGAGCAGGTCCGGCACACCCTCCTTGGCGAGTTCCCCGTCGGCCAGCAGTGCGAACAGTTCCCGGAAGTGGTCGTCGGTGAGGTTCTCCACGGGTGCGCCGTCCCGCCGGATCTCGGTGACGGTCGACTCGACCGTCTGTGCGGCCAGCGTCGCGTCGACGCCCGACTCGACGGCCTCCTCGAAGA
Organism: Halorhabdus tiamatea SARL4B; assembly: GCF_000470655.1. NCBI lineage: Archaea > Methanobacteriati > Methanobacteriota > Halobacteria > Halobacteriales > Haloarculaceae > Halorhabdus > Halorhabdus tiamatea. The sequence goes on from NC_021921.1 coordinate 2,408,007, forward strand.
GGGCCCAGCGCTGCCCGTAGACGACCTGTTCGGCCAGTCCGGCGTCGAGATCGTACTCGCGCTGGTAGCGTTCCGTCTTCGCGGTGAGGAGTTCCGGCGTCTCGACGTCCGTTGGGTCGGGGTCGACCGGCGGGACGTCCGTCTCGGGGTACATCCGCGCCGCGCCGGGGAGCGGCCGAAGATATCGCGTTGTCGCCTCCTCGGTAGCGTCCCGAGTTTCCTCAGGGACGCCCTCCATCGCGGTCTCGGCCCGTTCAGCGACGGCTTCGATCGACTGCTCGGCAACGTCGGGCGCGTCGGCGACGATGGCGACTGCATCTTTGGCACCCTCGCCAGTGACTGCGCCGGGATCGAGGCCGACGGCTTCGGCCAGTGCCTCGACTTCACCCTCGGTGACGCCGTAGGCCGGGAGTTCGTCGGTGTGGAAGATGCCACCCGCTCCGTGGCGCTTTGCGTGGTCGGAGAACTCCGTTCCCAGGCGGCGATCGGGCTGGATCTCTCGGCCGACGAGGCCGCCGAACCCAGGCAGGGCGACGGCCCAGACCTCACCGCCGTCAGTGAGTGCGCCCTGGATGACGCCGCTGTCTGTTTCCTCGAAGACCGCGCTCACGTCCTGTGGCTCGCCGATCATGGCGTCGCGTTTGGCCAGTTCGTCGGCGATGTCGAGCAGTTCGACCTGCCGACCCACTTCGTTGCGGACGATGTCCTCGATGTCCTCGAGGCTCTGGACCCCTTTGATCTCGACGCGGGCACCCTCGGCGATCGAGACGTTGACGTCCTGGCGGATCGTCCCCAGTCCACGGCGGACCTGACCCGTCGAGCGCAGGAGCATCCCGATGCGTTCGGCGGCCTCCTGGGCCTGTGCCGGCGAGCGGATGTCCGGATCGGTGCCGATCTCGACGAGGGGGATGCCGAGGCGGTCGAGGCTATATCTGACGCCCGAGTCGGTCTCCTCGACGCGCTGGGCGCTCTCCTCTTCGAGCATGAGGTCCTCGACGCCGACCGGCCCCTCGCTGGTCTCGATCTCGCCGTCTGTCGCGACCAGCATGGTGCGCTGGAATCCGGAGGTGTTCGAGCCGTCGATGACGAGTTTGCGCATGACGTGTACCTGGTCGACGGCACGCATGTCCAGCAGCTGAGCGATCTCCAGAGCGACGGCCAACGCCTCGTCGTCGACTCGGTGTGGCGGCTCGTCGTCGGCCTCGACGAGGCAGGTCGTGTCGTAGGTGAGATACTCGAACTCGCGTTCGACCTGACTCTCCTCGAGGGCGGCTTCGTCGAGTTCCCCGAGTTCGCTCTTCGTCGGGTGGAGGTACCGCGTGATCGTCGTCGTCGATTCGGCGGGCTCTCTGAGCGTGGTCGGGCAGTTACAGAACAGCTTGCTTTCGGTGTCGAGTTGCTGGTGGATCTCCAGTCCGGCGACCAACCCGAGGGCCTCGTAGTCGAAGTCGGCAGTCATTACTGGCCAGTGACGCCGCTTCGGGGAAAAACGCTCCGTTGTGTTCGGCGACGATCCGCAGTCGTATGCTACCGCTTACCGCGACCTTATTTGTGTGGCGGCCGTGGTGCTCGTAATGCGGTGGCGAGTCTTGGCGGTTGCTACATTGCTCGCCCTGTCCGGGTGTACTGGCCTTCTAGGCGGTGATACGTCCGCCCCGACGGTCACACCAGCACCGGTTCCCACGGACGCTCCCGACGCAGGTCCAGGGGCGATGGTCGTCCCAGGGGTCTACGCCGATGGGGACATCGAGACAGATTTGCTCGTCGACGCACACCGGGAGGCCCTCCGCGAGACGTCCTTCGTCTGGACAGAGACAGAAAACCGAACCGGTCGGGTTGCGAACGTCACCGACAGCACGACGTCCTATCGGACTGTCAGGTTTGCGAACGCCACCCGCTACTACTTCGATACGAACGGTCGCACGGACCGCTATCAGGGTCGGCGCGTTTATTACCCGGTGTACAACGAATACGCTGACGGCGAGGACGTCTACGTCCGCGCGCTGTCGACGTCGTGGGCCGACTACCGTTACGATCGCGTCACGGCCAACGGAATCCGAAGCCGGTTCGTCCGGTCGGTGACGAACTCGGTCAAACGCTATCTCCCAGTTGGATCGGTCAGCATCGAACAGATCGAGTCGGCCGCGGGATCGCGTTATCGGCTGACGTCGACCGTCCCTTCCGAGACGCTCGCGCCGTTTGTCGAGGACTACCGGGTCTCCGCCGTGGTGACCCAACGCGGGCTCGTTCGAAACCTGACAGCCACGTACACGACCGAGCGGTCGACTGCCACCGACACGATCACGTTCACTCACCGGTATTCGTCGACCGTCTCGGACGTCGAGAATGTGGCCGTCTCGCCGCCCGCGTGGCTCCCGGCGGCCCAACGTCATCTCGCGAACGGGACGAGACTCTCTTCGCCGTGACGGGCGCGACGGGTGTCGTTGCGGCCGAAAGCTGCCCGTCTCTATCCGCGTCGCCGGCCGCTCACTCGTCGCCGAGAATGACGCGCTCGGTCATTTTCGCCGGATCGAGGACGTCGTCGGCCTCGTCCTCGGTGAGGTACCCCTTCTCGATGGCGACTTCTCGGATCGTCTGGCCGGTCTTCATCGCCTCCTTGGCGACCTCGCTGGCCTTGTCGTAGCCGATCGCGGGGTTGAGTGCCGTGGCGAGGGCCATGCTCTGTTCGACGCGCGCTTCACAGTGCTCGCGATCAGCTTCGAGTTTGGCGACGAACTTCGTCGCGAAGGCACCGCTGACGTTGGCGATCAGTCGGGCCGACTCCAGGACGTTCGCCGCGATCACCGGCTTGTAGAGATTGAGGTCGATCTGGCCGTTGGCCGCGCCGGTCGAGACGGTGGCGTCGTTGCCGACGACCTGGGCGTACACCTGGTTGACTGACTCGGCGACGACGGGGTTGATCTTCCCCGGCATGATCGAGGAGCCGGGCTGGTTCTCGGGCTGGTCGATCTCGCCAAGGCCGTTGCGCGGCCCGGAGGCCAGCAGTCGGAGGTCGTTGGCGATCTTCTGGAGCGATCCCGCCACGGTCCGAAGCGCGCCGTGGACCTCGCTCATCGCGTCGTGGGCCGCCTGGGCCTCGAAGTGGTTGTCGGCCTCCCGGAAGGTGAGTAGCGTCTCCTCGCTGATGTACTCGGCCGCGAGTTCGGGAAATTCGGGGTGGGTGTTGAGCCCGGTCCCGACGGCTGTCCCACCGAGTGCCAGTTCGGCCGCCCGCTCGCGCGTCTCCTCGACGCGGGCGATCCCCTTCTCGATCTGGGTCCGGTAGCCCGAGAACTCCTGGCCCAGCCGGATCGGCGTCGCGTCCTGGAGGTGGGTCCGGCCGGTCTTGACCACGTCGTCGAATTCCTCCTCCTTGCGTTCCAGTTCCTCCCGGAGCGTCTCCAGTCCGGGGAGGACGTCGCGTTCGATCGCCTCCAAAACGGCGACGTGCATCGCCGTCGGGATGACGTCGTTGCTCGATTGGCCGTAGTTGACGTGGTCGTTCGGGTGGATCTCCTTCGAGCCGATCTCGCCGCCGACGATCTCGGTGGCTCGATTGCCGATCACCTCGTTGGCGTTCATGTTCGTCGAGGTGCCCGACCCCGTCTGGAAGATGTCGACCGGGAACTGGTCGTCGTGATCGCCGGCGATGACCTCGTCGGCGGCCGCGACGATGGCGTCGGCTTTCTCCTCGTCCAGCAGCCCGAGATCGCGGTTTGCCTGTGCTGCACCTTTCTTGACGACGCCGAGCGCCCGGATGAAGCGTCGTCCGAAGCGCCGATCGCTGATCGGGAAGTTTTCGATCGCGCGCTGGGTCTGTGCCCCCCAGTAGGCGTCGGCTGGTACTTCCATCTCGCCGAGGCTGTCGGCTTCGATCCGGTAGTCCTCGCTGTCGGTCATTGCGTCCGGGGACACTCACGCCAGGGAGTTAAGTGTCCGCGTGACGGTGACGGCGGAACGCCTGCTCGGAGCTACCTTTCATACGGACAGTTGTAATTCGTTACCGCCCTGGGGATACCAGATGACGGGGTTCGAGGGGCGATCGGACGAGTATTCCATACATGCCGAAAATAGTTACAACTGTCCGTATCAGCAGGTGAAAAGCCAGTGGACTCCACGAGCGGGCCGCTTCGCATCGAAGCCCAATGCTACCTCGGAGACCAAAACAACGACCCACGGCCAACCAATTCAGACAACATACAGAACGCCTGGAACAACATCACTTACGGCGTGTTCAACCCGGTGCAAATACCATCCCGGACCGGCGTCAACCAAGACCAGTACACCTGTGAATTCGGATTCAGCCAGGAGATCAGAGACATCAAAGAAGAAACATTCTACCAGTACCGATACTTCACCCCTGAACTGAATTACTGGCCTGACAACTACACCGCATACCAGAAACAAAAACCGTTGACCATCTACGAAGGCCGCGACCCAAGCGGAAGAATACGGACAAGAATAGAACCAGGCGGGGTAACCGGGAGCGGAAGCTACAGCTCAGTCCAAGCCCGACTAGCAGACCAACCAATGCACCACACCACCACCAACCTCTTCCAAAACTACCCAGTACCATCAGGGCGTGGGAGTCCTATTTCTGATAGATGTCCAGTTTCCCCAAACATTCCCTGTTCTTAATTTTCGTCTGAATATTTTGGGAAGTTTTCCCGGATGTTCTCTTCGTGAGTCTCATGGTCTACTGAGCTAAATGTGAACTCCTCTTCATCATAGTTCACCTGCATATATGCGTCTTCTCCTTCCACATGACTGTAGAAGAAGACTGACGCATCTTCGATCAGTCTACGGGCCTCTGTACCGTATTCAGCAGGATTCTCATTAATGTTCTGCACGTCGAGGATTTCATCAATCCTTTGTCTTGCAGCAGGTTCATAGCTAACCTTACCATCATCACCCCCCATCAAATATCCCAGGATTAGATCATCGTTTTCACTGTCTATACTATTCCATCCATCAGGATCTAAAATTTTTCCTCCAAAAGTAGATTCGATTTGTTTTTTCGCACCATCAAGATCGAATATACTAGATACCCCATCCGGTTCGTCGCTGCTCCATGCGTCGATGATGGTTTGTTCGGTGTTGGTGGGGTTTTGTTCGTTGGGTTTGAGTATGCGGTCTTCGTATTCGGATTTGCCCCAGGGGAACACCGTGGTGACTTGTGTTTCCGGGTTGTCGGTGTCCGGGTTGGGCGTGGTGTAGACTGAGGCAGTGTGTTGTGGTGCGCCGGTCATGATGTTGCGTGCGTCGACCATGATTTCGTCGACGCTGTATCCGAGTTTGTCGTGGAGTGCGTATGCGAGCCCGGTGGCGACGTTTTCTGCCCGTGTTTCGCCGTCGATCTGCATTGCGAGGTCTTCGACGAGGTCCGGTAGTTCGTCGTCGCTGTAGTTTCCGTCTAACTGGTTTTGGATGTGGTCCCAGTTTTGATCTACTGCCTGTTTTCCGTCTGGTTTGGCTTCGATCATCTGTTCCCGGTAGATTTCTTCCAGGGTGAGGCTGTCTTCCTGGGGTGTGGTTGTTGGTTCTTCAGTCTCTGTTGGTTCCTGGGTATCGGTCGGTTCGTCGGTTTCAGTCGGCTGTTCTGTCTCTGTTGGTTCGTCCGGGTCTTCGCTGGGTGTCTCCTCTGGCGTATCAGTTGGCGCGTGTTGCGTTGTGTTTTCAGGTGTTTGTGTCGATGTTTCTGTGGTCTGTCTGTGGGTCGCGGTGTCGTTGGTGTCCGTGATAGTTATGGGCTGATTGTCACTTGGTGCGTCGGAATCTGTTGCACTTGTGTCCTCTCCACATCCTGCGACGAACGCTGTGCTAGCTGCTACTGCCGCTATCAGCTTCCGCCGAGTGAGCTTACCTTCGTCTCCGTCCAGAATATTGTCTATCGAATTCACAGTTTTTGATATACTCCTTTCTTGGTCGGATCTTATTTCTGTTCTCTCTTACTCTTCAAAAAAGTTTCCACCACGTTGAGCAACGCTATACTGATTTTTCACGGACTACTGATCCGAATAACACTCCGCGTGACCCTGCATGGGTATGTTTTCCTCTGGGATGACTGATCGTCGCACATCACTGACCGAATACAAAAAGCATAGAGAACACTCCCGGCCTGGATACAACGCTGCCGAAACGCTTTAGATCATAGTTCGCGTACTATGGACTATGTCGAACGCATCCGCCAACAATGCATCACGGGCGACTGGAGATACAGCCCGGCGGTTTTTCGTGGTGCAAGAACTGCTGACTTCGCCCGAACTCGCGCAGTTTTATACGGATGTATTGCTCAACTCGCCGACGACCATCACTGCAGTACGCGAACGCCGGGGGCTTTCGAAAAGTACGGCGTATAAGTATGCCAACAAACTGGCAGAGCTTCGCATCGCCGAAGAACTCGATGCCTACGAGGATGGGTCAGCACTCTGGCGGGCAGACGCTGTGAGTGGTGTCTGGAGTGGGGAAGCCACGGTTGAATTCGGCCCAGTCCTGATCGCGGTCTTTGGCGCAACCACCGCCAACGACGACCTCCAGTTGTTCGTCCAGCGGCACGGTAAAGCAGCGCTTGCCCCGGCAGTCATGGGAACCATCGAGTACCTGCTGGGGAAGACGACACGTCGTGGCGTTGCCGAGGAATTGAACGTCTCGGCTGTCGAGGGGATCGCCGTCACGCAGGCAATCGAGGGGATCGTCGCACTGGTCAAAGATCACGATCCGACGCTTGATGACATCTCGTTCGAGGTACCAGTACACGAACGTGCCCTGGAGCAAACACCGTACCAGCGCGCCGATGACTGACGGACACGTCTTACCGTTTCCGAGCGCTCTCGTACTCGATACCAGCTTTCTTCGAACGATCGGGGGCACTGACAGCGATCCATATCAGTCCTTCGTTCAGTATGTTCGGGACAACGGTGTCGAGTTGTATCTGAGTGGGCGGGTCGTCGAAGAACTCACCGAACAGCAGGGCTACCTCAGCATCGACTGGATCGACCGCGCGGAGACGACAGCCTGGATTTCGATCGTGGATTCCATCCAGCCAGGGGTGAGGGTTCATGGTGACATCCTCCCCGCCGTGAACGGCGGGGCTTCCCCTACGAGGGGAATCCGGGCTGGCAGGTTTCAGTCCGAGTAGGCCGCGAGCGTCATCTGTCCGGTTCTCGGACTCGTCTCTCGGTGGACTGTGGCGCTGTCACGGGCGCTCCCACCCCGAGGCGAGTCATCGCGTCCGGGTTCCCAACGGACGCTCTCTCCCCACGGGTTAGCGCGACGGGCGATATTCGCCGCCGCGTTTATGTCTGCTTGGAACTCTGTTACGTGGCAGTCGTCGTGTGGACACACGAACTCCGCTTGTTCGGCCCGCCGACCGAGACGGCCGCAAGCGTGGCACGTCTGTGACGTGTACGCCGCGTTGACGTACTCAACTCGAATCCCTGCCTCGGTCGCTTTGTCTTCGATTCGACCCTGTAGCCGAGCGAACGCCCACGAGTGAAGCCGCCTGTTCATCCACTTGCCGTAGTCGAGATTTTCACGGATGTACGACAGGTCTTCCAACACGATGACTGGGTTCTCGAAAGACTCAGCATATTCGACGGCCCGCCGAGACGCCTTCTCGACAATATCCGTTAGTGCGTTCTGGTAGTGGTCGAATCGTTCGTCCACGCGCCACTCAGCGGCGTCTCTCGACTGTAGCCGCCGGAGCGTGGTGAACATCTCTTTGCGGAGGTGTCGCGCCTGACTGCCACTGACGAGCATCGGCTTCCGTGGTACGTCGCGTTTGAGGGCACAGCCCGTTATCAACGCGCTCTCACCTACGTCGAAACCAATGTACGTCGCGTCGTCCGATTCGGTCGGTTCATCGACCGGGTATTCGACGGTGACGTGCAACTCCCACGACGTTCGGTGGCGCTGTAGGCGCAACTCGCCTGCCGTCGCGTCTTCGGAGAGCAGGTCGAACCACAGCGATTCCTGTTCAGGGTTAATCCGAAGCGGAATCCAGAAATTCGTCCCGCGTCCGGGCATCGGAACCTGCCAGACGAAGCTGTGTTCGCGCTCGTCGGAGTAGTCGAACTTCGCGGCCCGATTGACGAGCCGAAGCGGATGCTGGTCGTCTAACTCCTCGGCGTTGTACGTGTCTCGGAGTTTCGGGACGTAGGACTTGAGCGCGTCCTTGGCTTGGTACGGCAGGTCGTAAGGCGTCACAATGTCGTTGACGGCAGACATTGTGTTTGCCCGGTTGTCGAAGGCGTCGTGGAGTGCTTCGCGGTAGGTGTCCAAGAGCCGCTGTAGGCGTTGCTCTTTGCCCGTTGTGGGCGTGGCGAGCGAAGCCTGTAGCGTCTTCGTCACCGTCTCGGACACACTACCCGGCAGGCGACCGACACACATAGATGTAACGTTGGTGTAACACCATGCATGAAGTACGTCAAGATAGAGTTCGAGGACGAATCGCAGTACGAGGGCTTGAAAGAGACAAAGAAGCGCCACGGGCTGACATGGCGGGGGATGCTACTCCACGCTCAGAAAGAGTTGGATTCCGGCAGTGCCGATTGAGCGGTGAACAGCGTAGTCAAGTGACGCGATTCCCCACCCGGCTAAAGGCCGGGGTTCCCTCGCTGATTAAAGATGGCCCCCGTGCTGGCGAGTTGATGGATCGTGTCCACGAACGGCTGGCAGAATACGAGCAGACGGACCCGGACGAATTGCGGAAGACGGACTCAGAACTGCCTGCTGTTGCCGTGACACTGCTCGGGTCGACGCAGCACGAATCTGTCGGGATCGTGATGGACGACCGGAATGCCGAACGATCGATTTCGGGCGTCATCAAAAACACATACTACGAGGGACGTATTCGCGTACTCAATCTCTGGGAGACGATCGACTACATCGAATCCCGCAACATATAGGGGCCGCTTTCTCACTCGATCCGAAAGATCGGCGGCGAAAGGTTCTCGCTGTGACACTCGGGGCAGCGACTCGGCTCGTTCAGCCGGTCGTCGAACCTGTCGAACCCACAGTCTTCACACGCCGGGGGCGCGACCAGCAACTGCTCGTCAGTATCTTCGAGCGACCGGGCGATGTGCTCGACGTGATCGATCACCGTCGTCGTCGAGAGTTCGAACGCCGCGGCGAGTGCCGTCGCGGACAGCGATTCCCCCCGTAACCGATCGGCGATCCGCTCGCGCGTGGTCCGCTGCATATCCGTCGTTGTCGGGGCGAGAATAAATACCAATAGCCTCGCAGTCGGGAACAGACGGAACAGTACGCCTTTACCAGCCCCGGTCCTGGAACTGCCATGAAGCAGGCGATCGTCGCACGTGCGGATCTGAACATGGGTGAGGGGAAACTCGCGGCCCAGGTCGCCCACGCCGCCCTGATGGCCTACGAAGATGCCGACAGACAATCCCAGTCGGCCTGGAAGGGCAGCGGCCAGAAGAAGGTCGTCCTCCAGGCAGACGGCGAGGCGGCGCTGTTCAAACTCGCCGATAAAGCCGAACGCGAAGGACTCCCCCACGCTATCGTCCGGGACGCCGGCCACACCGAACTCGAACCGGGGACCGTCTCGGCGCTCGCTATTGGTCCAGCCAGCGAGGGAGCTATCGACCGCGTCACGGGAGACCTTTCGCTGTATTGAGACAGACTGGCCGGTCGGCGACGGATGTACCGCATTCAATCGACCTATTTATCTCTTACTGAAAGGTTTATGTGGTATCTGCCCTAACTCGGGGTGAACACATTACGAGGCTACGAGTATGCAAGGGAACCAACAACAGCAGGCCTACGATCGCGGGATTACGATTTTCTCGCCGGACGGCCGGCTCTATCAGGTCGAGTACGCACGGGAAGCCGTCAAACGCGGAAGCGCAAGCGTCGGTGTTCGCACCGACGAGGGCGTCGTCCTGGCGGCGGACCGACAGACGCGCTCGTCGCTCATCGAGCGCGACAGCATCGAGAAGACACACAAGATCGACGACCACATCGCCATCGCGAGCGCCGGTCACGTCGCCGACGCGCGCAAACTCATCGACTTCGCGCGCCGACGGTCGCAGGTCGAGCGCCTGCGATACGACCAGCCGATGGGTGTCGAAGCGCTGACGAAGTCCATCACCGACACGATCCAGGAGTACACCCAGACGGGTGGCGCGCGCCCCTTCGGCGTCGCGCTGATCGTCGGCGGGATGGAGAACGGCGAGCCTCGCCTCTTCGAGACCGACCCGTCGGGGACGCCCTACGAGTGGTCGGCGCTGGCGGTCGGCGGCGGCCGTGAAGAGATCCAGGAGTACTTCGAGGACAACTACGAGGACGGCATGACCTTAGAGCAGGGTGTCGGTCTCGCCCTGGAAGGATTGGCCGAGCCGAACGACGACGGACTCGATCCCGACGGCGTCGACCTCCAGACGGTCGACGAGGAGGGCGTCCTCGGCGTGAGCCAGGACGTGATCGAGGAGCACCTCGAGGAGAGCGACTTGCTCGGAGGTGACGACGAATGAACCCGAATCTAAACATGAACCCACACGATAGCGGACGGACAGACCCCTACGAACCCGAACTCGGTTCGATCGCGACCGACGACGACGACGCCGAGAACGTGACGAAGACCGGGACGACGACTGTCGGTCTCTCGACCGCTGAGGGCGTTGTGATCGCGACCGACCGTCGTGCGAGTCTGGGCGGTCGGTTCGTCTCGAACAAGAACGTCGTCAAGGTCGAGGAGATTCACCCGACTGCGGCCATGACGCTGGTCGGGAGCGTCGGCGGTGCCCAGTCGTTCATCCGAACGTTGCGCTCGGAGGCCAGCCTGTATGCGACCCGGCGCGGCGAATCCATCAGCATCAGCGCGCTGGCGACGCTTGCGGGCAACTTCGCCCGCGGCGGTCCCTTCCTCGCGATCCACCCGATCCTTGGTGGTGTCGACGACGAGGGCACGCACGTCTACACGATCGACCCCGCCGGCGGCGTCATGGAAGACGACTACGCCGTCACCGGCAGCGGGATGCAGGTCGCCTACGGGACCATCGAGGGCGAGTACGACGCCGAGATGTCCGTCGACGACGCGCGCGACCTCGCGACGAAGGCGGTCCAGGCCGCAAGCGAGCGTGACACCGGCTCCGGCAACGGTCTCGTGATCGCCGAGATCACCGACGAGGGCGTCGAGATCGAGGAGTTCGACGCGCTCGAAGACGCGCTGTAGACGCCAACAGTTCGGTTTTCGATCTGCGTTCTTTTCACGCATCGACCAGCACGCTCTTTTCCGGTGACAGTGTAGGACACCCAACTCTCGATATGCGCCAGGCACATCCCGTCGAGCGAGCGGTCGGCATGGAGTACTACGTCAGCGGCAGCGACGGCGTCGGCGGGCACCTCCGTCGGGAGCCCGCAGCCTTCGGCGTCCGTGAGATCGAAGCTTTCGATGTCGAACCGATCGACGCCAAACAGGGCGCGTATCCACACGTCGTCTTCCGGGCGACGCTCTCGGGCTGGGACACCAACGACTTCGCGAGCGTCCTCTCGGATTCGCTGGGTATCAGCCGCGAACGCGTCTCCTGGGCCGGGACGAAGGACAAACACGCCCGGACGACACAGCTGTTCTCCGTGACGAAAGTCGATCCCGCAGAACTCGACGCGATCGACCTCTCCGAGGTCGAGATCGAGCTCCTGGGTCGGAGCGGCCGGCCGATCCTCTTCGGCGACCTGGCCGGCAACGCCTTCGAGATCGAGATCAGCGAACCCGACGCGCCCGGCAATCTCGATGCCGTCCTCGACGAACTCGCCGCGTTCGCCGGCAGCGCGTCCGGCGGTGGCGAGGACGACGGCTCGACCCGCATCGGCGTGCCGAACTACTTCGGCCAGCAACGCTTCGGCAGCCAGCGCCCGGTTACTCACGAGGTCGGCCTCGCCATCGCCCGCGGCGACTGGAAGGACGCCGTCCTCTCGTACGTCGGGAATCCACACGAGCGCGAGCGCGAGGACACGCGTGAAGCGCGGCGGTATGTGACCGAAACCGAGGACTGGCAAGGCGCGCTCGATCGGCTCCCCAAGCGCCTGGGCTACGAGCGGTCGATGTGCCATCGTCTCGCCGAGAACGGGACCGACGAGTCCGAAGACTTCCAAGAAGCGCTAGCGGCGGTCCCGACGAACCTCCAGCAACTGTTTGTCAACGCTGCCCAGTCGTACGCCTTCAATCGGATTCTCTCGGCACGGCTTGAGCGCGGGCTTCCGTTCGACGAGCCGGTCGCCGGCGACGTGGTCTGTTTCGCCGACATCGACGCCCCGGACGGTCTCGAACTGCCGGACACCGGCCGGACGCAGCGTGTAACCGCGGACAACGTCGGGACGGTTCGCCGCCACTGCGAGCGCGGGCGGGCGTTCGTGACCGCGCCGCTGCTCGGGACCGACAGTGAACTGGCGGATGGTGAGCCGGGTGAAATCGAGCGGGCGGTCTTTGCGGATCTGGGGATCAGCTCGGCGGACTTCGATCTGCCGGGAGAGTTCCACTCGGAGGGGACGCGACGGGCGATCCTCCTGCGGACGGACCTATCGGTCGAGCGCGATCCACTGACGCTCTCGTTTGCGCTCCCGAAAGGCTCGTACGCGACAGTTGTCCTCCGGGAGATCACGAAGAGCGATCCGGCGGACCTCTGAGCGCTCACTTACTGTTCTCTGACTTCTCTCATCGCTCTATAGCGATTCGTAATTGAGCGAAATGCTCTTGAACGAATCAGTTGAACGATAAGACATGGGAGAACGACCGAGCGACCTCGAAACCGTCCGGAGTCGGCTCAACGTCGTCACCCAGGAGACGCGGTTCTCGCTACTGCAGGATATCCTGGGCCACCCCGATGGGCTGGACGCTGAAGGAGCTCGACTACGTCAAACCGTCGAAGAGCAGGACGACGATTCGCCAGCACCTCGCGGAACTGGTCGACGACCCGGCTTCGTTCGCGTATAGTAGGTGGTTTTTAGCGACTAGCGGTGAACAGTCCGGATATGCCAGACGAACGGGCCGAAGCAGCCGGACCGATCGACGCCTTCCGCTCCTTTTTCGCCCTCCGGCGAGACGTCCTCGTGCTCTCGCTGGCGATGTTCGCGTTCAGCCTGGGCTTTCAGATGACCAGCCGTTATCTCCCGGAGTACATGACCGCCCTCGGGGCTTCGGGGTTCGTCGTCGGCCTCTATGGCACGTTCGGCAACGTCATCTCGGCGGTGTTCCCCTACCCCGGCGGGGCAATTTCGGATCGGATCGGCTCGCGCTATGCGCTGACGCTCTTTGGCTTTCTCTCGACGCTCGGATTCGCCGTCTGGCTGATCGCGGGACAGTTCGACGCGGTCACAGTCGCCGGACTGACGATCGAACCCTGGGTGTGGATCTTCGTCGGCCTGGTTCTCGCACAGGCATGGAAGTCCTTCGGCCTCGGGGCCTCCTTCGCCGTCGTCAAGCAGGCCACCGATCCCTCGCGGCTGGCGGCCGGGTTCGCAAGCACGGAGACCTTCCGCCGGGTGGCCTTCCTCGTCGGGCCAGTGCTCGCGGCGATCCTGATCGACCTCCAGTGGAACGTCCCCATACTCTCGCCGATCCTCGGGACGATGGGCGACTCGTTCGCGACGAACTTCCAGTACGTGTTGTTGGTGGGGGTCGTCTTCGGCGCGCTCGGCACCCTCCTCCAGCACTGGCTCTATGACGCGAGCGAGGACACCATCGGGAGTTCCTTCGCGGGACTCGAGCAGATTCGGGCGGACCTCCGAGAGATGCCCGAAGAGTTGCGACCGCTGTTGATCGGTGACACCCTCGTGCGGTTCGCCAACGGCATGGTGTACGTCTTCTTCGTCCTCGTCGTCACGCAGTTCCTCGAAGTCGGCTTCGACGCCTCCGTCGCTCTCTTTGGAACGTCCTACAGCGTCAGCCTCTCGCCGCCGGCGTTCTTCGGCTTCCTGCTCGGCGTCGAGATGCTGGTCGCGCTGCTCGTGATGGCCCCCGCGGCGAAGGCCGCCGAGTACGTCGGTCTCAAACCCGTCGTCGCGCTCGGCTTTACGGTCTACGCGATCTTTCCGGTCGTGCTCATCAATGCGCCAGCAACGTCGGCGGCGATGGTCGCTGTCTTCGCCTTCTCTGGGCTCCGCTTTGCCGGCCTCCCGTCCCACAAGGCATTGATCGTCGGCCCCGCGGAGGCCGACGCCGGCGGCCGAGTGACTGGCACCTACTACCTCCTGCGGAACACGATCGTCATCCCGAGCGCTGCAATCGGGGGCTACCTCTGGGACTACGTGAGCCCCGAGGTCGCGTTCACGCTCGCCGCTGCAGTCGGCGTGCTCGGGACCGGCTACTTCCTCGTCTTCGGCGAGGAGTTCGAAGCGTATCGATAGTCGCCCCCGTTCGACCGCTCCCCCGGATCGCCCCGCTTATTCGGCGCGAGTTCCGACAGTACGATAATGCAATGCCGGCAGTGCGCCGCCGAACTCGATCGCCCCGGCGACTACTGCCTGGTGTGTCACACGCGAAACGCCGACGTGGTCGTCCTGGAACTCGACCGCGAACGCGCCCGGGTCACGACGATCGACGACGGGGAGATTCTCGGGCGGCGCGTCGTCACGACGACACAGGAGGACGGCGAGTTGAGCGGCGTCGAGTTGCGGAACTTCGCCGGCCAGGTCGCCGACGAGGTCCACCGCAAGCGCCCCGAAGAAGTGTACGTCACCGGCGACCGGACGGTCATCGACGCCGTCCGCGCCCAACTGCACTACGAGTGTTACCGCGTCGAGGGCGAGAACCCCGTCGAGCGCGTCATCGAACGCCAGGGCGAGCCTGCCCTGGAGGTCGTCGAGGCCAGCGCGGCCGAGAAGATCGGCGGCACTCACTCGACGCTGATCGGCGATCGCGACGGGATGCGCGCGATCGAGACGGTCGCGGGTCACCCCCACGTCAAGAAGATCATCCCCGGACCGATCGACGCGAGCGGATCGAGCGCACGTGGCGGCGTCCGTGCGAAGGCCACGCGGGCCGACCAGGGCGGCAACGTTCGACTCCTGATCCGGGACGGCTCCAGCGTCCAGGAGAATCGCGTCGTGACGACGGCAAACAATCGGGAACTCGGCGAGCACGTCCGGGCGGACCTGAACGAGGCGCTCGCGGACGCCGACCTCGCCGAGTGAGCGACGCCCGGCGGTCTCCGGCACCATCCACTGCCCGCAACTCAACAGGTTTATCAGCCCGCTGCCGTCATATTCTACCACTATGGCTGACGATCGTACCGGCAGTGCCGGTCGGTTCGGCGCGCGATACGGGCGGGTCTCCCGCCGTCGCGTCGCCGAGATCGAGGCGAACATGAACGACGATCACGAGTGTCCCGAGTGCGGCCGCGACCGCGTCTCCCGCCAGGGGACCGGCGTCTGGGAGTGTGGCTACTGTGGCTACACCTTCACGGGTGGCTCTTACAGCCCGACGACCCCCGGCGGCCGGGCCGCCACCCGGTCGATCCGTGCGGCGCTCGCCGAGGAAGGCGAGGAGACGGAGGCCTGAGATGGCATATAAGTGCTCGCGCTGCAAACGCGACGTCGAACTCGACGAGTACGGCGGCGTCCGCTGTCCGTACTGCGGTCACCGGGTCCTGCTGAAGGAACGGTCCCGCGACGTCAAAGAAGTCAGCGTCGAGTAGATGGACCACGAGGCGGTTCTCGATTTCGCGTACGACGACTCCGACAGTGCCTCGCTCGTCGAGCGAAGCGTCGCTCAGGAACTCGACGAGATCGACGGCGACCGGACCCGGGCCCGAATCGATCGAGACGACGAGACGCTCTCGATCACGATCGAAGCCGCCGACCCGGTCGCACTCCGGGCCGGCGTGACGACCTGGACGACGCTGGTCGAGGTCGCCGAACGCGCCGGGGAGATTTGAGCCGTCACCGGCACGTTTATCGGTCGAGTTGCCGTCCGATGTAATATGGCAACCAGACAACAGGGGCATCGGATCGACAGCGATTCGATCGCGGATTCGGTTTCGATCGGCGGTGGCCTGATCGGTGGCGTGCTCGCGTACGTGCTCGGGTACGGCGTGATTGCGCTGTCGAAGTCCGACGCGATCGACGGCGTCTCGGGCTTGTTCGGGGTCTTGAGTCAGTTCGGGGGCGAATTCGACTACCCGGCGGGCTGGAAACTCGCCGGCTGGGTGTTCTATCGGGCGCACAACGTCGACGTGCTGATCGACGTATCTGGCTCGGACTCGCCGAACCCCGTCGCGCTGACCGAGAGCGTCTTCTGGGAGCCGTGGTTTTTCGCCGTTCCGGTGGTCGCACTGGTCGTTCTCGGTGCGGTCGTTGCCTACGCAACTGCTGCCCGGTCCGCAGTGGCGGGTGCCGTGGCCGGCGGCTCGGTCGTGTTTGGGTACGTCCTCGTCGTCGCTGTTGGTGTGGTGGTCACCGGCTGGTCGACGTCGGTGCTGGGCGTCGAGGCGTCGGCGGGTCCGGATCTCGTCGTCGCGATTCTGCTCGCCGGGATCGCCTATCCCCTCGTAATCGGAGGAATCGGCGGCACGATCGGCGGGCTGATCCGCGGTCGTTGAGGGAGTGACCGACGGTGATCGGCTCGCCCCTGGCGAGACCACAAAAGGTGGGTTTTTCCGTGCTCGTCTCGACGTAGCGGATATGCAGGGAAATCTGCCACCTGAAGCACAGGAGAAGCTCGAAGAACTGCAGGACCTCCAGGAGACGGCCCAGCAGGTCGCCCAGCAGAAACAGCAGGCCCAGACCCAGCTGACCGAATCTCAGAACGCCCTCGAGGCCCTCGAAGACATCGACCCCGATTCGACGATGTATCGCGAAGTCGGTGAACTCCTCGTCGAGACCGAGTACGACGAGGCCGAAGACGACCTCAGCGAGACGGTCGACAACCTCGAAGTCCGCGTCGAGTCCCTCGAGAAACAGGAGGAGCGCGTCGAAGAGCAGTTCGAGGAGCTCCAGAGTGACCTCCAGGAGATGCTCGGCGGTGGCGGCGGTGGCGGCGCACTCGGCGGCGGTCCGGACGTCGGTCCGGGCGCTGGCGGTGCATGAGCGACGACGTGAGTGAGGCGTCCGACACAGACACACCGTCCGACGAAACCGTCGTCGAGACGGCTGCAGCGGCTGCCGAAAAAGTCGTGTTCTCGCGACTCGATCAATCGACAGTCGCCGATCTCGACGTGACGGTGACCTTCGAGGACCAGGTCCTCGAGGTCGACGTCTACCTCAACGCGCCCGACGCGCGGGCCGACCCCGAGACGATCGCCGACGACGCCGCGCTCGCGGCTCGATCGGCGGTCGACGACCTCTTAGAGGACTGAGGCGACCGGCGTCGAAACGTTCTGCGTCTCTCACTTTCCACGGTCGACAGTTGAGGTGCCCGGTCGCTCGCCAGTTCGATCGCTGATGAACCCCGTCCGGAAGCCGATCCACGCGAGGGCGCTGATGAACAGGATCGGCGGCAGGATCATGAATCCCCACAGCGGGTCCAGCCCCCACCCGAGCAACAACAACAGGTCCGCGAGTCCGAGCGCGAGGAACGGCGTGACCGCCTTCAGCGCCTGCACGCGGTCGTACTCGGGGTCCGGACGGGGATCTGTCATTGGCTGTTGTTGGGCGCTCGCTCCCAAAAGCGCGCCGTTCACCCGCGGTGATTGCCTCTGAAACGGGCTGAACTCGATCTGTCTACTTCCCCCAGAAGGGATCCCTGTTTCGCCGCTTGTCCAGATACATCGACAGCGCCTCGCGTTCGTCGGCGGGGATCTCCTCGGTGAGTTCCTGTTCTAAGATCTTGGCGTGTTTCTCGGGGAGCTCGATCCAGAGTTCGTCGCCTTCCTCGATGTCCCGGCCGACGGTCGGGCCGTCGATCGAGACGGCGACGCGCTCGCCCGCACGCGCCTGGTCGACATCCTCGCCCTCGTCCTGAATGCCTTTGAGCTGGCCGACGCGTTCGGGTTCCGAGCCATCGAACCGGGCGACGTTGGAATTCCGGACGATCGTCCCCGAGAGGATCTCGACGCCGACGACGGCGGGATCAGACTGTCTGAAGGTGTGGTCGTCGAGGATCTGGAATCGCGCGGGACGGGTGATGTTCTCTAAGATCTGTTCCTGCTGGGATTCCTCGATCGCCGTGACGTGCTCGCTGTAGTCCTCGATCAACTGGTAGATGACGTCGTGTTCGAAGATCCCGACGTCCTCCTGGTCTGCGAGTGCGACGGCGTCGTCGAGGATGTCCACGCCGAAGGCGAGGATCGCCCGGTGAGTGGGCTCGTTCGCGGTCTCAGCGACTCGAATATCGCGGGGCGCGACGTCGCCGACTTCCGCGCGCATGATCGGGATCTCCTCGTCGGCAAGCGTACTCGAGATCGCTTCGAGACTGCCGAGCGTGTCGGCCTTGACGACGATGCCCTCCTCTTCGGTCTGGACCTCGACTGCCGCGAGTTCGGCCTCGACCTCGGCGATGACCTCTTCGACAGGCCGATCGCGCACGACGCGAACGGGCGCGCCCGCCATCGCGTCGTCGAGATCGGGGGCCGCGATCTTCACGCCAGCGGCGGCCGCTACCGAGTCGACCTTCTCGAACTCCTTTTCGGTGCGGATCTCCGCGAGCGGGCGGGGCTGGAGCAAGGCCCGAACCTCGGTCACGATCGGCTCTTCGAGTCCGCCGACGACGATCTGATCGTCCGCACGGATCGTCCCGTCGTAGACGACGGCGTCGATGGTCGTGCCGAACCCGCGTTCGTCGGTGACCTCGAGGACTGTCCCCGCGCCCGGGCCGGCCACGTCGATCGCCATCTCCTCCTTGAGGTATCGCTGGGAGAGCCCCATCAGTACGGTCAGCAGGTCCGGGACGCCCTCGCCGGTCAGCGCCGACAGCGGGACGACGCCGATGTTGTTCTGGAAGTTCTGGACGCGCCAGTAGAAGTCCGCCGAGAACCCCTCGTCGCTCAAATGGCCGATGAGTTCATACAGGCGTTCGTCCAGATCGGACTGGACGCGGTCGGGCTGGCGATCCTTACTCGCCTGGATGGGCTGGTCGTCGTTGGGGTTCCAGCCCGGGATCGTGTCGACCTTGTTGGCCGCGACGATAAAGGGGGTCTGGGTCCGCTTGAGGATGTCCAGGGCCTCCTCGGTCTGTGGCTGGAAGCCGTCGGTGACGTCGACGACGACGATCGCGATGTCGGCCAGGGCCCCACCCCGAGAACGGAGCGTCGAGAAGGAGTGATGGCCCGGCGTGTCGATAAAGAGGAGGCCGGGCAGGTCGAAGTCCGTGGGATCGACGAGGTCGCCGGCCATCTCGCCGATCACGGACAGTGGCACGGCGGTCGAGCCGATGTGCTGTGTGATCGCGCCGGCCTCGCCCTCGGTGACGGCCGACCCGCGTATTTTGTCCAGTAGCGTCGTCTTGCCGTGATCGACGTGGCCCAGGACCGCGACGATCGGGGTCCGGAGCGACGACGACTCGTTCGTGTCGTGTGGTGTGTGTTCGGCCATCCCGTCTCACCCTGAGAAGTTGTCCGATTTCGGCGTTCTCGCCATTTAAGAAGTTCGTATTGACGGCGGGTGGCGTGTGCCTGCTCACGTCGGCTCGCGAGCGAATCGCCGTCGTTGTCGACTCAATCCTCCAGGCGGGGCCGTCGTCCTCACCGCCTGTTTGCTCGACTCAGGACGCGTCGAAGTGCCGTTCGGACCGATCCGAGGAAGAACCCGAGACTGAGGACGGCCCCGATCCCGGCTGCGGCCGCGAGGTAGAGGTACATCCCCTGGACGCCGATCACGTCGGCCAGCCAGCCGCCGGCGACCTGCCCGAACACGCGACCGGTGCCGAGTCCGAGCGCCGCCAGCAACGCCTGGGCCGAGCCACTCAGCGTGTCCGGGGCGTACTCGTGGGCCAGAGAGACGGACGCGAGCGTAAAGAGAGCAAAGCCCGCGCCCCGGGGAAGCTGTGCGAGGAACGTGACCGGGAGGGTCCCCGGAATCACGTAGAGCAGGAAACTCACGGCGGAAAGTACCGCGCCGACCACCAGTTGCGTTCGGTGTTCGAGTCCGAGATGCACTGCCCAGACAAAGATCGCGGCCTCGGCGAGCGTCCGGACGAACCAGGCCGCGCCGGTCATGGCGTCGCCCGCCTCGATGGCCCGTATGTATACCGAGAAGAACGCGCCCCCGGTCGTGGTCGCCGCCCCGAAGAACACGCCGACGATCAGCAGCAACACGAACCGTGGATCGGTGAGCAATCGGAGCGAATCCTCCCTGAGATCAGGCGAGAGGTCCGCAGACGAGGGTTGTGGCACGCCCCTGATCGAGAGGACGAACACTGTCATTCCGAGTGCGTAGACGACGAAGATCGAGACCGTGCCGAACGTCCCGACCAGCGGCCCCATCGCGAGGATGCCGATACCGAAGGCGATACTCCCGAACGCCCGGACGTTCCCGAAGTCGATCCCCGCCGAGAGGACCATCGCGTTCGCAAGCGGGATGATCGGTGCCCGGAACGCCGAGTAGATGGCGGCGGCGATCAGCATGAGCAGATACGGCGATTCGAGTATCGTCCCGATCGGGAACAGCAACCCACCGACGATAGAGACGATCGCTCCCACGGCCATCACCAGCTTGGTCCGCCCGTAGGCGTCCGCGAGCACTCCCCACAGCGGCTGGGCCACGATCCCCGCGCCGATCAGGACGGCCCCGATCATTCCCATCTGTGACTCCGAGAGGCCGATGTCCTCGAAGAAGACGTTCCGGTAGCCGGAAATCCCGTTCGCTGCTGCGTACAGCACGAGATAGATAAACTGGTAGCGCCGCTCGTCGCTGATCACGTGCGCTCACCGTCCGCTCTCTTGACGTCCATTCTCCCGTTGTTCTATCTGTGAAGAAAAAAGGCTTCATATTTGCCGTTCGACGAGCCCCGGTCCCCTCACAGAGACAGCTGGGTCACCACGTTTTCGGTCGGCCACGCCCAGGGGAGCGTCTGCCGGACGTCCGACGACCCCGTGGAGTTTATGTAAGTGGACCGGGTACACCGCTGTATGGCCGACATACTCGCCGAGAACCTCTCCGGGAAAGACGTCATGGGCTCGGACGGGGCCGAACTTGGCATGCTGTACAACATTACGATGGACCTCGAATCGGGCCGACTCGAAGACCTCATCATCGAACCCGACGAGACGCTCGGAGAGACGGCGTTCGCGCGGGACGACGACGGCCGCCTCCGCGTCCCCGTCAGTCGCGTACAGGCTGTCAAAGACCACATGATCATCGAACGCTAACTAAATGAACGTTCTCGACGCCTCGGCTTTCATCAACGAGTATCACACTGACGAGCAACTCGCCACGATCCCTCTCGTTCGCGAGGAACTCGAAGACGAGAGCGCCTATCGCTTCGACGCCCTCGAGGGGTCGGGGATGCACCTCCACATTCCCGACGAGGAGACCGTCGAACGCATCCGTCGGGCAGCCGACGAGACCGGCGACCACGAGGCCCTCTCGACGACGGACATCCGACTGATCGCCGCGTCGTTCGAACTCGATGGCCGACTCGTCACCGACGACTACGCCATGCAGAACGTCGCGGAGAAACTGGAGATCGATGTCGAAGTGATCGACCAGGACGGGATCGAAGAGCAGCGCGATTGGCACTTCCAGTGTCAGGGGTGTGGTCGCGAGTTCGACGAGAATCACGACCGCTGTCCGATCTGTGGCAGTCCGCTCTCGCGGAAGAATCCATCGAGTGCCTAGGGATCGGCGTCGGTTTTCCCGGTTACGTCGCGTTCGGGCCGGCCCCCGACCGGTCGGTCTTCCTCGAGTGCTTCGAGCCCAAGTGTGAGCAACTGGCGGAGCACTTCCTCCTCCGTGAGATCGTGCTCGTGGGCCAGGTGTTCGATGTCGTGGGCCCGATCGTCGTCGACGACGATCGAAAACCGGGTCGGCATACTTTGATGTGAGACGTTGTCACGGTATAAATCTGCGTCAGACAGGTGTCCGACCGGCCATCACGACAGCAGGCCCGTCCCCGTTGCCAGGTCGTTGACTTCGACGAGATACTGGTAGAGGAACTGGACGGCGTTGAACACAGCGTGGATGAGAATCGGGACGGTGAGGTTGCGGGTTCGGCGATAGCTCTCACCGAGCACCAGCGCGAGGACGAACAGGAAGGGCAAGGTCGTCAACAGCGGTCCGAGGCCGTTCGTGAGGTACACCGGAATGTGGATGAGCGCAAAGAGGCCACTGGCGATGACGACGGCCTGGCGGGGAGAGAACGTCTCGTAGAGCGATTTCTGGACGATATTCCGGTAGAAGAGTTCCTCGACCGGCGCGATCACCAGGAAGGACAGTACCGCCAGGACGAGATAGATTTCGACGCTTCCGGACTCTTCGACGATCTGGGTGACATTGTGGTCGGCCGTCTGGACGCCCAGCGCCTGGGTCAGTAGGCTAACCACGATGAGTGCTCCAAACAGGGCGAGGAACCCGAGGACGCTGTATCCTATCTCCCGAAGACTCGGCCATTTCACATCGAGGTAGTCTACGGTGTGGTCGTGCAACCAGAAGTACGCGCCGGCGAGAGCGACCATCCCGATCCCGCTCGCGACCATCGTCACTGAATAGTAGACTGTATCGGAAAGGGGGCCGGCCACGAACAGGACAGTCCCGATCAGCGGCACCGCGAGCAGTTCACTCCCGAGAAGCCCAACCAGCGACCACCCCCCGGCGAGGATCACTGCCCGAAGGCGCTGGTTGTCCGTCACGCGTTTCGATGCCATACCTGAACGGACGGTCACCAACCCCAAAGGCGCTACGTTTCCGGGGGTCTCGGCTGGCGCTCGAACCGCGGCGTTTATGCGCGATCCAACAGAAGCGTCCGCCCATGTCGGACACGACGAACGAAGCGGCCTACGACGGCGTTCTCGGTGCGTTCCCCTACGCGTTCCGGGCGACCGACTCGCGGCTCTGTCGGGCCTACGTGGTCGTGGGCGGACTCGTCGCCGCGCTGGTCGCCATCGTCTTCGTCCTCGCGGTGATCTCGCTCATCGGGGCGACTGTCGGTACGCCCGGCGGGTTCCTGACGAGCGCCCGGGCGTTTTACGTCCTCGTCGCGTTGCTGATCGTCGGTCCACTCCTCGCGCCGACGTTGCTCGTCGCCCGCCGCCACCGCCGGGGCAAGAGCGACCGTCGATACGACCGCGCCCTCGCGGCGAGTGGCTTCGCCTTCGTCCTCTCGGTATATCTCGGTCTCGTGGCGTCGATGCCGCCGTCGTTCGTCCTCGACGGCGAAACCGTCACGCGACCCGCCGCCGACGGCGTGTTCGCACCGCTCGTCGAGTTCCTGTACGCGATTCCCGAACCCGCTTCGCCCGCCGTCCCCGGACTCGCCGCGGTGATCATGCTCGTCGTACACCGCCGCTACCGGTGAATCAAAGAGGGTCGACCGTCATTGTTCGCGCATGAGCGAGAAGACGGGGACGTTCGTGGTCACGCACGTCGACGCGGAGTCGGCCGTCTTGACGAACGTCGCTGACGCACACGTTCACACGCTGTCGGCCCACCCCGACTTTTCGGAAGGCGAAGTACTCGAGGCGACTGTCCGGGCCGAGCCACCGATGGAAGTCACCTGGGAGGTCGTCGCCGTCCACGACCGCCGCACGATCCCGGTCGAACGCAGCCCCGAACGCCCGACGAAACTGGCCCGCGATATCGCCGGTGACCAGTCGATCGGCGAGGTCACGCGCCGTGAGCGGGAGGGTGTGGGAGAAATACACGTTCTCACGGTCCCGGAAGACCAAACTGAACAGGCCGTCGAGGACGTCATCGACGACGACGAGACGCGCCGGCGGGCCGCCCGACTCGGCGTCGATCGTGTCGAAATTCGGGCGGACGCGGGGTGTGTCAGCGTGCGATACTTGCCGTGAGACGGGCCACCCGTTCGATCAATCGCCGCCGTCGCCGATCACGCTCTCCCAGTCGTGATCGAAGTGTGCCCCTTCGCGCTCGCGGGCACTGGCTTCGACAGCCATGAATTCGGCGCGTTCGCGTGCTTCTGGAATCGTGTGGCCGCCACAGTAGCTCAGTCCCGACCGGATGCCCGCGGCGAATCGGTCCACGACGTCGGCGAGGTCGCCGCTGTAGGGCGTCAACGCCTCGACTCCCTCGTCGGCGT
This sequence comes from Halorhabdus tiamatea SARL4B, assembly GCF_000470655.1. Classification (NCBI taxonomy): domain Archaea; kingdom Methanobacteriati; phylum Methanobacteriota; class Halobacteria; order Halobacteriales; family Haloarculaceae; genus Halorhabdus; species Halorhabdus tiamatea. The sequence goes on from NC_021921.1 coordinate 2,432,152, forward strand.
CCGCCGCTGCGCCGTCCTTGTCCGTCCGGGCCTCGTTGGCGGCGGTCGTCGCCATCCCGCGTGAACGCTTGTACCGGTCGCCGTCGACCTCGACCACCGCACCCGGCGCTTCGGTCGTTCCGGCGAACAGCCGTCCGAGCATCACTGTGTCTGCGCCCGCCATCAGCGCTTTGACTGCGTCGCCGGAGCTCTGGATACCGCCGTCGGCGATGATCGGGACGTCGAGGTCCGCACCGGCGTCGACACACTGATCGACCGCCGTCAACTGCGGGACGCCAGCCCCGGCGACGCGCCGGGTCGTGCAGTGCGAGCCGGGGCCGATCCCGACCTTGACGGTGTCCGCGCCGGCGGCGTAGAGATCCCGGACGCCCTCGGGCGTCGCGACGTTTCCGACGACGAGGTTCGCGGGGTCGTACTCGGCGACGAGCGTTTCGACCGCGTCGAGGGCCCGTTCGAGGTGAGCGTGTGCGACATCGACGACGACGGCGTCGGCCCCGGCGTCGAGCGTGCGTTCGGTCCGCTCTAGGTAGTCGTCGGCGATCCCGACGGCCGCCCCGACACGCTCGCCCGCCTCGACGACAGCACGCACCTCGGCCACCTGTTCGTCGATCGCAAGAAACCGGTGGATCGTGCCGAACCCGCCGGCCGCAGAGAGCGCGATGGCCGTCTCGCGTTCGGTCACAGTGTCCATCGGCGCGCTCAGGAGTGGGCGATCGAGTCGAATGTCCGGTGAGAGTTGCGTCGAGAGATCGACGTCGTCGCGACTGTCGACCGGCGACCGCTGTGGGACGAGCAAGACATCCCCGTAGGATCGCCCCGTCGTGAGGTCTTTCATGCCGCCACAATCCGACGAGTGCCAGCCACAAAAGCCCGTCGTCGGCCGCGAGCGTCTGGGCGGCCGCCGACGGACTGGGGCCCAAGGACGCTTTAGGAAGGCTTATTCAACGCCGTGTCACATCCATGAGCATGGTTGAGTTCGAGGTACCGAAAGTCGATTATACGAAGTATTCGAACCGTCAGCTCGCGGCCGTTCCGCTGGCCGTCCTGGCGATAGCTATCGCGGTCCTGATCGGATCGTGGTGGCTGACCGGGTCACCGGCCGCGCTCGGCATCGATTTCACCGGCGGTTCGGAGATGACCGTCGAAACAGGGATGTCCGCGGCTGAACTACAGGGGACGTTCTCTCCGGAACCGGTCTCAGTCCAGGCTGTCCAGGCTCAGGAAGACCGGTTCGTCGTCACGTTCGACGTCTCGAATATCGGTGATCTCCGCGAGCAGGCCATGGCGGCCGATATCTCCGTTCTCGGGAGCGGTTCGACGCCACCGTCGTTCGGAGCGGACAGTACGCGGATCGCTGTCATCGGGATCGCGATCGCCTTCCTCGGGATGAGCATCCTGGCGTTCGCCCTCTTTCGGACGTTCGTCCCGAGCATTGCGATCATCGTTTCGGCGTTCTCTGACCTGGTGATCCCGCTGGCTGTGTTGAGTCTACTTGGTGTCAAACTCTCCTTGGGAACTGTTGCCGGCCTCCTCATGCTGATCGGGTACAGCGTCGACTCGGACATCCTGTTGAACAATCACATCCTCAGGCGTCGCGGTGAGTTCTACGAAAGCACCTACGCCGCGATGCAGACTGGTGTGACGATGACGCTGACCTCGATCGTCGCGATGGCCGTCATGGCGATCATGGCGACGTTCTTCAACATCCAGATTATGGCACAGATCGGGTTCGTCCTGGTACTGGGGCTTAGCGTCGACCTGATGAACACGTACATGCTGAATCTGAGTCTGCTACGCTGGTACCGATTCCACGGGGTGAACCGATGAACGTTCGCGAAAACTGGCAGATCGTCTTGCTCGTCGTCTTCGTCGTCGGGAGCGGGATTGCTCTATTCGCGCCCGTTGCCGGCGGAGCCGACGACGGCGGGTTCACGAATCTCCAATACGGGATTCAACTCGACGGGGGGACCAGCCTTCAGGCACCTGCGGTCGGCATCACAGCCGAGGGCGTCAACGTCAGTGCTGAAGACCAGACCCCTCTCGCCCAGGACATTTCCGAGACGCTCTCGCTCGATCCGATCGACGTCAGGACCTCCGCGGGGAGCCAGACCGTCGAGGTCTTCACGCGAAACGTCACACAGGACCAACTCCGTGACGCGCTCGTCGAGGCGGGCTATCAACCGGAGAGGGTACGTGACGGCGTGACGTCCGCGACTCGCGAACAGATGGTCCGGGTCATCCGAGACAAGATCAGCGAGTCCGCACTCAGCGGCGGGAGCGTCTCGACGATTCAGTCGATCGAGGGGCCGACGTTCATTTCGATTACGGCCCCCGACCGCGATCAGGAGGAACTTCAGGCGCTACTCGACGAGCGTGGCGTCGTCCGGGTCTACGCCGTCCATCCGGACGGGAACGGGTCGTGGGTCCGCGACAATGTCCTGAGCCAGGAGGACTTCAGCCGGATCAGTCCGGCACAGCGAAATTCCGACGGGAATCCGGTCGTCCCGGTGACGATCCGCGACTCGGTCGCCGACCGCTTCCAGGACGACATGGTCGAGTACGGGTTCGGCCAGGCGCGCCAGTGTCAGGCAAGTACTGCTGACATCACGAACGTCTCGGAGATCGAAGGGTACTGTCTGGCCGTGACGTTGAACGACAACGTCGTCTTCGCCGGTGGCGTCCAGGCGAACCTCGCCAGTTCCTTTGCATCCGGTGACTTCGCGACCGACCCCCGGTATCAGATGATAACCGGGAACATGTCCGAGGCCAACGAACTCGAGATCAGTCTCCGGGCCGGTCGCTTGCCCGCGCCGCTGGACTTCGAAAACGCACGAAGCCAGAGCCTCGAACCGTCGATGGGTGAACAGTTCCGGACGGATTCGCTGCTCACGGGAATCATGGCTGTCTTCGCGGTCAGCGGCATGATCTACTTCCGGTACCGTGACGCCCGGGTCGCGCTGCCGATGATCGTCACGGCGATGTCTGAGGTGTTCATCCTCCTGGGGTTCGTGGCGCTCGTTCAGTATCCGCTGAACCTCTCGCACATCGCCGGGTTCATCGCGGTCATTGGGACCGGGGCCGACGACCTCATCATCATCGCCGACGAGATCCTCCAGCGCGAGGAGATCGCTACCGATCGGGTGTTCCAGAACCGCTTCCGGAAGGCGTTCTGGGTCATCGGCGCGGCCGCGGCGACGACGATCCTCGCGATGAGTCCCCTGACAGTCCTCTCGCTTGGGGACTTAAGCGGGTTCGCGATCATCACGATCGTCGGCGTGTTGATCGGGGTGCTGATCACGCGTCCGGCGTACGGTAACTTCCTCCGTCGGCTCGTCCTCGACGCCTGAGGCGCTTCGACGGCCGAATCTGGAGCGGCGGGCTTTTGGCGTCCGGACGTGAATCTCGTCCAATGTCCGAGGATACGTTCTACTGTGAGACTTGCGAGCAATCAGTCGCCCGCGAAGACGTGATCCGTACGGAGACGATCGGTGGACTCGACCCGGAGAAGTGGCAGACCTTCTGCTGTCCGGACTGTGGCAACCGCCTGGAGACGGTGTTCGTCGGCGAGGAGTGACCCTACCTTTCGCCCGGGGAAGCACAACGCTTGTTAGCCGCCGAACCCGTCTGTCTTCCAATGAGTCACTCGCCGCCGGTCCGTCGCCTCGCTGACTGGGACCACACGCAGTTGCTCGATCTCGCGGCCGAACACGACACGCCGCTGTACGTCCTCGATCCCGACCGTGTCGCCGAGAACTACCGCCGCTTTTCCGCCGCCTTCCCCGACGCCGACGTGATGTACGCCGCGAAGGCCCACACTGGCCGGGCGGTCCTCTCGACGTTACTCGAGGCCGGCGCGGACATCGAGTGTGCCGCCCGCGGGGAGCTACAGCGCGCGACCGAAGCCGGCGCAGACCCGAACACTCTCCAGTACACGGCCGTCAACCCGCCCGACGCCGACCTCGATTACGCGGTCGAACTCGCCGGCGACAACCCCGGCCTCACGATCACCGGTGGGGCCGAGGACACCTTCGATCGTCTCGAAGCGCGCGGGTACGACGGCCGCGTCGCGATCCGGATCAACCCCGGCATCGGAACCGGCCACCACGAGAAAGTCGCGACGGGCAAGGACGCCAAGTTCGGGATTCCGGCCGAGCGCGTCCCCGATCTCGCCGACGAACTCCGGGACCGATTCGATTTGGTCGGACTCCACGCCCACGTCGGCAGCGGCGTTCTGACTGACGAGGTCGAGAAGCACGCCCAGGCGCTGGGAACCGTCGCCGATCTCGCTCGAGAGGTCGGTGACGACAGTCTGGAGTTCGTCGACTTCGGCGGCGGGTTCGGCGTCCCGTACCACGAGGACGAACCGCCACTCGACATCGAGGCCGTCGCCGAGACGGTCCGGGAGGCGGTGGGCGACCTCGACGCGACGCTGAAGTTCGAACCCGGCCGCTACGTCGTCGCCGACGCCGAGGTGATCCTCACGACGGTCAACACGATCAAGGAAACGCAAGCGGCGACGGTCGTCGGCGTCGACGCCTCGCTGTCGACGCTCATCCGCCCGGCGATGTTCGATTCGTACCATCCGATTCGGAGCGTCTCCGCGCCTGATCGGGCGGACGAACCGGTTTCTGTCGGCGGCCCCTGCTGTACCAGCGCGGACGTCTTCGCCACCGATCGACCGATTGCCCGGCCCGAACGTGACGACATCCTCGCGATCGGCAACGCCGGCGCGTACGGCTACGAACTCGCGAACAATTTCCACTCCCAGCCCCGCCCCGCCGAGGTCGCGATCGACGGCGACGACGCGCGGGTCGTCCGCCGTCGGGAGCGGATGGCCGACGTTACGCGCGTCGAGGACGAGGCCCCCGGCGCGCCCGATGCGGAGCGCGAGTGATGGCCTTCGATGTCCTCGCGTTCCACGAGCGCGCGGTCCGGACACCCTCCCACGAGTCGGTCGCGGACATGCGATCGCTGCTCGTCGACGTACTCGAAGATGCGGGTGTGAACGCTCGCATCGACGAGGCGGGCAACGTCGTCGCGCGACGAGGCGTTGGCGAAAATCCTGACGACACCTCCCATCTCCTGCTCAACACCCACCTCGACACCGTTCCGCCACACGTCCCGTTCGAGCGCGACGGTGATATCGTCCAGGGACGGGGTGCCTGCGACGCGAAAGGGCCGCTGGCAGCGATGGTCGGGGCGTTCCTTGGGGCTGACCTCGATGACGGCAGCGTCACGCTGGCGGTCACGCCCGACGAGGAGACGACCCAGACCGGCGCGGCACACCTCGCCGAGTCCCTCGACACCTTCGACGCGGCCATCGTCGGCGAACCGACCGGACTCGACGTCTGTTACGCCGCTCGGGGCCAGTTCGAGGGCCAGATCACGCTCCATGGCGAGAGCGCCCACGCCAGCGATCCGAGCGACGGGACCAACGCCGTTCGAGCAATCGGCCCGACGATCGAGGCGATGGATCGCTATGACGCGGAGAACGGGACGGCGGCCCACGACACACTGGGATCGCCGACGCTGACGCCGACGATGGTCGAGGGTGGCGAGGCCCCGAACCAGATCCCGGCCGAGGTACGGATCACCTTCGACCGGCGGAGCGTCCCGCCCGAGCGCAGCGAGGAATTCCCGGCGTCACTGGAGTCTCACCTTCGGGAGGAACTTTCTGCTGATATCGGCGTCGACGTCTCTCTCGTCCGCCCGGACACACCGTTCCCCGAGGCGTTCGAGACGGACCCAGACGCTCAAATCGTCGAGGTGCTGCGGGAAGCAGGCGGCGGTGCTGTTCCCCCCTTCGGCGCGGCGACCGAGGCGGCTCAGTTCGCCGTGAGCGCGCCGACGGTCGTCTTCGGTCCCGGCGTGCTGAGCGACGACGAGGGACCGGTCGCGCACTCGCCACGGGAATACGTGGATCGGCGCGACGTCGAGCGTGCGGCGGACGTGCTGACCGGGACGGTCGAGACGATGATGGCGTAGGCCGCGCAACCGGCAGCAAGTGAGGGTTCCAGTAGCTACTGACAGACGGTCTTCGTTTCTCGACTATGGAGCGCCCGCCGATCTCGGTGCTGTTGCCGACGACGACCTGGACGTCGGCCTGTCGACAGGTGGCCGAGCAACTTCAGGACGACGACGAACTCTTGCTCCTCTGTGATCACGAGAGCGATCCAGTCGCGGAGCGAACTGATCTCACTCCGGCAGTGTCAGTGATCCCCGCAGGCGACCCCGATGGCTGCTCGGGCAAGGCCAACGCGGTCGACAGAGGCATGGATCGAGCCAGTCACGATCGGATCGTCTGGACGGACGACGACTTCGACCATCCACCGGACTGGCTGGACACCCTCTCGGCCGACTACGATCGCCACGGCCCAGTCTCGGAGGTGCCGTTCTTTCGCGGAGAGGATCCGCTTTCGGTGTTCCTCGAACCGACCAACGTCTTCGGCGGGACGCTTACGACGTGGCTGGGCGACATTCCCTGGGGCGGGAGCGTGATCTTCGAACGCGACGACCTCGACATCGAGGCCTTCAGGGCCGACCTCCGGCGCACGGTCAGCGACGACGGGACGCTCGGCGAGCATCTGGAGATGACGACACTCAAGCGCGTCCGCGAGGTTTCGGCCGGCGGCACCGTCCGTGAGTCCCTCGAGCGGTTCGTCAGGTTCATCAAGATCGTCCGGTTTCACGGTCCGGCGATCACTGCTTTCAACGCCCTCGCGCTGCTCGCCATCACGACGGCGCTCGTCTCCTTCCCGCTACTCACGACCGTCGGAGTCACGCTTTCGTATGGCCTCGTCTACGCGGCCTTCGGCATCCGGCGGTGGACGTTCCTCCTGGCGGTCCCGGCGACGGTGGTGAATCTTCCGCTGTTCGCCTACGCACTGGTTCGCCGGACCTTCGTCTGGGGCGGGCGGCGCTATCGCTGGCGAAGCATGTTCGACGTTGAGATCGTCGAGTGAACGGCCGTTTCGAGGGAAAGATAGTATCGGTGCGTGTCATAGAAAACGTTTCACTGTGCTACAATAGTGTTTGTCGGGTTCGTAATCCGATTAGTTACGCCATTCGTTGATGAATGTCGGGACGATGACGCCAACGCCGAGGAGCACGGCGAAGTGAACCCATTGCGTATCAGTTACAGTTGTTGTGCCGTACACCGATACGAGAGCGAGTATGACGAAAACTGCTGTAATCTTGGTTTCTGTGCTGACCAGGCTATTCGACCTCGTGGAGGGCTGTTCTGACACGTCCACTCATTCAGCTGCATAATTCATATACTTTTTCTACAATTTCAGAGCCAGCAACTACCGCTGACCGAGCCCAGAGCAAGAACCAAAACCGTCTACTGAGCAACTACAAACGATTCTATGACGCGCTCTCGGAGAAGTATCCGCGCGAACGGAATGAGCGCAGTTCACCGATGGCGAGACCGGCGGTCGAGCCGTCGGCCATTTACACCACCGGGAGAGCAAGCTCTCCCGAGCCCACACTCTCTGCGTTCGCGTGGACCATGTTTTTCGAGGAGTGGGTTGCGGGCCTATAGTGAACCAGAGAACGATTGAATAGAATGAAGAAATTGAAAGCCCCGGCTGGCTCCAGTCGAGGGGCTCGCTGCGGTCCTCACTCACTCCGTTCGTTGCGGTCCTTGCGTCGCCCGTCTTCCCGGAGCCAGCCGCCCCTTTCAGTCCCACCCGAACCGCCTGACTAAGCGGCCGAGACGGGCGGGAATGGAAGGGGACGCCCGCTCGGGGACGGCGGACGAAGTAAGCACCGCAACGGAGTGAGGAGCGCAACGAGTCCCCCGAGCCGAGCGGGCGTGGGCTTCCCACTCTCAAATATTCAACTCATGTGTGAAGTACTATGGTCCCGCAACCGAATGCCGTGGCGACTTCGTCGCCACGCGGTTCCCGCAGCGCCCGGTGGGCGCGAGGAAACCCGACTGGGAAAAGATGGTTTAGTAGGTTTTGGCGAAGTACGCCGTCTCCTCGGCTTCCTCTCCGCAGATGGCGCACTCGTCGTGGATCGGTTCCTCGTCGCGGTCCTTGGGGACCATCACGATCTCGGCGGCGATGGCGTCCTTGATGGGTTCCTCGCACTCCTCGTCGCCACACCAGCCACACTTAACGTAGCCGCCGTGCTGGCCGATCGTGCCCAGAATCCCCTCGCGGGATTCGGCCTCGCGGATCTCCCCTTCCAGGGTCTCCTCGGCGCTCGCGTACAGTTTGGCGAAGATCGTATCGAGGTGGTCGGAGACGGTATCAGCGACGCCGTCGCGCTCGACCGTGACTTCCTCGCCGTCGGGACGGTGGACGAGCGTGAGTTCGTCGTCCTCGACTTCGTAAGAGCCGATCTCGATCCGGAGCGGGACGCCGTTGAGCTCGTGTTCGTTGTACTTGAACCCGGGATTGCGGTGATCGCGGTCGTCGAGTTCGACCCGGACGCCCGCTTCCTTGAGGTCCGCCTCGACATCTTCGGCGTATGCGAGAACGTCGTCCTTGCTGTCCTCGTCCCAGATCGGGACAATGGCGACCTGGGTCTCGGCGAGCGTCGGCGGCAGAACGAGTCCCTGGTCGTCGCTGTGGGTCATGAACAGCGCGCCCAGCGCACGCCAGGACAGCCCCCAGGAGGTCGTGTGGGCGGTTCGTTCTTTCTCGTCCTCGTCGACGTAGGTCACGTCGTAGGCTTCCGCGAAGGAGGTCCCGAGATAGTGGGAGGTCCCACCCTGGACGGACTTGCCGTCGGGCATCAGCGCCTCGACGGACGTCGTCGTGTGCGCGCCGGGGAACTTGTCGTGTTCGGGCTTGCGCCCCGAAAGCACCGGCATCGCCAGCACGTCCTCGTAGAGACGCTTGTACTGCTCTAGGCGGGTCTCCATCTCCTCGATAGCGTCTTCCTCGTCGTGGTGGGCAGTGTGGCCCTCCTGCCAGAGGAACTCCTTCGTGCGGAAGAACGGCTTTGTCTCGGTGGCTTCCCACCGGACGACGCTACACCACTGGTTGACGCGGATCGGGAGGTCCCGGTGGGATCGGGTCCATTGGGCGAGGAAGGGCGTGATGATACTCTCGCTGGTGGGCCGGACGGCGAGCCGTTCCTCGAGTTCGTCGTAGCCACCCTGGGTGACCCACGCGACTTCGGGGTCGAACCCCTCGACGACGTCCTTCTCCTTTTCGAGGTAGCTCTCGGGGATGAACAGCGGGAAGTAGGCGTTCTGCACGCCGGTCTGCTTGAACCACCCGTCGAGGTAGTTCTGGAGTCGTTCCCAGATAGCGTACCCGCGGGGCCGGGTCACGATGAACCCGCCCATGGGGGCGTAGTCGGCCAGGCCGGCCTTCTGGACCAGTTCGGCGTACCACTCGCCAGTCGCGTGCTCTTTGCTCTCGGTGATGCCGAGCTCTTGCTCGCCGCTCATATCTCTACGTGCGTGAGCGATGGCATAAACCCGCCGTGTTCGACCCGCCACCGGTCAGCGTGCGATCAGTCGGCAGTCAGCGTCGCCGTCCCGTCCTCGGTCGTCTGGAGTGTCCCCGCGAACGATCCCGTATAGCCGAAGATGTTCTCGTAGCCATAGGCCGAGAAGAGGACCGGATAAAACCCTTCCTCTGCGGCCAATCCTTCGCCGTCGGCGGCCGCGTAGGTCTCGCCGGCGTCGACGTGGGTGAAGTTATCGGCGAAGACCTCGTACTCGTCGGCCGGTGGCTTCTCGACGGGTTCGCCGAGGTCGTAGACCGAGAGGTCACTCGAAACAGTGTATCCCGGCAGCGCGCCGGTCGCCGTCAGGAACTCCAGGGAGATCCGGTAAGCGTTCTCGGCCGCTTCGACCGATCGCTGGTATCCTGTCTCGACCTCGATGATGGTCGCGTCGGTCGCGAACAGCCGCCCCTCGACGTCGTGGCCCGTCCGCACCAGCGCCGCCACCGAAAGCTGCGGGACGATCGCCCGCGTCGAGTCGTCGAGTCCAGGACTGATCGCAAAGGGTCTGGCCGAGGACTGCGTCGAGTGCAGCGACAGCACCGTACACCCCTGGACTGCGTCGGCGAGTTCCCGCGCGAGCTCGCGCTCGTGAGCGTCTTCAGGCACGTCCTCGTCGAAGGCCCGATTGAGGTCCGCGTCGAGATACCGCTCGCCCGCTTCCAGTGCCTGCTCGTTCGCAACGATCAACTTCACCGGCCGCTCGACGTTCGCACCGTTCGAACGTAGCCGATCGATCGCCTCGACGCCACCGGGTTCGTCGCCGTGGATCGCCGCCACGATCGCCAGATCGGCCTTCCCATCGCCTAGCTGCTCGACGCGCATATCCCACAGTTCAGCATCGATCCTCAAGAGCGCGTCGGGTTACGTCGGGACCGACGCCGCGTCTCGATCGTCCCTCACTCGGGGTCGACACCGAACGGACTCTCCGTCGCGGTCCAGTCCCATCCGGGCAGGCGAGTCTGGAATCCGGCCGCAAGCGCGGCGTCGAGGTCGTCGAGCCCAGCGTTGTCCTCGTCACTGCCGTGGGTCTGGATGTCTGCGTAGTGGAAGGTCGCTTCCGCGAGCGTTGCACGTGGTTGCTCGCCGGCGATCGTGGCAGCGAGTTCACGGCCGAGCAGTTCGTCGACGACGAACCCGGGATAGTCGCCCTCGACGTCGAGTTCGCGAAGGAGGCCGACCAGCGCGGCGACGTTGACCGCCCGGTCGCCGTCGGCGAACACCCTGGTGACGGCGTTGCGATACTGGTCGCCAGTGACTGGATCGACGTCGGTGTCGAAGGCATCCCCCAGATTGCTCCGGAGGCGATTGATCAGCGCCACGACGACAGTTGCCCGATCTCTCACCCATGCTCGTTCCGATTCGACGCGGGCCGGTGTCACCTGCATGGGTGTGTTTCGGAGGACGGGACCCTCAACGTTTCCGAAGGTTTTTATTAACCGAGGGGAATAGGGAGGTACGGATATCGGTTTTCCGCGTTCCCTCCGCTAGTACTACGGGACCGGACCGATGCGGATGCATCACTGTCGTACCATGACATTACTAATCAGTCGTCGTCGTTGCCGTCGGCCGTCGCCACGCTCCGTGCCCCAGTCTGGTACGGGTGCGCCGGTCGATCGGGAAACGACGGGGACGTCTCGCAGCTATGAGTAACGTAGATCAGCAACTCGAGGACACGAGAGAGACGATTGTTAGCGAAGTACCGAACGACATTACGATCACTGACGTCACCTACGAGGGCCCGGAACTGGTCATCTACACGCGCGATCCCAAGTCATTCGCGGAGAACGGCGACCTCGTTCGCCGACTCGCGTCGAAACTCCGCAAGCGGATCACCGTCCGGCCAGACACCGACGTTCTCGCCCCGCCCAGGGAGGCACGCGAGGAAGTCCTCTCGGTCATCCCCGAGGAAGCCACCGTCACCGACCTGGATTTCCACGAGGATACGGGTGAGGTCGTCATCGAAGCCGAGAAGCCGGGGATGGTGATCGGCCGACACGGCTCGACGCTTCGGGAGATAACTCAGCAGGTCGGGTGGACGCCGGAGGTCGTCCGGACCCCGCCGATCGAGTCCTCGACGGTCAGCAACGTGCGGAACTTCCTCAAGCAGGAACGTGAGGATCGCCGGGACATCTTAGAACGGGTCGGCAGACAGATCCACCGCGAGGAGATGTCCGACGACGAGTGGGTCAGGATCACGACGCTCGGGTGCTGTCGGGAGGTCGGCCGTGCGGCGTTCATCCTCTCGACGCCCGAAACCCGCGTCCTCATCGACGCCGGTGACAAGCCCGGTGCGGAAGACGAGTACCCGTATCTTCAGGTACCCGAGGCCCTCGGCGTCGGAGCGAGTTCACTCGACGCCGTCGTCCTCACCCACGCCCACCTCGATCACTCCGCGCTCATCCCGCTGCTGTTCAAATACGGCTACGACGGCCCGATCTACACGACTGAGCCGACCCGCGATCTGATGGGCCTGCTCACGCTTGACTACCTCGACGTGGCGGCCAAGGAAGGACGCTCGCCGCCCTACGACTCCGAGATGGTCAGAGAGGCGATCAAACACACCATCCCGATCGAGTACGGCGACGTGACGGACATCTCGCCGGACATCAAGCTCACGCTGCACAACGCCGGCCACATCCTCGGGTCGGCGGTCTCGCACTTCCACATCGGCGATGGCCTGTACAACGTCGCCTTTTCGGGTGACATCCACTACGACGACACGCGGCTGTTCAACGGCGCGGTCAACGAGTTCCCCCGCGTCGAGACCCTCGTCCTGGAGTCGACCTACGGCGGACGCAACGACTACCAGACCGACCAGGAAGATTCAGAACAGCGGCTCAAGGAGATCATCCGGGACACCTACGAGCAGGGTGGCTCGGTCCTGATCCCTGCCTTCGCCGTCGGGCGCTCCCAGGAACTCATGCTCGTCTTAGAGGAGGCGATGCGGGAGGGCGATATTCCGGAGATGCCCGTCCACCTCGACGGGATGATGTGGGAGGCGACGGCCATCCACACCACCTATCCCGAGTACCTCCGGGACGACCTGCGGGATCGGATCTTCCACGACGACGAGAACCCGTTCCTCGCCGACCAGTTCAACCACATCGACGGCGGCGAGGAGGAGCGCCAGGAAGTCACCGACGGCGAACCGGCAATCGTCCTCTCGACGTCGGGGATGGTCACCGGCGGCCCGATCATGTCCTGGCTCGAACACTTCGGCCCCGATCCGGACTCGACGCTCACCTTCGTGGGCTACCAGGCCCAGGGGACGCTCGGGCGCCGGATCCAGAACGGCTGGGACGAGATTCCGATCGGGAACAACGGTCGCGGCCGGGGCAACACGCTCTCCCTGGAGATGAACGTCGAGACCGTCGACGGGTTCTCGGGCCACGCCGACCGCCAGGGCCTTGAGAACTTCGTGAAGACGATGAACCCCCGCCCGGAGAAAGTGCTCTGTGTCCACGGCGACGAATCCTCGGTCCAGGACCTCTCCTCGGCACTCTATCACGAGTACAACATGCGGACGTTCGCGCCGAAGAACCTCGAAACCTTCCGGTTCGTCTGATCTCTTTCTGTCCGTGTCCTCCCCGTCGATTCGATATTCGACGCCACGAGGCCGCTACGGATCGACCCGTCGGAGGAACGTCCGGATCTCCGTGAGTGCGGCGTCGAACCTGTCACGGATCACGTAGTGGCCTGCCTCCGGGACGTGGACCAATCGACCGGACTGGAGGCTTTCGGCCGCGTCGAGGTCGGCCGCCCGTACCTCGATATCTCTGTCGGACCGCAATAGCAGCGTTTGGCAGGAGATCTCCGGGAGCTTCTCGGCGAGTGGGGCGGGGTATCCCTCACGCGCGAGTTCGGCGATTTCGGGGCCACTTTCCAGATGACCCGTGGCGAGACGGCGGGCGTGGGTTGAATCCATGTCCGGATACTGTTCCTCGACGATCTCTTCGACAGTCCGTTCGTGGCCGTTCCGTAACCGCTGTCGTGATTCTTCGAAGAGTTCCTCCGGGTCTCTCTCCGGCAGGTCGTGGAAACAGTCCGGGTCGACGAGGATCGCTCCTCGGGGAAGATCGGGATGCCTTGCGGCCAGCCACCCGACCGTTCCCCCACCGATCGAATGGCCCAGAAGGACCGGCCGCTCGACGTCCAGTTCATGGATCAGTCCACGCAAGTCGGCCACGCGGTCCGAGATACTGTATCCAGTCTCGGGTGCGTCCGACTGTCCGTGGCCGCGTGCATCGTACGTTATCACGTCGTATTCCTCGGCGAGTTCTTCGGCGAGTGGGACCCATCGTCTGCCGGTGTCGCCGAACCCGTGCACGAGGACGATCGACGGGCCACTTCCGACTCGATAGTACTGGAGGTCGATCCCGTTCGCCGAGACGGTTCCGTGCGTCCACTCCGCGGGGAGGTCCATGCTGCGTACGTTATTTTCCACTGCAAAAGTAGTTCCCATCACGTCGGCGGACGGCGTTCGGCACCGACCGAAACGGTCGGTTAGTCCGCGCTCAGGATTCGTAGACGAACCGCTCGACCACTGCATTCGACTCGCAGGTCCGCCCGCGGCCGGTCGCGTACGGCCCGATCATGACGCCGGTGAAGCCGTCCGCGACCTCCGTCGCGAGATAGCGCGTCGATGCGGTCGCCACCTCTTCACCGTCCACGAGGAAGCGATACGTCTGCGTGTCGGCATCCACAGCGAGGTCGGCGGTCGTCCCGACCGGAGTGCGACCAACTACTTCTGTCGCGTCGCCGATGCGGAGGCGAACGACGGCCTCCCGGCGACCGTCACGCCGTGTCACGCCGACCTGGTAGTGGTGGTCCTCGTTCATCACGAGGGCGAGGCCGGCCTCTTCTCCCTCGTCGGGATCGAAATCGAGCGTCACCTCGGCGTGACAGTCGAAGGCAGTCTGTCGGCGGCCCACGAACGTGGCTCCCGGTTCGTCGAGGGTCTCCGGGCCGCCGTGGAGGGTGAGTCCGTCCGGACCCGTCTCGTAGCGCTCGCGGTCGGGATTGCGGCGGAACTCCCACTCCACGCCGAGGCCGTCAGCGAACGTCGTGTCGGTGCGGTCGACCGACGTCGACTCTTCTCGGTGTTCGCTCGGGAGCGGGGCATCCATCTCGACGGTGACCGGCTCGCCGTCGTTGACGACCGGCCAGCCGTCCTCCCAGGAGACGGGCGCGAGGAAGGTCTCGCGGCCGAGGTGGTGAAACCGCGGCCACATGCTGTGCTGGCGGATGCCGAGGAAGACGAGCCACCACTGCCCCTCAGTGTCGACGGTGAGGTCGGCGTGGCCAGTGGCGCGGATTTCGTCACGCGGGCGACCCCAGTGAGTCAGGACCGGATTGTCGGGACAACCTTCGTAGGGACCGGCCGGGTCGTCGGCGCGCGCCGCGACGACCATGTGACCCGCGTGGGTGCCACCCTCGGCGACGAGCAGGTAGTAGGTCCCGTCGCGCTCGATGACGTGCGGGGCCTCGGCGTAGGGGTCGCGAAACCCCTCCCAGACGGGGTATGGGTCGCCCAGCTCACCGGTCGCCAGGTCGAGTTCGGCCTGCTTGATGGGCGCGTCAGGGTCGTCGGCGTGGTACGTGAAATAGCAGGTGTCGCCCTCGAAGAAGAGGTCCGGGTCGATGCCCGGTGCGTCGACCCACGTCGGGTCTGACCACTCACCAGCCGGATCGTCAGCGGTGACGAAGAAGTGGCCGCCGTTGCTGACGTTCGTGGTGACGAGATAGAAGGTGCCGTCGTGGTGGCGCAGCGTCGGCGCGAAAATCCCCATCGAGGAGCGCGCTCCTTCCAGGGGCAGCTGGGCGTCGCGGGTGAGCGCGTGGCCGATCGGCTCCCAGTCGACGAGGTTCTGGCTCCGGTACAGCGGGACGCCGGGGAAGTACTCGAAGGAACTGGTCGCGAGGTAGAACGTTTCGCCGACCCGGCAGATCGTCGGATCGGGGTGAAAGCCCGGGATGATAGGGTTTTCGTACTGCATACCCGGGCCATCTCGAAGGGAAATATTAGTCCTGTTGATGTCCTCGCTCCCTCCGGTTTTATGTGCGTTCTCACGCTTGGCGAACCATGACTCTCGACTTCGATCCGCGCACCACGACGTGGTACGACGCCCCGGCGTCGGCGTGGCTGGAGGCGGTGCCGATTGGGAACGGCCGCCTCGGCGCGATGCTCTTCGGCCGCCCCGGCACGGAACGGGTGCAGTTCAACGCCGACACGCTCTGGGCGGGTGGCCACGAGGACAGCACCAACCCAGACGCCCGCGAACACGTCGAGGAAGTCCGCCGTCTCCTCTTCGATGGCGAGGTCGAGCGCGCACAGGCCCTCGCCGACGAGCACCTCATGGGCGACCCGTTCCGTCTGCGCCCGTACCAGTCCTTCGGCGACCTCTCGATCGACGTCGGCCACGACGCCGTCACCGACTACCGCCGTGAACTCGACCTCTCGGCCGGCGTGACGCGCGTCCGCTACGACCACGATGGGACCACCTACGTCCGCGAGTACTTCGCCTCGGCCCCGGACGATGCGATCGTGATTCGGCTCGCGACCGACAGCCCAGGGTCCGTGACCGCGACGGTCGGGCTCGACCGAGAGCGGGACGCGCGAGCGGACGCCCGGGGCGACACCCTCACCCTCCGTGGCACTGTCGTCGACGACCCTGACGACGACCGTGGCGCTGGCGGCGAGGGGATGGCCTTCGAGGCTCGCGCCCGCGTGACCGCCGACGGCGGGGACGTACAGCGAGTGACCGGCGCGGACGCGCCGGCGGGGTCGAGCGTCGGCCTTCGAACGGAAGCAGCCGACGCGGTGACGATTGCGCTGACCGGGTTCACGACCCACGAGACGGACGATCCGGGCGAAGCATGCGAGGCGGTGCTGGACGCGTTGGCAGATCGCCCATACCACGACCTACGGGAGACCCACGTCGCCGACCACCGGGAGCTCTTCGATCGCGTGGAACTGGATCTGGGCGACCCGGTCGACCGACCCACCGACGAGCGCCTCGATCGCGTGGCTGCGGGCGAGGAAGACCCTCACCTCGCGGCGCTGTACGCCCAGTTCGGCCGCTACCTCCTCATCGCGAGCTCCCGGCCCGGGACCGAGCCAGCGAACCTTCAGGGGGTCTGGAACCAGGAGTTCGACCCGCCGTGGAACAGCGGTTACACGCTGAACGTCAACCTCGAGATGAACTACTGGCCGGCCCTGCAGACGAACCTCGCTGAGTGTGCGGCCCCGCTGTACGACTTCGTCGATGACCTGCGCGAACCGGGACGGCGCGTCGCCGAAGCTCACTACGACTGCGACGGGTTCGCCGTCCACCACAACTCGGACCTCTGGCGGAACGCTGCGCCCGTCGACGGCGCTCGCTGGGGCCTCTGGCCGATGGGTGCGGCGTGGCTCTCCCGGCTGGTGTTCGACCACTACGCGTTCACCAAAGACGAAACGTTCCTCCGCGAGACGGCGTACCCGATCCTCCGAGAGGCGGCGGCGTTCGTGCTCGATTTCCTCGTCGAGCACCCTGCGGAAGAAGGGGAGGCAGAGGATTGGCTGGTGACCGCCCCCTCGATCTCGCCGGAGAACGCCTACGTCACTGACGACGGCGAGGAAGCGACGGTGACCTACGCGCCGACGATGGACGTCCAGTTGACTCGGGACCTCTTTGAGCACACCATCGACGCCGCTGAGATCCTGGACGTCGAGAGCGCGTTCCACGACGAGCTGCGGGCCGCGCTCGATCGCCTCCCGCCGATGCAGGTCGGTGCACACGGCCAGCTACAGGAGTGGATCGAGGACTACGAGGAGGCCGATCCGGGCCATCGCCACATCTCACACCTCTATGGCGCACATCCGAGCGACCTGATCACGCCCCGGGAGACCCCGGACCTCGCGGACGCGGTCCGAACCACCCTCGACCGACGCCTCGAACACGGTGGCGGCCACACCGGCTGGAGCGCCGCGTGGCTGGTCAACCAGTTCGCCCGACTGGAGGACGGTGAACGGGCCCACGAGTGGGTCAAGACGCTACTCGCCGACTCGACGGCACCGAACCTCTTCGATCTCCACCCGCCGTTCCAGATCGACGGGAACTTCGGTGCCACGGCGGGCATCACCGAGATGCTGCTTGGGAGTCACGGTGGCGAAATTCGCCTCCTGCCGGCACTCCCCGAGGCGTGGACCGAGGGGTCGGTTTCGGGGCTCCGGGCTCGCGGCGACTTCGAGGTCGACATCGAGTGGTCAGGTGGCAGTCTCGATAGCGCGACAATCCGGTCCGGTTCCGGCGAGCGGTGTCGCTTGCGGGCGACACCGGACGTTCGCGTCGCGACGGCAGACGGCACGCCGGTCGATGCAGAACGCGACGACGGCACTGTCGCCTTCGAGACGACGGCTGGGGAGCGCTATCACGTGATTGCACTCCCGGAGTGACTCGGCCACGATCGGACTCCCGTGGGGGGCGGGTCGGAACACGGTACGAACTATCACATCGAACTTATGCATGTGGCGTTCGATTCCTGGTATATGGAGTACGTCAGACTCGGAGAGACTGGACTCGAAGTATCGCCGATCGCACTCGGGACGTGGCGCTTCGGGATGGAACACGAGGAGACGGGCGTCGTCGAGACGGACCGCGAGGACGCACACGAACTCTTAGACGCCTACGCCGAGGCCGGCGGGAACTTCATCGACACCGCCAACGGCTACGGCGGCGGTGACAGCGAGCGCTGGATCGGCGAGTGGCTCGACGACCGGGATCGTGAGGACTTCGTGATCGCCTCGAAGTGCTACTGGTCGGACGTCTCGCGTTTCCAGGAGAACCTCTCGGCGAAGAACGTCCGCGCCGAGGTCGAGGGCTCCCTTGAGAAACTCGACACGGACTACCTCGACATCCTCTATCTCCACCGCTTCGACGACGAGACGCCGATCGAGCGGACCCTGCGGACCATCGACGACCTGATCAGCGAGGGCAAAGTCAACTACGTCGGCCTCTCGACGGCCGACGCCTGGAAGCTCACCAAAGGGCTCTGGAAAGCAGACGTCAACAACTACGAGGCCTTCACCGTCACGCAGCCGCAGTACTCGGCAGTCCACCGCGAACCCGTCGCGGAGTATCTGGACGTCTGTGCAGACCAGAACCTCGCTGTCTGTCCGTACTCGCCGCTACATGGCGGCTTCCTCACGGGCAAGTACGAGCGCGTCGGCGAGGACGAGGTCGAGGCCCCCGACGGCTCGCGTGGTGACATCGACGAGCACTTCGCGGACTGGTACCTCCGGGAGGAAGCCTGGGACGTCCTCGACGAGATCCGTGCGGTCGCCGAGGAAGTCGAGGTTTCCCCCGCCCAGGTCTCGCTGGCCTGGCTGCTGGCTCACGAGGATCTCACCATCGTCCCGATCATCGGCGCGCGGACGCCCGACCAGCTCGAGGAGAACCTCGGCGCGATCGAGGTTGAGCTCACCGACGAGCAGTTCGAACGCATCGACGTCGCGATCGAGAACTGAATCGCGGCCGATTTCTTTCCACGCGCTCTCAGCTTTCGACGGCCTCGGCCGGATCGACGACCTCGCCGCTCGTGGGATCGACGCCGACTCTATCGCATAGATCGTCCAGCGGGCACGCCTCGGGGCCGTCGAGACAGGCCGGCTTGCGTGCGCTGCAGTACTCCCGGCCGAACTGGATGGTCGCGGTGTGGCCGAACCCACACTTCTTCTCGGGAACCGTCTCCTCGAGCACCGCACGGACCGCCTCGTGATCGGCGTCCGGCGGGGCGACCCCGAGACGGCGATAGATCCGGTGGACGTGCGTGTCCACTGGAAAGACGCCGTCGCGTCCACCGGCAAAGAGGAGCACGCAGTCGGCGGTCTTGGGACCGACGCCGGTCATCGCGAGCAGCGTCTCCCGGACCGCCTCGGCGGGTTCCTCGCGGACGAACGCGTCGAACTCGTCCTCACCGCCGTACTTCTCGCGGACGCGCTCGGCGATCTGGCTGATTCGGGCGGACTTCTGGTTGTACAGTCCGGCCCCGGAGATCGTCTCGGCGAGTTCGGCCTGTTCGGCGTCGGCGAGTGCGTCGACGAGGTCCGTCTCGCTCTCCGCCGCGTCGGCGTCCTCCCCATCCAGGGACCCGTATCGCTCCAGCAACGCGTCGTGGGCCGGTTGGCTCGCCGTATCTGTCGTGTTCTGACTGAGGATCGTCCGGACGAGACTCTCGAAAGCGTCCTGGCCGCCGTAGGTCTTCTGCCAGTACAGCTCGCCGAGGCGGTCGACGACCGCGGCTGCGCGCGTCTCGCGATCGCTGGGTTCGAAGGTCGTCACCGAGCCGCCGCTGCCCGGGCCGCCGCTGATATTCTCAGCCGGTTCGGCGTCGTCGCTCATGGGTCTATGTGGGTCGTGGATCGTGAAAAACGGCCGCCTCCCGCTGGCTGTTCCCTCTCGCTCGCCCGCGCCTCACTCGACAGTGAGACGCATCGTCACGTCGACTCCCGAGGCGAGTGCGTCGACGAGGTCCCGGTAAAGATCAGTTGCCGCGGCGTCGGCATCGACCATCACTGTCCGATCGTCGACGTACTCGCTGGTCCGGACCACTAGCGAGCGGTCGTTCTCGAAGGTGAGATCCGGGTGGCCGCGACCCGTGATCTCGACCTCGTGATCGGCTGTCGAGAGCGTGGCCGTGATCTCGGCGTCTCGGTCTTGACACGCCGAAACGAACGCCGAATCGAACTCAGCGGGAACCCGATCGGCCTCGATGCCCACGATGCAGTCCCCGGCTGGGGTGAGGTAGTCGTCGCTCGTGAGCTCGAGCGTGCTCTCGTGGGCTGCGGTGACGTGTTCGTGGCCGACGGCGTGGATCACTTCGTCCATACACGCCGGTTCGGCCGGTCGCACTTCAGCCGCCCGGTTCTTGCGGTTGCTCGTCGCTGTGCGGACGAGTTGTCTTGCGGTGACAGCGCTTCACTCGGCTGGGGTCTCGACGAGTTCCTCTTCGATGTTCGTCTCGCTGAAGTAGGCGGCAAACCGGACGCCGACCAGGCTGACGACGATCCCGGCCAGCAAGAAGATCGCGAGTCTCGTTCCGGGTGCCAGCGTGAACCCCTCGACGCTGACCACGCCCAGATCGATCTTGGAAATGGTTAGCGATGCCAACACGTTGGCCCGTTCGAGGAAGTAGCCGGTTACGCCTCGCACGACCAGCCCGATGGCGACGACGGCGAACGGAAGGTTGAGGTAGGCGTTGCGCACTCCTTCGTGGCGGAGCAATTCGTCGAGCAGCCGACCGGTGCTCGCCGCCAACGCGGCCGCCGTCAGCCAGGTGATCGCGTCGAATCCGAAACGCATCGCCAGAATGAGGACGCTGTTCGACCCCGTTGTGGACATTCCGAGCGCGCCCACGAACAACCCGATCAGGGCCAGGCCGACGGCGACGACGTAGGTCACCAGCGATACCTGCCCGGAGTACAGTGCGCTGTGTATCTGGCCGGGGAGCGTCTCGACGTACTCGTCGATGCCGAGGCCCTTATACAACAACAGGAGGCCGATGGCGGCGGCAATCGCACCCAGTGCCATCGTCACGCTGTTGACGACCAA
Source organism: Halorhabdus tiamatea SARL4B (assembly GCF_000470655.1). NCBI lineage: Archaea > Methanobacteriati > Methanobacteriota > Halobacteria > Halobacteriales > Haloarculaceae > Halorhabdus > Halorhabdus tiamatea. Next base: position 2,453,214 of record NC_021921.1, read on the forward strand.
CAGGAGGATCGGCATCGCCAGCAGCGCGGCCCCGATCGGGACCAGGACGGTCTCGCGGAGTTCCTCGTCGGCCAGGAACTGTTTGAGCAGGTAATACGTCGACTCGATGTCGTGAGCCTGCCGCACCACGACCCGGTCGACGGCGTCGACGGGGACGCGACTCTCGATGATCGGGACGAGGCGCTCGTCCTCTGTGCTATCGGTGATTACGATCGCCGAGTCGGGTTCGTGCTCGTCGAGCAGCTGTTCGGTCTGTCTGGCGACCGCTCGACTCACGCCAACGGTCTCGCCGCGCCCCGAGATGACGGCCATGACTGCTTCCTCGCCGTCGGACTCGAGGTCGCGGGCGACCCGCAGGCCTTCGAGCAAACAGTTCACCCGACTGTCCTCAGGGTCGCCGACGCCGAACTCGGTGACGAGAGATTCGACTGCCTCGACCCCGACGATCGGCGGATCCGCGACGCTCGTGAAGTCGCCCCCACGGTCCAGACACACCACCAGCGTGGTCACGTCTCACCAGTGGCTGCCGATCCATAAAAATCCCAAGTAAGGGCTGCAGATCCGGATACCGAACTTAGAGCAGGCCCGTCTTCTGGAGTTTCATCAGGTCCTCGGTTTCGAGCGTTTCGCCGTCCTTGAACTGCTGGTAGATCTCCTCGGCCTCCTCGCGGGCGGCTTCCTGTTTCTCCTCGCGGCGCGAGCGCTCTTCCTCTTCTTCTTCCTTGTCGAGTTCACGAAGGCGCTTCTGGACGCGCACGAAGTCCTCGTGGTGCTGGTCGGCCGCTTCCTGGGCCTCGACGAACTTCTCGTGCATCTCGTCGGCCTCGTCGCGAATCTCGTCGGCCTCGCGATAGGCCTCGATCATGTTGTTGTGGTGTTCCTGGGCCTCGTCGGCGAGCTTGGTCACTTCCTGGTGGTGTTTGCTCGCTTCCGAGCGGATCTCCTGAGCCTCTGCTTTGATCTCGTCGATGTCACCGGTCTGTTCGAGCTTCTCCTTGCGCTCGGCGAGTTGCTCGCGCTTGTCTTCGATCTTCTCGATGAGTTCCTGCTCGTCCTCGGAACTCAGTACCTCGGTCTGCTGTTTGAACTCGAGGTCCTCGATCTCGTCTTCGAGCTGGTCGACGCTTTTGCCCTCGTCGAGCTCCATCTCCGCTTTCTTGTCTTCGACCTTCTCGAAGAGGTCGTTGGCCTCCGCGTTGAGCTCGTTTCGCTTCTCCTTGTGTTCCTGGACCTGCTCGTTGAGTTCGTCGCGGCGCTCGCGGTGCTCCTGGGCCTCGTCGACCTTCTCGCGAGTCTTGGCGTTGAGATCGTCGCGCTCGGAGGCGCGCTCGCTCGCCATCTGGTTGAGATCGTTCCGTCGATCCCGTAACTGCCCGGCGAGCTTGATGAGCTCCCCCTTCGATTTGGTTTCGAGGTCCTCGTCCGTTACCGATACGTTCTTTGATTCATCAATCGAGTCTGTCATGATTACTCCTCTGTGCCATTCCCGCTCCGACGTTCGACAGTACAGCCGCTACCGACTTGCTTGCGCCTTATAACTAGATTCCCTGTCATTTTGGGCGTCGCACGATACTGCCGAACGCTCGGGGCGTTCAGGTATCTGGTATTACAGGAGACACTCATTTAAATATTCCGGTGGTTGCGGTCCATGGTTCGACGTATCACACGTTTCAGCCGCCGTCCCGGGTGAGTGTGAACCACTCACACAAGAATTTATAAGCGATACGTGTTCGAGACGGACCCATCAGACAACGATAACGAAATCGTCTCGGCGTCGGCGGGGATCTCGAGTGTGGTGACTGTTTCGTGGGTTCCAGCTTCGACGGAGACGTCGGTTTCGCCGGCCTCGCCGTCGACGTCCCAGGTGAGTCGGTCGGAGACGTCTGTCGGCAGGTCGTTGCACACGACGACGTCAGACTCGACGCCCGGAGAGGGGTCAGCCAGCATTGCCTGGACTGGTTCGAAGGCGTCGGCGAGAGCGTCGCGTGCCTGTTTGGGCGTGCCATCGCGAGCGAGGACGCCCATACCTGCGTTGGCCAGGTCCCGGAGCGCGGCGGCCACGAGGACGTCTGTCTCTCGCAGACGAAGGCGTTCGGTGACTGTCTCGATTACGGACCGCTGGTAGGCCTGAGAGTCATCGAGGCCGCCAGAGACGCGATAGTCGTGAACAGACTGGTCGAAGCCGGCCACGTCGCTGGGGTTTTCGACGCCCAGGGAACCGGCCCCGTACTCGCCGACGATCGAGCCCAGTTCCGGATTGCGATCGAGGAGACGATCGACGTCTGCCGCCTCGCCGTATTTCCAGCCGGGGTAGAGCGCGCTCGCGTTGGGGTCGATACCGGGCGGGCCGACGACGGGGACCGTGACGAGGTCTTCGGGAATCTCGGCGGCGACCGTTTCCGCCGGGTCGTGATCGTATTCCATCCGGAAGCGCCGCCACCGAAGCCGCAGTCGATCGAGGAGTCCGGGCCCCAGCGGCCCCTTGTTCAGCGCGACCGGATCGTCGTGGACGCTGATCGCTGCCAGCCCAGGGTGGTGTTCGTACGCCGAGACGAGTCGGCCGACGAGGTCCCGCCCGCGTTCGATGTCGAACGGCCCAGGCCCGGTCAAGGGCAGGTCCTGCCAGACGAGCACGCCGGCGTCGTCGGCCGCCTCGTAGACTGCCGGCGACGGGACGTGAGCGTGCGCCCTGACTAGGTTTGCGTTCAGCTCGGCCGCCCGCTCGACGTCCTCAGGTTCGGCTGCGAGGACTCCGACTCCACGGGCAGGCATCGGCGTGTCGTTGACCCGCAGCCCCTCGCTGTCGTCGTAGGTGATCGAACGCAGCCCCGTCGTCAGGGTGCGTTCGTCGTCGCCGAGTTTCGCCCGGATGACGTAGCGGTTCTGCTCGCCGAGGCCCCGGGGCCACCACAGCGCGGGATCCCGGATGTCGATCGTGTATTCGACCGTCGTTCGCTCGCCGGCGCTCGCCTCGACTTTGGCGCGGTCCATCATCCCGCGGCCCCGTCGTGATCCTTCAGGTTTGACGGAGAACGTCACTCGATCGTCGATGTCAGTCTCGGCGAGGACGCTCGCCCGGACCGCAAAGCGCGCGCCGTCGTCGTCGACGCGCGGTCGCGCCGCCAGGTCGAGGACGTGACGATCGCCGTACGTCTCGATCTCGGCCTTCCACCAGATTCCGGGGACAGCGAGTTCGTCCGGAACCTCGCTGGTCTCGTAACTCCCGCCGAAGCGGTCGTCCGGTCGCCGACACTCGACGACGAGTTCGTTCTCCCCTTCGAGTGCGCCGTCGAGCCGAAGTCGAAGCGGCTCGAAGTACGCGTCGTGTTCGCCCAGGAACGCCCCGTTGAGCCAGACGCGGGCGTGGGCGTAGACACCTTCGAGGACGACCATCGCATGCTCATCGCTGTCGGCACGAGGATCTTCGAACGTCGATCGGTAGGCGACGGCGTCGCTCCCGGCGAATTCCGCCGGGCGACCCGGCACCTCGACTGGCTCCCAGGTCGCCGGGTCGGGCTGATCGCCACCCGGCTCGACCGGTGCCGCTCGCCACTCGTTCATCATACGTGTGGCGGGGGCCGCCGCGGGCATATCCTTTACGTACCGCTGGTTCCCGTGGTGTGCGCCGATACGTGTGCCGGCTCCAGAGGCGTGATCGCGACGAGGACGCCTCGTGTCCGTCACTTTCAGTTTCACTCCGGGGTTGGAGCGCTTTCATGTCCCCTGGGAACCAACCCGTAGCTATGCTTGAATCACTCACGCCGACCTGCGAGGCCGAGGGCTGCGAGCGGACGCTTCGCCCCGAGGATCGCCAGATCGTCTACGAGTCGCCGGGCGGAACCCGTCACGTCTACGAGTGTGCGTGTGGGACCGTCACAGTCACTGTAACTCGATAGCGGACTGCTGAGAGGTCGACACTGACCGCAACACTCAACCACCCGGTTCGACTAGTCGACCCATGACCGACACCGCCGACGGCGCGTGGGTGAGCCTCTTCTCCGGCGGCAAGGACTCGTCGTGGGCACTCTATCGCGCACTCGAAGACGGACTGGCCGTCGAGCAACTCGTCACCGTCCATCCGGCCGGCGATTCGTACATGTATCACGTGCCGGCGACGGAACTCGCTCGCCTCGCGGCCCATAGCATCGGGATTCCACTTCTCGAGGTCGAACCCGAGGACTTCGCGGCGGACGAAGTGACCGATACGAGCGCCCAGGGCGACCGCGAACTCGAACCCCTCGAGGCTGCCCTGCGGGAACTCGCTCTCGACGGCGGCGTCGCCGGCATCGTCGCTGGTGCCGTCGAGAGCGAGTTCCAGACCAGCCGCATCGAGGGGGTGGCCGATCGTCTCGGGGCGGAGTTGTTCGCCCCGCTGTGGCAGCGTGACCCGGTTTCCCTCGCCGAGGCAATGCTCGAGGCCGGCTTCGAGATCCGGATCGTGGCCGTCTCGGCGGCCGGCCTCGACGAGTCGTGGCTCGGCCGACGACTCGACGCCGACGCGCTGGCCGAACTGCGCCAGCTCAACGACGAATACGGCGTCCACGTCCTGGGCGAGGGTGGGGAGTTCGAGACGCTCGTCACCGATGGCCCACACATGAATCGATCGATCGAACTCGAATACGAGACCGAGTTCGACGGGACCAGAGGATCGATCCGAGTCACGGACGCGTGGCTCGGGTAGCTGACGTGATCCGGGCCCGTCAGTCGACTCACTCCCAGATTTCCGGGCCGTATCCGGTTCGGACGATCGCGACACGGTAACCGAAGAAGACGACGATGATGACCGCGAGTTCGACCCAGAAGTTGAGCGATCCGACGACGTTGTTCGCGACCGTAATCGTGGCGTATGCCAGGACGACCATCACGACGTAGTGCGGGGCGAGGTCGCGGAGTAGGTCAGTGTCCATCGACGTCCCCTTCGACAAGGAACCCTATCAAGGTTCGCTCAAGCGTCGATCGCTGTCGCCGGTGTGGTAGCGGCGCGACCGTCCGGTTACGGAAAATTCGAGGCGAAAGCCTCGCCCTTCAGGGGCATGGCGAGAGCGAAGCTCTCGCTGTCGTTCGAGAGACGTACGTCTCTCGTGATGACGAGACGCTCCGCGTCTCGAACCACAACCGAAAAGCTTCGCTTTTCGAGGACGGGGATGAAGCCGACCAACAGTATTCAACCGCCGTCGATGGCATAGACGGGGTTCAAACGCAATCTTTAACCCCTCCGACCGTGATAGTATGCATAGATGGTGAAGAGTACCCGTCACGCGAAATACGAACTCTACTACCACATAGTGTTCGTGCCGAAATCGGGCGGGACCGAAGGTCCCGCTGACCTCGCGGAACAGGGTTCCGCTCAGTATCGGCGTTCGCACCTGCCGGGGAAGACGAAGGAACGTCTCGAATCCATCTTCGCGGAAATCTGTGAGGACAAGGGCCTCGAACTGGCCGAGTCCGAGGTTATGCCTGACCACGTACACCTGTTCATCGGGAGTCCACCGAAGAACGCCCCGTCACTCATCGTCAACTGGGTGAAGGGCATCTCCGCTCGCAAGTACAACCAGCGGTACGACGACCGCGTGAAGTGGACTCGTTCGTACTACGTCGGTACGGCGGGTAGTGCCTCGAAGGGCGCTGTCGAACGCTACATCGCTGAACAGGAGGGTGGCGACGCATGAAGCGCGTCAACACCTTCGAGGTGGTTCCACAGACCGAGAACGACAAAGAGTGCCTTCTACGGCTACTCGACGCCTCCGCCTCTCTGTGGAACGAACTGACCTACGAACGTCGTCAGAACTACTTCGGTGACGGCGACGTGTGGGCCACTTCCGAGTACCGAGGACGCTACAACGGTGTCGTCGGAAGCGCGACTGTCCAACAGGTCACGCGCAAGAACAGCGAAGCGTGGCGGTCGTTCTTCGCCCTCAAGGAGAAAGGCGAGTACGCCAACCCACCGTCGTACTGGGGCAACGAGGATGACGGACGCGAACTCCGTACCTACATCCGATGCAACCAGTACACGATTGAGTGGGGGAAACGTAGTCGTCTCGAAATCCCTGTCGGGCAAGAACTGAAAGACGAGTACGGACTCGGCTACCACGAACGACTCCGCCTCGAAGTCCGAGGCAACCCGAAGTGGGACGGCAAACAGGGTCGTCTGGAACTTGAGTACGACGAGGTTAGCGACACGTTCAGGGCTTTTCAACCAGTCACCGTACCTGATTCTCGACTGGATTCACGGAAAATCGAAGATTTTCCTGAAGTCGAAAACGCGAAGCGTTTTCGGAATTCACCACTGGCTTCTCACGAAGCCGCCCTCGACGTTGGCGCAAACAATCTCGTCGCGTGTTCCACGACTACTGGGAACCAGTACCTCTACGACGGTCGTGAGTTGTTCGGACGATTCCGCGAGACGACAGACGAAATCGCCCGCCTACAGTCGAAACTCCGAGAGGGTCGCTACTCCTCGAATCGGATTCGACGGCTGTATCGACAGCGGACGAAGCGTCGTGACCATGCACAGAACGCACTGGTGCGCGACCTCGTTGAACGGCTGTACGACGAGGGCGTGGCGACAGTGTACGTGGGCGACCTGACAGACGTGCTGGAAACGCACTGGTCGGTCAGGGTGAACGAGAAGACGCACAACTTCTGGGCGTTCAAGAAGTTCATCCACCGTCTCGCGTGCGTTTGTGAGGAGTACGGCATCAGCCTCGAAGCCGAGTCGGAAGCGTGGACGAGTCAGACGTGTCCCGAGTGTGGCGACCACGAGAAGACGGTTCGCCACGAGGAGACGCTGACGTGTCCGTGTGGATTCGAGGGACACGCCGACCTCACGGCGTCAGAGACGTTCCTTCGAGAAAACAGCGATTGCGAAATCAGGCCGATGGCACGGCCCGTGCGATTCGAGTGGGACGACCACGACTGGTCGGGGAAACCATACTCTCACGAAAGTCCCAAAGAAGTGCGCACAAACCCGCAAGTTGCCTCCGTGGGTCGGTAGTCGAACCCCCAACGGAGGAATCCTCGCGCTTTAGCGCGGGGAGGATGTCAACCGCCGTTGGTGATCTCGGTGTGTGCGCCGATGAGTGCCCCGGCGAGGTCGAGGTTCTCGACGTGGGTTTCCCGGTCGATGATCGAGTTTCGGAGCTCACAGTCCCGAACCGTCGCGTCGGCGAAGACGATCGAGTCCTCGACGGTCGAATCGACGATCTCAGCCCCCGGCAGGACGTGGACGTTCTCGCCGATCTCGGTGTTCTCGACGGTCGCGGAGTCGGCGACGACGCTCTCACCGTCGAGTGCCCACCCGATCGCGTCGAGATAACTCTCGGGCGTGCCGATGTCGAACCACGCGTCGTCGAAGGTAAAGGCGTAGACGTCGCTGTGATCGACCAGCCACTCGATGAACCAGCCCGGTTCGTCCGGGTTGTTGTCGTCGGCGAGGTACTCCTCGAAGCGGACGTCTGCGGCCGGGAAGGCGTAGCAGGCGATCGAGACCAGCGTGCTGTCGGGATCGGCTGGCTTCTCCTGGAAGTCGACGACGTGCTCGCCGTCGACGTTGATCAGCCCGTAAGCCTTCGCCCGCTCGCGCGAGCCCACGTCGTAGGCTGCAAGGGTCGGTGCGTCCTTTTCCGCGAAGGTATCGAGGAACTCGCTCACGTCGAAGCTGATGAGGTTGTCGCCGGCGACGACCAGAAGGTCGTCACCCGCCAGCCCCTCGCGATCGACGAGCTGGGCGAGCGCGCCGACGACGCCGAACTTCTCGTCCTCCTCGACGGTCTCCTCGACCGACAGCGTCGGTTTCTCGAAGTCGGTCCCCTCGATGTGATCCAGGAAGTCCTCGGCGAAGCGTTCGTTCGTCGAGACGTAGACGTCTTCGATCCGGTCGTCGGCCTCGAGTTCCGCGAGGACGCGATCGATGACGGTCGTCTCACCGATCGGGAGGAGCATTTTCGGGCGGTTGCGCGTCACTGGCCAGAGTCGCGTCGCGTAGCCCCCGGCGAGTACCACGGCTTGCATACCCGTCCTCTCGTGGCGCTCGTTGTAAGTTCTTTTTCCCTCGTACCCCCGCCGTGTGGTGTGTTCCGGTCGGCGTTGCCGGATTCCCGGTGGCGGCATTCGTTTTCACTGGGTGGGAATGGGCCGGTGGATTATGCCGGTCGTCGCCCTACGTCTGGGTAGTTATGCCCGGTATGCGTGCGGAGATCGAAGTCCTCTCCCCGGAAACCTGCCCCGTCGCCGGCTTCTCCGAGCAGGCCGAGGGGCCACTCACGTCTGTCTCCCGGGCCGGTAACGCCGAGGGCAAGATCACCGAGGAGTTCACGGTCAGCGGCGACGCCGCCCTCAGCGACGACCGGCTCAGCCAACTCTTCGAGTACCGGTCGGCCAGCGTCTATCGCTTTCATCACGAACCGCTCGATTGCGTCTGTGAGTTCGTCGAGGACCACGACCACCCTATCTCGGAGATTCGTGCCCAGGACGGCTCGCTCGTCCTTTCGCTCCATCTGACGACGATTCAGGACCTCCGTGACCTCGTGACTGATCTCCGGGAACGCTACGGGGGCGTTCGGATCCGGTATCTCCTCCAGGTCGAGAGCGACGAGGAGGGGAGTACCGACGTGATCCCGATCGACCGCAGTCGACTCACCGATCGCCAACAGGAGGTCCTGGAGACGGCCTACCGGATGGGCTACTTCTCCTATCCCCGCGACGCCAACGCGACCGACGTCGCCGAGGAACTCGGTATCGACGGCTCGACGTTCACCGAGCACCTCGCGGCCGCCCAGTCGAAGCTGATGGACGAACTCCTCGCGGAGATGTGATCGACCGCTGGGCTGGCGTGCGCCAGTCCTTTCCGACTCACCCGCATATCCGGATTCTCGAAGGCTGAAAGTTTCGGCCGGCCTTAACTATACCGACAACCCATCACCGGTTACGATGCACGTTGCAGACGACGTCACGGCGTTTATCGGGGAGACCCCGTTGCTCCGGCTCGACGACGGCACCGGGACGGCGGTCCTCGCCAAAGTGGAATCGTTGAACCCCTATTCGGTCAAGGATCGGATCGGCAAGTCGATGATCGAGGCTGCCGAGGAGCGCGGCGAGATCACCGACGAGACGGTCGTGATCGAACCGACCAGCGGCAACACCGGGATCGCGCTCGCGAGTGTCTGTGCTGCCAAGGGCTATGACCTCGTGCTCACGATGCCCGAGTCGATGAGCGAGGAGCGCCGACAGTTGCTCGCCGGCCTCGGGGCAGGACTGGAACTCACGGACGCCGACGGCGGCATGGGGGGCGCGATCGACCGGGCCCACGAACTCGCCGACGAACACGACGACGCCTTCGTCCCCCAGCAGTTCGAGAACCCCGCGAATCCGGCAGCCCACCGTGAAGGGACCGGGCCGGAACTCTGGGAGGCCACCGAGGGTGAACTCGACGCGTTCGTGGCCGGGATCGGCACCGGCGGCACGATCACCGGCGTCGGGCAGTTCCTCACAGAGGACGTCGAGGCCGACGTGGACGTCATCGGCGTCGAGCCTGCGGATTCGGCCGTCCTCTCCGGCGAGGATCCCGGCAGCCACGGCATCCAGGGGATTGGGGCAGGGTTCGTCCCTGACATCCTCGAGACGGACCTCCTCGACGACGTCGTGACTGTCACGCGCGAGGAGTCGATCGACGAGGCGCGCCGGATCGCCAGTGAAGAGGGACTGGCAGTTGGGATTTCCTGTGGCGCGGCGGCCCACGCGGCCAGACAGGTCGCCGCTGACTACCCCGAAGACGCCGTCGTGGCGACGCTCTTGCCCGACACGGGCGAGCGCTATCTCTCGACGGACCTCTACGCGGAAGTCTAACCGCCGCTCGTTCGGATTCTCGCGATACTGTGGGCGTTTCGCGTCCGGCAGTCTGCACAAATTTATAAGTATCTTCCATGTATCTAATTAAACGGATATACTATGTCAACTGACCTCTCACAGAACCGTCGACTCAACGAGTGGTACGAACGGCGGATCGGCCAGCCCGGGACCGACGACGAGGTGACTGGCTATTGGATCTTCGTCCTCGGGCTGTTGCTCGGGATCCTCGGGATCTTCATGGTGATCATCAGCGAGCCGGCCTCGGCGCTCCGTGGCTGGGGGATCGTCGCCGGCGCGATCGCACTGGCCTTGCTCGTTGCTGGTCCACTCGTTCGCCTCCCCTTAGATCAGTACGCCTCGATCCTGATTATCGTCGGGCTGTTCGTCAGTATCGCCGGCGTCCTGTGGTTCACGATCGAATACCCGGCCAACTGGCGACCACAGTCGAGCCCGATCATCGCCGTCTACGCGGTCGGGCTGCTGATCATGGCTGTCGGTGGCGTCTTCGCCCCGCTGTTGATGACCCGTTCTGAAGCGGAAGCGAGTCAGCTCCGGCTCGATCTCGCCGACGCTATCGCCGACGAGACAGATCTGGCAGGTGTCGTCGACGACCTCCGGGCGGCACTCGAAGACGCCGACGCCGACGAGGACGATCTCGCGAGGGAGATCGACCGGCTACAGTCGGAGTTGACCGACAGCACCGCCGACGAGGCCGACCTCTCGGCTCAACTCCGGACACTTCGAACCAGCCAGTCCCGGTTCGAACTCTACGAGGACACCGGCGGGCAGTGGCGCTGGCGACTCCGCCACCGCAACGGTAACATGATCGCCAACGGCGGCGAGGGCTACACCCGCAAACACAACGCCCAGAAAGGGATCGCGGGTGTCCGCCGGGACGCTCTCGGCGCGGAACTCCTGTTGATAGAATCTGAGGACCAACTCCCCGCGGCGGAGGAGACCTTCGAACCAGTCGAGGAGGTCGAGAGCCAGGCGGCCTTCGAGGTCTACGAGGACAACGCCGGGGAGCATCGCTTTCGGCTGCGTCACGACAACGGGAACGTTCTGTGTGACTCCGGTGAGGGCTATGACTCCCGGAGTAACCTCACGCGGGCAATCGACCGGCTCCGGGAGTACGTCGGCCCGGCGGCGTACCTCCGGTTCGATCCGACCGGCTTCGAGATCTACGAGGACGCGGCCGGCCAGTACCGCTGGCGGCTCGTCCACCGCAACGGGAACGTCCTCGCCGACGGCGGGCAGGGCTACTCGCGGTATCACGACGCCCGCCGTGCCGTCGACCGGCTCCGGGAGAACCTCGACGACTACGAGTTCGAGGTCTACGAGGACGCGGCCGGCGAGTTCCGCTGGCGGTTGCAGTCGAGCAACGACCGGATCGTCGCCGACAGCGGCGAGGGATACAACGACCGCGACGGGGCCGAGACAGCCGTCGAACGCGTCGAGAAATACGCCCCCGACGCCGACGCTCTCGACGTCGGGCCGGCCGCCTTCGAGATCTACGAGGACGCCGGCGGGGCCTCGCGCTGGCGGCTGCGCCACCGCAACGGCAACATCCTCGCCGACAGCGGGCAGGGTTACGACGACCGCTCGGGTGCCCGCGACGGGATCGAGAGCGTCAAGCGCAACGGCCCGAACGCCGAGATCGAAGACGTCTGATACCGGGTCGACGCCGGTGGGTCGTGACCGGCTCAGGCGACATCTCTTTTCACGGTTGACCGAACCAGACCGTGGTGTTTTATTCGCGTCGGCTCCGAGACGCGGGTATGATCCTCTCGGACGCGGACATTCTCGACCGGCTCGAAGCGGGCGACCTCGTGGTCGAGCCACTCGACGAGCCGGACCTTCAGATCCAGCCTGCCAGCATCGACCTCCGACTCGGCCGTGAGTTCCTCGAGTTCCAGCACGCCAACATCCCCTGTATCCATCCGACGAGCGAGCAGGAAGTCGCCGAGTACGTCGAGGAGACTGTCGTCGACGACGACGGCGAGTTCATTCTCCATCCCGGCGACTTCGTGCTCGGGACGACCGTCGAGACCGTCGAGATCCCCGACGACCTGATCGCCCACGTCGAGGGGCGCTCGTCGCTCGGCCGTCTTGCAGTTGTGGTGCACGCGACAGCGGGGCTGGCAGACCCCGGGTACCGGGGTCAGATCACGCTCGAACTCTCGAATCTCGGCACCGCGCCGGTCGCGCTCACGCCGGGCATGCGCATCTCCCAGTTGACCTTCACCGAGTTGAGTAGCCCCGCCGAGCGCCCCTACGGCGAGGAGCGCGGCTCGAAGTATCAGGGCCAGGAAGGGCCGCAGGCGTCCCGGATCCAGGGGGACAGGGAATTCGGAGGCGACCAATGACGACCGCCTTGGCTGTCGGGATGTCGCCGAGAAACGACCGTGAGTACGGGGGTGACCGATGAAATTCGTCGAGGAGGTCGTCGTCGAGGAGTTCCTGCCGACGTTCCGGTCGATGCTGGCCGAGCGCCTTCGCGATCGCGGACTGACACAACTCGAAGTCGCCGATCTGCTGGGGATCAGTCAGAGTGCCGTCTCGAAGTACGCTCATGGCGAGGTCGAACGTAACCAGCGGTTGCTCGAGGACGACCGACTCCAGGAGCTGACCGACCGGCTCGCCGACGGGCTGGCAGAGGGTGACGTCAGCCCCGTCCAGGCCCTGGCCGAAGCGGAGGTCTTCGTCCGGGAACTCGAGCAGGGCGACCTCCTCGCACAACTCCACGAGGAAGCGTTCCCGCCGCTGGCCGAACACGCGGGGACGCTCGCGATCCACGATCCCGAGAGTCGGGTGCGCCAGTCCGAGGAGGTCCGGTCGTCGGTCCGGCGCGGCCTGGGGATGCTCGAAAACACGAGCGGCTTCGCCCGGCTGATCCCCGCCGTGGGCTCGAATCTCGTCGAGTGTCTCCCGGACGCCAGCGGTATCGACGACGTCGTTGCGGTGCCGGGTCGAATTCTCGACGTCAAGGGCCGGGCCGCGGTGCCCAACGACCCGGAGTTCGGCGTCAGCGAGCACGTCGCGAGCGTGCTCCTCGCCGCACGCCGCCGGGGAAACGACGCGCGAGCGACGGTGAATCTCGGCTACGAACCGGCCGTCGTCGACGCCGCCGAAGCCGATGGTCTCCACGCCGTGGAGTTCGACGGCGAGGCGGACCTCGACGCCGCCTTTGACGCTGTCGACGCCGCCGACGCCGACGTCCTCTATCAGACCGGCGGGTTCGGCGTCGAACCCATCGTCTACGTCCTCGGGCCGGACGCGCCGACCGTCGTCTCGCGGGTTCGGAACATCCTCGATCAGGTGTAGGATGGTCGACTTCCGGGTAGTACAGCAGTTCTACGGTCGGTGGGCGCGGTACTACGATCTGCTCGCCGATTCGTCGCTCGTGGGCCCCTGGCGCGAGCGAGTCGTCGAGAGTCTCGCTCTCGAACCGGGGGACGTCGTCGTGGAGATGGGGTGTGGCACCGGCGTAAATTTCCCGCGATTGCGTAATCGCGTCGGTCCCTCGGGCACCGTGATCGGTGTCGACCTCACGCGCGGCATGCTCGCGGAAGCACGAGAGCGCGTCGGGCGTGCCGGGTGGTCGAACGTCCACCTGCTGCAGGGCGACGCCACTCGCCCACCAATCACTACCGGCGTCGACGCCGTGCTCGGGACGTTCGTCGTGGGGCTGTTCGACGATCCGGCCTCAGTGATCGACGGCTGGCTCGATCTGCTGGCCCCGGGCGGCCGTCTCGCAGTCCTCGAAGCCGGGCCGAGCGATCGACCGATCGCGACGCCACTGAACCTGGCGTTCCGGGCGTTCACTCGTCTCTCGGCACCGTCGAGCCGGCGGAACGCCGTGTCGCCGGCGGTCGCCCTCGACGAGCGGATTCGAGTGGCCTTCGACCGGATCGACGCCCGGACCGCCGAGACAATCCGCGACACGCTCGGGCTTGGATTCGTCCGTCTCTCGGCCGGCCGTCGACCGTGAATACGTTCGCTTCTGGAACCTGACCGACGCGTTCGCCACCTGAACGCTTATCCGGATTGCCCGCCGACATACGGGACGATGCGTTCCCGTGGGTTGGTTACGCTCGCCGTCGTGATCTTACTCGTGACGGCGGGTTGTACTGGAGTCGACGAGGAGACAGAGGGCCCGACGCTCACGCCCGCCCCGGTGCCGGCAGACGAGAGCCACGAACAGGTCGTTACGCCCTCGATCCCGACGGAGTCGCTTGCGACGTTCACACCCGAGAACACGTCGGCGACCGGGCCGCTGGGACTCCGCGATCAGCACTCGGTCAGGACTGCGCTGTGGCGACTCCGAACCGTCCTTGCCGTCGAGGCTATCGAACCGTCGGTGACCAGGCAGTTCGGTCTCTCCGATTCAGTCGATTCAGGCCCGCTCGGGCTTTCCGAGGCCGTCACTCGATCGCTCGGCGTTGCCACGGAGGCTGGGGGCACACCACCCGGCCGCGTCGACAGCCCGAACGCGACGATTTCGCTCCTGCGAGGCATGTTCGACCCGGCGCGCCTGGAATACAACCTCGCGTATCTCCACTCACGATTGCTCGTGGACCGACTCGGCTGGTCGGACGCACTCGCGACCCAGGAGAACGGGACTGTCGACGATCGGCTGGTCGCCGTTGGGTTAGGTCGCGGTGGTGCGGCGTTCGCGGCAGACGCCTACGCCGAGCAGTACGGGCTGTCGGTGGATTCCCCCGTCCGCGAGTGGGGCTTCGGTTGGCTCGAATCCCCTCGATTCGCCCGGGCTGGGATCGCTGCCGGCGAGGCGTACGCTCGCAGTACCGCCCGTTCGCCAGGTGATCTAAGGCGGGTGTACGTCGAGCCACCGAACACGACCGAGCAACTCCTCCACGGATTCCCGCCGGGCAGCGAAACGCCCCGACCACTCGACGTGACTGTCGCGGGCGATACCGACTGGACTCGGACAGCCACAGAACAGTTCGGTGAACTCGGCATTCGCACAGTGCTCTCCTCACGACTCGACGCCGACGTGGCCGACCGCGCCGCCAGAGGCTGGGGCAACGACCGTTTGCTCGCGTTCGAAGACGGGGCCGCCACCGGCGTCGTGTGGGCGACCACCTGGGATCAGGCCAGTTACGCGGAGCAGTTCGCCGCCGCCTTCGACGCGTACGCTGGGGCCGGCGACACGCTGCAGGCGACCGCGATCGAACGTCCGGGCGCGAAAACAGTCGTCGTGGCCGCCGGCCACCCGTCGTTCGTCGACGGCGTCTCCCTGGCCGGAGAGAACGCGTCGGTCTCGATCACGCTCTCGGAGTGAGTCCGGCCAGCCGCGTTCGGCGCTCAGTCGTCGGCCGGCGCGGGCGTCGTCATGTCGACCGGATCGGCGTCGACGCCGAGTTCGTCCAGTGCGACCTGCGCGCCGCGCTTACCCGAGAGCAACATCGCGCCGAAGGTCGGCCCCATCCGCGGGAGGCCGTGAGCGGTAGCGACGGCCATCCCCGTCGCGATGAGGCCGTCGTGGACCAGCCCGGTGTGTTCGACGACGGCGTCCTCGCTCTCGGCGACCCACATCGAGTCGTGACCCGGCGAGTCGTGGCCCGGCGCGCCGTAACTCTCCTCGTCGGTCGCGTCCATGCCGGTCGCGCCTTCCTCGATCCCCTCGGCGTCCAGGACGCCGCGTTCGTCGAGTTTCTTGATCGCCAAGGCCTCGTGGCCGGTCGCGTCGATCACGAGGTCGGACTCGACGGCGATCGGGTCGACGCAGGTGATCTCCCGTGGCAGTGCGTGGACGGGCGTCCAGTTCATCACGATCCCGCCGACGCGATGGTCTTCCCGGACGACGATGTCGGTGAACTCCGTCATGTTCTGCATCTTCGCGCCGGCGTCACAGGTGGCCTTGATGAGCCCCGAGGTCGCTTCCGGGCCGTTTGCGACGTAGAGTCCGTCGTCTTCCTCGGACTGGGTGTACTCGACGTCGAGTTCGTCGAGGACGTACTGGGCCGGGTCACGGACGGTGACCTTGTTCATCAGGAAGCCACCGAGCCAGAACCCGCCGCCGAGGTAGTTGTTCTTCTCGACGACCATCGTCTTGACACCGCGCTCGGTGAGTTCCTTGGCGGCCATCAGCCCCGAGGGCCCACCGCCGATGATGATGACGTCGCTTTCCGTGAAATCCATGAACTCGTCGGTCCACTCCTGGGTGATCGCGCGGGTGACCGTTGCTTCGCCGACGTCGCTGAACTGATCGAACTCGTTCGCGTGCATACCACCTAGTTGTACTACTAACGTATAATAAGTGTTACGAACAAGACACTCCTGCGTATGACTGGGCAGTCCCGTTCGGCAGGGGGTCGTGAGTTCTATCGGGAGTTGCCCACGTCACCCGCCAGCCCGAGCATCTGGGCCGTCGGGAGGTGCCACCCGCGGGTGACCGCCAGCAATCGCGTGCCGACAGTCATTGCTGCGCACGCGGCGGCGGTGAGGCCGCCCGCCGCGCCGGCAACAGTCACCAGCCAGTAGGTGCTCCCGCCGAGGACCGCCGCGGTCGCATAAAAGTCCTCGAAGAGGATGAACGGGGACCGATCGAGGAGAATGTCGGCGTAGGCCCCGCCGCCGACGGCATTGATCGTCGATACCGTGACGATCCCGAACGGCGAGATCCCGGCCTCCGTCGCGACGATCGCACCGGCAGTCGCGAACGCGGCGAGGCCGATCGCGTCGGCTACCAGCGTGATCGGATGGTCGTCCGGCGACTCGAGCAGGACGCTGAGGAGCAATGCCAGTCCGACGCCGAGAAATCCGAGGCTGACTTCACCCATCGACTGGAGCGCCAGCGGCGTCCGCCCGACCAGCACGTCGCGGGTCGCGCCGCCGCCGAAGGCCGTCACCAACCCGACGACGCTGATCCCGAAGACGTCGAACTCCTCGCGGATGCCCTTGGCCGCCCCGACGAGGGCGAACGCGACAAGGCCGATCGTATTCATGACCGCGAAGGGGTCGATCAGTACCTGTTCGAGGAACGCTGCAACCACTGACTGAGATCACGGTGAGCGGGGTCTTGAGCCCTCCGTTCTCCGAGAGTCGTCCGCCTGGGCCGTTACAATTCTTCGGCGATGTCCGCAGAAACAACGGTGTCCTCGCCGACGACCGTCGAGACGTCGATCCCCTGGATCAGTTCGACGAGGTCGACCAGTTTCGGGAACGTATAGATCGTCAGCGAAACGTCACCGTCGCCGGCAGTGATCTCCGAGTCGATGACGAAGGCAATGTCCTCGTCAGGCCACCCACCCATCTTGTCGACGATGCCACCGGCTGGCCCGTAGGCGAAGGAGGGGGTCGACATTTCGATGGTCGTATCGAGGACGTTCGCCCACCCGTCGATGTACCCGGAAGTCATGATGTTGCCGACCTCTTGGATCGCCGAGCGTTCCATATCGCTGAACCCTTCGGTGTCGTCGCTCCCACCGCCGACCAGCATCCCGGCAAGTTCCTTCGCATCGCGGGGTTCGAGCATGAAGAGGACGTACCCATACGGGGCCTCGGTCAGCTCCACGAAGATGCCGACCCGGTCGCCGTCGCCCATGTGGGTCCGGACGTCTTCGATGTCGAGGAAGTTGATCTTCGAGACGGCGATCTGGGTGGAAAGCCCCGCCATCTGGTTGAGGTGATCCGAGACCCGTTCGGATCCCTCCTTGGCGATCTTGTTGAACAGATCGAGTTTCCGGACGTCGACTTCGAGACTCATGTCGGTCTCTTCCAGGCGCGTTCACGTAAGTACTCCGCTGCAATGCTCCTGGCGTTGTTCAGGCTACCTCGCCAGTCCTGATCGCTTCCTCGGCGGCAGCGAGCGTTTCGTCAGGATCGAATTCGTCGATCATCTCCTGCAATTCGCCCGTCGATCGATCCCGCAACGACTGGGCATGTTCCGTCATGTTCGGGACGGCCCGGAGCACGTTGTCGACGATCGGCACGGCGGCGACCTGCGCCGATCGCGAGAGCGGGTTGAGGTCGATCACGATCTCCGTCTTGCCCATCTCGCCGAGCGCTTCGGCGCGGTCGCCGTCCTCGAGGGGAACGACGACAGTGTCGGCGTCGCCGATTCCGTCAGCGTCGACCTTCGCCCGTTCGTGATCCAGCCCGGGGATGCGGGCGTCGGCAGCCATCCCTTTGACTTCGCTGGCTCCGTGTTCGCGGAGGTGCTCGGCGATCGCCTCGATCCGCTCTTCGGTACGATTGAATAGGTTGACTTCCAGGTCTGCTCCCGTCACTTCGGCCAGTTCGACGATCTCTCCGGGGACGAGCGCGGCGACGTTCCCGTTGACCGAGATCACTGAATGGTCGGCGACCAAGAGGTGGGCCGCCGCGACGCGCTCGGCCCGGTCGGCGCTCTCGATGGTCCGCTCGCCGAGGAGATAATCGAAGGCTTCGCCTCGCCCCTGGGCGATGAGCCCCTGTTGGCTGGTGATCCCCTTCTCGACGCCGTCTTCGATGCGATGGCGGGTCAACAGCGATTCGTACCGCGGGTGACTCTCCGGGACATCCACGTCGCTCATGGGATCCTGTCCGGGCGGGGCGGTGAAAAGCGTCGCTACCTGACTCAAGGAGAGAGTCCCGCCCTTTAGGGCGGGCGTGAATCCGACACACCACTTCACAATCCACGCTTGACGATTACTCCGGGGTATCCTCTCGGACTTTCTTTTCGCCCTCAAGGAGCAATCCCTTCCACGTTAACCCACGGTGCGTCTTCAGTTCTTTCAACCGCTCGTACTGCTCATCGTCATCGAACTCGATGCGAACTTCGACCATACAGTAACACACAAACCACATCTTTATGTGTGTTCCGATACAAACAGTAGTCGATGAAGCGAGCCAACACGTTCGAAGTGATTCCGCAGTCCGACGAGGACGAGGAGTTGCTTCGACGCCTGTTGGACGCTTCTGCCGCTCTCTGGAACGAAATCAACTACGAGCGCCGCGAGAACTATGCTGACCCAGACGGAGACGTGTGGGACATCAGCGAGTATCGCGGTCGCTATGGTGGAACACTTGGCGCATCCACGGTTCAGCAAATCGAACGCAAGAACCGCGAAGCGTGGAAGTCGTTCTTCAGCCTCAAGAAGAAGGGCGAAGCCAACGGCAAACCCGGATTCTGGGGTAACGCAGACGAAGGTCGAGAACTCCGCACGTACATCCGTAACACGTCGTACTCCGTCGAGTGGGGCGAATACTCTCGCCTCGAAATTCTCGTCGGTCAAGACCTGAAAGACGAATACGGGTTGGGACACCGCGAACGTCTCCGCCTCGAAGTTCGAGGTGAGCCCAATTGGAAGAAGTACGAGAAGCAGGGCCGGTTGGAGTTGTTCTACGACGAGCAAGCACAGACATTCAGGGCCTTTCAGCCAGTCACCGTCGATGATTCTCGACTGGCACAACCACTGGCTTCGGAAGAAGCCGCTCTGGACATCGGTGCGAACAACCTCGTCGCCTGCACCACCACAACCGGCCAGCAATACCTGTACGAAGGACGCGACCTGTTCAAACGATTCCGCGAAACCACGCGAGAAATTGCCCGCCTCCAATCACTCTTGGAGGACGGTCGATACAGCAGTCACCGAATCCGACGCCTGTACGAGCGGCGCACCAAGCGACGTGACCACGCTCAAGACGCACTCGCGCGTGACCTCATCGAACGTCTGTACGACGAGGGTGTTTCGACAGTGTACGTCGGGGCGCTGACGGACGTGCTTGAGACGCACTGGTCGGTAGAGACGAACGCCAAGACGCACAATTTCTGGGCGTTTAGAGCGTTCGTGAATCGACTGGCGTGTACCGCTGAGGAATACGGTATGTCGGTGGAAGTACAGTCTGAGGCGTGGACGAGTCAGGAGTGTCCGAACTGCGGTTCGATAGAGGACACGACACGTCACAGAGACACTCTGACGTGTCCGTGTGGCTTCGAGGGGCACGCCGACCTCGTGGCGTCAGAGACGTTCCTTCGGCGGCAGACAACGGTAACACGGTCGATGGCACGGCCTGTATGCCTCAAGTGGGACAACCATGAATGGTTGGAGTCATCACGCTCTCCCCGTCCCAACGAGGAGCATACGAACCCGCAAGTTGCCTCCGTGGGCCGGTAGTCGATACCCCCAGCGCGAGGAAACCCCGCCGTTCACGGCGGGGAGGATGTCATTCCGACCCGTCCGCCGATCGGCCGGTAATCTCTCCGTCCACATCTCTATCGTCGACCAGTGTCGCCCCTGCCGGATCGACCTGGCAGACCTGGGGCTCGTATCCGGCGCTCGATAGTCCGTCCCCGAGCGCGAAGACCGTCTCGCCGAGCATCGCCATCGACGCCTCGCCGTTGGCCGCCGAGACGTCCGTGATCACGTCCCGCACCTCGGCAGTCAGGAGATTGGCTTCACGGGCGAATTTCCGGGCGGCGTACATGAACTCAGACACCGTCGGCTCGGCGACGACTGTCGAGAGGGCCTCCTCGCCCGCCAGCGTCAGCCGGTCGGTGTCGCCACTGATGACTGTCGCGGTGTCGAGTTCACCGAAGGTGACGTATTCGACGCGGGAACGGGCGGGGATCGCGTCGAGGCGGTTCTCCATCGGGCCGCCCGGTTCCAGCCGGAGGGTGATGCCGCCGGCCGCCTGCGCAACGACGTCACCGAGTCCGGTTCCGGCCTGAACCTCTGCCCCGTGAGCGATCGTGACGAGTTCGTCCCGCAAGAGTCGCCGATCGAAGACGGCGTTTCCGGCCAGGGCCGTCCCGAGCGCCATCGCCCCCGAGACGCCGAATCCCGCGCCAATCGGTAGATCCGTCTCGCCGATTACCGTGGCTTGGGCCCCGAGCGCGTCGAGGACTCGGTCGACGGCTCCGATCTCGACGCCGACGTCGTCTAAGACGACTGTCGTCTCTTCGGCCGGCCGGACCGTCACGCGAACCCCGTCGGTGAGTGCCAGGCCGCCGCCACGTGACCCGGTCGTCGTCGGATCGTCGGTCCGCTCGACGGAGAAAAACCCCGTCACGTGGCCCGGGACGAAGGCACTCGCTTCGTCGGTCATCGCCTGCCTTTCGGCCGCCTCCCGGTAGAACCCTTCGGGACGTGCCCGGGCAGCCGCCAGATTGATGCGTGTTTACGCTGTCTTCGGACGTATACACATGCCCACAGTCAGTGTCCGGCTTCCCGACGAAGAGAAGGACGAACTCGAAGCTGTCGCCGACCTGCTCGAGGAGGATTGGAGCACGATCATCCGGAAGTCGTTGCGTGATGGTCTGCATGATCTCAGGGTGCGCCACGCAGTCGAGCGCTATCAATCCGGCGACGTCGCGGTCACCGAGGCGGCCCGACTCGCGAACGTCACCGTCGCCGAATGGCTCGAGATCGCCCGCGAGAAGAACCTGACCGTCCAGTTCCGTCGCGAAGACCTCGAACGCGAGGTCGAGGCGGCCCACGAACTATGACTCGGATCTACGTCGGGCCGGGCTCGCTGGTCGGCCTCGGGACAGTCGGCGAGACAACGTTGCTGAAAACGTTCGACGGCGAGATCGTCATTCCCGAGATCGCCGCCAGTGAAGTCTCGACCGAACCGGCGAAGACGAACATGGAGATACTGGTCGCCGACGGTGGGGCGACCCGCGAGGCGATCGAGACTGACCACGCTGAGCGGGCGATGGGCATTCTCGGTATCTCCGAGCCAGTCGTCGAAAGCCGTTTACTGGAGTCCGTGCTGGCGGCTATGGACGACGACCAAGCGGCGGACACTGGGGACGACGAGCCAGTGGTTGGGCTCGTCACCGACGATCGCCGCCTGCGGACGGTCGCTGAGGGATTGGGGGCAACAGTGACCGGCACGTTTGGCGTGGTCGTCCGGGCCGCGAGCGAGGACAAGTACCTCAAGACTACCCAGGCCAAGCGGATCGTCCGCCGGATCGACAGCCACGGCCTGCATTTGACGGGCGAACTACGAGCGCAGGCGATCGGTGACCTCTGAGTAAGCAACGTTCCGCCGTTCGCTGTCGCCGGAACCGTCTCGGTCACTTGTGGTTCGGTGGCTGGAGCGTGAGTTCTTCATCGCTGCTGAGTCCGAGGCCGTGTGAGACTTCCACTACTAGCCACCCGAAAAAGCCCACAGCCATGATCACTGTCACGGGCCCGAAGATGTCCCAGCTGTAGGGGTCACTAATAACAAATCCGAGAACTCCCGCGGCGGCCACCCACAGCCCTGCGCGAACGGTTCGGCCCTCGAGGCCGGTCGTTCCGGCAGCGCTGAGGAAAGCGAATGAGAATGCCGAGAGCGCCAGTACTGCGGTTGAAACACCGTCGAATACGACAACGTTCAGGAGGCTTGACACGGCGAGGATGCCGCCACCGAGTACGAGAATCCGATATCCGATTCGGAGGACTGAGAGCATACGGGGATCGATCTCGCGTTGTTCTTCTGGACTCATCTGACATAATGGTCGACACGCTGATACCTTAATGATTGGTGGTTCCCGTCAACTGTTCTGGTACCCCCATATCAATTACCGTGGCCACAACGGTCGACACACGATCTCCGGGAGTCGGTCACGCCACGGAGTCAGAGGCAGTCCATCGCAAAGAGACGGACGTCTGGACTCGGAAGGCCACGGTGATCTTTCGTCGCTCGCGTACCGTTGCTCGCTTGCTCCCCGAGACTATGCCGCTCGCGTGTCGCTTCGCTCCCGCTCGCGTTTCGAGTCCCCGCTTCGTTCGGCCTCGCTATGGGCTCAGCCGTTGTCGATCTCGCGGGAAGATAACCGCTTCGCGGATGTTCTCCAGGCCGAGCATCGTCATGACGAGGCGTTCGCCACCGAGTCCCCAGCCGGCGTGGGGCGGCATCCCGTACTTGAACATCTTGGTGTAGTACTCGAAGGCACCCGGGTCGAGACCCTGCTGTTCGAACCCTTCGACGAGGTGGTCGTGGCGGTGTTCACGCTGGCCGCCCGAAACCAGCTCCATCGAGGGGTGCATCATGTCGAAGCCCGTCGAGAGTTCGGCGTCGTCGTCGTGATCCTTGATGTAGAAGGGCTTGATCTCGCTGGGCCAGTCGGTGATGAAGTAGTGCTCGCCGACGTCCTGGCCGAGGGCGTGTTCGGCCTCCGTCGAGAGGTCGTCGCCCCACACCAGCACGTCATCAAGCTCGCCCGTGGCGTTGATCCGTTCGATGGCCTCCTCGTAGGTGAGTCGTGGGAAATCGCCCTCGGGAACGGTGAATGCCTCGTCAAGACCGAGCGTTTCGAGTTCGTCATCGCAGTTCTCGGCGACGCCCTCGTAGGCGGCTTTCACGACCGTCTCGCAGGCGTCCATCGCCTCGGTGTGGTCGTAGAAGGCCGACTCGAAGTCGATCGAGGTGGCCTCGTTGAGGTGCCGTGGCGTGTTGTGCTCCTCGGCGCGGAAGATCGGGCCGATCTCGAAGACCCGCTCAAGCCCGGAGCCGACCATCAGCTGCTTGAACAGCTGTGGGCTCTGGTTCATGAACGCCTCGCGACCGAAGTAGGTGATCGGGAACAGCTCAGTTCCGCCCTCCGTGCCCGTCGCGACGATCTTCGGCGTGTTGATCTCCGTCGCGTCCAGCCCGCGGAAGGCCTCCCGGACTGACCGCAGGACTTCCGCGCGGATCTCGAAGATGGCCTTGACCTCGGGCTTGCGGAGGTCCAGCGTCCGGTTGTCCAGTCGCGTGGGAAGTTCGGCGTCGACCTTCCCGGAGGGGTCGAGCGGGAGTTCGGGGTCGGCCGGGGCGATCACCTCGATGTCGTCGGGCGTGACCTCGACGCCCGTGGGTGCGCGCTCCTCTTCCTCGACGTCGCCCTCGACCCGGAGGACGCTCTCGCGGTGAACGTCGAGTGCGGTTTCGACGAGGGCCTCGTCGAGTTCGTCCTTCTCGATCTTGACCTGGATCTTGCCGGTCGTGTCACGGAGGATCAGGAAGGCGATCCCGCCGAGGTCGCGGATCTCGTGGACCCAACCCGCGACAGTCGCACTCGTCCCGGGGTCGGCATCAGCAGCGTACGTACGTTCCTGCATACCCCGCTGTTTTTCGCCCGGGGATTAAACTCCGTTTATTCCGGTCGCCGGTTGCGCTCTGTGCGTCGGCGACTCCGGGTGTGACCACAACGCTTCTGTCGCGTGGCTCACAACAGCAGTCCATGGCCGTACGCGAACTCGACGACCTCGACAGGGCGATCGTCTACGCGTTACAGGAGAACGCCCGCAAGACCTCGACGAGTACGATCGCCGAGCGCATGGACGTCGCCCCGAGTACAGTCCGCACCCGGATCCAGGCGCTTGAGGCCGACGGCGTCCTCACGGGCTATCACGCCGAGATCGATTACGAACGGACTGGGCTCCAGTTGCACACGTTGCTGGTCTGTACGGCACCTGTCCCCGAGCGGGAGGAACTCGCCGAACGCGCTCAAGAGGTCCGTGGCGTCGTCGCTGTCCGGGAAGTCATGACCGGCCAGGAGAACGTCCACATCGAGGCAATCGGCCGTGACGGAGACGATCTGAGCCGGATCGGGCGTGAACTCGACGAGATCGGCCTCACCATCGAGGACGAGGACCTCATCCGAAACGAGTACGAGACGCCCTACGACGGCTTCAACGTTGCATCGGAGTGACTGGCTGTCGGTCAGTCCCCGTCGTCATCCAGTCGTTTTCCGTCATTTTGCCCCACCGTCGAACCACCTCGTCCAGACCTTTGCACGCATCGGGTCGCTTCGGGTGCTGCCCTCGGTCGCTGGTGTCTCCCCATCTTTGTTGACATCTATGACTATTTTGCCGCATTTTGATGACGTAACGTCAAACTAAACGACTAGTTTATGACGCTCCGTGAATTACGGGGCGATGTATGGAAGAGTTTCGTCCGTACGTAACGGCCTGCTGTCGCATGGAGGGATCGAAGGATCTGTCGCCGATCTCAGGGGGGTGTGCCCCGGGATGAGCGACGACATGACTTCACGGGTCGACGTGGTAGTCATCGGGAGGACCAGCGACGTCAGAGCGGTGGCGGAGGAGCTCGCGGCGTCCCAGACCGTCGTCTTCGTCACGGATCGACACGACCAGGCGCGAGCGGCCGAGCGTGCTGGGGTTTCGACCCATCGGACGACCTTCGAGACCGGCCTCGGTCGGGAGGGGGTGGCTGCGGAGGCCGCGCTCGTCGCGACCGAGGAGGACGCGGTCAATCTACTCCTCACCCAGCACCTGCGGGTCCGCGGTGACGTCGACACCGTGATCACCAGGATCAACGACGAAACCCGGCGAGTCGCCTTCGACGACGTAGCCACGGAGACCCTGACGCCTGCTGAAACGGACGTACGAACGGTTCGAGATACCCTGGAGGCTTCCTGACCCACGATGCCCAAGGAACTCGAACGCGATCTGGGCCTGTTCTCAGTGCTGGCGATCAGTATCGGCGCGATGGTCGGCAGCGGCATCTTCATCCTGCCGGCGCTGGCGCTGAAGATGGCCGGTCCGGCGGTGATCCTGGCGTACATCCTGGCGGCGCTGGTCGTGCTGCCGGCCGCCCTCAGCAAGGCGGAGATGGCGACGGCGATGCCCGAAGCCGGCGGAACCTACCTCTACATCGAGCGTGGGATGGGGCCACTGCTGGGGACGATCGCGGGTATCGGAACCTGGTTCGCCCTCTCGTTCAAGGGCGCGCTCGCGCTGGTCGGCGGCGTCCCGTACCTGCTTTGGTACTTCGAACTCCCGATCAAGCCAGTCGCGCTCGCGCTCGCCGCCATTCTCATCCTCGTGAACCTCCTCGGGGCCAAACAGACAGGTCGCCTCCAGGTCGGGATCGTGGCGATCATGCTGGCCGCGATGATCTGGTTCGTCGGCGGCAGCGCCGGCTCGCTCCAGGTTGCTTCCTTCGACGGGTTCTTCGCCTCAGGCGCGGGCGGTATCCTCGAGGCCACTGGATTCGTGTTCGTCTCCTATGCGGGGGTGACGAAGATCGCGAGCGTCGCCGAGGAGATCGAGGATCCGGATCGTGTGATACCCCGGGGGATGATCTGGTCGCTCGGGTTCACGACGTTGCTTTACGTCCTCGTCGTGATCGTGATCGTCGGCGTCGATCCGTCGGGGATCGTCGGCTCGAACACCCCCGTCGCCGACGTGGCCGAAGCCACGATGTCGGCCCCTGGCGTGGCCGCCGTCGTCGTCGCCGCGATGCTCGCGTTGATCAGCACTGCCAACGCCGGCCTGCTCTCGTCGTCGCGATACCCCTTCGCGATGAGCCGCGACGACCTTGCCCCGCCGACGTTCGCGACCGTCAGCGACCGGTTCGGCACGCCGGTCACGGCCATCACGTTGACGGGCCTCGTCATGCTGGCGCTGATCGCGTTCGTCCCGATCATGAGCATCGCCAAACTCGCGAGCGCGTTCCAGATCCTCGTCTTCGTGTTGATCAACGTCGCGCTCGTCGCGTTTCGGGAGAGCGACATCGCCTACGATCCCAGCTACCGGTCGCCGCTGTATCCCTGGATGCAGGGCTTCGGCGTCGTGGGTGGGCTGCTCCTGCTCACGCAGATGGGACTGGTCCCGATGGTCGGGGCCATCGTCATCATCGTGGGCAGCGTCGGCTGGTACTTCGCGTACGCCCACCGCAACGTCTCTCGGGAGGGTGCCGTCACGGACGCGATCCGTCGCGGCATCGATCAGCGCGCCGTCGAAGAAACCCGCTCGGTGTGTCACGACGCAGCCGACTCGGACGTGCTCGTGGCGCTTACCGAGGAAACGTCGGCGGCCGCCGAGGAACGCCTCCTCGACGTGGCCGTTCCACTGGCCGATGCCGGGGACGGGACCGTCACCGTCGTCCAGTTCGACCAGGTTCCCGACCAGACGCCGCTCTCCTACGCCGAAACGACACTCTCGGAGGCGGACCAGGTGTTCGAGGAGCGTACGGCGGCGCTCGCCGAAGCCGCTGACGTCCCTATCGAGTACGGCGAGATCGTCAGCCACGACGTCGAGCGCGCGATCGCGAACGTCGCCGACGTCCACGGCTACGACCTGGTCGTCGTCGACGAGTCCGGCCCCACGTTCACCGAGGGGCTCTCCGACGTGATCATGGGTCCGAACCGGTCCTTCGACGTGCTCGGGGTCGACGCCGGGCGTCTGGACGACAGCGACCGTCTCGCCCTGGTCGACGACGGCGGACCGTTCGACCCGCTGAAGGTCCGAATCGCGAACGCCCTGGCGATCGACCGTGACGCTACCGTCGAATTCGTCCACGGGATCGCACCGGACGCGACTGACGAACGCCAGACGTCCATCGAGGAATACCACGCCGAACTCGCGGACCTCTGTGCCGTCCCGACCGAGTCGGTCATCGTCGAGAGCGACGACGACGCGGCGGCACTGAGTCGCGTAGCGCGGGACGCCGATCTGACCGTGGTCGCGGACGCCGGCGGTGCGATCCTCCGTGACGGTCCCGGCGACGAGATCGCAAAGCAGGGTGGCGCGCTCGTGTTGCATCCCGGCGGCAACGGAGAACCCGGGCTGTTGGGTCGAGTCCTCGAGCGGTTCGTCTACTGATCGCGACCGCTCTTGCTCCCGTCGAGGGACGTCAGGCAGCGATCTCCTCTTGCCACTCGCGGATTCGATCAGCACTGACCCCCTGTACCTCACCCGCGACCGCGTCCGGGTCGACGTCCCTGAGGTCGCCGGGGGCCCCAACACCCGCGTCCTGCAGTTTCTCGGCGGTCGCTGGACCGACCCCGTCGAGATCTTCCAAGTCCTCGACAGCGTTGCGCGCCTGGAACTCCTCGTAGTTGCAGATCGGACAGCCCAGCTCCCAGGGCTCGTCGTCCCCGTCGTCGTGGATCTCGATGTGTGGCAGATCGTGCTCCTCACACCGCTGGTCGGTCACGACGATCTCGCCGCGGCGGGGCAGCGGCAGCGAGTAGTCACACTCGGGATAGCGCGTACAGCCGACCAGCCGCGAGCCCGATCGGAGGTGTTTGATCGCGAGTTCGCCGCCTCCCCCTTCGGCGGCTTCGCCGCCTTCGTTTCGCTGCCCCTCCGGCGCAGCGCTGTCGCCACATTCAGGACAGTCACCGATCACTCGGTCCTCGCTCTCGTCGGCCTCCTCGGCTTTGCAGCGCGGACACCCGTGGACGAACGTGTCTCTCCCGGCGAGCATCTTGACTTCTCGAAGGTCGTGGTCCTCGCAGGTGTCGTCCATCACCTGTGGCTCGCCGGTGCTCGGCAGCGGGAGTGTAAACCGACACTCGGGAAAGCCGTCACAGCCGACGAAGTACGAGCCCTGTCGACTCCGGCGGATCAACAGGTCCTCGCCACACTCCGGGCAGGGACCGAGCGTCCGATCGGCTTTCAGGGACTTCTGGAGGAACTCGCCGATCTCCTCGCGCGATTCGCGCAGTTCCTCGAAGATCTCGCCGAGCATCTCCCGGGATTCCGCGGTCACCTCCTCCAGAGTCGCCTCGCCCTCGGCGATGGCCGTCATGTCGGCCTCCAGTTGGGCGGTCATTTCCTCGCTGACGACGTGATCGGCGTACTCCTCGGCGGCCGTGACGACGGCCTCGGCGAGTTTCGTGGGCCGGGGCGGGTCGTCCTCGACGTAGCCCCGATCGTAGAGTTTCTCGACGATGTTGTGTCGCGTGGCCTTCGTCCCGATGCCCATCTGCTCCATGTGCTGGATGAGCCGTGACTGGCCGTACCGGCGTGGTGGCTGGGTCTGCTTGGCCTCGAGTTCGACGTCGTCGATCGACAGCTCCTCTCCTTCCTCGACAGCGGGAACGACAGTTTCGCCGGCCGAAGAGTAGGGGTAGACCGCGTGGTATCCCTCCTCCAGCAAGCGTTTGCCGTTGGCCTTCAGCGACCGCCCCGCCGCCTCGGCGACGACCCGCAGGTGAGCCCAGGTCGCCGGCTCGGCCACCGTCGCGAAGAACCGACGCACCACGAGCTCGTAGATCTCCCAGGCGTCCGCGCCGATCTCGTCGCGATCCGGCAGCTCGCCGGTGGGATGGATCGGTGGGTGGTCAGTCGACTCGTTATCGCCGCGCGTCGGCTCGATCTCCTCCTGGGCGAGCAAGGACTCGGCGTCGTCGCCGAACTCGTAACTGCCTTCGAAGGCACCGAGCAGTTCCGCGGGGTCGAGATCCTCGGGATAGACGGTGTTGTCCGTCCGCGGGTATGTCAGGTAGCCGTCGGTGTACAGTTCCTCGGCCAGCGACATCGCGCGCTGGGCGGAGTAGCCGAGCGAACTCGCCGCGGAGATGAACGCAGTCGTGTTGAACGGCGCGGGCGGGTCGTCGGTCCGCGTTCGCCGCCGAACTTCGGTGACGGTGGCCGTCCCGGATTCGGCGAGGTCCGCGTAGGCAGCCTCGGCGGCTGACTCTTCCCAGACCCGCTCGGCCTCACTGCCGTCGTCGTCGTAGAAGTACTGGGCCTCGAAGCCCTGGCCGTCCTTCGCGAGGTCGGCCACGATCTCCCAGTAGTCCTCCGGGTCGAACGCCTGGATCTCGCGTTCGCGGTCGACGATCAGCTTCAGTGTCGGGCTCTGGACCCGGCCGACGGAGATAAAGTCGTTACCGAGCTGTTTGGCGGAAAGCGAGAGGAAGCGGGTCAGCGCCGCGCCCCAGATCAGATCGACGATCTGGCGTGCTTCACCCGCGGCGGCGAGGTCGAAGTCGATCTCGTCGGGGTTCTCGAAGGCCTTCTGCACTTCTCGGTCGGTGATCGAGGAGAACCGGACGCGTTCGACCGGCGCGTCGGTCTCCTCGCGGATCAACTCGTAGGCCTCCTTGCCGATGAGTTCGCCCTCGCGGTCGTAGTCTGTCGCAATCACGACCTCGTCGGCTTTGCGGGCGAGGCTGTGCAGTGTCGCGACGATGTTCTCCCGCGTGGGTTGGGTGACCACGTCGGCGTCGATCAACTCGATGGGTTCGACGTCGCGCCACTCGGAGTATTCCGGCGGGAAGTCCAGACCGACGACGTGCCCCGAGAGGCCGACGACCCGCTGGCCACCCCACCGGTAGACGTTGACGCCGTTCCGTCGCTCCGCGCTCGCCGAATCGCCGCTCAATATCTCGGCGATCCGCCGGGCGGCGTTGTCCTTCTCGGTGACGATCAGGCGCATACCCGATCACCACCGACGGATTGGGAACTCATTGTCCCCTGCTACGCGGAGAGCGTCTCATATGTCTTTCGGCGCGAAAATCGCAAGACGGAAGCGGGGCAAGACGCGCACGCGTCGCCCGTACGTGCTCGTGTCGTAGACGCGTCGGCAGCAGTCGTTGAATCGCATGGCCCGTCGCATCACTCCCCGATATCGTCCGCACTCATCCCTCGCCGAATGGCGTTTCTGTGTTTCCTGGCGATCGGCACGGCATCCTCATCGAGTGAGACGGTTCTCTCACGTCCGGGACTCGTGTTTGCGACGAGCCTGTCCATCCGCTCGATGATCTCGTCAGGTACGGTTGTCATTTCCTCTCGCTTCTATCGCATGTCTATTCAATCTGACGTAATATTCGAGCAATAAGTCTATCCGCCTGGGGATCCAACAGTTAGGAATGGCAGACGACAAACGAGGCCGGGACAAACAGGCCCACGACGAGGAGCGACGACAGCGCGAGCGCGACCTCGAAACGGCACTGGAACGTGGTGACGAAGCCGAACCGCCGATCCCCGCGACCGAACTCGGTGAACTGGAGGACGAACTCGAAACGCTGTCGTTCCCGACGACCGCGGCCGACGTGGTCGAGACGGTCGGCGACCGCGAGATCGAATCGCCGGACGGTACATATCGGCTCGAAGAACTGCTGCCCGAGACGGATGCCGAGATATTCGACTCTCCGGCGGCGGTCAGCGTCCAGGTCCAGCGGCCGACCGTCGCCGCCGCGATGAAGCGCATCATCGAAGCGAGTGACGTACTCCAGGACGCCGATTTCGGTGGCTCTCGCCGCGATGCGTATAAAAAGACCCTCGAGGCACTCGCGGCGATCGAGGCGGACGACGACGACGAAGGGATCGACGTCATCACCGATTGGATCGTCGAGCGAATCGACGAGAAAGGTAAACTCCCTGGCTCCCGGGCGGTTCGCCGGGAAGCCGCGAAGTTCTGTCGATCCAACGGCTACGAGGTCCGCGTCGACGAGTGGCTCGGGATCTGATCCGCAATTCTACTCCTCTAGCTCGGCCCGCAGCAACTGATTGACGTCACCGGGATCGGCCGATCCACCCGTCTTCTGCATTACCTGGCCGACGAGGAAGTTGATCGCGCCGCCTTCGCCCTCGTGGTAATCGTCGACGGCGTCGGGGTTCTCCTCGATGGCTTCCTCGACAGCACTCTGGAGTTCGTCGCCGCCGGTCTTGCCCAGCCCTTCGCGCTCGACGACCGTGTCCGGGTCCGTCCCGTCGTCGAGCATCCCGCGGAGGACCGTCTCGCGGGCGTTCTTGGCCGTGATCTCTTCAGTCGCGACGAGTTCGACGAGGCGTTCGATCTCGTCGAACCGGTCGGTCACGTCGGTGATCGCCATGTCGCGGTAGTTGAGTTCCCCCAGGAGCTCGTCTGCGACCCACGTCGCCACGAGGTCGGGGTCGAACTCGGCAGCCAGGTCTTCATAGAAGTCCGCCACTTGCTTGGTGGTGGTGAGCTTCGAAGCGGCCTCCTCGTCGAGCCCGTACTCCTCACCGAAGCGCTCCCGGCGGGCGTCCGGGAGTTCCGGGATCGACAGTTCCGCTTTCCAGTGGCTAACCTCCAGCGGCGGGAGATCGGCCTCCCGGAAGTACCGGTAGTCCTTCTCCTCTTCCTTCGAGCGCATCGAAACGGTGATCCCCCTCGACTCGTCCCAGTGTCGGGTCTCCTGTTCGACCTCGCGGCCGCGCTCGACGGCGTTTTTCTGTCGCTGGGCCTCGTAGGCGAGGGCCTTCTCTGCGCCCTTGTGACTGGAGATGTTCTTGACCTCCGTGCGGTTGGCGTCGGCCAGGACGGCGTCGTCGATCTCTCCGCGGTCGCCGACCTCGCTTGCGTCGACCAGCGAGAGGTTGGCGTCGATCCGGAGCGAGCCGTCCCGCGTCGCGTCGAAGACGCCCAGGTATTCCAGGACCTCTTCGAGTTTGGCGAGGAAGGCCCGGACCTCGCTCGCGTCCCGGAAGTCCGGTTCGGTGACGACCTCCATCAGCGGGACGCCGGCGCGGTTGTAGTCCACCAGGGTGTAGTCGGCGGTGTCGATGTTCCCGCCGGCGTGCTGGAGGCTGCCCGGGTCCTCTTCGAGGTGAGCGCGCTCGATCCCGACCGTCCGGCGCTCGCCTTCGACACTGAATTCCAGCTCGCCGTCCTGACAGATCGGCGCGTCGTACTGGCTGATCTGGAAGTTCTTCGGCAGGTCGGGGTAGTAGTAGTTCTTCCGGTGAAAGCGGGTTTGCTCGGGAATGTCGGCGTCGATGGCCTTCCCAACCCTGACGGCGGCCTCGACGGCCCCCTCGTTAAGTACCGGCAACGATCCGGGGAGGCCGAGACACACCGGGCAGGTGTGCGTGTTCGGCTCGGCGTCTTCGAGATCAGTCGAACAGCCACAGAAGATCTTCGTCGCGGTTTCGAGCTGGACGTGGACTTCCAGCCCGATCACGACGGCGAGATCGCGCTCTTGGATGGCTTGAGCGGTCATTATCCGAGTATCCGGCGCGCCGCGATTAAATCCCTCGGTCGCACTCGGATCGCGCTGTCGCGGCCGTCCCCAACCGGGAGACGTATCAGACAGAATGTGAATGTCTGACGTAGGTTTAAGCAGGGCGAGACTGGCTTTGGAGGTATGAGCGACAATCGCGTGGAGGAACTCGAAGCGAAAGTCCGCGATCTGGAAGCGACCGTCGAAGGCCTCACGGACGAACTCGTCGAGTCGAAAGTCCGGCTGCGCGAACTCGAGAACGCCGTCGACGACGAGCTCGGCTTCGAGAAACCGGTCACGATCGAGACTGACGTCGAAGACGAGACGGCATCGGCCTCGGCCGAAGCCACTAAATCCCAGGAGGTCGAGGACACGGACGACACGGAGACCGAATCGGACATCATCATCGCCTGACGGCCACCGGGTGCCCACGACCGTCGAGGCGAAACAGCCGTCGAACCCCACCACATGTACATCACAGAGGTCGTCCTCGACAACTTCAAGAGCTTCGGACGAAAGACGCGCATCCCCTTCTACGAGGACTTCACGACGATCAGCGGCCCGAATGGCTCGGGCAAGTCCAACATCGTCGATGCGATCCTCTTCGCGCTCGGGCTCGCCCGCACCTCGGGGATCCGCGCCGAGAAGTTGACTGACCTCATCTACAATCCCGGCCATCAGGACGGCGAGTCGCCGGATCGTGAACGCGAGGCGAGCGTCGAGGTCGTGCTGGACAACGCTGATCGCACCCTTTCGCGGTCTCAGGTCGTCAGTGCTGCCGGTAGCGAGAACGTCGGCGACGTCGAGGAGATCACGATCAAACGTCGGGTCAAGGAGACCGACGACAACTACTACTCCTATTACTACATCAACGGTCGCTCGGTCAACCTCGGGGACATCCAGGATCTGCTCGCCCAGGCCGGCGTCACGCCCGAGGGCTACAACGTCGTCATGCAGGGCGACGTCACCGAGATCATCAACATGACCGCGGGCGCTCGCCGGGAGATCATCGACGAGATCGCGGGCGTCGCGGAGTTCGATCAGAAGAAGGCCCAGGCCTTCGAGGAACTCGAGGTCGTCGAGGACCGGATCGAGGAGGCTGAACTCCGGATCGAGGAGAAGGAGACCCGCCTCGAACAGCTCGAAGACGAGCGCGAGACGGCCCTGGAGTACCAGAAACTCAGAGACGAGAAAGAGGAGTACGAGGCCTACCAGAAGGCCGCCGAACTCGAGGACAAGCGCGACGATCTCGACGCGGTCCGGGAAGAGATCGCCGATCTAGAGGAGACCCTCGAGCAGCGACGACGTGAACTCGACGAGCGTGAGGGCAAAGTCGTCAGATTGGAGGACGAACTTGCCGAGTTGAACGCCGAGATCGAACGCAAGGGCGAGGACGAGCAGCTCGCGCTCAAACGCGACATCGAGGAGATCAAAGGCGAGATCGCCAGGCTCGAGGACGCTATCGAGAGCGCCGAGGAGAAACGCGACGAGGCCGAAGCCAGGCGGCGCGAGGCGTTCGTCGAGATCGACCGCAAGCAGGAGACCATCGACGATCTGGCGGCCGACATTCGCGAGACAAAGGTCGAGAAGTCCTCCGTGAAAGCCGAGATCGACGACCTCGAGGTCGATCTCGCGGCCGTCGAGGAGGAGATCGAGGAAGTCGGCGCGGAATACGAGGAAGTCCGGGCGGAACTCGAAGACCAAAAGTCGAGCCTCGAAGAGGCCAAAGAGCGACGGAACGACCTGCAACGCGAGCAGGATCGCCTCCTCGACGAGGCGCGCCGTCGCTCGAACCAGCAACGTGACCTCGAATCGACCATCGAAGACCTCGAGGACTCGATCCCCGAACTCGACGCCGAGATCGACGACTTACAGGAGGAGCGCCGGAAAGCCGAGGCGAACCGTGAGACGATCACGGACGTCATCGACGACCTCGCGGCGGAGAAGCGCGATCTGCAGGCCGAAATCGAGGCGATCGACGACGATCTGGAGGCCGCCCGACAGGAGTACGCTGAACTCGAAGCCAGGGCCGCGGAGTCCGGCGACGCCTCCTACGGCCGGGCAGTCACGACAGTGCTGGACGGCGATCTCGACGGCGTGCACGGCACGGTCGGGCAACTCGGCGGCGTCGATCCGACCTACGCGACGGCGTGTGAGACCGCGGCCGGCGGACGACTCGCGAACGTCGTCGTCGACGACGACGGCGTCGGCCAGCGGTGTATCGAGTATCTCAAGAACCGCAACGCCGGGCGGGCGACGTTCCTTCCGCTGACGGAAATGGACAATCGGTCACTGCCCTCGCTCCCCAGCCACGACGGCGTCGTCGACTTCGCGTACAATCTCGTGGACTTCGAGGCGGCGTATTCAGGCGTGTTCAGTTACGTCCTCGGAGACACGCTTGTCGTCGAGGACATGGCCACGGCCCGTGAGCTGATGGGTCGGTATCGCTTGGTCACGCTCGACGGTGAACTCGTCGAGAAGAGCGGCGCGATGACGGGCGGTTCCTCCAGCGGCTCGCGCTATTCCTTCTCCGACAGCGAGGGCCAACTCCAGCGCGTCGCCGAACGCATCACCGAACTCGAAGACGAGCGCCAGGCGTACCGCGAGGAACTCGGCGACGTCGAGGAGCGACTCGAAGACGCCCGCGATCGCAAGTCCGAGGCCGCCGATCAGGTCCGGGAGATCCAGGCCGAGATCGAGCGCCGCGAGCGCGAACGTGAGGAGACCGAGGAGCGTATCGAACAGCGTCGCGAGGAACTCGACGAGATCGAAGACGAACGCGAGGCCGTCTCCGCGGAGATGGACGAGATCGAGGCTGACATCGAGTCGGTCGAGAGCGAGATCGACGATCTGGAGGCGGAAATTGCTGGGTTGGAAGCCGAAATCGAGGATTCCCGGCTCCCGGAGTTGACCGACGAGGCCGAGTCGCTGGAGAGCGAGATCGACGAGCGCGAGGACGAACTCGACGATCTGGACGCGGCGCTGAACGAGCTCCAGCTCGAAAAACAGTACGCCGAGGACGCGATTGAGGATCTCCACGACGAGATCGAGACGGCACAGAACCGCAAGGCCGAACAGGCCGAGCGCATCGAGGAACTCAACGAGCGCGTCGCCGAGGAGGAGTCGAAACTCGCCGACAAACAGGACGCCGTCGCCGAACTCGAAGCCGAACTCGCCGATCTCAAAGGGGATCGCGAGGACCTCCGGGCGGAACTCCAGGCTGCTCAGCAGGAACGCGACGAGCAGAAGGAGCGAGTCAACGAGATCGAGTCGAACGTCGACGGGAAACGCGAGACCGAGTCCCGCCTGGAGTGGGAGATCGACGAACTCGAAGACGCCGTCGGCGAGTACGATCCCGAGGAGATCCCCAATCACCACACGGTCCAGACCCGGATCGGCCAACTCGAGGCGGAGATGGAACGACTCGAGCCGGTCAACATGCTCGCGATCGAGGAGTACGACGAGGTCGAGGCCGACCTCGCGGATCTAGAAGACAAGCGCGGGACACTCGTCGAGGAAGCGGAGGGGATCCGTGACCGGATCGACTCCTACGAGGCCAGAAAGAAGGAGACGTTCATGGAGGCCTTCGAGTCCATCGACGCCCAGTTCCGGGACATCTTCGAGCGACTCTCCAACGGGACTGGTCGCCTCCACCTCGAAAACGAGGCCGATCCTTTCGAGGGTGGGCTGACGATGAAGGCCCAGCCCGGCGACAAGCCGATCCAGCGACTCGCGGCGATGAGCGGCGGCGAGAAGTCCCTGACGGCGCTCGCGTTCATCTTCGCGATCCAGCGACACAACCCGGCCCCGTTCTACGCGCTGGACGAGGTCGACGCGTTTCTCGACGCGGCCAACGCCGACCTCGTCGGCGAGATGGTCGACGAACTCGCGGGCGAGGCCCAGTTCGTCGTCGTCTCCCACCGCTCGGCGATGCTCGAGCGCTCAGAGCGCGCCATCGGCGTCACGATGCAGGGCGACAACGTGAGTAGCGTGACGGGGATCGATCTGACCGAGGAGGTGCCCGCGGATGACTGATGGAGACTCCATGGTGAACGAACAGGAAACCGAACCCGAACAGCAGCGAACACGGCCGGACGGCGGGACAGACGTGCTGACGCAGTCCGGCGGTCCCACCGAGCCATCACTCGACGACGACGGCGAGGTCGAACCAGTCGAGGTGCTGGTCGGCCTGGCGGCGGACGACGAGATCGACCCGTGGGACATCGACGTGGTGCGAGTGACCGACAAGTTCCTCGAACGCCTCGACGAGGCCGACCTCCGGACGTCCGGGCGGGCGTTGTTCTACGCCAGTGTCCTGTTGCGGATGAAAAGCGACGCGCTGCTGGCGGACGACGAGCCCGACGACGAACCTGGGGCAGCGGACGAACCGACTGATCCGTGGGCCGACGATCTTCCGGCGGGTGAGGACGATCCATTCGACGCGCTGGAAGACGAGATGGATCGACGACTCGACCGCAAGCGTGCCCGCGGGACGCCCGACACGCTCGAAGACCTCGTCCGGGAACTCCGGGAGGCCGAACGCTCGGCCGACTGGAAGGAGTCCAGGGAGTACGACACCAGCGACTCCCCGCGTGGATTCCGTCGGGGGACCCAGGAACTCGACTACCGGATGGACGACGACATGCGCGACGATTCGGAGCCGACCGTCGAAGACGTGACCGGGACGGCCCACGCTGAGAACGTCGACGAACTCGTCGAGGCCGTCGCCACGGAGGTCGAGCGGCACTTCGACGCCGGGCGCGACGCGGTGTTGTTCGCCGAGGTCGACGATTCCGCCGGCTCCCGTATCGAGACGTTCCTCGGCCTGCTCTTTCTGTCCAACCAGGGCCGGATCGTTCTCGACCAGGACGAGTACTTCGGTGATCTCTGGATTCAACCGCCGGACGCGACCTCGGCCGCGTGAGGGCCTCCCTCTGGTTTCCGTACCTGTCTGCCAGTAGCGACCACCGTCGACCGCCATTCTAAAATGATAAACCATTATGGTAGTGCGGCACAAACCTTCACATATGACGCCGGAGCGAATCAGCGAGCGCATCGCCGCGAGTGAGGACCGGTTCGATCGGGACCGGTACTACACGGCGTTGCAGTACGTCCACGACGACGGCAGGAAGCGACGTCGCTGACCGACCCACTCAGATCACGACGCCCGCCTTGAGGAGTGCGATCAGGACCGTCAACATCGGGATACTCAGGAGTGTCGACGTCAGGATGGCGGTACTCGCGAATTCTGCCGGGCCGATCGGCCCGTCGCCACGCTCGCTGAATTCACCGAGTAGAATGATCGGCGTGACCGCGGCGGGGCCGGCGGATTCGAGGACGAACACGCGCGCTACTGTCTGATTTTCGAACCCGAGGACGAGCGCGACCCCGACGGCGACGACCGGCGCGACCGCGAGTTTGAGCAGGTTCGAGAGCCCGACCTGGCCGATGGCTGCGCCGTAATCCGTCCCCGAGAGTTGGATCCCCAGGATGAGCAGCATCACCGGGATCGAGGAGTCGCCGACGAGCTGGAGGGTCTCCATAGCCGCCGAGCCGGTCGGCGGGGCGAGCCCGAGCCAGCGGACACCCAGCGCGACGATGACCGCGTACACCAGCGGGATCCGGGCCGCGCGACGGACACCCGCCAGCGCTCCGCCGCTGCCGCGTGCTGCGACATAGGTGCCGAGGGTGTACAGAAGGACGCCCTGGACCGCCGCATAGAGGACGGCCGTGCTCCGACCGGTCGCGCCGAAGGCGAACTCCGAGAGTGGAATGCCGAAGTTCCCGGAGTTGGCGAAAGCAGCCGTCAGGAGGAACGCGCCGAGTAAGGGTTCGGTCCGGCCGGCGAGTCGCCCGACTCCGCCGGCGATGGCGAGCATGACCACCGTCACCGCGAGGACGCCGACCGCCACGAGAACGACGGTCTCGCCGCTCATGGGCGTCGTCACCAGCGTATGAAAGACCAGGGCCGGTACCAGCACGTAGACCGTGATCGTGTTCAGCGGCCCGGCGTCGACGTCTTTGGCCCGCCCGAGCGCGAACCCGGCGGCGGCGATCGCGATAATCGGGAGGATGGCCGTTCCGAAGATACCCACGAGCGACGACAGTTCGAGCGCGGACACGATCAGGCGCTTGGCCGGGGTGGGTCACAATCCCTTCGGAATCCGATTCTTCCAGGAGAAGACGTTCCCATCAGTCGTCACCGGAACAACCCGATCGTCAGCTGGTCGTCGATCGACTGGTCGGTCCAGTCGGCCACGCGGGCGGCCGTGTAGCCGCCGACGAGAAACAGGAACGGGGCGACCACCGCGAACACCGGCCCCTCGAGCGCCACGACCAGGAAGATAACGTCCAGGCGATGCGCGATCGGAACGCCGTCAAGCAGGGCTGCTTTGACCACAGACCACCCGAGGATACCGATGGCCGTCCCGCCGGCAGCAGCGAAACCCCCCTCGATCAGGTGGCGGTCGTAACTGCCGCTCCAGACGCCGACGACCACGCCGGCAGGCACGGCCGCGATGCCGACTGCCATCACGAGCGTGTTCGTCGTCGCGGCGGTGATGGTGCCGGTGCTGGTCGAGACGTGGACGAACGAGATCGCCGCAGCCAGCAACGCGGCGATCCCGACCGCTCGACGATCGACGTCTCGGAGGGCCACTTTCCCGATAAATAACACGACGGACTATTAAGTTTTACTCGGCAAGCGTCCAGGAATCGTCGCCGGCGTACTCGATGACGCCGCGGCGTTCCATCTCCGTGAGTACTTCGTCCATTCGGTCGGGTTGGGCGATCTCCATCTCGATCGGGTCGATCTCGTGGTAGGAACGCAATAGCGATCGGACCTCACCTTCGCTGAACGTTTCGTCGTCGGCTTTCGCCATGACGTCGCTGATCAGGTCGACCATGTCCTCGATGAAGTTCCAGGGGTAGACGACCCACGTCCACTCCTCTAGGCGTTCGCCGACGAAGTCGGGCTCGAACTCGCTGGTCTGGAGCAACTGCAGCGTGGCGGTCCGGACGGCGTTGGGATCGCGTTCCTGGACGTATTCGTAGGCGTGTTCGAGTGACTGACCGGTGTCGGCGATGTCGTCGACGATCAGGACGTCCTTGCCTTCGACCGACCCCTCTGGCATGGGGTAGCGAACTTCTGGTTGCTGACTCTTGGCTGCGGTCCCGACGTAGTGTTCGATCTTGAGGCTCGTGAGGTCGTCGAGGCCGAGAAAGTCACACAGGGTTCGGCCGGCGAACCAGCCGCCACGGGCCAGCGAGACGACGACGTCCGGCTCGAAGTCGTCGGCCTTGACGTCGTCGCTGACGTCCCGGCAGAGGCCGTAGATGTACTCCCAGTTCGTGACGGTACAGGGAAACTCCTCGGGCAGATCGGCCATTCAGGTGGTCACCGGACGAAGCCAGGGGACGGCGACAATTAGGGTTTTACATGCGCGTCGACCGCCCTTCTCGGGCCGGGAGTGCGCTTTTGGTGGCTGGTGCCGATATGGTCCGTATGCGAACCCGCCGACGCTTCCTCCAGGCAGCCCTCACGCTCTCGATCGGCGCGCTCGCCGGCTGTTCAGACGACGAGGGGACGACGGCCGCCGATAGACCGACCGGAACCCCGTCGCCGACGGCGACGCCGGGCCTCACGACGACCGAAACCCCGCCCCGTCCGGAAACGACGACTGCGACTTCACCGGAGACGCCGACAACCACGCCGCCTGAGACCACGACACCGAAACCGGGGTACAAACCACCCGAATACGTCGATCTCGCCTCGTACTCGGAGCAGACACTCTCGCTGTCTGCGACCGACAGCTGTGAGCTGGGCGCGACGCTATCGCTCCCTGAGGAAGGGAACGATCTGCCGGGAGTCGTCATCGTCCACGGCTCGGGCGGCCACGATCGCAACGGTACGTACGGCCAGGTACAACCCTATCGCGACCTGGCTCTCGGACTCGCGAGCGAGGGGGTCGCCGTCCTCCGGTACGAGAAGCGCACGTACGCGTGTTCACTCTCGGTCGACGCCGCGTCGCTGACGATCGACGACGAGGTGACGGCGGACGCGCTGACGGCAGTCGATCGGCTGCGGGAGCAAGACTGTGTCAACGCCGGGAACGTGGTCGTCGCCGGTCACAGCCTCGGCGGCATGCTGGCCCCACGCATCGCCGAGCAGGACGGGGACCTGGCCGGGATCGCCATGCTCGCGGCACCCGCCCGGTCGCTCCCGGAGATCATCGTCTATCAGACCCGCTATCAGTTCGAGCGCGACGGCGACCTGTCCGAGGAGGAACGTGCCCGACTCGAACGGATTCGGACGATCGCCGACCGAGTCCGGGCCGGCGAGGTCGGAGAAGACGAACTCGTCTGGGGCGGTGGGCGGGCGTACTGGCGGAGCCTCGCCGCGTACGATCAGATCTCGACGGCGAAAGCGCTGGACCGTCCGATCCTCCTCCAGCAGGGGCAGCGCGACGACCAGGTTCCACCCGAGACCGAACTCACTCGGTGGCGTGAGGCGCTGGGCGGCAGCGAGTCGGTGGCGATCCGCACCTACGGCGGGCTGAACCACTTCTTCGTCGACGGTCCCGGCCCGATCGCGACGGGCGAGTTACCGGGGCCAGGACACGTCGCGGAACCTGTCGTCACCGATCTCGCCGACTGGATCTCTGGAGTCACGAACTGACGACATCGCCGACTGGCCCGCCGAGGTCACGGACTGACCCTTCTCGAACCGCCACCGTCACGGACTGGCGACGGCTCTCGACGGACGCGTCCGACCTGTCGGTGGGACGCTTACCGTCGGTCGGTAGGCATATTCGGCTGGTCCACCCAGGGTGTGGTATGACCGACCACGAGCGACGCGAGGTCCACCTCGTCGACGCGTTC
Source organism: Halorhabdus tiamatea SARL4B (assembly GCF_000470655.1). Taxonomy (NCBI): domain Archaea; kingdom Methanobacteriati; phylum Methanobacteriota; class Halobacteria; order Halobacteriales; family Haloarculaceae; genus Halorhabdus; species Halorhabdus tiamatea. The sequence goes on from NC_021921.1 coordinate 2,494,585, forward strand.
ACGACGGACTCGTTTTCCGGAAATCCGGCCGGTGTGGTTCCCGACGGCGACGACCTGACCGACGACCAGATGCAGGCCATCGCGGCGGAACTCGGCGCGAGCGAGACGGCTTTCGTCCGGGAGAGCGACGAGAGCGACCGTCGACTCCGGTATTTCACGCCCGAAGACGAAGTCGATCTATGTGGGCACGCCACGATCGCCGCCCACGCCCACCTCTTCGAGCAGGACGTCATCGCGGCCGGCGAGCACACCCTCTCGACGAACGTCGGGACGCTCGCCATCGAGATCGAACCCGACGGCACGGTCTGGATGGAAGGCGACGAGCCCGCAGTGGCGGTGGCCGACGTCGGCTACGACCGACTCGCAGAGGTCCTCGGACTGACCGAAACGGCATTCGCAGGTGTGGGCGTGGATCTCCCGGTCGCGCGGGCCTCCACGGGCATGCCGTTCCTGATTGTCCCCGTCAACTACTTCGAGCAACTGGGCGACGTGAGGCCCGACCTGGGCGCGATCGAGCGGCTCTGTGACGACCACGACGCCGCCGGCCTGTACGCGTTTACCTTCGACACCCTCGACCGGGAGTCGACGGTTCACGGTCGCCTGTTCGCGCCGGGCGTCGGTGTCGACGAGGATCCGGTGACGGGGACCGCAAGCGGCGCGGTCGGCGCGTATCTCGATCGGTTCGGCGAGATCGACACCAGTACACTCCGGTGTGAACAGGGTGACTTCCTCGACCGACCCGGTCGTGTTCAGGTTCGCGTCGAAGACGGCGTCTTCGTCGGTGGAGAAGCCGTGACGACCGTGACTGGCGATATTGCCGTGCCGGACGTCGAGAGCGGAGACATCATCGAGGTTTGAGACGACCGTCGCGATCGACGGTTCGCTGGCAGAACTGTCGCGAGCGGAACGGATAAACCGATCCAGTCCTTCCTTTCACCCATGCAGCGAGCCGAGCCGCAGGACTTCGGACGCGTTCTCTCCTCGATGTGCACCGAACCACATCCAGCGGCTCGCGAGGCGGCAGAGCGGTTCCTCGCGACGAACCCGGGCGATCCCGGGACCTACCAGACGGTCAGCAATCTCGAACGCCAGGCCGTCGAGCTCCTCGGGGAGATGACTGGACTGGGCGACCCCGCTGGCTACGTCACCAGCGGCGGGACCGAGGCCAACATCCAGGCGGTCCGGATCGCACGAAACCGTGCCGAGACCGCGGATCCAAACGTCGTCGTGCCCGACAGCGCCCACTTCAGCTTCAGCAAGGCCGCCGAGATGCTCGACGTCGAGTTACGTCGCGTCCCGACGGTCGACTACCGGGCGGACGTCGAGGCGATGGCCGACGCGATCGACGACGACACCGTCGCGGTCGTCGGCGTCGCCGGCACGACCGAGTACGGCCACGTCGATCCGATTCCGGCACTGGCTGACCTGGCGCAGTCTGCCGACGCGCTGATGCACGTCGACGCCGCCTTCGGCGGATTTTACCTCCCGTTTACCGACTTCGCGTGGCACTTCGGTCACGCCGAGATCGACACCATGACGATCGACCCGCACAAGGTCGGTCAGGCAGCGGTCCCCGCCGGCGGCTTTCTCGCGCGTTCGAGCGACCTGCTGGACGAACTCGCGATCGACACGCCGTACCTGGAATCGCGCTCACAGGTGACGCTGACCGGTACCCGTAGCGGCGCGGGCGTCGCCAGTGCCGTCGCCGCGATGGAAGCGCTGTGGCCCGATGGCTACCGACAGCAGTATCACACCTCGATGGACAACGCCGAGTGGCTCGCCGACGCGCTCGAGGATCGGGGCTATACGGTCGTCGGTCCCGAACTCCCGCTTTTGGCGGCCGATGTCTCGCTATCGTTGATCGAGCAGTTACGCGAGCGTGGCTGGCGGGTCACCAAGACCGGGGCCGGCGAGATGCGAGTCGTGTGTATGCCCCACGTCACGCGGTCGATGCTCCGGTCGTTCGTCGCCGATCTCGACTGGTATTGACGCGGGGAGTGCCTGACCGGAATATGAAGGTTTACGACACCCGGGCGGTAACGACACCGCGTGATTGCTGCCCTCCCGCTCGTGATCGTCGGTGATCTCCTCCTCGTTGTCTTCGGTTGGCTCCCGGACGCCTTCGCGGCCAGTAGTGGTCTTTTCGCCGGATTTTACACAGTCCTCGAGGACATGGTGCGGTCAGCGACTGGTCCGCTCGGACTGGCCGTGATTGCCGTCTATTCGTTTCTGATCGCGTTCGTGTTACCGCTCCCGAGTGAGGTCGTCTTGGCTCCAGCCGGCCACATGCGACTGGGCGTGCCCGACGACGTGACGCTCGCGCTCATCATCCTCGTCAGCGGGCTCGGGAAGGCCGCCGGGAGCGTCTTCGCCTTCCACATCGGCCAGGAGGCTAAAGAGTACGGTCCGCTGGTCAGACGGATCAAGGAGTCCCGGTTCGACGTCATCGAGTGGTCCGAGCGCAAGACCGTTCAGCTCGCCAGGGAGTTCGGGTACGTCGGGCTGGCGCTTGCGCTGTCGGTCCCGTTCTTCCCCGATACGATCTCCATCTACGCGTTTACGATCCTCGAACGGGACTACGGCAAGTTCGCGCTGGCGACCTTCGTCGGCAGCGTCGGCCGACTGCTGGTGACGATCGGGCTCGTCGGCGGCGGTGCTGTCGTCTTCTTGTGAATCGTCGCCACTGGTGCCGAAAAATATCGGGCATCTTCAGCACTGGCCCATCGACACAACGCTTCGATGATATCGACCGCCATCAAGTCCTTCAGCGGCTGGGTGTCGACGTCAGTATCCCGGGCGACGAACGTTGCGCCGGCTTCACGGACAGTTGCAGCATGCAGGAGGTCCCCGAACGGGTGTGAAACGCTCTGCTCGCGAATTTGCTCGCCGTGAAATGCTCGGTCAGGGATTTGAACCCGATGCCAGACCTCGCTTCGCTCGGTCTGCCGTGATTCAAATCCTTCGTGTGCACAGCAGTCGCTCGCGAAGTTGCTCGCGATAGAACAGTGCTCGGTCAGGGATTTGAACCCTGGTCCTCGGCTCGAAAGGCCAAGATGATTGGCCGGACTACACCAACCGAGCGTGTCCGAACTACAACCGGATCGACGGACTGCACCCTAATAAATGCCGTCAATTCGTCCCGGCGTGGGAGACAGACTCAGGAACGCACAGAGTCACAACCCCCAAGTCGCCGCCTGCCGTCGATGGTGATATGAGCTTGCTGGGCCGTCTCCGGGGCGATGGGAACGGGGGCGTCGGACTCTACGTCGACGGACCGAACGTCTTCCGGGAGGAATTCGACGTCGACCTCGACGACCTGCGCGCGATCGCCGACGAGTACGGCCGAATCGCGGCGGCACGACTCTACCTCGACGAGCACGCGACGCCAGGGCTGATTCAGGCCAGCGAAGCCCACGGCTTCGAGGTGATCACTACCAGCGGCGACGTCGACGTCAAACTCGCCGTCGACGCGACGCGGGCCGCAAGCGAGGGCCGCATCGACACACTGGTGATCGCCTCCCGCGATACTGACTTCAAACCCGCGCTAGAAGTTGCCGCCGACCGGGGCTGTCGAACGGTCGCGATCGCGCCGGGTGAATACGGCCGCTCGGACGCACTCTCGAATACAGCCCACGAGAGTCACTCGCTCGAAGACTGACGCGATCTCAGGCTGCGGAGACGAACCCCTTTTGGCTCGAACGCCACTACCTGTAGCCATGACTGCCGAACTCGACACGCCGATCCTGGATAATCACCTCCATCTCGATCCCGACCACGGCCGTGGAATCGACGCCGTCGAGGACTTCGCCCGTGCCGGCGGGACGCACCTGCTGGTCGTCAACAAACCGTCCTGGATGCTCGAGGATGTCGGCGACGACGAGGCGGTCTTTCGGGCGGTCTTCGAGACGACCATCGACGCCGTCGAGCGGGCCTCCGAGGTACTCCCCGGTCGCGCCTGGCCGGTGCTGGGCGTCCATCCCGCACTGATCTCGAAGCTGACGGGCCGCGGCTATACGCCGCCAGAGGCGCGCGATATCATGCAAGCCGGCCTCGACGTCGCGGCGGAGTACGTCGCCGACGGCCCGGCGCTCGCGCTCAAATCCGGTCGGCCCCACTACGACGTCGGCGACCCGATCTGGGAGGCATCCAACGACGTGATGAAACACGCCTTCGAGCTGGGTGCCGAGACTGGCTCGGCCGTCCAACTCCACACCGAGAGCGGCCAAGACTTCACCGAAGTTGCCGAGTGGGCCGAAGAACGTGGCCTGCCGGCTAAACGCGTCGTCAAGCACTACTCGGAGGGGCGTCTCGACGGCCCGACGGCGAGCGTCCTCGCCGACAGGGACGAACTGGAAATAGCGGCCGAGGAAGCTGAACCGTTCCTGATGGAGACTGATTTCATCGACGACCCCGACCGTCCGGGGGCGGTGCTCGGCCCGAAGACCGTCCCCCGACGTGTCGAGTGGATGCGCGAGGAAGGATACGACGACGCGATCCGGACGGCCCACGTCGAAACGCCCGCCGCAGTCTACGGAATCGACCTCGAAGCCACGCTGTGAGGTCGCGATGCCAGGGTTCGCTCAGAGTTCGAACGTCTCGTCGCCGCCGAGAGCGTGTACCTCGGCGTTACTGCCGACGGCTTTCACTTCGCGAGCGAACGCGTCGGCGTTCTGTTCGATCGGCGGGAACGTGTCGTAATGCATCGGGAACGCGTGATCGACGTCGAGCCAGTCGACGGCGACGGCGGCCTGCTCGGGTCCCATCGTGAAGTGATCGCCGATCGGGATGGCCGCGGCGTCCGGCTCCAGGAACGGCGCGATCACGTCGCGCATCTCCGTCATCAGCCCGGTATCGCCGGCGTGGTAGAACGCCGTCGTCTCGACGTCGCTCTTCCGGGTCGGCTCGGCGTCTGAGATCACGAACCCGGCGGGCATTCCTGCCGACCCGATCTCGTAGCCCGTGTTGATGCCGTTGGTGTGATCGGCCCGGTGCATCGTCACGAAGGCGTCGCCGACCTCGACGGTGCCGCCGAGGTTCATCCCGATCGTCTCGTTGCCGTGCTCGCTCTCGATATAGCCGGCGAGTTCCGGCGTCGCGACGACGGTCGCGTCCGGGAACGCACCGACGTCGGCGATGTGGTCGCCGTGGCCGTGAGTGAGGAGCACGAAGTCGGGACTCTCGACGTCTTCGGCCGACAGCGACGTCTTCGGGTTGTCGAAGAACGGGTCGATCAGCAATCGGGTGTCTCCACGTTCGACGCTCCAGGTCGAGTGACCGTGCCAGGTGAGTTGCATGCGTCCGTCCTACGTTCGAGAGACACTTAATGCTCCGTGGCTCCGGCAGACTCTCCGTCCAGTCGTTGCCGTCCAGAGACGGACCGTCAGCCAAGCGTTTATCCACGCTAGCGACTAGATCTTCCCATGCCACCGGAAGAACTGTCCCGCCGACGGTTTCTCGGCCTGCTGGGTGCCTCGACAGCACTCGGCGCGGCCGGGTGTGCGGACTCGCCGTCGGCCGAGACGGTCGATCCAGTGCCGTCTGACACCGGGACTGACGACAGTCCGGAACTGACGACAGACACCCCCGATGTGGACGCCCAGTCACGATACACGGACGTCTACCGGTCGGTCAGCGATTCGGTCGTCCAGATCAGGGTCATTACGACCCTCGGCTCCGCCGGGACCGGGAGCGGGTTCGTCTACGACGACACCCATCTGGTGACGAACGAACACGTCGTCGCGGACGCCCAGGAGCTGTACGTTCGCTACCCCTCGACCGGCTGGCGGCAGGCATCCGTCGTCGGAACCGACCTCCACAGTGACCTCGCGGTCCTGTCCGTCGACGCCCATCCGTCGGCCGCCGATCCGCTGTCCTTCGTCGACCGTGAGCCCGCGATTGGCACCGAAGTAGTTGCCATCGGGAATCCATACGGGCTCTCGGGTTCCGTCTCGGCGGGCATCGTCAGCGGCGTCGACCGGACGCTGGCGGGGCCCAACAACTTCTCGATCCCCGACACGATCCAGACGGACGCGGCGGTGAATCCGGGCAATAGCGGCGGCCCCCTGGTCAATCTGGGCGGCGAGGTCGTCGGCCTCATCAGCGCCGGTCGTGGCGACAACATCGGGTTGGCGATCTCCAGCGCGTTGACTCGCAGAGTCGTCCCGAGTCTGATCGAGACCGGTTCCTACGAGCATCCGTATCTCGGGATCGGACTCCGGGACGTCACGCCCGCCGTGGCCAGAGCCAACGACCTCCCGGAGATCTCCGGCGTCTACGTCACGCAGGTCCTCGAGGGCAGCCCGTCGGACGGGGTTCTCCAGGGGGCGACCGGCGAGACGACCGTCGATGGCCGCCCGGTCCCGGTCGGCGGTGACGTGATCACTCACATCGAAGGTGAGCCGACGCCGATCAGCCAGCAGCTGGCGAGCGTCCTCGCCCTCCAGACCGAGGTCGGCCAACCGGCCACGATCCGTGTCTGGCGCGACGGGACCGCCGAAGACCTGCAAGTCACGATCGGGTCCAGAGACGACGCGAACTGAGACGGCAGGCGACCTCCGGTGGTTCGGTGTCTCTTGAAAATTGCTGCATGGACAGCCACAGCGACCTACTGCAGCGACTCCGCAACGCCGCGCTCGAGAAGCGGTTCGGCGTTGGTCGCCGGCAGGGTTACGACGTCTTCGGCCACGAGATCGTACGTCCGGTCGTCGACGCCGAGGATCTCCCCGACGTCGCTGGTGATTCGAACGGTCGTCCGTTCGACGTCGTCGCCTCCTGACGAGACCGTGTCTGCTTCGACCACTGCCGAGCCGGGTGGCCCGCCGTCACGCCGCGTCGCCGGCTCGGATCCGTCGTCGGTCGCCCCGGCTGCTGGCGCTTTCCCGTTTTCAGTCGCCGCCGACGGGCCCCCTCGGTCCGGGCCCGTTGGACGCTCCTCGGCCGCTGAGTCACTGCCCATGAGATCCGCCGCGGGCACCTCCTCAGCGTCGGGCGAGACGGCGTCTGCGTCGGGTTCGGCGGGTGGCACGGGCGGCTCCGAGTCGGCCCCGGCTGTCTCGGGTTCGGCGGCGTGGTCGGTGTCTCTCCTGTCAGTCGCATCCGTCGGGACGCCCTCGCCCGAGGAGGCGGCTTCGGTAGTGCCGGCGACGGCCATGGACTCGCCGTCGAGGACGTCGAAGACGCGCTGGCGATTCGATTCGATCGAACTCACGAGGTCGTCGAAGAGGTCCCGTTCCTCGGTCGTCAGCCCCTCCTCTTCGGTCGGCATGTCCGCCGCCGCGAGTGACGCCATCTTGACGACCTTGCCGACGCGGCGCTCGTAGATCGCCTCCAGGGTCTGCTCGGCGGTGTCGATGTCGTCGCTGAGCCGGGTGACCTTCGGCGAGTCGAACGGGTCCTCGGCGGCCTCGGCCGCGCGCTCGCGCTCGGCCCGCAGCGAGCGGACGAACTGGCCGGCCTCCTCGTAGAACGAGTCGCGAAGCTGCTGGAGGCTGTCGGTCTGGCGCTCGCGACTCTGTACCGATTGGATCTCGTCTAGGTCCATGGTTGTCGGCCTTTCCGGCTCACTCCTGGCCCTTCTCGGCGCGCCCGCGACTCATGAGGAACACGCCGAGGTACTCCGGAACGGAAGTAACTCCCTCCGGGAGTGTAAAGCTATCGCCACCGAGGGAAACCTCACCGGGATCTGTCACTTCGACGGTGATGTCGTGACCGACAAACGTCTCCGGGACGGCGTCGACCAGTGGGTCGAAGTCAGCGAGTTCCTCGCGTGTGAGTTTCCTGACAGCGAGCCCGCTCCCGCCGTGGAGGCTGCCCGGAAGTCGGATGAGTCGGTTCGTATCGGTCGTGACCGGTTCGTCGATTGGGGCGTTCTGCTCGTCGACGACGTCGCCCGTGATCGCCTCGACGAGTTTGCGAATCCCTGGCCCACCCGCCTCCATGTTTCCGTCTTCGATCGCCGCGCGATTGGCCTCGATCGCGCCGTAGATCGTCTTCGCCCGCCCCTCGCCGATCCCCTCGAGTTCCTGTAGTCGCGCCATCGCCTGGTCTTCGGGTAGCGACTCGACGTCGTCGACGAACGCGAGCAGTTCGTCGTGGACGCGCTTGCCCCAGCCCCCCTCTGTCCGGAGCGTTCGAGCCGTCACGTTCCCGCGCATCTCGGTGGTGACGAGGCCGTCCAGGTCGAGGCCGATCCCGCGGACGTAATCGACGATTTCCCGTCTGGCCTCGCGCTCTAGGTGTTGAATCCCGTCGTCGCGAACGTGGACGTGATAGCCACGACCGCCCGAGAACACGATCGTCAGGTCATCGAATCCGAAGTCGTCCTCGAGGAAGTCAAGCAGCCGAACGAGTGCGTCCTTGCAGGCGGCGAGCATCTCGGCGTAGGTGGCTGCGGTGGGATCGACCGACGGCAAGTGATCGGCGTCGAGATCGAAGACGACGTCAGAGCCCCGCCAGTCCTTTGCGCCCATCGACCCGGCTCCCGGGTCGGTGTATCGGCCAGCCGAGAAGTAGACGTGGCGGGGTCGCTCCCTGGCGAGGAACGATTCGAGGTCGCCCAGATCCAGCAGCGACTGGTGGCGAACCATCGTCTCGCCGGGGCTGTCCGTCCACGGGATGTACCCCCACTCGCGTTCGTGGGCGTCCGGCGGCGGCAGTGGATCGGTCCGTCGATAGTGGTCACCGAACCGGCCGCGGAGATACGCGCGGGTTCGCTCCTCCATCGCTCCCGGATTCGCGGAGCGAAGGAAAAGGATTGTCGGTCGGGAGCCTGGGAGTCGAGTGCCAGGAGCTATCGCGAGAGCAGCCCCTGCAGCCGGTCGATGATGCCGTCGTCGTCACCGAGCGAGAGGTAGTAGGCGTCGCCGCCGTCCTCGTAATAGTTGTCGATGCGCCGCTGGACCTCGAAGCCGATGTGGCGATAGAACTGCATGGCGGACTGGTTGGTCGTCCGCGCGTGACAGGAGACGGACTCGTAGTTCTCGACGGCTCTGGCGATGAGACGCTTGCCGAATCCCTTGTTTCGATAGGCCGAATCGACCGCGAGAAAGAGCATGTACCCGTCACGTCGAACTGCCGCGAACCCGATGAGGTTCGGGTCGTGTCCTCGGTTGTAATAGACGTAGACCGTCGAGCGACGATAGGCGTCTTCGAAGAAGCGTCGTCGCTGGCGCAAAATCCCTTCCTCTGCTCTGATGTCTTCTTTGAGCTTCCAGGCGGCGTCGACGAACTCGTCGTCGCCGCGTTCGACCCGTGTCGCTTCGACGGTGACGCTCACTGCATCGACGTATGCCCTTGACCCATTTAACTTTTAAGGCGCTTCACGAATCGGTCCGGACCGCGCCGCCGGCGAACAATCGCCGGTGTCGAGACCAGGATGCACGCTTCGAGGCGGCCCATCGACGTCTTTTCCAGGCAGGGATACTCGATCGGATCGAGGCCACAACGCTTTCAGTCAGTGCAGTTGATTTGTCCTGTATGCCTGGACGAATACAGCCGCCTCATCGGGGGGACATCCACGACCGGTTGAAACAGGCACTGGTCACCGGACTGACGCTGACTGTTCCGCTTTTGATCACCGTCGTCGTGGTGAGTTTCATCTGGGGGTTCATTTTCGGGACGCTCCAGCCATTGACCGGGACACTCCAGCGCGTCCTCGGTATCAGTGGCGATACCCCGGAGATCCTGCTCCAGATCGTCTCTTTGCTCGTCGTGGTTGTACTCGTCGTAATCATCGGCTTCCTCGCGGACTCGTACTCCGGCGCGAAAGCCGCCGAACAACGCTTCGACCGGGCGATGGGGGCCATCCCGGGTATCGGCAGCGTCTATCAGACGTTCAACGAGATGAGCGAATTAGTGTTCGACGCCGACACCGAGAGCTTTCAGGAGATCAAACTCGTCGAGTTCCCCACTGAAGGATCGTACGCGACCGGGTTCGTGACGGCCGAAACTCCCGAAGACATCCAACGCCAGACCGGCCACGAGGACATGTTGACGATCTACGTTCCGCTGGCTCCGAATCCACTCATGGGTGGCTACGTGCTTCACGTTTCTCCAGACCGGTGTATCGACGTGGACATGAGCGTCGAAGAAGGGCTCAAGACGATCATGACCAGCGGCGTCGCCATCGGCGATACGGACACGGTCGAGGCGGCCCCGCTGGAGTATTCCGATAGCCTGCCCGACGGGATCGTCCAAGCCGGGTGGTTCTCCAGTGGTGACAGGGATGACGAAGAACCGTCTGGAGATGCTACGTCATCGGCCGAGGACAGACAGGGTGAGGGGTCGTGAGCTTCACACTCCGGGAACATACGGCTGACGTCGCCGTCGAGGCGACCGGCGAGACGCTCGGTGACGTCTTCGGCGCGACGGCTGACGGCATGGCGGCGGCGATGTACGAGGGGGACGCCCCCGAGGGCGACCGCTTCGATCTCACGGTCACGGCCGAGAGTCGGGAGCCTCTCCTGTTCGATTACCTCGACGAACTCATCTATCAGCGTGACGTCCGCGGCGTTCTCCCCGTCGACAATCGGGCAGCGGTCTCTTCGTCGGGCGACGTCTGGACCGTCGAGGCCACCGCTCAGGGCGTGCCCCTACAAACGATCACTGCCCGGGAGGTAAAGGCCGTCACCTACTCCGAGATGGTCCTCGAGCCGACTGAGGAAGGGTGGCACGCTTACGTCGTCCTCGACGTCTGAGATTTTCCCGGTCGTCTCCCCACACTGGAACGCTGCGGTCAGCACGGTTCGATCGGGCGAAGTCACGATCAGTCCGGTTTCACTGCCGAGATGGGTTATTCGATCGAGATTTAATTTTTGCCTTGCGGCGAAGACAATTTCCCCCAAGCCAAAATTGATGTGTGGAAGGCCCCTCTCGGTGACCATGCGAGAGCGCAATCAAAACTGGTGGCCCAACCAGTTGGACGTCGGGGTTCTCGACCAGAACGCCCGCGACGACAGCCCGTACGAGGACGACTTCGACTACGCCGAGGCGTTCCAGCAACTCGATCTCGAGGCCGTGAAGGCGGATCTCGAGGCGCTGATGACCGATTCGAAAGACTGGTGGCCCGCCGACTACGGCCACTACGGCCCGCTGTTCATCCGGATGGCCTGGCACAGCGCCGGCACGTACCGGACGACGGACGGCCGGGGCGGTGCCGCCGGCGGGACGCAGCGCTTCCCGCCGCTCGACAGCTGGCCGGACAACGCGAATCTGGACAAGGCGCGACGGCTCCTCTGGCCGATCAAGCAAAAGTACGGCCGGAAGCTCTCCTGGGCCGACCTCATCGTCCTGGCTGGCAACGTCGCCATGGAGTCGATGGGCTTCGAGACGTTCGGCTTTGCCGGCGGCCGCGTAGACGACTTCGCCCCGGACGAGTCGGTCGACTGGGGGCCCGAAATGGAGATGGAGTCCTCTGAGCGCTTCGAGGACGGCGAACTCGAGAACCCGCTGGGCGCGACCGTCATGGGGCTCATCTACGTGAACCCGGAGGGCCCGGACGGCGAACCCGCCCCTGAGGCCTCGGCGGAGAACATCCGCGAGTCCTTCAGCCGCATGGCGATGAACGACGAAGAGACCGTCGCGCTGATCGCCGGCGGCCACACCTTCGGGAAGGTCCACGGTGCCGACGACGGCGATCACCTCGGGCCGGAACCGGCCGAGGCCCCGATCGAACAGCAGGGGCTGGGCTGGGACAACGACTACGGCTCGGGCAAAGGGAAGGATACGATCACCAGCGGGATCGAGGGGCCCTGGAACACCACGCCGACCGAGTGGGACATGGGCTACATCGACGGGCTCTTAGAACACCAGTGGTGGCCCGAGAAGGGCCCCGGCGGTGCGTGGCAGTGGACGACCCAGAACGGCGAACTCGACGAGGCCGCACCCGGCGTCGAGGACCCCGACGAGAAGGAGGACGTGATGATGCTCACGACCGACATCGCGTTGAAGCGCGATCCGGACTACCGTGAGATCTTAGAGCGCTACCAGGAGAACCCGATGGCGTTCGGGATCAACTTCGCGAAGGCGTGGTACAAGCTGATCCACCGCGACATGGGTCCGCCTGAGCGGTTCCTCGGCCCGGAGGTCCCCGACGAGGAGATGATCTGGCAAGACCCGCTGCCGGACGCTGACTACGATCTCATCGGAGACAGCGACGTCGCCGAACTCAAAGAGGCGATCCGCGAGTCGGACCTCTCGCGATCGCAGCTGGTCAAGACCGCTTGGGCCGCCGCCTCGACCTACCGCGACAGCGACAAGCGCGGCGGTGCCAACGGGGCTCGCATCCGACTGGAACCCCAGCAGAGCTGGGCGGTCAACGAACCCGCAGAACTGGAGTCGGTCCTCGCGACGTACGAGGACATCCAGGCCGAGTTCAACGACGCTCGATCCGACGACGTCCGCGTCTCGCTGGCGGACCTGATCGTCCTGGGCGGCAACGCAGCCGTCGAGCAGGCCGCTGCGGACGCGGGCTACGACGTGACGGTGCCCTTCGAGCCTGGTCGCACCGACGCGACAGCAGACCAGACCGACGTCGAGTCCTTCCAGGCGCTGAAGCCCGCAGCCGACGGCTTTCGCAACTACGTCGGCGAGGAGGCCGAGCGCAAGCCCGAGGAGATCCTCCTCGACAGAGCCGAGTTGCTGAACCTGACCATCCCCGAGATGACGGTCCTTCTCGGCGGGATGCGCCAGCTTGGCGCGACCTACGGCGACTCGGACCTCGGTGTCTTCACCGACGAGCCCGGCACGCTCACGAACGACTTCTTCGTGAACGTCCTCGACATGGGCTACGAGTGGGAGCAGACCGACGACGAGAACGTCTACGAGATCCGGGACCGCGAGACGGGCGACGTCGAGTGGACGGGCTCGCGCGTCGATCTCATCTTCGGCTCGAACGCCCGACTGCGTGCCGTCTCGCAGGTCTACGGTGCCGAGGACGGCCAACAGCAGTTCGTCGACGATTTCGTTGCGGCCTGGCGAAAGGTCATGCAACTCGATCGTTTCGACCTCAAGCACGCGAACTGAATCGCGACCCCCTCCAGTGACGTCCCGCAGTTCGAACCTTACTTTGTCTCCGGGTGCGAATTAGCGCGTATGACTACCTACGACGCCGGCGAGTTCACCTTACAGAAGGTTCGGGAGTACGTCTGGGAAATCCCTCAGGAAGACGAGATGCGCGTCCCGGCCCGCGTCCTCGCCAGCGAGGAACTCCTCGACGAAATCAGCGAGGATCTCTCCTTGCAGCAACTCAAGAACACGACCCACCTCCCGGGGATCCAGAAGTACGCCCTCGCGATGCCCGACGCCCACCAGGGCTATGGGTTCCCGGTCGGCGGCGTCGCCGGGATCGACACCGAGAACGGCGTCATCTCGCCCGGTGCGGTTGGTTACGACATTAATTGTGGGGTGAGGATGATGAAAACAAACCTCACGTACAGTGATATCCAGGGGCGCGAGCAAGAACTCGTCGACGCGCTGTTCGAGGCGATCCCGAGCGGGCTCGGCGGCGGTGGCGTCGTCCAGACGGACGTCGACACCTTAGCGGAGATTTTAGAGCGTGGTGTCGAGTGGGCACTCGAGGAGGGATACGCCGTCGAAGACGATCTCACCCACTGCGAGGACGAGGGTGTCCGGCCGGGGGCCGACGCCGACGCGGTCTCGAAGAAGGCCAAAGACAGGGGTCGCCAGCAACTCGGGAGTCTCGGGAGCGGGAATCACTTCCTGGAAGTCCAGCGTGTCACGGACGTCTACCGCGAGGACGTCGCCGAGCGCTTCGGTCTCGAGGAAGACCAGATCGTGGTTCTGATTCACTGTGGCTCGCGCGGGCTGGGCCACCAGGTCTGTACCGACTACCTTCGGGAGATCGAAAAGACTCATGAGGGACTGCTCGAGCAACTCCCGGACAAGGAACTCGCGGCCGCGCCCGCAGGCAGTCACCTCGCCGAGGAGTACTACGCCGCGATGAACGCGGCGATCAACTTCGCGTGGGTCAACCGCCAGCTCATCATGCACCGAACCCGCGAGGTCTTCGCCGACGTCTTCGATCGTGACTGGCGCGACATGGAGATGGAGTTGCTCTACGACGTCGCCCACAACATCGCCAAGAAGGAGACCCATACCATTGGGGACGAGGATCGCGAACTCTTCGTCCACCGGAAGGGCGCGACGCGGGCGTTCCCGGCCGGCCACCCCGAAGTCCCGGCGGCCTACCGCGACGTCGGCCAGCCGATCATCATCCCCGGGAGCATGGGCGCGGGGAGTTACGTCCTCCGCGGTGGCGAGAACTCCTTGGCGGAGACGTTCGGCTCGACGGCCCACGGCGCGGGCCGGCTCATGTCCCGGACGGAAGCCAAGAACACCTACTGGGGCGAGGACGTCCAGGACGACCTCCGGGAGACTCAGGAAATCTACGTCAAAGCTCAGAGCGGCGCGACTGTCGCCGAGGAGGCCCCCGGCGTCTACAAGGACATCGACGAGGTCGTTCGGATCTCGGACGAACTCGGGATCGGCGACCGGGTCGCCCGGACGTTCCCGGTCTGCAATATCAAAGGCTAGTCGAGCGGGCGTTCAGATGCCTGTGTCGCCGTTCCATCGCGAAATCACGGCTGATTGGTTCAGCGACGCGTTGTGGAAGACGAGTTCGAGGCGACTACTCGAGCGGACTGGCTCGCCGAAAGCGCTTTGCTCGCTGACCTGGACGGCGTCGCCCGGCGTGACGAGTGCTGATTCGTTCGATCCGGCCAGGGCGGCCCAGGTAACGTTGCTGTCGGATCCGCTGACGTAGAGGTCTCCGCTGGGAATCTCGTCACCTCTGTCGTGGGTGATGAGGAGTGCGCTGGTCTGGTCGATGTACTCGTAGGTGAAGTTGGCCTGTGGCGGGCCGGTATCGCCCTCCGAAAACATGATCGCGCTGATCCCGACGCCGGCCACGAGGACGAACGCGATGGCGACGAGTGTCACGACGGCCGTCATCTCAGAGACGCCGCGGTCGTCGCTGTCTCCGGGGGTGGCCGGATCCATTGCTCGTCGGTAATTATGCCCGGAGCGATAAAAGAGTGGTCGCTTCGAAATTCGCGCCTCGGGATCGGCCAGTTGTCGGTTACAGCGCAGGGCTCAACACAACCCTTTTGAGCGGTCCGGGTGTCGATTTGCGCATGCAACCGCTGGCGGTCGGGTGGATCGACGTGGTCGGGGCCACGACCACCGAGGCCGCGAATCCGATTCAGGCGGCGGGATGGATTCCCACGTGGATCCCTGACTGGTCCCTCGATATCTTCGCTGTCGTCGTCGTGCTGGGGCTTGCCTGGGTCGCCAGCCGGTTGCTCGTGAGTCTGCTCGGCCGACGGATCGCCCGCCAGTTCAGCCGCCCCAGCTTGACCCGAGCGTTCATCCGTGGGCTTCGCGTCGGCGTGTTCGTCCTCGCGTTGCTCGTCATCCTCCGGATCTTCGGCCTCCAACTGGGCGACATTGCTCTCTCGGTGACGGTTTTCACCGCCGTGGTCGGTGTCGTCCTCGCACCGATTGGTCGTGTCGCAAAGTCCTCTAGAGTTCAGTAACTGACTCCCCTGAGGAAGGGGACGCCTCTGGTGTCCACTCCGAGAGGTGCCCCATGCACGCCACAATCGACGTGCGGTTGACCGTTAGCATCGACGACGACAAAACGATACCGCTGGCCACGCTTGCCGAGTTCATCACCGATCAGAACATCGAATCAGTTCTTCTCGAAGGACTCGTCGAGAGCCTCGACGCGGCTCGCGTCGAGGCGCTCTGTGGTGAAAAACACGCCCACGGCAACGGTGACCAGCGCTACCAACGCGCCGGTACCGATACCCGCACGGCCGTCACAACCGCCGGTGAGCACGAATTCGACCTTCACTACGTCGAAGATACCGCCGCTGACCACGACGAACCCAGCTACTTCCGCCCCGTCGAAGATGTTCTTAGCTTCGACGGAGAAAACCGTTATCAGCAGGACATTGCGGCCAAGAGCGTCGATCTCGCTACCTCGCTCAGCTATCGTGACGCCGCTGACCACGGCGACGGCATCCTCTCGGAGATGCCGTCGCCGACCACGATCAACCGCCGCGCCAGAGAATACGGCAGCAAGCTCAAACAGTTCCTTCCAGACTGTGTCGCTGACACAGACGCTGATGCGGTTATTCCTGACGCCACGAAGTGTCACAGTCAAGACGACGACCGCTCGTACCACTCCGTCCAAGCCACGCTCGGCAAAGATACTGCCGAGGAGTCCCGCTCCCTGCTGGATCTCTCGGTCAACGCTGACTGGGACGAGACAGCCGCCGACCTCGACGACATCGACGCAGTCACTGACGACGCGACGGTCGTCAGTGACGCTGAGGAGGGTATGGTCACGGCCTTTACCGACGAAAATCGCAATCACCAACTTGATCTCGTCCACGTCGGCCGAACACTGGACTACAACCTCTGGGACGACGGCGTGTTCTCCTTGGATCGACGAAACGAGATCGTCTCGGAGGTGATCGACGAGGTGTTCCATCTGAAGAATTCGGTCGCCAAGCACCGGCCGGAAGAGGAGTTCGCGGCGATCCGCGAGCGGATCGCGCGAACGACCGAGCGTATCGAGAAGACAGCGTGGCAGTTGGATCAGTACGGGTCAGAGAAGGCTGCGGGGTATCTTCGGCGGTGGGTGCCGTCGATCGTGACGTTTGCCGAGCAGGCTGTCGAGGGGTTCGAGGTGCCGTGGACCTCGAACCCCGTCGAACGGCTGATGGGCGAAGTCAGCAAGCGATGCAAGAACCAGTGGATGCGCTGGACAACGGAGGGATTAGAGGCGATACTCCAGCTTCGGCTGGTGAAGTACGCTGATCCAGAGCACTACCAGGCGTTCCTTGATGAACTGCTCCAGCGATCGACCAAAACAGCAATGAGCTGTGACCTCTCAATTGAGAGTACCAGAGGCAAACTCTAGACCGCTTTGCGACACGACCCACCGATTGTCGGTAGCGTCATCAGCGGGGTCTTCCTGCTGGCCGACCAGCCCTACGAGATCGGCGACATGGTCGAGCTGGCTGATACTGGTCAGCGTGGATTTGTCGAAGATATCACACTGCGATACACCAAGATATTCACGCTCGACAATACGTTCCTGGTGATCCCGAACGGAACCATCAGGGAACGCGACGTCATCAACTACTCCGCGGAGGACACACGCGTCCGGGAATCGATCGAGGTCGTCGTCACCTACGAAGGGGATCTCACGACGGCTCGCGAGCGCTTCGTCGGGGCTGCACGGTCAGTCGATGGCGTCATCGGCGGCGGACCGGACATCAGAGTCGGCGCCGCTCGCTACCCTGCGGGGCCAGTATGCCATGTCGCCGAGTTCGGGGACCACGGTATCGAGTTGACGCTTCGCTACTGGATCAATGAGCCGTACAAGATGCAGGCAAAGCGGTCCCAGATCCAGACGGCGATCTGGGACGCAATCGAGGATCTGGACGTCGAGATCGCCTACCCGCATTCCCAGCTGGTTTTCGACGACACGAGCGGCCAGTTGCGCGTCAGTTCCGGCGAGCAGACGCCTGATTCGGTCGAGCGACCATCCTCCGAGGGGGGCACTGTCGACGGCGAACGATCAGGGGCGGACAACATCTCCAAGTGAGGTCGCCGTCCGTTTCGGCGAGTATCGTCGTGTGAGGGGCGCTTCTTATGGACTCTTTTTGGTTGTGGGGACGCCTGAACGTTTCATCACGGACACGCCCCGAGTTTGGTGATCCTGTCCACTCGGATCGTCTTCGGCGGACAAGGCGCTGGGTAAGTATTAGGGGCCATGGATCCGTCGTCCATCTTACGGGAACGCTCCATGGCCGTCGTGAACGTTCTCGCAATACGGGCCGACAACTACGATGGTATTCAAAAAAGTGACCCTCGTCGGAACCAGCCCCGACGGGTTCGACGCGGCCGTCGACGACGCGATCGACCGGGCGAACGAGACACTCGACGGCGTTCAGTGGATCGAGGTCGACGAACTGGGCGTCGAGGTGGCGTCCGTCGCGGACCGCGAGTATCAGGCAGAAGTCACCGTGGCGTTCGAACTCCAGGACTGAGCGACGCCCAGTCCAGGCCGCCACGGTCATCCGGTGTCGTGATCGGTAGCGAAAGCCATATCCCCCGAGACACGAACGGGGAGGTATGAGCACTCCGCCGGGGGAATACTACACAGCAGAACGGTGGCAAAACTGGATCGAACGGATCGAATCAGAAGACATCGATCCCGAGCAGGAAGACTCGGCTCGTCTCCTGTTGAACCTCCAGGACGATACGGCGATCGCGGTCGCGAAGATCGTCACTGACTACGACGACGGCGAACTCGAAGCCGAGCGCGCCCTCGAAGAGCTCGAGGGCGTCCGTGAGATCGTCCTCGACGACGTCGCCATCGACGACGAGGAGAAGCTGATGGTCGTCGACGGCGTCCAGACGTCACTGGTCTGTGTCTTTTACGCCGCCGAGGAGTACGTCGCCGGCGGTGTCGCCGAGGCGCCGATCGCGGACCTCATCGAGGCGGCGAGCGAGGCCGAGGCCGAGGAGAACATGGACGCCGCGCTGGGGTACTGTGCCCAGGCCGGGACGCGGATCATCGCCGACGAGGCGGAACTCCCGAGAGACGTCGTCGACGACCTGGAGTTCGGGCTGGTCGCCGAGTGGGTCAACGGGTTAGACAGCCTGCAAACGGCGATGAGCGATCCCGAGGTCGTCGAAGAAGACGAGGAGTAGCGCCGACACACAGACTTTTACCCCCGGACGCCGGAAGGACGGGTAATGGAGTTTCGGGCCGACGAGCGCGCGCAGGCGATCCAGATCGGCGCAGTGTTGCTGTTCGCCGTGCTCGTGATCGCGTTCTCGCTGTATCAGGCGTTCGTCGTCCCGAACCAGAACGAACAGATCGAGATGGATCACAGCGTCGAGGTCCAACAACAGCTCCAGGACCTCCGGAATGCGATCGTTTCGATGCCGGGACGCACGTCGGGCACAGGGACGACTATTTCGCTCGGAACGTCGTATCCAGCCCGCATCATCGCCCTCAACCCGGCTCCGCCATCGGGCCGATTATCGACGGACGGCACGGCTGATCCACGGGTGAACCTGACGATCACGAACGCGACCGCTGTCGGCGAGACTGGCGACGTCTGGAACGGATCGACGCGGTCGTACAACACCGGCGGAATCGTCTACGAGCCGAACTACAACCGCTATCGCGATCCGCCGACGACGATCTACGAGAATTCACTGCTGTACAACAGCTTCGACAACGCGGATCTGACGCTCGCCGGTCAGTCGTTGCTTTCGGGCAATCGCATCTCGCTGGTCACGCTCAACGGGTCGCTCAGTCGGTCGAGTAGTGCCTCGACGACCGTCGATACGCGGCCGATCACTAGCTCTGATCGGACGGTACTGGTTGCAGGGAACGCCACGTCGCCGATCACGCTCAATCTGACGACCCGGCTCTCGGCCAGTCGGTGGACGACGCTACTGGAGGACGAGGCAAGCGTCGATACCGTCACGCCTGCGCCGAATGCCGACGCCGTTCCCGGGCCGTTTACGCGCGTTCAGGTTACTCTTGATCCGGGCCAGTATCGCCTGCAGATGGCGAAAGTCGGTGTCGGGACGGGGGCAACGCAGGAGTCGGCGAGCTATTTGACGGATGTTTCACTCAGTGACGAGACGATTACGTGGGGTGAGAACGCGACCGTTGTATTGGAAGTCCGAGATGCGTACAACAACCCGCAGTCCGGGATCACCGTCAACGGGAGTGCTAATCAAGGTTCGATTCATCCGTCCTTGATGACTTCCGATTCCGACGGACGGGTGGCGTTCACCTACAATTCGACTGGCGCGAATGGATCGACGGACCTTAACTTCAGTCTTGACGCGACCGGTTCAGGATTCGATGCCTCGACCCCAGAGAACGGTTCTGTGACTGTCGAAGTTACGTCTCCGCTTCAGTCTGGTGGCGGTGGTGGCGGACCGTTCGATCTTGAGTGGACTGATCCAGGTACGGCAGATTACACGTACGAATTCAATCTCACTGAAAGCCCGAACGCCAACGAACGGACATTCACTGTCCAGACGTTGCTTGAAAACGAGTTGGCGAATATCCGAGATTTGGAGGTGGACTTTGTGGTCGATGATCCCGATGTCGATATTTCGCCGTCCGACACCTTCACCGACGAAGGCGGTGAAGCGACGGTCGATTTCAGCGCGGACAGGAACAAGACTGTCAAACTGTGGGCGATCGGTGGAGGTGGGTCCGATCTCGTGAATGTGACAATAATCAATACTACTAGTGAGGGATTCGCTGGGGACACGACACCACCATCGATTATGAATTGGACAGGAGTAGGTGCTTATGATCGGGGAGATACTAACCAGAATAGTGCAGATGTAGCTGAATTTGATGTCGGCGTTAGTGATGATGCCTCGCTTGACAGACTTGAACTGACCGTCACTGATGGGGGGAACACAATTGGACAAGACACGGTCAATTTGTCAGGTAGCTCTGACCAGATCAATGCTTATGAAATATCGCTCAATCCCGCGCCAAATTTATCGGGAAATAATCAAATAGAAGTGACTATTACTGCAGTGGACGCTTCTGGGAATAGCATGACTTGCACAGGAATAATTGACACTATAAATTCAAATATCACGAAGGGAGATGGCGACTTCCAGTGTAGTTGAAATAATTAATATTTATGGATGAATGAAGTCAAAGATGGCGTTCATGCCCAATCTGAAGTAACCGGCGTAGTCCTCTTGACTGCTGTCGTCGTCATTCTCTCGGTCATCGTAGGCGGGGCAATTCTCACAAACATTGATACGCAGGACGAACCCGTAGCAAATCTCGAAGCGACTGTCGACGCGACGAACGTCACGATCAGTCATCAGGGCGGAACCCAACTGTCCACTGACGAGGTCACCGTCTACTTTCGATCCGGGAATACGGAACGCCACTCGCTGAGCACTATCGAGGAACTACAAGGGAATTTCGATCCCGGAGAAACCGTTCGTCACACCCACAACGCAACAGGGGTCGTCACCGTCTTCGTCGTCCACGAACCGTCGAATACCCTGCTTTACGACCGTGATTTCGATGTCCCTCTACCACTACAGGACACTACAGCCCCAATCGCAAACCTATCTATAACTCCGACAGTTCCGACAGTCGGCGAAGCAGTGACTCTTGACGCGAGCGATTCCGTTGCTTCGAACGATTCGATCATCGGCTATGCATGGGATCTCGACGGCGATTGGAACTACGAACAGTCCGGCAATGCGACGATCACGAAACAGTTCACTGATCCAGGAAATCAAACGATAAGAGTACGAGTGGCTGATAGTAAGGGGGGTACAAATACGACCTCCCAGCAAGTTCGTATCAATGCCCCCCCTGTGGCCGCGTTTACCTCCAACCCGCGGCCGGCTATCGTCAACAAGACAGTTTTGTTCACTGCGTCGAATTCAATAGATCCCGACGGTTCGATCACCAGCTACGATTGGGATTTCAACAACGATAGCAACTTCGAAGCGAGTGGTACCACATCCACGCAGACGTTCGATGCTAGTGGTGTCTATCCGGTAACACTTCGGGTAACTGACGCCGATAACGAGACAAACACGACGTCGACAACGATCACAGTCACGGACGAACCGCTCGCTCGCTTCACCTACAGCCCAAATGCGCCTGGA
This sequence comes from Halorhabdus tiamatea SARL4B, assembly GCF_000470655.1. Lineage (NCBI taxonomy): Archaea > Methanobacteriati > Methanobacteriota > Halobacteria > Halobacteriales > Haloarculaceae > Halorhabdus > Halorhabdus tiamatea. Next base: position 2,516,305 of record NC_021921.1, read on the forward strand.
ACTGGCGAAGGAATATCCTTCGACGCAAGTGCTTCGAACGATCCCGATGGTTCGATTCTCAGCTACGACTGGGACTTCGATGGCGACGGCACGGTCGACGGAAGTGGCGAGTCTGTCACCCATACCTACTATGCGCCGTATCGGTACAACGTGACGCTGAACGTGACGGACGATTCAGGGGCGAGCAACGTGACGACGCAAACAGTACTGGCCAATAGCCCACCGGACGCTAACTTTACGTCGAACTGCGAAGGAAGTGAGTGTGGGTTCGATGCGTCGACGTCAACCGACGACGGCACGATTGCAAACTACACGTGGACGTTCGACGACGGCAATACGACGACCACGAACGACCCCGTTCTTAATCACACCTACGCCCAGAGTGGTACTTACAACGTCACGCTCACGGGGACTGACGGCTTCGGGGCGACGAACGCAACCTCACAAACTATTTCCGTAGACACGGAACCGCCAACAATTGAGAACGCAACGCTGCAAGATGGCGACGGCAACGCATTCGTCACCAATGGTGATACCGTTTCGATCTCAGCGACCGTCTCTGATTCATTCTCGGGCATTTCGACGGCAACAGCCGACGCATCGTCACTGGACGCTGGGACGGTCACGCTCACTGATCCTGACGGTGATGGAATCTACAACGCGACTATCTCGGTTGGGGCCTCGCCCACAGAGGGGTCACAGTCAGTGACAATTACCGCGGTCGACAATGCCTCGAACACGGCGAGTGCGATGACCAACACGTTGACCGTGGACATAACGCCACCGAGCATTACGAACTTCTCGGTCGTAGACGAGAGTGAATTCAATTTTATCGTCATCTATTGGGAGTTTATAGAGTCGTTCGGGGTCGAGTGGGAAACAACGGACGACCACCTCGTCCAAACAACGGTTTACGTCAATCGGTCCGGAACGCTTCAAGACACGTATCCCGGCCAGTCGGGGGATGAAACGTATGAAAATACGCGAATGTACGAAACGTCCGGACGCGAGCACACCGTCACTATAGTTGCCGTCGATGAGGCTGGAAACGAGGCCTGTCGGACTGTGACGGACACTGCCGACGGAAGTGATCCACCCGATTCGGCGTATAAATCATGTTGAGGGGGTCGATTTCGACAGTCGACGAATTCACAGTCGACAAAATCATAAGGCACCTCCACGTCACCACGGACGAATCATGACTACAGTGGGCATCGACGCTGTCGAGATCCGCACTGGCAACCTCAAACTCGATCTGCCGGAGACGTTCGCTCCCGAGAAGGGCGAAGACCCCGAGAAATATACAAAAGGGCTCGGCCTCCACGCGAGTTCGTTCCCGGACGTCTACGAGGACATCGTCACGATGGGTGCGAACGCGGCCAAGCGCCTGATGGACCGAAAGGGGCTGGAACCCGACGATATCGGCCGGATCGACGTCGCGACCGAGAGCGCGTTCGACCACTCCAAGCCGGCCTCGACGTACATCGCCGGGTGTCTCGAAGACGTCTACGAGGGGGACTTCCATCACGCCAACAAGGGCGAGCGGAAGTTCGCCTGCGTCGCGGGCACGCAGGCCGTCGACGACGCGGTCAACTGGATCCAGGCCGGGAAGAATCGAGGACGGGCCGCACTCGTGATCGCTACCGACACTGCACTCTACGAGCGCGGCGACTCCGGCGAGGCGACCCAGGGTGCGGGCGCAGTCGCGATGTTGATCGACGAGGATCCGAGCCTCACGTCGGTCGATCCCGTCCAGGGCTTTGGCAGCGCCGACGAGACGGACTTCCTCAAGCCCAACCAGCAGTTCCCGAGCGTCGACGGCAAGCGCTCGATGCAGGTGTATCTCGCCCGGATGCGCGAGGCTCTCCAGGACGTCGAGAGCCAGCGTGACCTCCATCCCGACGACTTCGCGGTCGTCCCGTTCCACATTCCGTTCCCGGGCATGGTCCGGAAGGGTGCAGCACTCGGCTTCCGGCACATCTCGCGTGGCACGGACGTCGAGGAGGAACTCGCCGAAGAGATCGGGATGCAGCCCCGGCGTGAGGACTTCGAAGACGACGAAGCCTTCCGTGATGCACTCACGGAGTACACCGACGATCTGACCGGCACCGACCGGTATCGCGAGTGGTACGACCGGACGGTCGAGCCGACACTCGGCATCTCCCGACACGTCGGCAACTGGTACACTGGCTCGGTCCACCTGGCACGGGCGTCCGCGCTCAAAGAAGCCCGTGAAGGGGGCCGTGACCTCGACGACGCCGAGATGATGGTCTGCTCGTACGGCAGCGGGGCGCAGGCCGAGATCCACATCGAGACCGTCCAGCCCGGCTGGGAGGAAGAGATCGCCCAGCTCAACGTCGACGAACAGCTCCGAGCGCGCAAGGACATCACCTTCGCGGAGTACGAACAGATCCACGAGGTTCACAACTACGACGAGACGACCGACATCGACGCGTTCACCACGCCCGAAGAAGAGTTCGTCTTCGACGGCTGGGGTCGCATGGGCGAGCGCAAGTACACGTACGTCGAATAGCCGCTCGGTCGCTACCACTCCGTAGACGGCCGTTGCGGAGCAGCATGGAGGCCGCCTCGCCGGTCCGGACCCGGACCGACAGCGGGAACGGGATGTGGCCGTGGCTGGCCCATCGTGTTCGCGGCCGCATCCCCTCGCTGTCTTTCTCTCAGAACTGTGTTCCGAGTCGATCGAGCATCGCGGCTAACTCCTGGGTCGTCGCTCCCAGCGCGAACCCGTCGACACGGGCCAGATCGGCCGCGCGGTCCCAGACGTCTTCCGGCTCGATCCCGTGGAGCACGACCGCGTTCGGCGTGGGGTTGACGACCCGCATCGCGACCAGCGGCGACTCCCCGCGGGTGACGTTCGTGAACACGAGCGCGCGGTTCGAACTCTGGCCGTACAGCCGATAGAACTCCTCGCTTGAGAGCCGCGTGATCGCCTCGATACTGTCGATGACGGTGTGACCGACGACGGTCTCCTGGCTCCCGGGTGCGAGTTCCGTCGCGTCGATCGCCTCGAAGTACCGTTCGATCGGCACTGCCGCCGAGAACTCCCGGAGGTCCGAGACAATGTCGTTGTCGAAACCGGCCGAGATGACCCGGGCGTGCTGGCGGATGTGTCGCCCGCCGCGGCGCTGGTCGATGGCGAGCAGCGCCGAAACCATCCGGTTGACGACCCCGATTCCGGGATTGTCACGCCGGCCACTCTCGTAATCGGAGACGACTGACGGCGAGACGTCGAGTTCGGCTGCGAGGTCCGATTGAGCGATCTCGAAGTCCGTCCGCCACTTTCGGATGGTCTCGCCCGGTCGATCACTCGTCGCAATTTCGCCCGCGATCTGCTTCGCGAGGCGGTCGCGACCCGATCCGCTGTCCATACGTGTCCATGTAGATACGCAGGGATAAATCCCGTCGAAGTCCGATTCGACAAAAGACGAATTTCGGTGTCTGGAGACCGCGCTGGAACCGACACAACCCATATTTTCGTCCGGCCCCATTCAGCTGTATGCCCTCGACGGTGGTACATCTGGCTCTCGCGGGGCTGATCGCGGCGGCGTTGCTCGGGCGAGCGTTCGACTGGCGTGCACTCGCCGTCGTGCTCGGGCTAGTGGTGGTCCCCGACCTCGATGCCTTTGCCGGCCTCGTCATTCCAGGCGGACACCGGGCACTCCTGCATACGCTGTTGTTCCCGGCCGCACTCGCCGTTCTGATTTACTACGACACCCGGATCCGTTCGACGTCCTGGCTTGCGGCCCGATTCGACGGGTACGGCCCCCGAGTCGCGTGGGTCGGAGTCCTGGCGATCGTCTTCGCGGGGATCGCCCCGGATCTGGTCGGGGCCGGCGCGAACATCCTCTACCCGATCCACGATCAGTTCTACGCGTTCAACGGGAAGCTCGAACTTTCGACCCAGCGCGGACTCGTCCAGACGTTCGTGGATCTCTCGCCGACAGCGACTGACGGTGGTGGGGCTGCGGTCGGATCGACTGCTGACGTTCACGTCAGTTCGGGTGTCGACCCGACTCGTGGACCGGAATCCGCAGACGTCGACCGGGTTTTCCCGGTTGCCCGGTCGGGCACCCAACTCCTGCTCGTGGTCACCAGTCTCGTCGTCGTCGGCGTCCGGCTGGTCGAGTCTCGGCTGTCGGGGCGTCGGCCAGCCGAGTGACCTCACCCGCCGAAGTCACGCCAGCGCGTCAGTCGGACCGCAAGCGCTACGAAGACGACAGCCATCCCGCCAAGCATCGCGAACGCCGGCCACACTCCGTCAGTCGTGCCGACGATCATGAGTCGGCGGAGTCCCCGGTGGAACTGATAGAGCGGCATGAGTCGGCCGATCGTCTGCAGCGTCTCGGGCATGATGTCGATCTCCCAGAACACGCCCGAGAGGAACATCATCGGGAATGCGATCGAGCCGCCGAGGCTGCTCGCCGCGTCTGGATTCGGCAGCAGACTCCCCAGGGTCATTCCAAGCGCGGAAAAGGCGATCGCCCCGAGCAAAACGAGCGCGATCGAAAGCGGGCCGGGAATCACGGTCACGCCGAACAGGACGGCCGCGACGACGAGCATCACCCCCGAAAGCAAGAGCGCGAGCAGCGACTGCTGGAGGACGTTCGCGACGATCCAGTCGCGCTTTCGCAGGGGCGTCGCCACGAGTCGCTTGAGTGTGCCGTCCTGATGGAACCCGGCGATGACGCCGGGCACGGTCATCACGCCGTTGATCAACACCAGCGTCGCGATGAACGCGGGGAGGTAGTAGTCCGTCGACGTCAGCCCCGCCGACCCGATCGTTCCCGACTCGAGACTGACGGGCGGTTCCTCGACGCCGATCGACCGCTGGTTGAACTCGGCGACGACGGTCGAGAGGATGCCACGAACGACGGCCGCAGACTGGTCGTCCGGCGGGGCGTAGAACTGTAGCCTCGCGCCGGTTGCGTTCGCGGGCACTTCCTGCTGGTCGGCCTGATCCAGCCCCGACTGGACGGTGGCCCGCTCGCTTTCGTTCAGGTCGTCCTGAACACGCCTAACGGTGTCTCGGATGATGGCTATGCGAACTCGACCGCTCTGGGCGCGGACATCTTCGGCGAACCCTTCGGGGAGGACCAGCACGCGAGATCCGTCTCCGTCGCCCTCCTGACTCCACTCCGTCAGATTTCGATCGGCATCCAGGTGCCGGACGTTCAGCGGGTCGATCCCCTCCAGGTTCTCGACGAACGTCGCCGAGAGGTTCGTCGCCTCGCCGTCGGTCCCGACGTCCTGATTCTGGACGACGAGGCCGAACGACGGCGCACTCGCCGCAAAGACCGTACTGAATATCATCAGCAGGATGATCGGGAACAGCACGACGAAAAAGACCGTCTCCCGCGAGCGCGACCAGTCGCGCAACAGCGCGCCAAGCAGGGCGGCGATCCGTCTCATTGTAGATCTCCCCGAGCGTCCGGTGTCCCACCGGCCAGTCGCAGGAACACGTCTTCCATCCCGGCGCTAATCAGGTCGATCGCCCGACCGTTCCCCTCCTGGTGGAGTCGGCTGTAGGTCTCCTGGGCGCGGTCGCGGTCCTCGAACAGCCCGACGAGATCGCCACTCTCGGTGTGATAGACCTCCGTTGCGGCGTCCTCGAGGATCGGTCTGACCGATTCGTCTGTCTCTGGCTCACTGTCAGTACCGCCTCGCCTGACGACGACCTTGATCGCCCCGCCGTAGCGCTCGATCAGGTTCGGGACGGTGTCGATAGCCTCGATCCGCCCGTCGAGAAGAAGTGCGGCCCGGTCGGCGAGGCGTTCGACCTCTTCCATGTAGTGGGTCGTGAGGACGACTGTTGTCCCGTGATCCGCGAGCCCCTCGATCTGCTCCCAGGTCCTGCGGCGGGCGTCGGGATCGAGGCCGGTCGTCGGCTCGTCCAGAAAGAGCACCGTGGGATCGCTGACGAGCGCCATCGCCATCCCGGTTCGGCGCTTGAGTCCGCCCGACAGGGAGTCAAACGGTGTTCCCGCCCATTCGGTGAGATCGAGTTCTTCGAGGATCGCGTCGACGGCGTGTCCCTCGTCGTACAGCCGCCGAACGAGCGCGACGTTCTCCCGGACTGTGAGGCGATCGAACGTGTGAAACGACTGCGGGACGACGCCGATGTCGGCCTTTATGGCACGCGAGTCGGTGCGTAGATCTCGTCCCAGGACGGTCGCCGACCCCGCTGTCGGGGTCCGGAGACACTCGAGCATCTCGACCGTCGTGGTCTTGCCCGCGCCGTTAGGCCCGACCAGCGCGAAGACCTCCTCGGCCCGGATGTCGAAACTCACACCGTCGACGGCGACCGTCTCGCCGTAGGTCTTCCGAAGATCGGAGACCCGAACGACTCCCTCGTCTGCGTCCGATGGTGGGGAACTCATTGATGGATATGCGACCTTCTGGCCCATGTTTAATAAAAGTGCATTTTAATAAAAGTATAGCAGAAATGAAGTTATCGCGTTCGAATCTCGGTGGTCACGCGGTGGGTCGAAGTGCCTTGGCTCGGTCCGATCGATATCGAGTCGTTGGTCTCGACGATTCACGACCTCCCTGTCGTCTCCGGGCGGTCGTAGTTCCCGCTCTTGCAGTCGGTATCGGCGGCTGCTTTTCCGACTGTCCAGCCGATCCAATCGGCGTCATCCACCGCCGCATTTAATACAGGCTATCACGAAAAATAACTCATGTCATCGATCGAACTCACGCCGAGTCAGCAAAACATCTTGCAGGAACTCGTCAACCTCTATCGCGATTCGGAAAGTGCGGTAAAGGGCGAGGAGATCGCGGAGCGAGTCAACCGTAACCCGGGCACGATTCGCAACCAGATGCAGAGTCTGAAAGCCCTCCAGCTCGTCGAGGGGGTTCCCGGACCAAAAGGTGGGTACAAACCGACGGCGAACGCCTACGACGCCCTCCAGATCCAGGACATGGATCACGCCGCGGAGGTCCCGCTGTTTCACAACGGCGAGGAGATCGAGGAGGCCAACGTCGCCGAGATCAACCTCGCGAGCGTCCATCACCCGCAGAACTGTCGTGCGGAGGTCACGCTCCAGGGCTCGCTCGCCGACTACGACGAGGGCGACAGCGTCACGGTCGGCCCGACGCCGCTGTCGAAACTTCAGATTGTCGGCACGCTCGACGGCAAGGACGACACCTCGAACAAACTCATTCTGACGATCGACGACATGGTCGCGCCGGCCGAAGCGCCCGAACACTGACGCCGTTTTCTGCGTTCCCTGTCGTTGGCCTCGCTGTCGACGTGAACCGTGTGCTACGGTCCCATGCACCGCCGATCGGGTGATTTCAAAGGGTTTGTAACCGGGCCTCGCTGACGAGCGAGTATGACTGAGTCGGTGGTCGTTCTCGGTTCCGGGTACGCCGGCGTGGGCGCGATTCAGCGCCTCGAGTCGGCGCTCGGAGACCGGGCCGACCTCACGTGGGTGTCCGATCGACCGTATCACCTCGTCCTCCACGAAGTTCATCGCTGTATTCGCGAACCCACCGTCGAGGAGCACGTCACGATTCCGATCGAGGAACTCAAATCGCCGTCTACCACGTTCGTCGAAGGCCACGTCGAAACGATCGACGTCGACGATCGGTCCGTCGAACTCGCCGACAGCGAGCCGATCGAGTACGATTATCTGCTGGTAGCCATCGGCAGTCGAACGGCGTTCTTCCGCATCGACGGCCTCGAAGCACACGCGCTGACACTCAAGGGCCTGGATGACGCGCTCGCGATCCACGACGCGGTCGAATCGGCTGCCGAGACCGCATCCACAGCTGATCCGGCGCGGGTTGTCGTCGGCGGGGCCGGCCAGACCGGCGTCCAGGTCGCCGGTGAGGTGGCCGCCTATCGCGAGGAGACGTCCTCGCCGATCGAAGTCGTGCTGGTCGAGGGACTCGAGTCGGTCCTGCCGGGGGAAAACCGGTCGTTCCAGTCGGTGATCCGCGAGCGCCTCGAGGAGCGTTCGATCGATCTCCGGACGGGCAACTTCGTGAGCAAAGTCGACGACGAACGGGTCTACTTCGACGACGGTGACGACCTCGCTTACGACGTCCTCGTCTGGACCGGCGGGATCACCGGACAGAGCGCGATGGCCGACGTTCGAGTCGGGAAGGACCACAGGAGCAACCGGCTCAAAACCGCGACGACGTTCCAGACGGACGACGAGCGGGTCTTCGCGCTGGGGGACGCGGCCTTGGTCGACCAGCCGGGCGAGGAGCCGGCACCACCCAACGCACAGGCTGCCTGGCAGGCGGCCGACGTCGCCGCCGAAAACATCGCCCGGTCGATCCGCGGGCAACCACTCTCGGAGTGGCGCTACGAGAACAAGGGAACAGTCGTCTCCGTCGGTGACGAAGCGGTCGCCACCGACGTGATGTACAGTCCCGTCGAGACGTTCAACGGGATGGCAGCCGAACTCCTGAAGAAAGTGATCGCAACCCGCTGGATTGCCGACGTGTCCTCGATTTCCCGGGCCGTTTCGGCCTGGTCCGAGATGTAATTCTGGCGTGGCCGTCCCGTACGAATCAGTCTCCGTCGGAGTAATCAGCCATTTCGATACGTCTCGGCGTTAGGCTTCGGTCGTCCGATCGTAGGCGTCTTTCAGCGATCCCAGGAACCGGTGGTACGGGAACCCGACGCCGATCCGACGGGCGACGAGCGCGACTGGCAACAGCATGATCCCGACGAGCAGCGTCACCTGGTACACCACGGCCAGGCCGACTCGTTGCAGGTGCGTTTCCATTGGTCCTCATCTGAGCCTCGCCCGTGACAAGTATATAAGTGTTATTGATATGTGGATTATGAATGGGTAGATTATTATAATTCGATACGCTCCTGTCGGGCGGTTCAACCTGGGTTGTACTATACTCAACGAGACAGGATATTGGCGGGCCCGAAACATACGAGGCTCGTTGGGTCGAGGCGACGTAGCCATAAGTTATCGCCATTATTGGCGTGACGTGCGCAGGTGGCTGTCTCAATTTCGAGCGGAGCGACATCGGGAAATCAAAACACACGAGTAGGCCCGCGGGTAGAGTGCAACTATGAACTACCTCGTGGCGATGGAAGCAGCCTGGCTGGTTCGTGACGTAGAGAACATCGACGATGCGATCGGCGTCGCCGTTAGCGAGGCTGGCAAGCGCCTCAACGACCAGGACATGGACTACGTCGAGGTCGAAGTCGGTGCCACGACCTGTCCCGCGTGCGGTGAACCGTTCGACTCGGCCTTCATCGCAGCCGACACCGCACTGGTGGGTCTCGTCCTGGAGATGAAGGTGTTCAACGCAGAGAGCGTCGAACACGCCCAGCGGATCGCGAAAAGTGAGATCGGCGGCGCGCTGCGGGACGTCCCGCTGAAGATCGTCGAGACGATCGAGTACGCCGAGGACGAGGAGCCGCCGACCGAACCCAGCGAGTGACGTCCGTCGGGTGAGTTCCGGATTCGGGTCGTGGCCAGTTGACCTCGAGAGCCGGTGGCTTTTTGTATTACCTATGGTTATCGCGTCGTATGGAACTGCCGACTCCAGCGGACTTACGCGAGCGCCGGACGGGCCTCGGACTCACCCAGAGCGAACTCGCCGATCGCGCGGACGTCTCCCAGCCGCTGATCGCCAGAATCGAGGGTGGCGACGTCGATCCGCGACTCTCGACGCTCCGACGGATCGTCAACGCGCTTCAGGAGGCCGAAGGTGGGATCCTCCGGGCGGCGGACCTGATGAACAGCCCGATCGTCAGCGTCGCGCCCGACGACAGCGTCCGGGAAGCCAAACAGCTGATGGACCGTGAGGGCTACTCGCAGGTTCCGGTCATCCGCAACGGGCGGCCGGACGGTCTCATCGGGAACTCGGACATCCGCCAGCGCCAGGGGGACAACGTCGGGGAACTCCCCGTCGCCGAGGTGATGCACGAGTCGATCACGACCGTCGAACCGGACGCGACCTTAGAGGAGATCGACGCGTACCTCGATCACCACGACGCCGTCCTCGTGGTCGAAGGCGGCGAGACCGTCGGCATCATCACCGACGCCGACATCGCTGCCAACGTGAGCTAATCTGTGTCGGTTTGAGCCAGTTGTCGACTCCCCTCGGGTTGGTTTTCGGGTTTCCTTGCTGAGTCTGGCCGCTTCCAGAGAAAGCGTTAAGTATTACCATGTCTTTTGTTAGCGTGGAACCGCGCCGGGTGGTTCCCGACGGGAACGACCGTCGTGAACGTCCGGGAGACGCACCGTGCGCAAACGACGATTGCCTCCGCCGATTATTCGGCGGAGTTTCCGTTTTCACTCACTCAACAGTCTCGACTGTCGATCTGCCGGTGTGAGAACGTTCGTATGGCTCCGGGACCAACCGTGGGTATGGCCAGGCCCGGCCGGTTGCCGGTCGAGTCCACTGGAGAGGACCGACTCGTCCTCCACGTCGACATGGACTGTTTCTATGCGGCCTGCGAGCGACGCCGCGAACCCGAGCTCCGGGGCGAACCGGTGATCGTTGGGATGGGATACGAGCCGGGGGAGACGTCGGGCGCAGTGGCGACCGCGAGCTACGAGGCACGCGCACACGGCGTCGAGAGTGCTCAATCGATCGAGCGGGCGCTCGAACTCCTGGCCCGACGCGAGACTGCAGACCCTGACGCCGAGCCGACCGCCTACTACCGCCCCGTCGATATGTCCTACTACGAGGACGTCAGCGAACAGGTCCGGTCCGTCCTCTCGGCATACGCAGATGTCGTGCGCGCTGTCAGCATCGACGAAGCGTACCTCGACGTAACCGAACGGACCGATTGGGAGTCGGTCGAAAACTTCGCTGCCGATCTGAAAGACGAGATCGCTGAAACAGTTGGCGTCGAGGCGAGCGTCGGCGTCGCGCCGACGATGAGCGCCGCGAAGATCGCGAGCGACCACGACAAGCCTGACGGACTCACGGTCATTGAACCAGGTAACGTCCGGTCGTTTCTGGCCCCCCTCGACGTCGAGGATATCCACGAAGTCGGTCCGAAGACGGCCGCAGAACTCGCCGAGATGGGGATCGAGACGGCGAGCGATCTCGCGGCGGCCGATCCGGCGGCGCTCACCGATCGCTTCGGCGAACGCGGCCGGTCGATCTACCGGTACGCTCGCGGCGAGGACGACCGCGAGGTGACGCCGGTCGGAAAGCCCAAGAGTCTCTCCCGGGAGACCTCGTTGCCGGCTGCCCAAGGGGATAGGGAGACCGTCCGCGAGCAGGTGCGCACGCTCGCCGAAGCGGTGGCCGATAGAGCGAATCGTCGCGACGCGCTCTATCGGACGATCGGGATCAAGGTCGTCACCCCGCCCTTCGATATCCACACCCGCGAACGATCGCTGTCTGGCCCGGTCGACCGACCCGCCCTCGTTCGCTCCGTCGCGCTCGATCTCCTCACGGAGTTCGCCGACTGCGAGGTTCGGAAGGTCGGCGTGTTCGTCTCCGGGCTCTCCTTTTCGGCGGGCGATCAGGCCAGTCTCGGTGAGTGGGACGACGGAGGCGACGGTACGGGGGCGCGGTCGGACTCTCGACCGCCCGCCGACAGCCCCCGACTGTCCGGCCAGACGACGCTTGCGGACTTCCAGTGAGTCGGGCTCACTCCAGGCCGCTGTCGAGGTTCTCCAGCAGTTTCCCGGCGAACAACCCGAGCCGTGGCGAAATGGCGTCGGGATCGTCCGAGGGAGCCTCGACAGGATGGGTCGCGAGCGCGCGGACGAACTGCTCGCCGTGGGTCATCGCGGCCATCATGTCGACGACGTCGACGGTCAGTCCCTCGTCGGAGGTGTCCATCTCCGGGTGGCGCTCTTTTTCCTCGGGCGTGTAGGCGATGGTCCAGGACGGCCCGCCGACCAGATCGAGGACGGCATCGACGCCGCCGACTTCGACGCGATCGCCGTCGCTGGCGACGTAGACGGTCCCGTTCTCGACGATCGTCTCGTACCGGGCCATTGCTGGCGGTCTTCTCCCTGAAATGAGGGCCTACTCGGATATATACCCTCACGTCCAGTCCCGCAGAAATACTTTCGCGCGGCGCTCGCGTCGGACCCGCGTCTGACGATGAATTATGGGTGTCGAGGTCATCGATTAGAAAAGAAACGTATGGCTGACAGCGACCAGCGGACGATCACCGTCGCAGAACGCAGCGGCGGGCACGGCGGGACTGGTGACGTGGGTCGGCCGGTTTCGCTGCCAGTCGTCGAATTGCTCACCGGACGCGGGTTTATCACCGGCAAATCCGGGAGTGGGAAGAGCAACTCCGCGTCGGTCGTCGCCGAGAAGTTGCTCGACAACGGGTTCGGGCTACTCATCGTCGACATCGACGGCGAGTATTACGGCCTCAAGGAGGAGTACGAAATCCTCCACGCCGGGGCCGACGACGAGTGTGACATCCAGGTCACGACCGACCACGCCGAGAAACTCGCCGCCCTCGCCTTAGAACAGAACGTCCCGATCATTCTGGACGTCTCGAGTTACCTCGACGAGGAGAAGGCCCGGGAGGTGCTGACAGCCGTCGCCCGACAGCTGTTCGCGAAGGCCAAGAAGTTCAAACAGCCGTTCCTCCTGCTGGTCGAGGAGATCCACGAGTACATCCCTGAGAAAGGCGGCGTCGACGAGTGCGGGAAGATGCTGATCAAGATCGGCAAGCGGGGGCGCAAACACGGCCTTGGCATCGTCGGGATCAGCCAGCGACCCGCCGACGTCAAGAAGGACTTCATCACCCAGTGTGACTGGCTGGTCTGGCATCGCCTCACCTGGAACAACGACACCAAGGTCGTCAGTCGCATCCTCGACGGCCAGTACGCCGACGCCGTCGAGGACTTAGCCGACGGCGAGGCGTTCCTGATGACCGATTGGGCCGAAGCAGTCGAACGCGTGCAGTTCTACCGCAAGCAGACCTTCGACGCCGGCGCGACGCCCGGTCTCGACGACTTCGAGCGCCCGGATCTGAAGTCGGTCAGCGACGACCTGGTCTCCGAACTCCAGTCGATCACCGACGAACGCCAGGAGACCGAAGACCGGATCGCGGAACTCCGGGAGGAACTCGACCGCAAGAACTCCCGGATCGCGGAACTCGAACGCGAACTTCAGGACGCCCGGGACATGAGTCGGATGGCCGACCAGTTCGTCGACGCGCTGGTCGAGCACGTCGACGGGGCGAACCCGGGACGGACCGAGCAGGCGAAACTCCGAGAGAGTCACGCCCGAACGCAGGACCAGACCGCCAGTGACACTGACGACGGCCAGGCCACATTCGGCCCCGACGTCGCGACGGCAGACGGCTCAGGGACGGCCGCGTCGGACGCCGCTGGCGGAAACGGTACGGAGGAGGCGGTCGCCGAGGCCTTCGAGTCCTTCGGGGATTTCGTCCCCGCGGAAGCCTCGGTCGAATCCACTCCCATCGCCGATGCAACCGACACTGTCTTGGAGAACGGCGATTCCGCTGGCGACGACCAAGCAGACGCCAACGAGGGGGACACGCCGGCGAACCCGGAAGTCTCCATCGACGAAGTGCCCGACTTCGTGGGGCGACTCCGCGCAGAAGTTCGGTCGCTCGAACCCAAGACTCAGAAGATGCTGTCCTATTACCGCGAGCAGGGGCCGGCATCGCCGCTCGACGCCCACTTCGTCGCCGGTGGCTCGGGCGACCGCACCCACGCCTACGCCCGCAACCGGTCGCTCCGGACGGCCGAACTCATCGAACACGTCGGCCAGGGAGCCTACGATTACCGCCTGCCCGACCTCCTCGAAGAACGCGCCGAGCGCGCCCCCGAAGACGTCGACGACGAGGGCCTCGACGCCTACGTCGACGTCATCGAAGCGACTGTCGACGAGTTCTGAACAGCAAAAAACGGCGATTTCGACGTTAGTTCTCCCAGGTCGTCAGCGGCTGGGTCTGGGTGGACGTCGAGGACTCCCAGATGAGTCGGACTTCTTTGACATCATTGATACTTTCACCGGTAGAAATAGATGGTGGGCCCGATGAGCCTGTAAAGTAGATCGTAAACGAGTCCGTGGCGGTGATCTTGTCACCGGCACTGTACCCACCGTCCGTGAATGTGATGCGGTCGTTACTGATACTGGTGCCTGTATAGCTCACCACCGCGACGAGTTCCTCTGCACTCGCTGATTCGCCCCCATCGTGCTCGATGATCACGGCATCGGTCCCTTCCGAAATGTCCCAGCTCGCGCTGGGCGGCTGATTCTCCGGCATGTCCATATTCATCACGAACGTGCCGACGACGGCCGCAAGCAACACTGTGACCGCGACCATCAGAATCACCCCGATCACTGGCGATACCCCCCGATCTATTCTTCCCCTATGCGCTCGCATGGCAATTGTTATGTTCAACGTACTAATACAAATACGTTTATGTTTATTTATGTATATTCTGGTTAGATAACTATCTCGATGGCACGGCAGACCGATTCGTCGCCTGGACTCGACGACGATACGTCGTGATCTCTCGATCGGGCCTCCCCTTCGGTAACTGCCCGCACTTTGCATACCAGATTTCGTCCGGCCGACGTTTCACTCCCAGCAGTAGCGGTTCAGTGGGGCGTCGGGATCCTGAGTCCATTCCTGGGCAGCCCCGTTGTAGACCCGGGCATTCTCGTAGCCGAGGACTTCTTGCATCACGTACCGCCAGGACTTCGAGAACGGCGAAGCCCCGCAGTAGAGGATCATCTCCTGGGATCGGTCCGCACCGACGAGTCCCTCGACGAGCGCTTCGAACTCGTCGGGTGACTTGAACGTTCCCTCGTCTGTCCAGATCCATGCAGCCGGCAGGCAGGACGCGCCGGGGATGTGTCCGGGCCGGTCGGTGAAGTCCTCTTGCATGGCCCCGAAGTAGGCCTCGGGTGAGCGAGTGTCGAGCAACGTGACGTCCGCCAGGCGCGAGGTGACCTCGTCTTTCATCACGAACATGCTCTGGTCGAGTTCGCCAGCATACTCCGTGGCTGTCGGTACGACTGCCCCTTCCTCGGTGGGGCGATCCTCCCCAACCCACTTCGTGTGCCCGCCGTCGAGAATAGCGACATCGTCCAGACCCGCGTAAATCAATGTGTCGGCGGCGTTGGCGGCGTCAGCGAGGTCGAACGTGTCGCCGGTGCTCCCGACAACCACTACCCGGGAGTCCGGAGCGATTCCAAGCGACCCAAGCGTCTCGAAGAGGTCATCGGCGTCCGGGAGCGTGAGCAGCAGGTCGGCCTCGGCGTCCATCCACGTCCACTTCGGCGCGTTGACCGCACCGGGGATGTGCCCGTTCTCGTAGGCCGTCGGACCACGGGCGTCGACGACGACGAGGTCTTCCTCGCTTCGGTGGTCAGCTACCCACGCTGTCGAAACAATCGGTTCAATCGATCTTGCGTCGGTCATTTCAAATCTGCTCCACAGACATATACTGTCGGAATACATATAAATAGACCCCTAAGACACGACAAATTAACTGCCCTGAAGCGCTGTTCCAGTCAGCTACGTTTGCGAGTGCGAACGGTTTCAACACATCCATGTGAGTGCGCCGCGACCGGTAATCCGACATATGGAATTCGACCAGTATCCGTCGGTTTCGCTACATAACGTCGCGGAGATCGAACCCGCCGAGTGGGATGCAGACGGCGACCGCCTGCATCGTATTCCGTCGTCGGTCGGTGCAGAGCTAAACGAGATGGCCCAGGATCGAGTTCGCCATCCCACCGCCAGCGAAGTCCGCTTCGTCCCCACTGAAGAAGATGCCGAGATCGAAGTGACGCTCTCTGCGGCCGAGGAGACGGAGTTTCGGGCCTTCTGGGGCGTCCACCAGCCCTGGGAGCCGACAGAGGTCGGCCCGACACCGGAGACGTACACCTTCAGCGTGCCCGAACGACTCCGCGAGATCACCGGAACCGACGAGACCGGTCGATTCGACCCGCAAGTCTGTCGGCTCCGCTTCGAACGCCGGACCGCTATCGCCATCCACGACGTCTCCGGCGATTGTCGACCACCTCGGGATTCGGAACTGCCCGACCAGCGTTATCTCACCTACGGGACCTCGATCACGGAAGGCGCGGCCGCCTCGGCACTGCACATGGACTACGTGACCCACGTTGCCCGGGAGAGAGGGTACGACCTATTGAACTTTGGCACCTCCGGGTCTGCCTATGCCGAGGCAGCAATGGCCGAGTACATCGCAAGCCGCGAGGATTGGGACGTCGCGACGCTCGAACTCTCGGTGAACATGGCCAACGCCGAGTTCACCCCTGTGGAGTTCCGTGATCGCGTTGAGTTCTTCCTGAACACTATCGCGGACGCACATCCGGACAAACCCATCGCCTGTCTGACGCTGTTCCCGTACTTCGACGATCTCACGGAATCCGGTGACAGAGCGCACGCCAAGGCATTCCGCGATGCAGTGCGCGACATCGTGGCCGAATCGCCACACGAAAACCTCCACGTCGTCGAGGGGGCTGACCTCAACGACATCACCGGGTTAACGGCTGACCTCCTCCATCCAGGGGACGCCGGTATGGAACGGATCGGAAACGGCCTGGCGAGCCATCTCGCGGAGATCATCGACTGAAAGAGTATAGCGAAGGGGCGGCGCTCTAGTCCTCGAACGAAAGTACTCGGCCACCGATGTCGGTTTGGGCGACCGCATAGACGAGCAGCGAGAGTACCACCGTCGCCCCGACTGCGATCACGAGTCGGGCGACGACGATTTCGATCCCGAAGAACGCGAGTCCGAAGGGCACACGACCGAGGCCGATCAGGCTGTACCCGATCAGCATCATCAGCATGGCGGGATAGCTCGCGCCACGATCGGCGACGCCCCGAATGATCGGGTACGTGGCGTAGGGGCCGCCCGGGAGAAGCCCACCGATCAGCCCGGACAGCACCACGCCACGCGCTCCTGCGGCGTCACCGATCCACCCGGCGAGTGCATCCCGGGGGAGGAGCGTCTCTATCGCACTGGCGATGAGGAGCGACGCGAGGATGAGCGTGAACATCTGCACGAAGGTCTCGACCCCCGAGACGGCGCTCGCCCGTGCGGTGGCAGGATCGCGAAGGGAGAGCCAGGCGTAGACGACGATCGCACCGATCACGACGACCCGTTGACCCCATTGCCGGCCGAAGAGGAGACCAATTACGTCAGAGAGTTCCGTGCCGTCAATCGTTTCGCGAAGACTCATACGGTCAGATACACCCCCGCGGCGATCGTCATAGTGGTCGGCACGGCGATTGCGAGTCTGAGCGCGATCGTCTTCGTGTCGAAGAAGACGAGACCGTACGGGACTCGTCCGACCCCGATCATCCCGTAGCCGATCAACAGTGCGAGGACGGCGGCGATCCCGGCACCCGCCGCCTGGACGCCGCTGACGATCGGGTAGACTGCGTAGGGGCCACCCGGGAGACCACCGCCCATCACGCCAGCGACAATCGTCCCGCCAATACCCGCCGTGTCACCGAGGAGCTGTTGGATCGTCGCGGCCGGGATCAGCGCGCCGATCGCCGACGCGAGCAACAGGGCGGCGAGTATGAGTGTGAACATCCGAGCGAACAGCTTCAGTCCGTTCTTGACGGCTTCGATCGCATCGGTCGGGCGTTTCACGAACAAATAGAGGTACATGACAACTGCACCGAGGACGACCACGCGCTGTCCGGGGCCGCTACCGATCAAGAGATCCAGTGCTGACGCCATCCTCGTGTCGTACGAACAGTGGCGGGTAAAACGACGCGATATGCTGATCGGTCCGCCCTCGTAGGCAGGAGACGCGACGCTGCTAGCGAACGTCCGGACTTGCCAGTTGAGTCTGGTGTTCGAAGATATCTGCCAACTGGAGCGCCCAGTTTTTCAGAGATACACAAAAGGGGAAAGATATTTTCATCACATACCCATCAAACCGTCCTGATGTCTGACGAAGCGCCAGAATTTCTCGAACAGTTGATCGAAGCTGATCCGGAATTCGGTGAACCAATTGGCGAGGCCTTCGAACAGGCCCTCACTAACGGTGAACTCCCTCCCAAAATGAAGCTCCTGATCATGATGGCCCTCGACGCGGCGGCAGGTCACGAGGAAGGCGTCGAGAATCTCGCGGAGCGAGCGCGGTCGGCAGGTGCTTCTGATACAGAGATTCTGGAAACGATCGAGGTCGTGACGATGACGAGTGGGTTCCAGGGACTCGCGACCGGTAGTGCGGCCTTGAAGTAATCGACACCTATCGGAGTCATAGAACCCTTCGGATAGTCTGTTTATCCACGCTTTGTCACGGCTCGCGTGGTAGTGTTCAGATACGGATCCGAGACGATGGGAACCACTCTGAAAGCCTTCGCCCTTTCATTCCGCCAGGATTCAGCTGATCAGCAGGGAGAAGCAGGCTTCTTTTTCAGTGCTTATCTGAACACCGCCAGCAAAAGGTGGAAAAGGTTAATAATCCCAATGGGGTCGGAGGGATTTGAACCCCCGATCGACTGATATCTCCGGTAGCGCCTCGGAACTCCAGAGGGTCATCAGTGCGACGGTGATCAGCCGGTCGCTCAGTATATCAGTCTGGAGTGTCGTCCCGGGCGCGTGCCTCTGGAGTCAGTCGCCATGCCGGACTTGGCCACGACCCCGCGGATATTCGTTAGGATATTTGCCCTAAAGGGATTTCGATTCACTCTCTGTCGGTCGTCGCCCACTCACAGTCCTGGCACTTCATCCCAGTCACGAACTCGGTAATCGAGGGCATATACCCGACTTCGAGGACGTCGCCACCACATTCGGGACAGTCCCGGTCGGCGTCTACGATCGACTCGGCATCCATGACGTCTTCGCCTTCGATGAGTTCTGCGAGGCTAACGGCGGTGACCATCCGTCCCTCGACGACCCGGTTTTCGGCCATGTCCGTGCCAGGGCATCGATACGCCTAAGCCTTCCCGTCGTGGCGAACGTCGCCCGAAATTACGTCCTACCTGTAACAGCGCGAGAATCCCGCCCTTCCCGTGAGCGACGAGTGTTCCGACACTTGGTCGGAATCGAGAACCGAACAGGGGCATGGCAAGACCTTCGGTCTGGCTGTCGTTCGAGAGACGAAGTCTCTCGTGATGACGAGACGCGTAGCGTCTCGAACCACAACCGAAAATCTTCGATTTTCGAGGACGGGCGTGAAGCGCGTAAGATCAGGTAAGAAACCGCCGCGTTACTGCTGGTCCTGTGTCTCCAATGCATCCAGACCTGCCTCTAAAACCGCTGTATAGGCTTCCGAGAGGTCCAAATCGTTCGCTTCCGCGTAGTCTTTGACTCGCCCGCCGAGCGTGTGTGAAATATCGATGTTAGGCCTCATGACGAATGGACTTTAAGACTTAAAGTATAACAACCTGTCGTCGTGAAGCGGACCAACACGCTCGCCGTGCGACCGCTCTCCGATGCCGGAGAGCAACTGCTCCGGGACTTGTTGGACGCTTCCGCCGCTCTCTGGAACGAAGTCAATTACCAGCGCCTCATGCGGTACAACAACGAGGACGGTTTCGAGGGCGAAGACGTGTGGGACGCCGATACCGGCGCTCTCGAAGGTCGATACAAAGACGTTCTCGGTGCGTCCACCGCCTAACAAGTCATTCGCAACACGTCGGACACCGTCGAATGGGGCGAGCGGTCCCGGCTTGAGATACTGGTCGGGCGCGAGTTGAAAGACCGATACGACCACACCGGGCGACTCCGGCTGGAAATCGCTGGCGACCCGAATTGGCCTGACTACCAGAAACAGGGCCGGTTAGAATCGTCGTCAGTTTGTGTCAACCGCTGTCGAGACCTCGCACGATTTGGTCGCATATGCCGGACAATGCCACAATCGTAGGTAATACTTTTGATTGACTATTCAATAAATATGTTTATGTACGTCACGACGTTCCCCAGAGATAGATGAGATCGAACCAGGTTGACCGATCTGTCGAACAACCACCGGACGGTCGTCGGTACGCGATCGAGGCCGAAGACCTCGAACTCACCTACGCCGACGGTACAGAGGCTGTTTCCGGCGTCTCGATGGCTGTCCCGGAGGGAGAGTTCTTCGGGTTTCTCGGGCCGAACGGCGCGGGGAAGACGACGACGATCAAGGTGCTGGCCACGCTGTTGAATCCGACGGCTGGAACGGTCCACGTCAACGGCTTCGACGTCAAGACCGACCAGCAGGCGATCCGCGAGTCGATCGGATACATGGCCCAGGAGACGAGCGTCATCACGGAGATGACGGCCCGTGAGAACCTCCGGTTCGCCTGTGACGCCTACGGCGTGCCAAGGGGTGATCGCGCCGACCGGATCGAGGAGTTGCTCGACCTCGTGGATCTGGCTGACGTCGCCGACAAGCAAGCTGAGGGGTTCTCGGGCGGGATGAAAAAACGGCTGGACGCCGCGATGGCGCTGGTCCACCGGCCGCCGCTGGTGTTTCTCGACGAGCCGACGACGGGTCTGGATCCGAAAGCACGGAATCGGCTCTGGGACTACTTCGAGGAGATCAACGACCGCGGGACGACGATCTTCCTCACGACGCAGTATCTGGAGGAGGCCGACCACCTCTGTGATCGACTCTCGGTCATTCTCGACGGCGAGATCGTCGCGGAGGGGGCTCCCGAAACGCTCAAACGTGAGGTCGGCGGTGAGATCCTCGACGTCGAACTCGAGGACGGTCCCGCCGCTCGCGAGCAAGCCGCCGGGATCGTCAGGGAGGACCATATTTTCGAGGACGACCCGACCGTCGACGTCACCGACGACGGGATCACGGTCACCTCGCGGGAGTCCAGAAAGCGCGGCCCCGACCTCCTGGTCGCGCTTCGGGACGCCGGCATCACCGTGACGGGATTCAACGTCCGCTCGCCCACGCTCGATGACGTCTTCCTCGCGATCACCGGTGAACACCTCGACGACGAGGGTTCGGCGGCGTCGAACGGCGAGGCGGTCGAGTCAGCTGTCGAGCGGCCGGCCGCCGCTGACGGAGGTGACCCATGAGTACCGAGACGAGGCCGGACCGCGAGGTCTCACGCACATCGAACTCGTTTCTGGGCGACGTCTGGACGAACTTCATGCGCTGGAACATCAACGCGATCCGCAACCCCTTCGTGGTGGTCTCCTCGCTCCTCCAGCCGATCATCTTCCTCGTCCTTTTCACCCAGGTGTTCGGGAACATTGCCGGTGGGGCTCTCCAGACTGGCGTCAGTTACGAGACGTATCTCCTGCCGGCGATCGCGGTCCAGATCGCACTGATCGTCGCCTCCTCTTCCGGCATCGGACTCGTCGACGACATCGAGAGCGGCGTCTTCCAGAAGACGCTCGTCACGCCCATGAACCGCGCCGCCGTCTTCCTGGGCAAGACCCTCTCGGAGTTGGTCCGGATCGTCGTCCAGGTAACGATCATTCTCGTCCTCGGCGTCGTTCTCGGGGCGGAGGTCGCCACCGGCGTGCCCGGTGCGCTGGCGATTATCGGGATCGCGATCCTCTTTTCGCTCTGGTTTCTGGCGTTCTCGAATACGGTCGCGCTCATCACCCGCGATCAGGAGTCGACGATCATCGCGGCCAACATGCTTCAGTTACCGCTGCTGTTCGTCTCGAGTGCGTTCCTGCCAGTCTCGCAGATGCAGCCCTGGATCCAGACGGTCGCGACCTACAACCCGATCACGTACGGTGTCGACGCCGCGCGGGCGATCATGCTCAACAAAGACGTCATGGAAGTGCTCGACGTGACTGCCTTCGGCGGGATCTGGAACACACTCGTCCCGTCGCTTGCGATCCTGATCGTCCTCGACGTGATCCTGGGTGCGGTCGCCATCTACATGATCAATCGCGCCTCGAGCGCCAGTGTGCAGTGATCGGGGGGCTCAATCCAGTTCGACGCCGGTGAACTCGAAGCGCGCGCCTCCCTCACGACTCTCGGTCACTGAGACCTCCCAGTCGTGGGCTTCGGCGATCCGCTCGACGATCGTGAGTCCGAGCCCCGTCCCCGGCGTCGTCGTCGTGTAGCCCGGCTCGAAGACGTCCGCGCGTTCGTCTGCGGGGATCCCCGCCCCGTCGTCGGCCACGTAGAACCCACGACCGTCGAACTGGTCGATACGGACGGTAACGTCACCTTCGGCCGCCGACGCCTCCCCCGCCGCGTGATCGACAGCGTTCGAAAGCAGGTTCTCGAAGAGGTGTTTGATCCGGTCAGGGTCGCCTCGAATCCGGAACTCCCCGCTGACTTCGACTGTAGCAGTCTCGGCGTCGATCATCTTCGCACACTCCTCGACAATCGAGTCGACGGGAACCGGTTCGGTCTCACCGACAGCCTCTCCCTGGCGCGCCAGCGTCAGCGTGTTGCCGACGATGTCTTCCATGCGACCGAGCGCGTCTACCAGCGGCTCGATATGGGCGCTCTCACACTCGTCGGCGAGGAGTTCCGCCCGGCCGAAGGCGACGTTCAGCGGGTTCCGAAGGTCATGAGAGATGACTTCGGCGAACTCGTCGAGGCGTTCGTTCTGGCGTTCGAGTCGACGCTCGTACTCCGTGAGTTCGGTCACGTCGGTCACCGTCCCGACGACCCGGGGTGAGTCGCCTTCCGTGAGTACATCGGCCTGTTCACGGACCCAGATTCGCTCCTCGTTGGGCTCGACCGGATACGTGATATCGTAGCCTGTCCCGGCGTCGATCGCCTCCTGAATGGTGGCCTTGACTCGGTCGGTGTGCTCCGGAGGAACGATCTCGAAGAAGGCGTCAAAGACCGGCTTGACCGCCGCCGAGTCGATACCGAAGACGTCCTCGAAGGTCGGGTATCGCTGGATGTCGCTCTCCACTGGCCGCCAGTCGAAGGTGTAGGCGTTTGTCGTTTCGAGAGCGAGTTCGAGTTGCTCACGGATCGTTTCGAGCTGGTCGTTCATCGCTTCGAGGTCCCGCTCGTGCTCGCGGCGGTCGGTCACGTCCCAGTACAGCCAGAGGTTGCCCTCGCCGTCGGGCAGCGAGAACGGCACGAAACTCCGCGAGAGCGTGCGGCCGTCAGCCATCTCGAGTTCCTCCGCGAAAACAGGTTCGCGTCGGCCGAGAATCTCCTCGATCCGGTCGAGGAACCCCTGGGGATCGGCGAACTGTTCGGCGACGTTCTCGGCCGTCGTTGCACAGTCCGATCCAAGCAGCTCCTCACAGCTTCTCTCGACGTCGAAGACCGCACAGAACGCCGGGTTCGCGGCCGTTATCTTGCGGTCTGACCCTTCGACGAGGACGCCGAAGGGCAGGTTCTCGAGTAGCGCCGACAGCAACGTGTTGGTCTCGGCCAGTTCCTGCTCGTGTTCGCGCTGTTCGGTTACGTCGAAGAAGGTCGTGACGAAGCGCCCCTCGCCCAGCGGGAACGCTGTGATCGAATAGCGCCGGCCGAGGGACGCGGCGTGGTGTTCGAACGCTGTCGGCTCGCCTTCCAAGGCGACCTCGCCGTAGGTCTCGACGAACGTCGGGTCGAGGTCCGCCAGCACGTCGGTCGCGCGCTCGCCGACGATTGTCTCACGGTCGAGGCCGGTCGCCGCCTCGAAGGCCTCGTTGGCGTCCAGAAAGACGTAATCGACCGGGTCGCCGTCCTCG
This sequence comes from Halorhabdus tiamatea SARL4B, assembly GCF_000470655.1. NCBI lineage: Archaea > Methanobacteriati > Methanobacteriota > Halobacteria > Halobacteriales > Haloarculaceae > Halorhabdus > Halorhabdus tiamatea. The sequence goes on from NC_021921.1 coordinate 2,539,875, forward strand.
TCGGTCAGGATCTCGTGGACGGCTATCGCGTTGATCGACTCCTCGAAGAGCTGTCTGTACTGTCGCTCCTGTTCGAGACGGTGGAACGCGTGGCCGAGGTCGCCGCCGAGTTCCCGGAGCAGGTCTTTTTCGGTCTCGTCGAAGGGCGCTACCTCGCCGCTGTAGACGTTCAACACGCCGTACTGTCGGTCCTCGAAGGAGAGCGGGACGGCAGCGCTGGCAGCAAAGCCCCGTTCGCGGGCGGCCTCGCGCCAGGGGTCGAAGTTGTCGTCCTCTTCGATCGACTGGGCGACGACGAGTTCGTTCTCCGCGAGTGCCCTGGCGGTCGGTCCACGAGCGCGCGGCCCTTCCTCGAGCGCGATCGATATGTCCGCCAGATAGCTGTCTCCGGCCCCGGCGCTCGCCCGCGGGAGGACGGTTCCCGCGTCGGGATCAGGCTCGCCGATCCAGGCGAACTCGTAGGGCGGGCCGTCCGTGATGATCTCACAGACTCGACTCTCGAGTTCGGCCTGGGATCGCGAGCGGACCAGTTCCTGATTGACGTCCCGGACGGTACTTCTGATTCGATCGAGTGTTTCGGCCCGGCGCTCGGCCCAGTACTGTTCGACGGCATTTTCGATCCGGTTGGCGAGGACGGTGTACTGTTCGGTCCCGCCGGCCTTCTCGAGGTAGTCAGTCACGCCGGATAATATCGCGTCACTCGCGATTGACTCGGATCCACGGGCGGTATAGAGGATGAAGGGCAGATTTGGGTACGTCTCGCGGACGACCTCTAGCAGTTCGAGACCGTCCCGGCCGGGCATCTCGTAGTCGCTGACGAGACAGTCCACGTCCTCGTCGAGCCGATCGAGTGCCTCGCTCGCTGTCGTCGCCGTTTCGACGGCGAACCGGTCGCGCTCGGATTCGAGCATCGTCGCGACAAGGTCGAGGAAATCCGGCTCGTCGTCGACGTGGAGCACCCGGATAGGGTTGCCCATACTGTCGTCTCGTTCACACAGGGGATAAATGTGTGGTATGACCACTCATTGTTGAAGTCATGGAGTCCGACCGCAACGCACACACCGGTATCCTCATGTCGTCGCCTCACAACCACACCCACATGGACGTTCACGTCTCCCCGTCGACCGTCACGGGTCAGGTCCAGGCCCCGCCGTCGAAGAGTTACACGCACCGCGCGATCCTCGCCGCCGGGTACGCCGACGGCGCGACCGTTCGCGATCCGCTGGTCAGCGCCGACACCGAGGCGACGATGGGTGCCGTCGAGGCATACGGCGGCAGCGTGGATCGTGGTGAAGACGCCATCGACGTCACCGGGTTCGACGGCCGACCTGCCGTCCCCGACGACGTCATCGACTGTGCCAACAGCGGGACGACGATGCGCCTGGTCACGGCGACGGCCGCACTCGCCGACGGGATTACCGTGCTGACCGGCGACGACTCCCTCCGCTCGCGACCACAGGGACCGCTGCTCGACGCCATCGAGCAACTCGACGGACGCGCAGAGAGCACGCGCGCGAACGGGCAGGCCCCGCTCGTGGTGGACGGCCCCGTCGACGGGGGCACTGTCTCGATTCCCGGTGACGTCTCCTCACAGTACATCACCGCCCTGTTGATGGCCGGTGCGATCACCGAGGCGGGGATCGAGATCGACCTCGAAACCGAACTCAAGTCCGCGCCGTACGTCGACATCACGATCGAAGTGCTCGACGCCTTCGGCGTCGACGTCGAGTCGACGGCCGATGGTTTCGCAGTTGCCGGTGGACAGACCTACGACCCAGAGGGCGGCGAGTACGCCGTCCCAGGGGACTTCTCGTCGATGTCCTACCTGCTCGCGACCGGTGCACTCGCCGCGCCCGAGGGATTGACGGTCACCGGCGCTCGGCCCAGCGCGCAGGGCGACTCGGCGATCGTCGACGTCCTCGAACGAATGGGGGCGAACATCGAGTGGGACCGTGATGCCGGCGAGATCACCGTCAGCCAGTCCGCCCTCTCGGGCGTCGAGGTCAGCGTCGCGGACACGCCCGACCTCCTGCCGACGATTTCGGTCCTGGGTGCAGTCGCCGACGGCGACACCCGGATCGTCGACTGCGAGCACGTCCGTTACAAGGAGACTGACCGGGTGGCCGCGATGGCCGAGGAACTCACGGCGATGGGCGCGAGCGTCACCGAGGAGCAGGGCGTGCTGACGATCCACGGCGACGATACCGACCTCTCGGGGGCGGTCGTCGACGGCCGGGCGGACCACCGTATCGTCATGTCGCTTGCTGTCGCCGGGCTGGTCGCCGACGGCGAGACCACGGTTCGGGGCGGCGAACACGTCGACGTCTCGTTTCCGGACTTCTTCGATGTCGTCGAGTCGATCGGCGCGTCCGTTCATCGGGACTGACCCACCTGGTTCCGGGTCACGTTCATGTACGGGGCGACGGAACGTCGATCCATGAGCATCTTCGACGGGCTCAACGCCGAAGAGCCGTCTAGCGAGCCCAGCGTCGCAGATCTGGTCGAGGAACTCGACGCCTTGGAGGAGACCGTCGATTCACCCGAGGAGCGTGCGAAGGTCGACGCAGTCAGGGAGACCGCGTTCTCGGTGAGCCAACAGGGGTCGTTCGGCCGCGTCATCTCGGGGTTCGATCGCGCGGACGCCTCGGAGGCACTGCTGGGGAGTGTCCTGTTCGGCATCCCGATGTTCGTCGAGGGTGGGACGAGCGAGGTCGGCGCATATCTCGCGGCACACCCGCCCTTCCTCGTCGGAACCGCCGGGTTCACGCTTGCGCTCGTCTTCGGCATCCTCTACGTCGCCGAGATTCAGGACGTCCGCGTCGTCGATCCGTACCTCGGGTTCATCCCCCAGCGCTTCGCCGGCGTGCTGGTCATCGCGTCGGTGACGGCATTCGTCCTGATGGCGATGTGGGGGCGACTCACCTGGGGAACACCGCTGATCGCCGTCGGGGAACTCGCCGCCGCAATCTTGCCGATGTCAGTGGGCGGCGCGCTGGGTGACATCCTCCCGGGCTCGTGAGTGTCCAGCAGGCGGTCACTCCAGTCGTCGCTGCCACTCCTGGACTTCCGCGAGCAGGTCGACCGGCGACATCGTTTCGACGTCGAGATCGGCGAGCGTTTCGAGGACGTCCGGTGCGTCCTCGCCGAAGCGGTCAACGATCGGTTTGCCGTCCGTCGTTGCATCTCCCGTCTGCCCATCGTCGCCACCCGCCTCTCGCATCTGTCCGGCGTCGAGGTCGAAGACGACCTGGCGAGTCCCGCCGCCCGTCTGTCCGTTCTGCACCTCGATCGCCTCGTCGGCCCGGAGCCTCTCGAGGACGTCCCGCGCCCGGGAGACGACGGGGTCCGGGACGCCGGCGAGTTCAGCCACGTGGACGCCGTAGGAGCGATCTGCGGGGCCGTCCCGGACGGTTCGCAGGAACGTCACCGCGTCGTCGCTGGCGGTGCCCGCCCCGCTGCTCGTTGCGGGTTCGCCGTCGACGGCGACGTGGACGTTCTCGACGCCAGCGATGTGGTCGGCCAGCGACGTGAGTTCGTGATAGTGCGTCGCAAAGAGCGTCTTCGGCGACGGCGAGGCCGACTGGGCCGAAGAGAGGTACTCCGTGGCCGCCCACGCGATCGAGACGCCGTCGTAGGTCGCCGTCCCGCGCCCGACCTCGTCTAAGATGACCAGTGACTCCTCGGTCGCCGAGTGGAGGATGTTCGCAAGTTCCTGCATCTCGACCATGAACGTCGAACGGCCCTGGGCGAGTTCGTCGAGTGCGCCGACCCGGGTGTAGATGCCGTCGACGATCCCGACGGCCGCCGATCGAGCGGGCACGAACGAGCCGATCTGGGCCAGCAGGACGATCAGCGCCGCCTGACGCATGTAGGTGGACTTCCCGCTCATGTTGGGGCCGGTCACGATCAGGAACCGCCGGTCGTCGTCCATCCGGAGGTCGTTGGGCACGAACTCGGTGGTCTGCTCGACGACCGGGTGGCGACCGGCCTCGACGTCGAGCGCGCGCGTGTCCCGTAATTCGGGCCGGGTCCAGTCGTTGCGGACCGCGTGGGTCGAAAGCGCCGCCAGCACGTCGACCGCCGCGAGGGCCTGACCAACGCGCTGGAGGCGGTCGGCGTGCTCGGCGACGCGTTCGCGAAGTTCCTCGAAAAGTCGGTGTTCGAGGTCGTACCGCCGCTCCTCGAGTCGGAAGATCGTCCGCTCGCGTTCGGTCAACTCCGGGATCGTGTAGCGCTCGGAGTTCTTCAGCGTCTTGACGTTCTCGTAGTGGTCGGGGACGTTCTCGACCTCGCTTTTGCCGACCTGGATGTAGTAGCCGTCCGTCTTGTTGCGATCGACCGAGAGGTGCGTGATGCCGTGGTCGCGCTGCTCGCGCTCGGGGAGGGTTTCGATCCACTCGAGGGCCGCCTCGTGCTCGTCGATCACGGCGTCGAGTTCCTCGTCGTAGCCCGATCGGATGATTCCGCCTTCCGTGACCGTTCCCGGCGGGTCTTCGACGATCGCCGCGTCGAGTTCGGCGGCGAGTTCTGCGATGGCGTCCGGGTCAGGTTCGTCGAGCCACTGCGAAAGCGGCGACTCGGCAAGTGACGGTGTCTCGGCAACGATCTTCCGGACTGTCGCGAACAGCTCTAAAGTGTCGACCGCGGCCCGGAGGTCGCGGGCGTCGGCGCTCCCCGAGGCAGCCTTGCTCGCGAGCCGTTCGAGGTCGTAGGCGTCCCCGAGCACGTCACGCAAGCGTTCGCGGGCCATCGCCTCGGTCGTGAGCGCTTCGACGCTATCTGCCCGCATTTCGAGCGTCTCTCGCGACCGCCGGGGGCGCTGGAGCCACGCGCGCAACGTTCGGGTGCCGGCACTCGTGACCGTGTGATCGATCGTATCGAGGAGCGATCCACTCGCTTCCCCGCGCATCGTCTCCGTGAGTTCGAGGTTGCGCTGGGTCGTCGCGTCGAGTTCGACGTGGTCGCTCGCGCCGTAGCGCTGGAGGCGGGTCATCGACGCGAGCACACCCTGGCCGGTCTCCTCGACGTAGCTGAGGACAGCCCCGGCGGCCGCGATGGCCGCGTCGGCGTCCTCGATTCCGACGCTCTCGATCGTCTCTGGGCCGAAGTGCTCGCGGAGTCGGTGACGGGCGCGTCCTGGCGCGAAGGCCTCGGTCGCGTGTAGCGACACCGCAGCGTCCGTCCGCTCGCGGAGGCGTTCGATCGTCTCGTCGTCAGCGCGAACCGTCGGCCCGGGCAGCATCTCGGCCGGGTCGAAGCGGTAGAGTTCGCTGAAGACGGCGTCGCGGTCGTCGACGTCCGTCACGAAGAACTCGCCGGTCGTGACATCGGCGAACGCGAGTCCCCACGCCTCCCCCTCGACGATTGCCGCGAGATAGCGGGCGGACGCGTCGGTCCTCGACAGCAGCGTCCCCGGCGTGACGACCCTGGTGACCTTCCGAGCGTGGCCGTCCGCTGTCTCGTGTTGGTCAGCGACAGCGACGTCGTACCCGCGTTCGACCAGCGCCGTGAGGTACGGTGTGAGTTCGCCGACGGGCACACCGGCCATCGGATACGACGATCCGTGGCTGGATTTCTTCGAGACCTGCAGATCGAGTTCGTCGGCGACCGTCTCGGCGTCGTCGCCGAAGAACTCGTAGAAGTCACCGACCTGCATCGCCAGCAGATCCGCCTCAGCCCCGTCTTTCAGCGAGAAGAACTCGCCCACGATCCCCGTCGCTTCGGTCATGTCTCTCCCTGGGTGCGAAGTGGGTTAAAACGCTACGGGACGCGACCGGTGGCCACTGCACTCAAATACGCCGGCCTGCAACTGCCTTCCATGCACCGCCGGTGCGCCAGTGCCCTGGCGCTTCTCGCGGTCATCACCGTCGGGACAGTCACTGCTGTCGGTTTGGCTGGCGCGGCCACTGTCGAAGAGCCCACACAGGCGACGACCGAGTGGAAGAACGTCACCATCACCCAGGAGTACCGGCTTCAGCCTGACGACCCCGGGCAGATCGAGGTAACCGCAACGGTCTCGTTCCCGGATATTGTCACCGAGTTCGAGGTTGCGGTTCCCTGGCAGGGGACAGTCACGGATACCGACGGGTTCGAATCGACCGTCTCCCGGCGATACGAGTGGACCGGCGAGTCGAAGGAAGCGACGATCACCTACGATCTCGACGCCAACGAGACGGTCAGGGGAGACGGCCCCGAGCGCGGCAGCGGTCGGTTCCTGTACGCCGATACGGGCTCGTGGGCACTCGTTCGGCCGCCGGATCTCGAATTCGTCACCGGACGGTTCGAAACGACTGACGGCGATGTCGATGTCGGTATCGACCACCGACGCACTGTCGCCGGCGACGGGGCTGTCGGTGATCTCGTCGCGTACCTCGGCCCACACGAGACCTACACCCGGACGGCTCACGGACAGACCTTCGAGTTGGTCGTCCCCGAGGCAGCGTCGATGGCGGCCGAACCCGAGGCGGTCCTTGCAGCGTTTGCCAACGCCTCCGACGAATTTCGGGTCGGGGACCGTGACGAGCGAGTGTTCACGGTAGCAGCACCGACGTCGGTCGAGTGGGCCGTCCTGGGGTTACAGACGTGGGACAGCGACATGTGGGTGCGAGCGGACGAACCGATCGAGACCGCCGACAACACCTGGCTCCACGAGTACGTCCACTCCCGACAGCAACTCAACACGACGAACGCGACCGAGTGGCTGATCGAGGCCACTGCGACCTACCACGCCGCCGCCCTCGCCCTCGAGGACGACCTCGCCGACTTCGACAGCTTCGAAGGCGTCCTCGACCGGGGGACCCGAGATCGCTACGACGAGGTCGTCCTGGCCGAGCAGTCGACCTGGACCGGTAACGCCGAATACGACAAGGGCGGACTCGTCGCCGGCGAACTCGACCGACTGATTCGACTCGCGACGACCCGATCCAGTCACTTCGAGACGGTGCTCGGCGACCTCAACGACGACACCGTGATCGACCACGACCGGTTCCTCCAGACGGTCGAACGAATCGCCAACGAGTCCGTCGCAGCCACGGCCGATCGCTACCTCACGAGCGAGGCGACACCGACGACGTGGACTCGCACCCAGCACGAGGCCGCCTTCGGGGCGACACCGGCCGAATTTACCACCGAACTCGCGTCGGGCTCGGACGCCTATCGCATCGCGGGCCCGTACCGGAACGTCTCGAGCGGCGACATCGGTCGGCTGGCGGTCAACGAGACGGTGACAGTCCCGCTCACGGTCACGAACGTCGGGGGATCGGCTGGAGCGTTCGACATCCCCCTGACTGTCGACGGGACGGTCGTCTCCCGCGCGACAGGGCGTCTTGACGCCAACGAGTCGACCACGATCGAATTGTCCCATACCTTCGAGCAACCGGGGACATATTCGGTCGGTACCGGCGACGACGTGACGACCGTCGAGGTGACGGAACCAGTCGCGGCAGTCGTCGAATCGGTCGCCGCCGATCCGTCGTCACTCGATACACCCGGGAACGTGACGCTTGAAGCGACGGTCGCCAACAATCGGGACTTCCCCGCCGCAGCGACGCTGTCGTTCACTCGAAACGGGACGATGGTCGCTGAACGGACCGTTTCGATGGGTCCAGGGGAAACTCGCACCGTCGAGGCGACCGTGTCGCTGTCGGACGCCGGCCGGTACGAACTCGGCGTGAACAATCGAACGACGACGGTTGTCGTCGATCCGGCGCGGTTCGAGTACGCTATCGACGAGACGACAGCGATCACCGTCGACGGGGAGTACCGGACGCTTTCGGCGACCGAGATTCCGCCGCTGGTCGTCGGCGAAACGGTGACGATCCCGGTCACAGTCGTGAACCACGGCGGACTCGCCGGGCAGTACACGGCAAAGCTTTCGATCGACGGTGACGTCGTGACCCACTCCAGCGGGCGACTCGCGGCCGGCGAATCGCGGAGTCTCACACTCTCGTACCAGTTTAAGCGTCCCGGAACCTACCGGCTCGGCGTCGGTGATCACCAGCAGTTCGTTCAGGTACGCGATCCCGCGACACCGACGGTCCGATCGACCGACCTCGATCCGGATTCGCTTTCGGAACCGGGGGACGTGACGGTAACGGCGACCGTCGACAACGAGGCACCGATCCCCGCATCGGGCGAGGTTCGGTTCACTCGCGATGGGACGACCGTCGCCGCGGAGACTGTCACGCTCGGGGCCAACGAGACGGGGACCGTCTCGAGGACAGTGAGGCTATCGAGTCCGGGTACGTACCGGATCAGAGCCGGCAGCGTGGCCACGTCGGTGACTGTTGAAGCGACCGGCGACTCCGCGTCGGAAGATGAGAGGGCGGACGACGGGTCGACTGTCACCGCCAGCCCCGGAGGGGCGACATCTACCGACAGCGCCGAACCGACGACGGCGTCCGGTCCTGGATTTAGCGCCGTGGTCGCGATGCTCGCGATCGCGTTGACGGCGATTGGATGCCGTCGGTGCTAACGAGATCATCGACGGCGTCGAGCAACTGGCTCGTGCGATTCAGGAGAGTTTCGCGATCACGCACCAGCAGAATCGTCACCGGCACGCGCCCATCGCCACCGGGATCGACGACGGCGACCGGCCCCTCGGCGTCAGCGAGTGCAGAGACGACGCCGGATTCGAGCGTCGGGTGGCCATCGAGTTCAACGACGTCACCGTTCAGGGTGTCGAGTGCGTCGGCCACCGCGTCGTCGTATCGCCAGTTGGTGGCAAATCGGAAAGTAGCGTCGACTTCGCGGGCGTCCAATAGGTAGCGAGCGACGTGCGTCGACGCGCCAAAGCGGACGCCGCGGTTCGGGGCCACCCCGTCCATCGTTCGAGTGATCCGTCCCTCGACGGCCGCGACCTCCTGGATGCGCTCGGCGAAGGGCGTCGCGCCGACGACGTTGGTTCCGATGTCGGGGACCAGCGGTGCGACGTCGCTGTCGATGAGGTCGTCGACCAGTTTCTCGACTGCTTCGGCAGTCTCGGTCCTTGCCGCGCGCTCACGGGCCTCGACGAGGTGGTGGACCGCGCCTGCCCCCTCGCCGACGTCGAGGTTGTACCGGACGGCACGGGCGAGCAGGTCGATCCCCGCGCTGACGCTGTCGGCCAGCGACTCGCCTTGCGCGATGTGAGTCGCGATCGCTGCCGAAAGCGTACAGCCTGACCCGTGAGTCGCGTCGGTATCGATCCGTTCGTGACGGAACGTTCGGACGTCTTCGGCAGTAACCAGCACGTCGAGGACGTCGTCGCCGGCGATGTGTCCGCCCTTGACCAGCGCGGCGTCGGCACCCATCTCGACGAGCGTCTCACCGGCCTCGAGGGCGGTCTCCTCGTCGGTCGGTTCGATGCCTGTCAAGACGACCGCCTCGTCGGCGTTCGGCGTGACGAGTGTCGACTCGGCGACGAGTTCTTCGTAAGCGTCCTCGGCGTCGGGTTCGAGGAGGCGGTCGCCCGAGGCGGCGATCATCACCGGATCGACGACGAGTGCGGGGAGGTCCTCGGCGTACTCGACGACCGTTTCGATGACCTCGCCGGTCGCGAGCATTCCAGTCTTGGCTGCCCTGACGTCGAAATCCTCGAGCACGGCCTGGATCTGGGCCTCGATGTCGGCAATCGGCAGGAGGTGGCTGCCCTGAACGCCGGTCGTGTTCTGAGCCGTGACACTCGTGATCGCGCTCGTCCCGAACCCGCCCACTGCCTCGATTGTCTTGAGGTCGGCCTGGATCCCCGCGCCGCCGCCGGAGTCGCTGCCGGCTATCGTCAACACGGCCGGGGGCTCGTGAGGGGCCTCGTTGCGCGTCATAGCCAGTGTTATTCAGTGGTTGTATAAATTCGTGATGCTCGCAGGGTGGCATTTTCCGGTTGGAAACAACTTTTCGTCCCGGCGCTCGAACGTCGATTCGTGATGGCATACACCAAAGTCAATTACGAGGATGTCGATCCGGTCGCGGAGTCGATGCACTTCCTGCGGGACGCCCTGGACTGTGAGACGGTCGGCGTGACGGTTCTCGAGTGCGAACCCGGTTGGTCGGGGAAAGCCCACGATCACGCTGAAGAGAATCACGAGGAAGTGTATCTGCTCGTCGACGGTGAGGCGACCGTGACAATCGAGGGCCAGGACGTCGCGATGGAGTCGGGCGATGCTGTCCGCGTTGCGCCCGAGGCGACACGGGAGATTCACAACGGGGACGCCGAAAGCAAGTTCGTGCTGGTCGGCGCGCCCTGACGCGGCGTCAGCTTACTCCTCGGCGGCCTGAAGTTTCCCCATGTACTCCTCGAAAGCCGCCCAGTAGGGGTCCTTTCCGGGATGGTCGACACTCTCGCCGTCGACAGTCAGTCCGGATCCCTCGACGACGCGGCCGGCGTCAGCGGCGGGGATCCCCTGGCTTTCGAGCGCCGAGAGCACGTCACTCGCGCCGTCGGGATCGACCGTCGCCAGGAGCGTCCCCTCGCTGATCGATATCCAGGGGTCGATGTCGAAGAACTCGCAGGCCGCTTGGACGCCGGGCTGGATCGGGATGCGATCGCGTTCGATCTCGAAGCCGACGCCCGCCGAGCGCGCCATCTCGAAGAGGCCGCCGTAGACGCCTCCCTCCGTGGCGTCGTGCATCGCGGTGACCGGGCCGGCCGTGGACGCCACCATCGCCTCTTTGATCGGGCTCATATCGTAAAAGCGGTCCTTCGCGGCCTGAATCTCGTCGTCAGGGACGGCTCCCTCCATCAGGGAATCGAAGTGAACCGACAGCAGCCCAGTCGCCTCGATTGCGGGGCCTTTCGTGACGATCACGTGATCCCCGGGTCGGGCACCGTCCGGCGTCACCAACTCCTCGAAGTCGCCGACCGCAAGCGAGGTCGCGCCGCCGACCATCGGATAGTTCACGCCAGCGTAGCGACCGGTGTGGCCGGTGACAATCGAGACACCCAGGTCTGTGGCTTCTTCGTCGAAGGTCTCCCAGACGGTCTCGAATTGCTCGTCGGTGATCTCCGGTGGCAGATTGAAGTCGACGCTGAGGTACGCGGGGTCGAGTCCCGAGACCGCCACGTCGCTGAGGAGGATGTGGAAGGCGAACCAGGCTGCCCGTTCGAAGCCAGCCGCGGGGACGACGAACACGGGATCTGTCGCCATCGCCAGGGCCTGGCCGCCCACGTCGGCGACGCCGAAGTCGACGCCATGTTGTGGTTGCAGCCGGACGTCGTCACGGTCGGCCCCCAGACGCGGATAGATGTACTCGTCGAAGAACTCACGATCGGCCTTGCCGAGTTCGGGGTCGGACATATACGGAGTGGTATATCCGGGTGGTACTTAGATTGCCCGTCTTCAGGAACCACACGGATGCCGTCGAGGCCTACTGATCACGCGAGGTAGCCTTTTGCCCGTCGACGCCCTATACTCAGACAGTCATGGCCAGCACCAACACCATCGGCGAGGGGGTGGCTGCGGATCTCGTCGAACCGGCCGACGGCGAGGATGTGACGTGTACCGCCTGCGCCCACCGGTGTACGCTCTCGCCCGGCCAGCGGGGGATCTGTGACGTCCGGGAGAACGTCGACGGCGAGTTGCGTCTGTTGACCTACGGAAAAGTCCACGACCCGACGCCCGGCCCGCCGGGGACGGTCGACCCGATCGAGAAGAAGCCGCTGTATCACTTTCACCCGACGACGCGCGTACTGAGTTTCGGCGGGGCCTCGTGTAACTTCGCGTGTCAGTTCTGCCAGAACCACCACATCGCCTTCGCCGCGCCCGAGGACATCCCGCTGCGAGACGTCACTCCCACAGAGGCGGCGACGAGTGCGACCACCCAGGGCTGTGCGGGCGTCGCCTGGACGTACAACGAGCCGACGATCTACGCCGAGTACGTCCGTGACGGCGCGAGCGAGGCCCACGAAGCGGGGCGATACACCGCAATCGTCACGAACGGCTATTTCACCGCGGAGTTCGTCGAGGAAGTCGGCCCCTACCTCGATGCCGCCAACGTCGACATCAAGGGCTTCCGAGACGGGCCACACGTCGAGTACATGGGTGCCCGTCTGGAGCCGACGCTACGCGGTGCCGAGTTGCTCCACGAGACCGACACCCACCTGGAGGTTACGTACCTCGTGATTCCCGACCTCAACGACGACCCGGCGGAGATTCGCGCCTTCGCCGAGTGGGTCCGCGACGATCTCGACCGGTCGGTGCCGGTCCACTTCACCCGGTTCCACCCGGACCACCAGATGCAGGACCGGCCAGCGACGCCAGTCGAGACACTCGAAACCGCCGCCGAGATCGCCCGCGAGGTGGGCATCGAGTTCGTCTACGTCGGCAACGTTCCCGGTCACGCCGACAACGACACGCGGTGTCCGGACTGCGGGCAAATCTGGATCAGGCGCAACGGGTTCCGGGCGAGCGTCGAGGTCGATCTCGATGGGGCGTGTGACTGTGGACGTCAGATCGACGTGGTGAGCTGAGAGTACCGGCCTCCGGGGTTCCCCTGTTCTCCCTGCTCCCGATCGTCACGCGTCTTTGGCGGCCCCGCTTTGGTCTTCGCGCTTCGATAGATCGACCCGAACCTCCAGCACTCGGTTGTTCGCGACCGTCTCGGCGACGAGGACCACGCCGTCGTAGGTCACGCGGTCGCCCTCGTCGACGAGACGGCCGGTTCGGTCCATGATCAGACCGGCAATCGTCTCGAAGGTGCCGCTTTCGGGGAGTTCAGTGCCGGTCGCTTCGTTGACCTCGTGGACGTTGAGTTCACCACGCACGATGGCGGTGTCGTCTTCGAGCCACCGGATCGGCGTCGCCTCCTGCTCTGTGAGTACCTCCCCGATAATCTCCTCGACGATGTCCTCGATAGTGACGATCCCGGACGTCGTTCCGTACTCGTCGACGACGATCGCCATGCGACGTCGCTTCTCGCGAAGCTCGGTCAGCAACTCGTCGACGTCCTTCGTTTCCGGGACGACGTGGGGCTCGCTGGCGACGGCGCGGAGTGACACCGTCTCGCCGCGAAACTGTGCGTCGACCAGGTCCCGGACGTGGACAGTCCCGACGACTGTATCGAGGACGCCCTCGTAGACGGGCAACTCGTTGCGGTCGTGCTCCAGGCACGTCTCGATGGCCGTCTCGAGGTCCGTCTCGACTTCGATCGCGACGACGTCCAGCCGGGGGACCATCGTCTCCTTGACGATCCGGTTGTGAAACCGCAGCAGGCGCTGGAGCATCTGGTGTTCGGCGTCGGTGAAGACGCCGGCCCGCTGGCCAGCCGTGATCACCTCCTCGACCTCCGATCGCGTGACGTAGACTTCCTCGAGGGTCCCCTCGCTTCCCATGAGGCGATTCACGCCGTCGGTCAGGACGTCGAAAACCGCCACGAGCGGATACATGAGTTGTTGCATGAGACGCAGGGGCCGGGCGATTCGGAGCGCCCACGACTGGCTGTGTTCGACGGCGTAGGACTTCGGTGCGCTCTCGCCGAACAGCAATACGAGCGACGTCACACCGAAGGTAGCGATCAACACCGATTGGCCAGGGTCGAAATACAGCCCCAGGAGTCCGGTCGTGATGGCGGACATGCCGATGTTGGCGACGTTGTTCCCGACGAGGATCGTCACCAGTAGCCTGCGCGGGTCAGCCTTCAGCGTCGAGAGCGTCTCCGCGCCGGCAACCTCGTCCTCGACGAGCGTCGCGATGCGATGGTCGGCCAGCGAGAAGATAGCGATCTCAGAGGACGCGAAAAACGCCGAGAACGCGACGAGAACCACGACAGCCAGGATACCAACACCGGTAATCGTTCCCTGGGACACGTCGAGCATCGCCACCAGCCCCTCAAGTATCGAAACCGTACCAGGCGTGTACATACACTGAGATGGGGGAGAGTCCTGAAAAGGTCGGGGTCCGTCCCCGATCAGATGTCCAGCTTCCCGATCTCTTCTTTGAGCATCTCGCCGGATTCGACGAACTGCTCGCGTTCGCGCTCGTCGAGGTCCAGATCGACGACGCGCCGAATCCCGCCGCGGTTGACGACAGCGGGGAGACTGAGGTAAACGTCTTCGAGGCCGTACTGGCCGTCCAAGAGGGTCGAGACCGTCAGAATCGAGTTCTCGTCGCGGATGATACTCTCGACGATCTCGGTCGTCGCCAGTCCGATCGCGTAGTAGGTCGCGCCCTTCCGGTCGATGATCTCGTAGGCGGCACCCCGGACCTCCTCGGCGATCACCTCGCGGTTTTGCATGTCACAGTCCAGGTCACAGACCGGACAGTAATCGTCGAAGGGGACGCCGGCCATGTGGGTCGCGCTCCAGACCAGGACTTCACCGTCGCCGTGCTCGCCGATGACGTAGGCGTGGACGTTCCGGGCGTCGATGTTGCAGTTCTCACTCAGGACGTTCCGGAACCGCGCCGTGTCGAGGACGGTGCCGGTCCCGATGACACGGTGGCGAGGCAACCCGGAAACTTTCCAGGTGACATACGAGAGGACGTCGACGGGATTGGCGACTACCAGGAGGACAGCGTCGTCGGCGAGCCCGTCGGTGATCCGCGGGATCATGTCGTGGAAGATGTCGACGTTGCGGCCGAGCAACTCGAGTCGAGTCTCGCCGGGCTTCTGGCTCGCGCCGGCGGCGATGATCACGACGTCGGCGTCGTGGGCGTCTTCGTAATCGCCGGCGTAGATGTCGACGGGCTTGACGAACGAGGCTCCGTGGCGCAGGTCCATCGCCTCTCCCTCGGCCTTCTCGTGATCGATGTCGACGAGCACGATCTCGGAGACCGAGCCACTCATCATCAACGCGTAGGCCGTCGTCGCGCCGACGTCCCCCGCACCGATGATCGCGACTTTGCCCTTGATCGCTTGCTCCGATATTGTCATGGGCCCGCTTGTTGGCAGACGGACATAAAGATTCGGAGCCAGGACGACGGAGCCGGTCGTCGCCGAGCGCATCAGCCACCAGAAACAGCGCCTGCGGTAGTGAGCGTGTGCCGGGAACGCTACTGACGTCTGGTCGCCCAGTGATTCAAGCGACGCTGATGTGCTCGACCGGGAGTCGGTCGGCGTCTATGTCCAGCCGGTCGACGAGCAGTCCAAAGACGAGTTCTCGCGGGAACGACTCTGGCCCACCGTCGAGAACGCTGTCGAGTTCGACTTCACCCGGAAGTTCCCGGTCGTCGAGTGCGGTCTGGAGTTCGTCGGCGGTCGTGACTTCGCCCTCGAGTGCACCCGCTAACTCCTCGAACGCCAACGTGGCCTCGATCGTCGCGACGAGGTACTCCCGCGCCCGGGCAGTCGGGTTCGACAGCGACGGGATCGTCGAGAGGTACTCGGCGGCACTGGACTCCTCGACGTCGATCGCCGTCGAGACCCAGTCTTCGACGTCGCTTCGCGTCGCATCGGGCGATAGCTCCTCGACGGCGTCGGCACACAGTTCGGCCTCTTCGTCGGCGATCTCGTGGAAGACGTTGCCGACGACGACCGCATCAGCGCCGGCTTCGAGGACGGCTTGGACGTTCTCTCGGGAGTCGAGCCCGCCGCCGTACCAGAGTCGCGACCACGAGAGCGCCTCAGATACGTCCTCGAGGATAGCTTCGGCCTCCTCGCCGCCGAAGGTTCCGGAGTACTCCAGGTAGACGATCTCGGATTCGAGGACTGTCTCGGCGACCATCGCGCGCTGTTTGGCCGCTCGCGGACTGAGGAGGTCGTCTTCCGTCACCGAGGCCTCCCGGGCGGCCGCGCTGTCAAGGTTCATGATGATGTACGCCTCGAAGACGGCTTCCTGAAGCGTCCACGCCGAGAACAGCGAGACGATGCGTCGTTCGAGCCCGTCTCCCAACGGGATCGGGAGTTTGTCTTCGAGGTACGACGGCCCGAGTTCCTCCCGGAGATACTCGATCCCGGACCCCAGCGTCCCGACGATCGCCTCGGTGTCGCCGTTGAGCACCTGTGGGACGGCGAAGTAATCGGCCTGTTCGCGGGTCCGTTCGGTGACCTGCCGGACGCCGCTCGGTTCCTGGATGGCCGGACGGGGCCGCCCGGCGACGAGTTCGAGGGTTTCCTCGGTATTCTGGCCCGTGACGTCTTTCGAGCCGCCGACCTCCAGCGCGCCGGTGTGTTGGAGATAGAGCGGAAACAAAAGCGGGAGCTTCTTGTCTTCTTCCGGATCGATCTTCGTGACGTGATCCCACGCCGCCGGCACCGGGTTGGTGTCGACGGGCAGGACGGTCCGTCCGGCCAGCGAGAGCGTTCGCGTCGCCGACTCGAACGTCGTAGCGATATCGTCGATACTCGGCATTGATAGGTGATTGTGGTCGCCCCGCTAATATAGCCCTCGCTCTCGACTGTCTGGCTGTCCGGACGACAGGTTCGACGCCGTCTGTCAAAACAGGACGTTCGAGACCGGGAACAGGAGCGGAAAGACGTTCGATGAAAGGAGACTGGCCATCTTGTTGACCTCAAGCGGCCAGGTCGGTGCGTCCTGGAGAGCCGCCCACTCGGGGCCCTCGGAGTTCTCGAAGGAGTCAATGCGGTCGCCCGCGGCTGGCGTCCGGTCGATGTCGACCTCACGCGCCGTGCCCTGGTACTTCCGGGCGATCCGATGTTTGTCCCGGACCATCTTTGCGTGCATCGACCAGAAGGAGTAATAGCCCCACGCGCCGGCCCCGAGCGCGTAGCCGACGACCGGACCGACGAAACTGATGAGCCAGACGGCCGTCGTCAGCGGGTCGCCGATCGCCATGACGCCTTCGGGCGGGATTGCTCGCCCGCCAACGACGTACAGCCGATAGACCAGATAGAGCCCCGCCATCGTGAGGATCACGTTGATCCGGATGGCGAAGCGGCCGAGGTCACGGAAGCCGCCGTAGCCGTCGACGTGGAACGGCTCGTAGGTCAGATCGACGTCGCTGTACTCACCGTTTGCGTTCAGCAACCGGTTGAAGTACCGGACGACGACGAGAAACTGGAAGGCGGCCACGCCGAGGACGGCGTTGAGCGTGGTGTTGACGACGAGTCCGAGCCCGTAGGCGAGTTCCTGGGGGCCGTTTCCGATCAACCAGATGATGGCGAACTGGGCGGCGACGAGCACGCCGAACACGCGGGAGGGTGAGAGCCCGTAGACGGACAGTCGGAGGCTGTCGTGCAGGTCCGTCAGGAAGTGCCGGTAGGCCAGTTCGTCGCCGACGATATCGTTCGTCCGCGTGCCAAGCGTCACGAAGAGATGCTCGATCCGGAGCGTCGCCTCGTAGAGGAACTGACCGGCGACGAGCAACAGCAGGAGATACCCCGAGACGAAGACCACGTTCGGATCGATTGCGCTGGGATGATCGGCGGTGACGGTCAGAAATACCGACGTTCCGACGCCGGCCACCAGGGCCCCGACGAGTCCGTAGATGGCGAGTGCCGACGGAAATTCGCGGTACTCGACCACGTCGACCGTCGACAGCAACCACAGCAACACCGGCGTGATGGCGATGTAGAGTGCGAACAGCCCCGCGTCGGGTCCCGCGATCGTCGGGAAGAGGTCAGTGATCGGGCCGACGGACGGGTCAACCCACGCGCCGACCGCGAGAAGCACGGTCGCCACCAGAATCACGAGCGGGGTGTGTCGCAGGAGTTGTCGGGGGACGCCGTCGATGAACGCGAACTGGGCCTCCTCGCCGGTTTCACGATAGCCCCCGTCTGAATCGCGTTCGACCCGCTCGAACGTCGGTCGGTCGCCCGTCTCGGGTTCGATTGTGAGATACGGGAACGACTCACCTCGCGTCACCTGGGGGACGATCTCACAGATCCGGTGGAGATGGAGGTCGGTACCCCCATCGGTCCAGCGAATCCACAGCGATCCGAGTAGTTCGTCGTCTTCGGGCCGGTCGGCCCGCCAGTTCTCTCGTGTCGTCGCGGTTTCGGTCACGTCCGCCTCGCCCATTCGTAGCCGGCAATCCTGCGTGCGATGTGAAAAAAGTTCCTATAAACCAACCGATGTACACCGGTTGTGAAATATAGATAGCTCTACAGGAACTTCCCGGAGTCGAAGTAATGGGCGAGGACGTACCCGCCGAGAAACATGCCGCTACCGACGTTGCCGAGCAGGTGGTTCTCCATCCGGACGTACCACGCCAGGATCGCGATTCCCGCGACGAGGATCACGATGCCGGCGAGAAAGCCGAAGGCGGCGGGGCCATCCGGCAGGATCGCCCGAAGTTGCCCGAGGACGCCACCGGCTCCCTGGCCGCCCGTGTCGGCGGCCCCGTTCATCGTCGGGGCGTCCGTGCTTTCCCCCATGTCGTCGACGAAGACGCCCTCCTCGGCGTAGTGAGCGACGAGATAGCCCGACCAGGACGTGAACCCGGCGACGTAGACCAGCAGCACCTCGCCCTGGCTGGCCCAGATGAAGCCCGAGGACATCGACCCGGCCGTGATCGCCAACCCGAGGATCAGGCCGACAGCGCTTCCGACGCGTGCGATCGGTGAATCGGTCGACTGGGACTGGCGTGCCATCTCAGAGCGTCACCCCGTTGATCCCGATGTGGCCGAAGATGTACCCGCCGATACAGACCACACCCGCGGCGACGCCGAGGGTCGCGTCCCAGGACTGGATCGTGAGCGCGAACAACCGCATCCCCGCGCCGAGCCCGACGACGCCGACGAGGACGAACCCGCCGCGGGCCAGGAGTACGCCGTCGACACCACCCGAGTCAGTCGCGCCGAGTTCGTGCGGCTGGTCGTCTGGAACCGGCACGAACGCCGAGGCGAACGACTCGTCGGGATCGAGGTAGGTCCCGACCTGCGTGAGGTGATACCCGGCGAAGAAGAACGCGAACCCGATCGAGACGACGCCGACCCTGATCGCCGGGTTCGACCCGTCGAGCAACGGGAGCGACGGCGAGAACGCCGACAGCGTCGCGGTTCCCGCGCCGAATCCGACCACCAGATTCCCGGCTACCGCCCAGAAGAGTTCCCGCAACTCTGGAAGCATGCCCGATCCACGCCGGCAGAATCACATAAAGCCACCGCTCCCCCGAATTTCGGCCGGTGGTCGTCGAATCGACAACTCAGACGTCGCGTTCGGTGATGAAGCGCCCGAGCGCCTCGAGTTTCTCCCGGCCCGGCGAGTCCGGAAGAGCGGCGATAGCCGCGCGTGCCTCGTCGATGAGGTCGTTCATCTGCTGTTCGGCGAAGTCCATACTTCCCTCGGCTTCCAGGATCTCCATGACTTCCTGGACGTCCTCGTCGGTGGTCTCCTCGAAGGGTTTGTCGAGGATGTCGTAGACGCGGTCGTCGTCGGCGTGGACCACCATCAGCGTCCGCTTGCCGGCCCGGACGTCGTTGCCGATCTTCTCGCGGCCCTTGCCCTCCTGGAAGTCGAGCAGGTCGTCGCGGATCTGGAAGGCGGGACCCAGCGACGTGAATCCGTCGAGGTCGAGGTCCGTCTCGGCGAGCGCGAGCGGCGCGTCGACACAGAGTTCGAGCAGCGCACCAGTCTTGCGTCGGACCATTGTCATGTACTCCTCGACGGTGATGTCCCGGCGGTCGGCGAAGTCGATGTCCATCTGCTCGCCGTTAGTGACTGTAATGACGGTATCGAGCGCCAGGTCGCGGGTCTCGGGTGGGAAACACAGGATCGCCTTCGCGAACATCATGTCGCCGAGATTGATCGCGCTGCCCTCGCCGTGTTTGGCCCACAGCGTCGGCTCGCCACGACGGTACTCGTCGCCGTCGATGATGTCGTCGTGGACGAGCGTGAAGTTGTGGAGGAGTTCGACCCCGGCGGCGATGTCCAGGGCGTCCTCCCGTGGGACATCGACTATCTCCGAGACCAGAAACACCAGCCCCGGCCGGATCCGCTTCCCACCCGTCGCGACCGGATACCAGAGTCGTTCGGCGTACTCGAACTCCTCGAGCCACTCCTGGATGCGAGCGTCGACCGTCGGTTTGACCTCGTCCTGCAGCCACGCGAAGACGTCGTCTTCGTCAGTCATTACCTCCACTCTCAAGCGCAGGGAACCTCGGTCTTTCGGTCGGTGACCGTCGGCGTCTCGCGCCGGTGGCGTTTACGCCGAGTCGGTGGCGGCGGCACCGGGTAACACACCCGGATCGCCGGAGCGATAGATGTACTCGGTGGCGATGCCGGTCAGCGGCGAGTCAGTCTCGGTCGCGAACTGCTCGGCGAGATCGAAATACTGCTCGCTGATCGCGACGACCTGATTGTAGGCTGTCGTGGGATCGTCGGCGAGGACGTACTCGGCAGTGACGGGCGTGAGTTGGCCCTCGAGACGGTCGTCGGCGTAGTCGTCGAGGTCGTCGAGCCAGATCTGTGCCCCGATGATCGCCAGCACGATCGAGCGCTTGAACGCCTCGTCGACGGGGAGGCCTGCGCGGCGGTACATCTCGATCATCCCGTCGTAGATCACGCCGACGCGGGCGTACTGGGTCTTGAGATACGGCAACGTCTCGACGTCTTCGAAGAGCGTGATCTCCGTGTCGAATGCAGACAGCGACGCGTCGCGGTACTCCGTCCGTATCTGCTCGCGCGCCGCCTGGTCCCCGTCGCGTGCGGCTTCGAAGAGGTCCCGGAAGTGCGGGTCGCGGTCCTGATGGCGTTCCGAGAGGTCGACGGCCCACTCGTAAATGTTCCTGACGTCCGCGGGCAACCGCTCGAAAGTCGCTTCGAGTTCCGACGCTAAGGTCTCCTGGGCGATCTCGGCGACACGGCGACGCTCCTCGGGCGTGACCTCGAATCCGACGGCGAAGTCGTCGAACTCGGCGTCGTTGATCGCGTCGCGCATGTCGCCGTCGATCAACGCTGCCAGCACCAGTCGGGTGAGGTAGTCCCCACCGTCGACGAGGTCCTGGGGTGAGGACGGTCCAGTCTGCCACTGCTCGTCGGTGATCGCGCGTCGAAAGCTAACGGGGCCAGCCGCGTCGTTCTCGGCCAGATCGTCGTCGGGAACGCCGTCGGCCCACATGCTCAACGCCACAGGGTCGGCACCGTCGTCGGCGCGTCGTCTCGCCGTCCGGTAGATCTGTCCGAGCGTCAACTCGGCCGGCATCGTCAGTTTGGTGTCGTAGCTGAACGCGACTTCGGCAGGATCGACGTCGAAGTCCGCAGCGATGGCCGTTTCGACCGGTCCGAACGCGTCCTCGATCATCGCTTCGGTCCGCTGATCGACGATACGCTTGAGCTGGATACTCTCCCGATCGAACACGCCGGAATCAGCGTAATAGCTCAGGACAGCCTGCCCCGTCGTCGGGATCGGGTCACGCTCAGCCAGCCAGCCGGCGAGTCGCCTGGGAAGTGTCGTCTTCATCGCGAGATCACCGTTGGAACCCGGTCCGATCGTCGCCGGCGCATTGACGGGTTTCCGGCCGGTGTGATTATGATCCTTTCGTCCCAGCCTCTGCCCTGTGGATGAATTTCACCACGGCGACGGATTTTGAACGGATCTCGGTGTAGAAGTAACCCTCTCTTCCTGCCGCTACACGGCAGTTTTTTGTGAGCGCCAGGTTTACCCACGGTCAATGTCGACAGACGCGTACGACATCGTCGTCGTCGGCGGTGGGACGGCCGGGGCGTTCGCGGCCGCCAGCGCCGCCCAGCAAGACCTCGATGTCGTTCTCCTGGAGCGAAAGAGCGAGGACGAAGCGGGCCACATCGCGTGTGGCGACGCCATCAAAGGCAAGAGTACGTTCCCGGAGGTGATCGATCTCGATTACTTACGTGAGGAGGCGTTCACGAACGAGAACATCCAGCGGGCCGTCTTCGAAGTACCGGACGGCGGGACGATCGAATATCCCTTCGAGACGGGTTCGGGAGCGATCGTCGACCGGAAGCGCTACGGCGAAGTGTTGCTCGAGGAGGCCGACCGCGTCGGCGCGGAGTTACACTTCGATACGGTCGTACAGGACGTGCTCCAGGCTGAGGACGGTCAGATCGAGGGAGTAACCGCGACCCGGAAAGGCGACCAAAAACGCTACGACGCCGAGGTCGTCATCGACGCCGCTGGCGCACTCTCGATCTTACAGGACAAGGCCGACCTCGCCGACGCGACCTTCGATACGAACGTCAACTTCCAGCAGTTCTGCTCGGCCTATCGGGAGGTCCTCGAAGTCGAGGAGCCTGTCGAGTACGACGACGCCATCGTGTTCAAACCCACCGAAGAGCTGGGTTACCTCTGGTACTTCCCGCGGACCGCGACGGAGATCAACGTTGGACTCGGTTTCCAGATGGACCAGGAACCGATGGAACTCGTCGACGAACTCCGCGACGATCTCGAAGACCGCGAAGAGTTCGAAAACGCCGAGGTCAAGGACAAACTCGGCGCGGCGTTGCCGACTCGCCGCCCCTACGACTCGGGGACTGCCCCCGGATTCATCGCCGTTGGTGACGCGGCCGGCCACGTCAACCCGACCACCGGCGGTGGGATCCCTGGCGCGGCGAAAGCCGGCCACTGGGCGGCCGAGGTCGCCGGCGACGCCATCGCCGAGGGTGACCTCAGCGAGGACGCGCTGTGGGAGTACAACCACCGCGTGCTGACGGACTTCGGGAAGCGCTTCGCGGCGATGGATCTGTACAACATCTTCGGGACGACGCTCACGGTCGACGATATCGCCGACGTCATCTCGGCGATGCCCGCCCAGCAACTCATCGACATCCTGGGTCGCAGTGGAACCTCCTCGATGGGGTGGGGCCTGAAGCTCAAGACGATGGTCCAGACGTTCGGTCACTGGGGCACGCTGTACGACGCGTACAAGGTCAACCAGCGCGCCTCGGAGCTCAAAGAGATCTACGACGAGTACCCGACCGCACCCGACGGGTTCGGGGACTGGCGCGAGCGGCGAGACGCCTTCATGGAGGACTTCTACGCCGAGTTCGGGGCGGATCCGAAGTACTGATCGTCCGGGCGGGGTTCCGGACCTGGATCCGCACCCTTTTTTCGCCGTGCTGTCTACCTGGACTCGATGACATCACAGCCGACAGCCGACGACGTGCCACGCCTCGGTGACATGCCGATGCTCGGGCTCGGAACCTGGGAGAACGAGGATCCTGAGCAGTGTGCCGACAGCGTCGCGACCGCGCTGGAGATGGGGTATCGCCACGTCGACACGGCGAAAGCCTACCACAACGAAGATGCCGTCGGCGATGGGATCGCCGCTGCCGACGTCCCGCGCGAGGACGTCTTCGTCGCGACGAAGGTCTGGGCCGGCGACCTCGCGTACGACGACGTCATCGAGAGCGCCGAACGGAGCGCCGACCGGCTCGGCGTCGAGACGATCGACCTCCTGTACATCCACTGGCCCTCCCACGCCTACGAACCCGAGGAGACCCTGCCGGCCTTCGACGAACTGGTCGATCGCGGTGTGATCGACCGCGTCGGCGTGAGCAACTTCACGCCAGACCAGATCGAGCGCGCCCGAGACGTGCTCGAATCGCCGCTTTACGCCAACCAGGTCGAGATGCACCCCTATCTCGAGCAGGCGGAACTCCGGGCGTTCGCCGCGGAGACCGACCTCAATCTCGTCGCGTACTCGCCGCTCGGGCGAGGCACCGTTCTCGACGACGAGACGCTCGCCGAAATCGCCGAGAAACACGACGCCAGCGTCGCTCAGGTCAGCCTGGCCTGGTTGCGCGAGAAGGGGGTCACCGCGATCCCGAAAGCGACCAGCGAGGCCCACATCCGGGACAACTTCGAGAGCGTCGGCCTCGATCTCGACGCCGAGGACGTCGCCACAATCGACGACATCGATCGGACTGACCGCCAGATCCATCCTGACTGGGCCCCGGACTCCTGGTAACTGGCCTCGAACACTCGGTGCCGTCTCGGGGGTGACGACGAACGGGGCTCGTAGCAATTATACGCCCTCGTACCCAACTCCGGATACATGTCGGGCGGGACTGCGTCGGGAATCGTCGCCGGGATTCGTATCGACTTACAGCGGCTCCACGAGACCTGGATGGAGATCGTTTACCCACGCCAGCGGGACGCGGCAGACACCGTCCTCGGAAAGTGGACGCCCAACACCCAGACTGGCTGGATCGCCTATCGGCTGTGGGGGGCGCTCGGCGCGCTCCTCGTCGGGATCCTCTACCCGCTGGTGTTGCTCGGGTACGTCTTCCGAGCCCAGACCAGTCGCATCGACCTCGCGGCGGCCCGGATCGGTGCCATCGGGGTGTTCGTCGTGCTGGTCGTGCTCTGGGGGGCATTGAGCGCGTTCGCGAGATACCAGTTCTCGACGAGCGGGTTCATCGCCGTCCTGGCGGCAAGCGTCGTCGCCGTCGTCGCCGGCCTCCTCGCCTACGCCTTCTCCCGTGTCGGCGGACGACTCACGACTGTCGTCTTTGCCTACCCCTTCGGCGTGACCGCACTTCTGCTCCCGCCGGTCGTCGCCGCGCTGTACTCGCCGACGCTCGCCGAGACGGTCTTCTCCCGGAGTACGGCCATCGCCCGCTGGATCAACGACAATCTGCTCGACGTCTACAACATCAACCAGCGTCTCCGGCGGTCCTACGACCTTCGGGGAATCGCCCACGCAGCCATGTGGTTCGCCATCTCGATCCCCGTCGGGTGGCTGGTGGGAACCGTCGTCACGCTGGCGAACTACGTCCGACCCGGCCGCTGAGTTGACCTCCGGACCTGCCCTTCGCTCCTCCCGTTACTGAGTCCCAACGCGAACCGACTCCGGATCGACCCCACCCCCGCCGATCGTGACCGTCGCCTCGCCGCCGACCTGTATCGTCCCGCCCGCGACCAGCGGCGCGAGAATGCCTCCGACGACGGACCCCGGCTCGGAGAGCGGGGCGTCCGGTGTGACGGTGTCGCCAGCCGCCAGGTTCTGGCGATCGACGAAGGTCTCGGCCGCCTGGAGCAGCCTCCGGTGATCGACGGAATTCTCGCCGGTCGTGAGGACGGTGGCGTCCGGTTCGACCGTCTCGGGCGGCGCGATCGGTGTCTCGCTCCAGACTTCCGACTCGAAGTGGACGACGTCGGGGTCCTCGGGCGGCCCGCCGTAGGCGATCGTCGTACACGCCGCTCCCGGTTCGTAGGCGTCCATCCAGGCGGCCGGCCCGACGAGCGCGTCGACGGCGCAATTTCGGGGCGGATCGAACCGCACGGTCGCGCCGAGCAACGCCGCCCCGAGAAACGTGAAGACGACCTCGGGAACCGGCGTTCCGTCCGCCCGTGACGGAGTCGTCCCGGGATCGAAGTCGGGGTGTTTCGGTGCGTCGACAATCCCGACCTCGGATCCTTCGTGGACGCCGTACAGACGGAGGAGGTTCGCCGTCTTCCAGGTCGACGTACAGACGCTGTCGTCGGTGTGTGATCGCGCCGGGTCGCCGGCGACGCGATACGCGAGGCCGTCGCTGCGTCGTGCCGGGGCGACGAGATCGCCGATGACCGTCGCGTCCATATATCGACGTTGCAGGCAATCGCCAAAAGCGTTCGCGCCGAACCGGGAGGAGGTGACTGGCGACCGGCATCCGCGACCGAAACGCTAACCACGACGGCTGACGGCTGGGTGAACATGGACGAGACTGGGTTCGATCTCACGCCGGGACGTGCGTGGCTCGCGGTGTTCGCGGCCGGCGTCGTCGCGGTGGTCGGCGGGTCGATCGCGTTCACACGCACGGTCTGGGACGAGTTCATCTGGCAGTACTTCTGGGGGCCGGTGTACGCCGACGCCTACAACGCCGGGTGTGCGATCAAGGCGGGCGGCGAGACGCTGCTGGGCGGTAGCGGTTTCGCCGAGAACTGCGGGATTGCGGCCCAGCAGGGCCATATCGTCGCCGAGCCGGGCTATACACTCGTCTCGGAGGCAGGCTACATGATCGTCGGGCTGTTCTTCCTGATCGGCGTCTACCTCTTGCTATCGAATCTCGACATCGACCTCGACAAGGCGTTCTTCTACGCGCTGTTCCCGTTCATGCTGTTCGGCGGCGCGCTCCGGGTCCTCGAAGACGCGACCGACGCGGCCGTCGACGCCGGCGTCGAGCCGGTCATCTCCTACCCGTTCAACACGCTGTTCATCAGCCCGATCATCTACTTTACCGTCTTCGGGATCGCGATCGCCGCCCTCGTCGGCAGCCTGCGACTGGCCGATCGGGGCGTCGTCGATTCGGCCGACCGGACGCTCGGGACGGTCGGGGGCGTCGCACTCGCGATCACCCTCGGCTACCTGGTCGTCCTCGGGCTCACCGTCGAACACGTCGCTTTCCTCCCGCACGTCCTGCTCATCATCGTCGGACTCGCGACGGTGCTGGCCTACGGCGTCTACGCGCTCGCGGACCGCTTCTACCCCGAGATAAACAGCGGGACGGGCTACGTCGGCCTGCTCGTCATCTGGGCGCACGCGATCGACGGCGTCGCGAACGTCCTCATCACCGACTGGGCGGACGTGCTTGCCCTCCCCGTCTCGTATTACCCCAAGCACCCGGCCAACGAGATCATCATGAACGTGACCGAAGCCGTCCTGCCGGCGGCCGTCTTCGAGGCGATCGGGAGCGCGTGGCCGTTCCTGCTCGTGAAACTCGGGGTCGCCGTCGCCATCGTCTGGCTGTTCAACGAGGCGTTTATCGAGGAGAATCCACGGTACAGCTACGTCCTCCTGGTCGGCGTCACTGCCGTCGGGCTCGGGCCGGGGACGCGGGACATGCTCCGGGCCGCGTTCGGTATCTAAGCGCTTTCGGCCGGCGACGTCGATTTTCAGGGGAACGGATGAAACGCCCGGTCCGGCCGTGCCTCGAATCCGAGACGGTCCGAGACGGCTTCGAGGCGGTCGCCGAAGTACGGCTCGCCGAGGAACAGCGGCTGTGCGTCCGGCACGAGCACCCGGACAGCCTCGAAGCCCATCGCCTCGACGTCCCTCGGTGTGAGTCGGACGGCGTACGGCGTGAGATCCGCGTCGGCAACTCGCTCGACGACAGCCGACAGGGCTTCGGCCCCTTCGATGGCCACGTCAGGTGCGACGTCAGCCGCCGACACAGCGCCGTCGGCGTCGACGAATGTTTCGACAGCGTCCGGGAATGCGGCGTACTCCCCGATCGCGCCGCCGGCGTCCGCGGCTCCCTCCCGCCCCATCTGACGGAGTTCGAACCAGTTCTGGACCGCCTCGGCGAGCGCCGACCGGGCGGCCGCCGCGGGATCGAGATGTGCGCCCGATCCCAGAGCGAAGCGCGGCCACTCGCCGCCTTCCCGGTGGACGGCGACGGCGACGACCGGGACGTCGACGTCCTGGGTGAGGAGGAGCGGCGTGACCGACAGCCCTTCCGTCCGCACCCGCCGAGCCAATGTTTCGAAGCGCTCGTCCTCGACGGACAGCTCGAGTGGCTCGAACGTCGAATACCACGACAGCATCGCCGCGTCGCGCTCGATCACCTCGTACAGTCCTGACAGCAACGCCTCGACCGTCGCGTTACCGAACCCGAGTCCGGACGTGGTCGCGGGCCGGAACCGGTCGCCGGCGGGGGGATAGACGGTCACCGACGCCGGAACCTGAACAGGCTGGCCACTCGCCAGATTCTCACCCTCGATCCAGTCGTAAGGGCCGTCCTCCGGAGGCTCCGGCGTCACGAACGACGACGGCGCGACGGGATTGTCCAGTTCGTCGACGGCCGCCGTTGTGAAGTTCTCCGCCCGATAGACGCCGGCGCTGTATCGCTCGTAGGCTTCCCCGAGGGCCTTCATCAGCGCGGCGTTCCAGTCGACGTCGACGCCCGCGGCCGGCCCGGTCGAGGAGACGTCGCTGAACCCCGCGGTGTCGCCGTTCCGGGCGAGATAGTACGGGGCCGGAAACGACTCGATCTCGCCGACTTCCTGGACGATTCCGACCCGGTCGTCGAGTCCGGCCTCGGCCATCGCGATCGTCGTCTCCAGGTCGCGATCTGCCGTCGTTTGCTCGATTGCTCGGGAGGTGTCAGACCCACACGTACAGTGGGGGACGGGGAGCAGTTGCCGTGTCGCGTCGGGAATCTCCGTCACGAACCCGAAGATATCGGGCCCCTCGACCGATGGGTCGAGCGTACTCGCCGCCGCCCGGCCGGCGATCGCACCGGCGAACCGGGCAGTCGTCGGCGGCGGCGCTTCGGTCGGCTTCTCGGTCGGGTCGACGTTCGCGCGGACGCGCTTGCGAAGACACGAATAGCAGGCTGTCTCCGGACCGAACCCCGTGATCGCGGCGTCGACGACTGGAACACCACCGACCCCGCCGAGTTCGACCGCGATCCAGGCTGCTCCGGTCGTCAGGGCGTGCTCGTTCGCGCGCTCGAACGCGTTCGCGCCGGCCACGTCGACGACGACGCCGAGTTCGAATTCGCCGATTGCGTCGGGCGCAGCCGTCGTCACGTTCTCTCCGACGTCTGCGAGCGCCGATTCGACCGCTTCGGCCGCCGGCCCGGAACCCACGAGACCAACAGTCATGCTCCCTCGTGGATGCCCGACGGGCAAAAAGGTCGCGCTAGTTCTCGACCAGGTCGAGAGCGACGTCGACGAGTTCGTCCGCGGCCGCGTCCTGGAGCCGCTCGTCGCCGAGTAACAGCCGTAGCCGTGGTCGACCGACGTCGATCGGGACTTTCTCGGTGTCGAGCAGTCCCTGGTCTTCGAGTTGGGTCTTCGTCCGGGAGAACGTCGCCTTGCTCGCCAGGCCGACGTCCTCGCCCCACTTGCTGATGTCGTAGAGCAATTCGTGGTTCCGAGCGGCCACCAGAAGGCTGATCGTCACTTCGTCGAGGTCGTCTCCGTCACCGCTGGCAGACGAGACCGAATCGAGCACGGCGTCGAAGTCAGTCTGTGCCTCCTCGCTGATCTCTGTGGCAAGCGTCGAACGAACGCGCGACAGCGGTGGCGTTCGGAGCGTGAACTCGCCAGCCGTCTCCCACATCTCGTCGTAGAAGGCAACCGTCTCGGCGACGAACGCCTCGTCTGCGGTCGACAGTCCGGCGGTCGCGTCGCTCGCGGTCACGAGCGAGACGACGGCGTCGTCGGTCACGACCAGGGAGTTGACCGGGCGGTCGTCCAGGACCCGCAAAAACAGGGTACCTGCCTCGATCAGGTCGGCGGCGGTACTTGCCACGAGGAAGTCGTCCATGACGTCCTTGAGCGGGCGTTCGGGCGCGAGCAGCCGAACGACCGGCGGCGAGTCGAGGTCTTCGAGGGTGGCGACGAGCGCCACGATGGTCTCCCGGGAAGGGTTGACGACGTAAACGTCTCCATCGGTCGGCACTGTTTCTTCGAGGACGTCAGCGACGTCGGGAACAATGAGATTTTCTGCTGTCATGACTGCAAGGTAGTTGACACCACTAATATTTAAGGTTATCGACGGTGAGATATACTGTTCATCAAAGGCCGCAAGCGGACGAACATTTGCGTCGGTCGGGAGAGATTCGGCGTCGAAAGATAGATTATTCAAGACGGGACTGCAGAGGTGACATATGGACTTAGAGAGCGTCCGCGAGACGGACCCGGCCGTCGCCGACGCGCTAGTTGGCGAGCGCGACAGACAGGAAGACACCCTCGCGATGATCGCAAGCGAGAACCACGTCAGCGAAGCCGTCCTCGACGCGCAGGGCTCGACGCTGACGAACATCTACGCCGAAGGGTATCCCGGCAAGCGCTACTACGCCGGCTGTGAGTACGCCGACGAGGTCGAGGAACTCGCGATCGAGCGCGCGAAGGAGCTGTGGGGGGCCGACCACGTCAACGTCCAGCCCCACTCGGGCAGCCAGGCCAACATGGGCGTCTACCTGGCCGTTCTCGAACCCGGCGACAAGATCCTTTCGCTGGATCTGACTCACGGCGGCCACCTCTCTCACGGCCATCCGGCGAACTTCGCCGGCCAGGTCTACGAGGTCGAACAGTACGAGGTCGACGCCGAGACGGGCTACATCGACTACGAGGGCCTCGCTGAGACGGCCGCGGACTTCGACCCAGACATCATCGTCTCGGGGTACTCGGCGTATCCGCGCGAGGTCGAGTGGGAGACGATCCAGGCTGTCGCCGACGACGTCGACGCCTACCACCTCGCGGACATCGCCCACATCACCGGCCTGGTCGCGGCGGGTGTCCACTCCTCGCCGGTCGGCGTCGCCGACTTCGTGACCGGGTCGACCCACAAGACCATCCGGGCCGGCCGGGGCGGTATCATCATGTGTGACGAGGAATACGCCGACGACGTCGACTCGGCCGTCTTCCCTGGCATGCAGGGCGGCCCGCTGATGCACAATATCGCGGGCAAGGCTGTCGGCTTCGGTGAGGCACTCGACCCCGAGTTCGGGGAGTACGCCCAGCAAACGGTCGACAACGCGAACGCACTCGCCGACCGTCTGCAGGAACACGGCCTCGAACTCGTCTCCGGCGGCACCGACAACCACCTCGTTCTCGTCGATCTCCGTCCCTCACATCCGGACACACCGGGCAAGGACGTCGAGGATGCCCTCGAAAACGCCGGGATCGTCCTCAACGCCAACACGGTCCCCGGCGAGTCCCGCTCGGCGTTCAACCCCTCGGGCATCCGCGCCGGCACGCCCGGGTTGACGACCCGCGGCTTCGACGAGGAGGCGACGCGGGAAGTCGCCGACCTGATCTACGAGGTCGTCGACGCCCCCGAGGACGAGCGTGTCATCGAGAACGTGAGCGAACGGGTCGAGGAACTCACCGACGAGTATCCGCTGTACGCGTAGCGAATCGACCATTTTACGTAAATTTTCTCGTGAAAACATCGGCAGTCGGGACGTTCAAGAGGCATGCGGACGCTCACCTACTCGATGACCGAGATTATCGACGGGAACAGAGTGGCACAGTCGATCCGGGACGACCTCAGTGAAGCGATCGACGAACTCGAAGACGCGGACGTGACACCGACGCTGGCGACCGTGCTGATGAGCGACGATCCGGCCAGCGAGACCTACGTCTCGATGAAACAGGA
This sequence comes from Halorhabdus tiamatea SARL4B, assembly GCF_000470655.1. Classification (NCBI taxonomy): domain Archaea; kingdom Methanobacteriati; phylum Methanobacteriota; class Halobacteria; order Halobacteriales; family Haloarculaceae; genus Halorhabdus; species Halorhabdus tiamatea. Next base: position 2,570,754 of record NC_021921.1, read on the forward strand.
CGACTGCGCGGAGGTCGGCATCGAGGCGATCGACGTCGAGATCGATCCCGACGCGCCCGCCGAGGAGTTGTTCGACGAGATCGACCGGCTCAACGACGACGAAAACGTCAACGGTATTCTCGTCCAGATGCCGGTCCCGGATCACGTCGATAAGCAGTCGGTCCTTCGCCGGATCGACCCCGCAAAGGACGTCGACGGCTTTCATCCCGAGAACGTGGGTCGGCTGGTGGCGGGTGACGCCCGGTACAAGCCCTGTACACCCCACGGCATCCAGAAGCTTCTCGAGGACGCCGGTGTCGATCCCGAGGGGAAAGACGCTGTCGTCGTCGGCCGGTCGGACATCGTCGGCAAGCCGATGGCGAACTTGCTCGTCCAGAAGGCCGAGGGCGGCAACGCGACCGTGACAGTCTGTCACTCCCGGACCGACGACCTCGCGGCGAAGACCCGCGAGGCGGACATCGTGGTTGCGGCGGCGGGCGTCCCCGAGATGATCGACGGCGACATGCTCACCGACGGCGTGACGGTAATCGACGTCGGGATCAACCGCGTCGATGCGGATACGGAGAAGGGCTACGAGCTCGTCGGCGACGTCGATTTCGAGAGTGCAAAAGAGAAGGCAAACGCGATCACGCCGGTCCCAGGCGGCGTCGGGCCGATGACGCGGGCAATGTTGCTGTATAATACCGTCAAGGCGACTGGCCTTCAGCACAACGTCGACGTGACGCTCCCCTGAGAAGCCGCGGTCAATTCTACGCGTCTGGATTCGGATCGAGCGTCGCGAGGTGCTCACGGGCGCGGGCCAGTGCGTCGTCGTCCTCGATGAGGGCGGTACCGACAGCGCGGGCGGCCTCGATCAGGGTTTCGGCGTGTCCGGGTGGAACGTCTCCGTCGAGGGCAGCCACCCGCGTCCGGTGATCCTCGACGCTCCCGAGAACTGTTCTCGCATCCTCGTCGGGTTCGTCCTCGAGATACTGCCGAAGGTCGCGCCGGTAGGCCTCGACCGCCGCTGCGGCTGCGAGGCCGCGAACGCTCCTCATCGATTCGGGGACCGACGACGGGTCCGGTCGCGTTCCCGATTCTGCTCCTTCGAGAAGTGCGAGCAGATACCGCTGTTCGTCGTCACTGACGTCCATCGACCGGGCGAGCGCTCGGCCGACGTGTTTGAGTTCCATCGCGGCGACGAACGTGCCCTCGAGCGGGCGGAGTTCGCCGGCGTCGATGAATCCGCACCGGCGGACGAATGCCCCTGCCTCGTCGGCTGCGCGTTCGGCCGCAGTCGCCAGTGACTCGTTACTGACCGCCTCGCGAGCGGCCGTCAGATCGAGTTCGACTGGAGTGGCAGTGTGGCGCGTCCGCTCGTCGACGCCCACGCTACGCAGGCTGCCACAATCGGGACATTCCACGTTGGCTGTCTCGTAGTACGTCCACCGGGCACCGCAGTTCTGACACTCCCGTTCGCCGCGGATCCGCATACCTGAGCCATAGACGGCCGAACATAAAACGAGTCTGTTATCTCGGCCGTGGTGACTGCTGGCAGGCCCGCCCAGGTATCCCATCAGTCAGAGCAAAGACTGCAAGGAGGTCGGTACTTTTAAGTCAGTCCATCGGTGATGTAGTGATGACGCTTCGCTTGGAGGGCCGAAGCGTCAGCGGGGACCAATTCAGGGCGGCAAGCGTTCACGCGGGCTTTTCCCCGCGTGGATCGCTTTCCACTCTTTCGTGTACTCGACAACGGTGTAACTATCCCTGCCAACCGTTCTGAACGCAACTCGTTCGCCCGGGATCCGTATCCGGTGAAGAAACTTACCAGTCTGCATTGAGGAACGGTATCGTTGTGAGTTTATCGGTCGATTGTCCAGACTTCCCTCATCTGGATTATTTATCGGTTTGGCGGGATTCATCGGTCACAACATGGCGAAATACGGCACTTCTGGGTACACGAAGCGGTATATTTATATTTACTCGATAATAAACTTCGTACGTACTTTACCGATGTACGACCTGACAGGATTCCAGCGTGACCTCCTATATGTCATCGCGGGAGAGGAGGAGCCACATGGGCTGGCGATCAAAGAAGAGCTCGAAGACTACTACGAGAAGGAGATCCATCACGGCCGACTGTATCCCAATCTCGATACGCTCGTCGACAAGGGCCTCGTCGAGAAGGGCCAGCGCGACCGTCGGACGAACTACTACAGTCTGACGCGTCGCGGCCGCCGTGAGATCGAGGCGCGACGTGACTGGGAAAGTCAGTACGTCGACCTTTGAAAAACGGCACTGCTTCGTTTCTGGCGTTCAAAACTGGTAGCGTCGATCGTCCGGATCGCCCTGCTGTGGGAACTGGTTTGTGCCCGTCATCTCGTCGAACGTCATGCCGGAGAGGTATTCGTCGTAGGTCACGTCGTAGCCGCTTCTGAGGTGAAAGTCGAGTGTGCCAGTCTCGACGGTGCTCTGAAAGAGCATGTGGACGGCACGCCGGAGCAGTTCGTCGGTCGATTCCGGTCCGAGAGCCGTCACGAGCATCGCGAGTTCGTTGCGGGTCTCGCGGTCGAGATCGACAGCGATCTCCCCGCCGAGTTCCTCGTCTGCCTGGGTTACGTCCTCGGATAGCGCGTCGAGAGTCATATCGGAGGCAAACGACCCGCGCGCAAACTCCTTTCGACTCGGTGGCCGACGACGGACCGCCCCCACCAGCGGCGGCTGCCGGAGTCACCAGAGATAAACCCCCGAATGGCCTACGGCGCGGCGATGAGCGAGGCCGCCGTCGACCTCCCCGATGAACGGGACGCCATCCGGCGTGCACTGATCGAGTGGTACGAGGACGATCACCGCGAGTACCCCTGGCGGGAGACGGATGACCCCTACGCGATCCTCGTCTCGGAAGTGATGAGCCAGCAGACCCAGCTCGACCGCGTCGTCGACGCCTGGGACGACTTCCTCGAACGCTGGCCGACCGTGGGGGATCTGGCGGCCACCGACCGGAGCGACGTCGTCGCGTTCTGGTCGGCACACAGCCTCGGGTACAACAACCGGGCGAAGTACCTCCACGAGGCCGCAACGCAAGTCGTCGAGGAGTACGACGGCGAGTTCCCCGAATCACCCGACGGACTCTCCGAACTCATGGGCGTCGGCCCCTACACCGCCAACGCGGTCGCGAGTTTCGCGTTCAACAACGGCGACGCCGTCGTGGATACCAACGTCAAGCGTGTGCTGTATCGGGCGTTCTCGATCCCCGACGAGGACGCAGCCTTCGAGGATGTCGCCAACGCGCTCATGCCCGACGGCGAATCCCGGGTCTGGAACAACGCGATCATGGAACTGGGCGGCGTGGCCTGCGAGAAGACGCCTCGCTGTGACGAGGTGGGCTGTCCCTGGCGGGAGTGGTGTGACGCCTACGAGACCGGCGACTTCACCGCGCCCGACGTCCCGACCCAGCCGAGTTTCGAGGGGAGTCGACGACAGATGCGCGGGCGCGTGATCGGCGCGTTGAAGGAACACGAGAACCTGACGCTGGACGAACTTGGGCCGAAAGTTCGGGTGGACTACGCGCCCGAAGGCGAGTACGGCCGCGAGTGGCTTCGGAACCTTCTCGAAGACCTGGCTGATGACGGGCTCGTCGAGATCGAGGAGCGGAGTGATCAACCGATCGCTCGACTCCGATAGCCGGCTGAGTGATCTGTCGGACGACACCTGACGACTGGAAATATAATTTTCCACATAGTATTTAGAGTCTATGTACTGTGAGCGACCAGGGAAGTGACTTTTGGCGAACGAACTCTCAATAGGTGTCTTTATTTCCGTTCGGATTCATATCCTATGTACGCTGAGCGGCTATGGAGCCCACAAACAAGGAAGAGACTCAAAGAAAGAGTCTGTCGACGCGTGAGTCCCAGGCACTGTCACGGCTTGCGAGCCAGGGTCGACAAATCATCACTATTAGTGACATCGCAGACGCAATCGAAGGTCCACGGAAGCCAGCAAAGGATATGGCATACGCGCTCAAGGAGAAAGGCTGGCTTGAGCGGATTGCCCATGGGAAGTACCTCATTTTGCCACTCGCTGCCGGTGAGGACTCAGTGTATACCGTACACGAGTTCGTGATCGCGTCCGCACTCGTCGAGCCGATGTACATCGGGTACTGGAGTGCGATGAACCATCACGGGCTTACAGAGCAGTTGTCCCGTACTGTGTACGTCGTGACGACAGAACGCGCCCAAGGGCGTGAAATCCACGGAGTTACGTATCGACCGGTGACAGTCACTGAGAAGAAGTTCTTCGGCTATCAACCGACTGCAGTCGGGTCGAACCAAGTGAACGTTTCGAGTATCGAAAAGACGCTGGTCGATTGTGCTGACCATCCGGAGTTCTGTGGCGGCATCGACGAGCTTGCGAAGGCGATGCAGAACGCTGGCAACACGCGATGTTCGTTCGAGCGAGTCGTCGAGTACTTGCGGCGAGTCGGGAACGGTGCCGCGACGAAACGAATCGTCTATCTCGCTGACCAGTTAGACATCGATCTTCCGAAGTATCAAGACCTCGTCGAAAACTTCACGACTGGGTACCCGCTACTCGATACGACGAGAGAAGCGACGGGGACTCGCGATAGCAAGTATCAACTCCGCCTGAACGTCGACCCCGAATCGTTCCTTCCGGGGGACTTCTCGTGATTTCCGAAGCCCAACTCCGACGGCTGGCCAGAGAACTGGATGTTCGCCTCGGCTACGCGGAGAAGAACTACGTCAATTCGTGGATTCTGTGGGCGATCTATACGAGTTCCTACGGCGATAACCTGCTGTTCAAGGGCGGCACTGCGCTCAGCAAGTTGTACTTCCCGGAGACGTGGCGCTATTCGGAGGACCTCGATTTCGGTGTCGAGGGAGCGTACCGGGGGAGCGAAACGGGGTTGCAAGACGCACTGGAAGACGCTGCCAGAACATCCGGTATCGACTTCGAGGTGACCAAACACCGCGAACTGCAGAAGGAAGCGTATCCAACGCACTACGTCGATATCGATATCCAGTACACCGCTGTTCTCGGTCAGAAGAACACGACGAGTCTGGACGTGATGATCGACGAATACGTGGTGTTCGATTCGGTAAGCCATCACCACAGCTACGAAGATGTCCCCGAATTCGAGCTGACCGCGTACAGCCTGGAGGAGATTTTTGCAGAGAAGTTGCGAGCGCTCTATCAGCGATCACAGGCTCGTGACTACTACGATCTCTATCGGATGATTACCGAGGCTGACGTTGCTGACTCGGGTATCCTTTCGGCATTCACGCAGAAGTGTGAACACGACGGGCTGGACATCGACCTCCGAGATGGTCTTCCCGGAGACAAACGGGCAGAGATCCGTGACGGCTGGCAGAATACGCTCCCCGACCTTGTTGCGGATCTCCCCGGGTTCGGTCCTGTTTACGATGTCCTCGAGGAATATGTCGATTCGATGTCAAGCGGCGGATCACTTCGGTGAGAATGTATCCGCCATCGATGGGATCACTGTAATCCGGTCACTCTCACTCAGTATCCAGTCCCTGCTGGGCGACGCGCTGGCTCGCCTCCTCGAGGAATTCCGCCGGCAGCGCGCCGATCTCGCCGGCCTGGACCCGCCAGAGGTTCGCGTAGAGGCCGTCGGCGTCGATCAGGTCGTCGTGGGTCCCACGTTCGACGATCCGACCGTCCTCGACGACGAGGATCGTGTCGGCGTCCCGGACCGTCGAGAGGCGGTGAGCGATGACGAACGTCGTCCGGTCGGCGGCTACGTCGTCGATTGACTGCTGGATGAGCAGTTCCGTCTCGGTGTCGACCGCGGAGGTCGCCTCGTCGAAGACCGTGATCGCCGGCCCCTGGAGCAGGGTCCGGGCGATGGCGACGCGCTGGCGCTGACCACCGGAAAGTTTCACGCCGCGTTCGCCGACTTCGGTATCGTACCCCGCTGGCATGTTGGTGATGAACTCGTGAGCCTGGGCGCGTTTCGCGGCCTCGACGACTGCCTCGCGGTCAGCGTCGAACGCGCCGTATTTGATGTTCTCCGCCACGGTGCCGTCGAACAGGAAGTTCTCCTGGCCGACGTAGCCGATGGAGTCTCGGAGACTCGACAGCGTCACGTCCCGGACGTCGTGGCCGTCGACGGTCACCGCGCCCTCGTCGACGTCGTAGAGCCTGAGCAGGAGCTTGACGAACGTGGTCTTGCCGGCGTGACCGTCGGGTCTTTCACGTACCCGGTTGTGGGCTCCGGTATGGCCGAGACACACGTCGTCGCCATCTCCGGGAGCTTACGAGACGACAGCTATACGAGAAAATCGCTCCGAATTGCTCTCGACGCGGCCGAAGACGCCGGGGCAAGCACCGAACTACTCGACCTCCGGGAGTGGGAGTTGCCGGTGTTCGACGCCGACACCGAGAACGCGGGGGACGCCGAAACGTTTCGTGAGCGAATTCAAGCGGCGGACTCGGTACTCTTGGGGACGCCGGTCTATCACGGCTCGTTCAGCGCGCCGCTGAAGAACGCCCTAGATTACTGTGGCTTCGACGAGTTCGAGCACACGACGATCGGCCTGCTCGCGGTCGCCGGCGGGCGCTTCCCGATTACCGCGCTCGAACAACTCCGGACGGTCGGGCGTTCGCTCGACGCCTGGGTCATCCCCCTGCAGGTTGCGATCCCGCGGGCCTCGAATGCCTACGAGGACGGCGAGTTAGTCGATGAGGAACACCGGGAGTTGATCGAAACGCTCGGCAGGGAAACGGTCCAGTACGCCCACATCGAACCCGATCCGGCGTCCTTCGAGAGCGGCGAGAACGTCGGTGCAGACGACTGATACGGACAGTTGTAACTATTTTCGGCATGTATGGAATACTCGTCCGATCGCCCCTCGAACCCCGTCATCTGGTATCCCCAGGGCGGTAACGAATTACAACTGTCCGTATGATCGGGCCGTCCGGCCCGAAGTTCCCAAACCGCGTTGACGGGAACCAAACCGACAAACCCCTCGGTGAATAAAGGCTGGTCGTGACGCAGTGGGTCGATCCGGCGGGACGTGGCCGTGAACGCGGACCGATCGGTCTATTTCGGGCGTGGATCGGCGTGATGACCGCACCGCGCGAGTTCTTCCGGCAGGCTGTCGCGCCGGGGGATCAGGCACCAGGACTGGTCTTTCTTTCCGTCGTCGTGGCGATCGAAGAGAGTCTGCGGTACGTGCTAGTTCCCAGCGGAGCGCCCGTATTTGGCGGTCGTCCGGTGGCGTCGGCGGTGCTCGCCGTCCTCGTGACGGTCGTGTTGATCGCGCCGACCGGACTCCACCTTCTCGCGGCGATCCAGACGATCCTGCTGTGGCCGATCACCGAGGATCGGGCGGGCATCAGCGAGACCGTCCAGGTGCTCGCGTACGCGACTGCCCCGTGCGTCGTGTCGGGGGTGTCATTGGCCCCGCTCCAACTCCTGGCGGCCGGGTACGGATCGGTGTTGTTGATCGTCGGGCTGTCGACGGTTCACGAGGTGAGCTACTGGAAGACCACACTCGCCGGAGCGACCCCGGCGGCGCTGCTGTATGGCGTCGCCTTCGGTGGGTTCGATGCGCTCGGAGCGCTTGTCTGAACCGCGGCGCTCGTCTCTCCGGGCCAGCGACGTTTCGACAACCGTTTTAGGCCGGACCCGTTTGCTCACATCAATGGGTTCGTGTATCATCTGCGGTACGTCTGTCGAAGGGCACATCTGTGACATCCACGAGGAAGACGCGGTCTTCGAGTTCCGCGGGAGTACACCCGAGCAGTTGACGCCGGGTCGATACTACCGCGGGACAGTCGACGGCTTCGCCGAGTTCGGCGTCTTCGTCGACATCGGCGATAGCGTCACTGGACTGTTACACGAGAGTGAACTGGATAGTCGACTGGAGAGCCTCGACTGGCAACCCGGCGATACCGTCTACGTGCGCGTCACGAACGTGCGCGACAACGGCAACGTCGACCTCAGCTGGTCGATCCGCCAGGCCGACGAGGAGTTCCGCGGGGTCCTCATCGACGATCCTGACGAAGACCACGAGTTGTTGCCCGAAGAGACCGACGAACCGGTCGAAGACGAATCGACGCCCGACAGCGCTGAATCGGCCGAGACCGAATCGACGGCGTCCGAACAGACTGAAGCAACGTCAGCAGGGGCTGTCCGAACGCGCGAGGACTCCCAGACTGGCGGTGGAACCGTCGGCGCGGAAGAGACGGAGTCGGAGACAGTATCGGCGACAACGGAAGCGACTACCGATACTGCTGAGACGACGGACGACGAAGCCGACGCGACCGAAACCGAACGGACGCCCGAACCGCCGAGCGTCGACGTCGGCGACCTCGACGGCTGGATCGGTGACACCGTTCGAATCACCGGCGAAATCGTCGACGCCCGCCAGACGAGTGGCCCGACGGTGTTCGAACTCCGAGATGGTACCGGAACCGTCGACTGCGCCGCGTTCGTCGAGGCCGGCGTCCGCGCGTATCCGAGCGTCGAGGAAGGAGCCGTCGTCGAGATCGACGGCGAAGTCCGGGAACGCCGCGGCGAACTCCAGGTCGAGACTGAGGAACTCGAACTGTTCGAGGGCGAGCAACGCGAGGCAGTCCTCGACGAAATCGAGTCGACGCTCAGCGAGCGCGCCCGGCCCGACGAGATCGAACTCCTCGTCGACGACGAGGCGGTCGCCGCCGAGAGCGAGTCGATCCGGGACGTCGTCGGCGAGATCCGCCGAGCAGTCCTCGAAGACCGCCCCGTGATCGTCCGCCACAGCGCCACGACCGACGGGTACGTCGGTGGGGCGGCGATCGAACGCGCTGTCCTCCCGCTGGTTCGCGATCGTCACGACCGTCGTGACGCGGAGTACCACTACATCGACCGGCGACCGCTGGAGGGTGACGTCTACGGCCTCGACGACGCGACGACCGACGTGACCCGCATGCTCGGCGACCGCGAGCGTCACGACGAGAACCTCCCGCTACTGGTGTTCGTCGCCGTCGGCGGGACCGAGGAGTCCCTCGACGGCTTCGAGTTGCTCGACGTCTATGACGCCCAGCGTGTCGTCGTCGATACCGTCGTCGAGCCGGCCATCGCCGGGGCGGTCGACGCCGCACTCGCCCCCCATGCCGACGCGACCGCGGTCGACATCGCCGACGGGACGACCCGCGGCCCGACCGCGAGCGCACTGGCGGCGACAGTCGGCGCACACGTCGAGGAAGATGTCCGCTCGGAACTGCGCCACCTGCCGGCTGTGAGCTACTGGGGCGAGGTTTCCGAGGCCTACGCTGAGGCCGCCGCTGACGCCGGCTACGACGAGACCGCCGTCAGCGAAATCCGCGAGGCAGTCGCCCTCGAGGCCTACTACCAGTCCTACGAGGACAAGCGCGAACTCGTCACGGACCTGCTCTTTGGCGGTCGCGAGACGACCGACGCCGACGTGCGCGGGCTGGCGAGTCACGTCAGCGAGCAGTTCCGTGAGAAACTCGACGTCGCCGTCGAGACAGCGCAGGCGAATCTCGAACGCCGAACCGTCGATGGCGAGACGATCGGCGTCCTCGACATCGATCGCTTCACCCACACCTACGACTTCCCGCCGGCAACCCTGTTGCTCGACGAACTCTACCGTCGGAGTGACGGCCTGACGGCGATCGTCGGCGTCGAGGCGGACGAACTCCACGTCCGGAGCGGCCACGAACTCGACGTGCGTGAACTCGTCGAGACGGCCGACGAGACCGTCGAAGGGGCCGACCTCGAACCGCTCAGCACCCGTTCACACCGCATCGAGTTCCTGGCTGGACAGCGCTCGACCGTCGTCGACGCCGTGCTTGAGGCGATCGTCGACAGCATCTGAGCGGACTGCGGTGGATTTTCAGCCTGCTCGAATGCCAGTAGCGACACGCTTATTCGAACGAAACAGCGACAGTGAGCCACTGCAATGAGTACCGATGCGCCCGATGCGGTCGAGGATCCGTTCGAACGCGCCTGCGAGGAGTTGATCGACCGGATTCTGAACGGCGACCTCGACCGCGACGGCCTCGAAGCTGCCAAACGCGACGTCTGCTCGAAGCACTCCTCGCCGACGGTGCCGAAGAACTCGGACCTGCTCGATCGGGCACCCGACGGCCGACGCGAGGAGCTGGCGGCTGTCGTGCGGCGCAAGCCGATGCGAACGGCCTCGGGCGTCTCCCCGGTCGCGATCATGACCTCGCCCGAGCGATGCCCTCACGGGAAGTGTCTGTACTGCCCAGGTGGGCCGGACTCGGAATTCGAAAGCTCACAGAGCTACACCGGCCAGGAGCCCGCCGCGGCTCGTGGGGTCCAGAACGACTACGACCCCTACGGACAGGTGACGCTCCGACTCCACCAGCTCCGGAAGATCGGCCACCCCGTAGAGAAGGTCGAACTCATCCTCATGGGCGGAACGATGACCGCACGCAGCCACGACTACCAGGAGTGGTTCGTCAAGCGCGCCCTCCAGGCGATGAACGAGTACGATCCCGACTGCGATCCCCAGCCCTCCGAGACCGAGAACTTCGCCCAGGACCCCGACGAATACGACTTCCGGTACCTCGAAGACGTCATCGCCGACAACGAGACCGGCGACGTCCGCAACGTCGCGACCACCTTCGAGACCAAGCCCGACTGGTGTGGCCCCGAACAGGTCGACCGGATGCTTCGCCTCGGCGGGACGAAGGTCGAGGTCGGCGTCCAGACCACCTACGAGTCGATCAACCGCGAGATGCACCGCGGTCACGGCGTCGACGCGAGCATCGAGGCCAACCGTCGGCTGCGCGATGCGGGGTTCAAGGTCGGCTTCCACATGATGCCGGGTCAGCCAGGTATGACCGAGGAGATGGTCCGGGAGGACTTCCGGCGACTCTTCGAGCGACCCGAGTGGCGACCGGACTATCTGAAGATCTATCCCACGCTCGTCGTCGGCGGGACCGTCACCTACGACATGCACCGCCGCGGGGAGTTCGAGCCCCTCACGAGCGAGGAGGCCGCCGAACTCGTCGCCGACGTCAAGCCGACGATTCCCGAGTACACGCGCCTCCAGCGAGTGCAGCGTGATATTCCGGCCCCACTCATCGAGGCCGGCGTCCAGAAGTCGAACCTCCGGCAACTCGCCCGACAGCGCATGGAAGCACGCGGCGAGTCGTGTTCGTGCATCCGGTGTCGTGAAGTCGGCCACAGCGACGAGGAACCCGAGGACGTGACGCTCGACGTCAAAAAGTACGAGGCCGCGGGCGGCACAGAGCACTTCATCAGTTTCGAAGATCGCGATCGCGATCTGCTGGTCGGGTTTTCACGCCTCCGGTTCCCTGGCGAGGTCGTCCGGCCGGAACTCGAAGACGCGGCCGTCGTCCGGGAGTTGCACGTCTACGGCAGCGAGATTCCGATCGGCGAGGCGGGCGACGAGGGAGAGGACTGGCAACACCAGGGCTACGGGAAGCAATTGATCCAGCGCGCGGAAGAACTCGCCGTCGACGCCGGCTACGGCAAACTCGCGATACTCAGCGGGATCGGTGCCCGGGAATACTATCGGGAGCAACTCGGGTACCGACAAGACGGCCCGTACGTGAGCAAGATGATTTGGTCGTGTCGCAAAGCGGTCTAGAGTTTGCCTCTGGTACTCTCAATTGAGAGGTCACAGCTCATTGCTGTTTTGGTCGATCGCTGGAGCAGTTCATCAAGGAACGCCTGGTAGTGCTCTGGATCAGCGTACTTCACCAGCCGAAGCTGGAGTATCGCCTCTAATCCCTCCGTTGTCCAGCGCATCCACTGGTTCTTGCATCGCTTGCTGACTTCGCCCATCAGCCGTTCGACGGGGTTCGAGGTCCACGGCACCTCGAACCCCTCGACAGCCTGCTCGGCAAACGTCACGATCGACGGCACCCACCGCCGAAGATACCCCGCAGCCTTCTCTGACCCGTACTGATCCAACTGCCACGCTGTCTTCTCGATACGCTCGGTCGTTCGCGCGATCCGCTCGCGGATCGCCGCGAACTCCTCTTCCGGCCGGTGCTTGGCGACCGAATTCTTCAGATGGAACACCTCGTCGATCACCTCCGAGACGATCTCGTTTCGTCGATCCAAGGAGAACACGCCGTCGTCCCAGAGGTTGTAGTCCAGTGTTCGGCCGACGTGGACGAGATCAAGTTGGTGATTGCGATTTTCGTCGGTAAAGGCCGTGACCATACCCTCCTCAGCGTCACTGACGACCGTCGCGTCGTCAGTGACTGCGTCGATGTCGTCGAGGTCGGCGGCTGTCTCGTCCCAGTCAGCGTTGACCGAGAGATCCAGCAGGGAGCGGGACTCCTCGGCAGTATCTTTGCCGAGCGTGGCTTGGACGGAGTGGTACGAGCGGTCGTCGTCTTGACTGTGACACTTCGTGGCGTCAGGAATAACCGCATCAGCGTCTGTGTCAGCGACACAGTCTGGAAGGAACTGTTTGAGCTTGCTGCCGTATTCTCTGGCGCGGCGGTTGATCGTGGTCGGCGACGGCATCTCCGAGAGGATGCCGTCGCCGTGGTCAGCGGCGTCACGATAGCTGAGCGAGGTAGCGAGATCGACGCTCTTGGCCGCAATGTCCTGCTGATAACGGTTTTCTCCGTCGAAGCTAAGAACATCTTCGACGGGGCGGAAGTAGCTGGGTTCGTCGTGGTCAGCGGCGGTATCTTCGACGTAGTGAAGGTCGAATTCGTGCTCACCGGCGGTTGTGACGGCCGTGCGGGTATCGGTACCGGCGCGTTGGTAGCGCTGGTCACCGTTGCCGTGGGCGTGTTTTTCACCACAGAGCGCCTCGACGCGAGCCGCGTCGAGGCTCTCGACGAGTCCTTCGAGAAGAACTGATTCGATGTTCTGATCGGTGATGAACTCGGCAAGCGTGGCCAGCGGTATCGTTTTGTCGTCGTCGATGCTAACGGTCAACCGCACGTCGATTGTGGCGTGCATGGGGCACCTCTCGGAGTGGACACCAGAGGCGTCCCCTTCCTCAGGGGAGTCAGTTACTGAACTCTAGAGGACTTTGCGACACGACCGATGATTTGATCGTATGTTGGATGAAGCACCGTACTTCCAGGCGTCGGCCTAAGCAATCCTATCGACATTAGTCGTATTATTAACATTAGATGCGACTCATTACTTCTTTAGCTCTATAGTGGACATTAAAAATCAACTACACAGCATATATAAATCACGCGGCAGAAGTATATAACTGTTGAGTCATGGAGGAACCCGTTTTCCCTGTGATCTGAATCTATCAATGGTGTCCGTTGCCCATTCAAGTAATGAATAGTTATTATTAACAATCGCTCCTTTCAGTCCTCCATGGCTATCATATATCCCAACCCAAACCCATTTTTCATCAATAATTATCACTCCATAATTAGGAGTTCTCTCAGTTTTATGCACATCTGTGTGTTTAGCCTCAAGTACTTCCTGAAATTCTGACGGAGATGAAGTAAGGAGATGTTTAACAACATTATCATCTAAAACCAGCTCAGTTTCTACACCTTTATCTATAATATGGTTATAGAATAGTTGCTGAAATATTGGCAACAAAACCGGGGAAAAACCAATAATTGAATCACATCCATTCAACAGACATTCTAGTCGATCGATTGGTGCATGGGGCGCATGTTGTTTAGATAAGATAATGTCAGAATTATATATTTCCGATAATTCGAGTGGTGGTCTGGGATCGAATGTTTGGAAAAGTGGTCTTGCTTCGGAAATTTTCTTGTATATTTCACATAGATTTTGATATGCGTCAAGTGCAAGTAGCCCATATTGAGTTAGTACATACTTTCCATCTTGATAGTCAAGGACATTTTCGTTCCTAAGGTGACGGATCGCACGATCTATGGTTGATCTTGAGATGTCTAAAGAAGATTCAAGGTCATTTTTATCCATATTCTCTTCACGAATTTCTTGAAGAAGCGTGGCACGTCGGGCGATACTATTGAGAAGCGGGGGGTCAATCGCTTCGCGCATAGACGTTCTATTAACTGAGATGAATGGAAATAAATGTTATCCTACCTAACACTATAGATAGATTTATTATATATTAGCCAGGTCTTGACCATCATTCGTTTAATACACATATCCCAGTATCTTGTCTGGAATCCGTGTTATGAGAAACTAATCATTAGTTAATGTTAATATGTGTGTACTATTCATGGCAAATGTAGGTGTGAAACGATGAGAAAATACGAGAATTCCGCAATCACAAAGAATAGCCGACGCAGGTTCATAAAGGGAATTGGCGCTTTAAGTATAGGGGGATTGGGTATTGCCCAAACAGACAAAGTTGCAGCTAAGAATGGTGTCAAAAAATTCGTTGGTCACACTTATGATCCGGTTACTCATGAGATCTTTGGACCCGCGACAGCCAAACTCAATCGAACGCCAGTTGGGGTTCGGGGAATTTTGAAAACACAAGACCGGAAAATTCAGCTAAAGCTCAATAACCCAAATATTTCTTCAGCCCCAAAGGAAATGGTTGAACACAGTCCTCATAATCAACCACTGACCTTCAAGACAGTACATAAATATAAAAATAAACCAGATATAACGGTAAGTCTGTCCTCCGCAAACGGCATTACCGGATATTACAGCTTATCAACTGAAAAGACTCAAACCGCGTTTAAGCTCTCAAAGGTCGAGCGTCATGGCTCAGTAACTGCTACGGACAAAGCTGCAACAAATGGAATTCAAATGAAAAAAAATCAAACAAACATCCCATAAGGGTGATTTCCAATGAAAGACGTTGGTGGAATTGAAGGTTTTGAAATTGCGCCTGTTTTAGAATGGGAACATGCTGGCCACACCAAAACAGACCAATACTGGTACGCAGCTGGTACCCATGGTCGGAATGACTTGGGAGATCACGGCTATGACGAAATTAGCAATGGTGGTATTAACCGGTGGCATACTCAGAGTTGGTTTGGTGAATGGACCGGGAGTTCTTGGCGACCGGACCGTCCACGTGATCCTACTGAATCTGGAACAGATTCACATACTGGGTTCAGAGGGAGTCATTATCGGGTAGAAGTCAAGAAGACTAATACTCCTGATGGCGATAAAGATAAGCTAGTCCGATTCACCGATCCAGAGCCAGAATATACCACTTCCTCCGATTATACGTTTTCAGGGAGTATAGGCGTCGGTATCGGCCCGTTCAATATCTCAGCATCTGGGGAACCACTATCTATTGAGTTCGGGTCTGGTGGAACTACTATAACTATGGATGACGAAACTAACCCTGATACGCCCGACCAGGCGTACGATTATATAAGCTGGGATATAGAAAGTGATGGTGCTTCATGGTATAACTATGCAACCAGTCAAGAACAAAGTCCTGGTGTGAAGTTCAATATCGAAAGTAATGGAATTCAACATACTGATTACGACGATCCTTATAGCGATAAGGACTTCACTATTCAGGCAGAGGCCCAGGGCAAATATATGTATGTAGACCAATACATGGATTATATCTTTACCGAGACACCAAATCTTATCTGGTACAACGGTGTTAATGTTGTTTAGAAATTAATAACCCAAATCATTTGTATTTTGGAGTATAAGGAAATATCATGTCCCCACTGTCTCGGCGGTCCACCCTCCAGCTCAGCCTGATGTCACTTGCTACCGTGATAAGTGGGTGTTCGGTTCTCAGCCGCGGGTCCGAGCAGATTGACTGGACAACAGATAGTATGAATGATGATATAGCATCACCACCCGTACTCGGAGACGACCGTGTCTATGTCGCTGTCTCTGAAGGAGATGTTCTTGCGCTTGATGCCAACAGCGGCGAGGTGGACTGGCAGCGGCCCTGGAACGAGTTCATGGCCACCCCTGTCATGTCGGACGGTCGTCTCGTTTCCAGAACGAGATGGGGTGATCTAGTCTGTCTCGATGCGGCTACAGGCGCAGTCGAGTGGAAACGATCGATGCCATCCGCCGGCGGGACCCTACCACCGCCAGTGGTTGAAGACGGGACTGTCTATACTGTCACTTCCGAGGACAGTCGTGCAGTATCACTAGAGGACGGCGAGATCCGTTGGCAACAGTCGTTTTCGGAAGCCCAATCAGCCGACGCGAGTGATATTGTGGCCAATGGCAGGCCGCTCGTGTCCGATGGTGTCCTCTATCAGAAGACTGGGCCCACTGACGGCGGGGAATTCAGCGCCCTCGATGCTACGAGCGGCGAGGTCCTGTGGACGGCTACGACGGATACACAGGAGGCCAGGTACAGCATTCGGTACTCGCCAGCTGTCGATTCCTCGCACGTGTTTGTGGGCACGGAAGGCGGCACGCTTCACGCGTTCGACCGCGACACTGGCGACGAAGCGTTCACCATCGAGGTCGACGGCCCGACGACATCTCCGACAATCGCCGACGGTCGCCTGTTTTTCGGGTCAGGGCCGACAGCAGCCCCAAGCACACTCTATGCCGTTAATCCAGCCGATGGCTCTGAGCACTGGAGCCGATCAGTGTACGGGACTCAGTGGTATGCAAACCCGACGGTGAGCGATGGCACGGTATATATCGGTCACTGGGCCGGGGACGGTCCGGACAAACCGCCGCGTGTCGTCGGATTCGATGTGGCCTCGGGAGCGGAAATCGGGGCGATCCCGGTGGGTGCGAACGTGACTGCGAAGCTCACAGTCGATGACGAACACGTATACGCTCCGGCAGGAAACCGACTTGCAGCGATCAATGTGACCGCATTCCGGGGATGACTAAGCGAATGCGAGAATTGCGTCTGCCCACGTCATGAACCGTCGCTGGCGGGAAAACGCATATACTGCGTGTGCGCGTAGGTGCATGCACGGGTGGTAATGCCATGCCAAACATGACGATCCGCGTCCCCGACGACCTGAAGGACTCTCTCGACGAACATCCTGAAATAAACTGGAGTGCAGTAGCCCGCCAGTCCATGCGGGAATATCTCGCCCGGCTGAACGTCGCCAACGAGATCGCGTCCCGAAGTGAACTTTCCGAAGAAGACGCCCACGAACTGAGCGAGGACGTGAAAGCTGACATTGCAGCCCGGTACCGTGATGGCGAATGAAGATAGTCTGTGATACGAACGTCGTCTTCTCGGCGTTGATTGCCGGTGGCAAGACTCACGAACTCGTCGAACGTTTCGACTGAGCGGCCGCGAGCGACACGCTTACGGCGCGCGCCCGACCAGTCCCGGCATGGACCGCAAGCGGGAACTCACCAGCGTGGACTGTGCCGCACTCGCCGGGGAACTCCGGGCGTTCGTCGGCGCGTACCACGAGAAATCCTATCTCTACGACGACGATCTGCTTCGCCTCAAGCTGAGCGGCCCGAACTTCGGTCGGATCGAGTTACTGATCGAAGTCGACGATCCCAAACGCGTGCACACGGTCGCCCCGGAGCGAGTCCCGGACGCGCCCGAGCGCCCGCCGAACTTCGCGATGATGCTGCGAAATCGACTCGAGGGCGCACAGCTCGCGAGTGTCGAGCAGTTCGAGTTCGACCGCATCCTCCAGCTTCGCTTCGAGCGGAGCGACGACCACACGACGATCATCGCCGAGCTGTTCGGCGACGGCAATCTCGCCGTCCTCGACGAGACCGACACCGTCATCGATTCTCTGGAGACCGTCCGGCTCCAGTCCCGGACGGTCACGCCGGGCTCGCGATACGAATTCCCGTCGGCACGGTTCAACCCACTCACCGTCGAGTACGAGACTTTCGTCGAGCGAATGCGCCAGTCAGACGCCGACGTGGTCCGGACGCTCGCCACCCAGCTCAACTTCGGCGGGCTCTACGGCGAGGAACTCTGCTCGCGGGCCGGCGTTTCCTACAATCAGGCCATCGAGGAGACCACCGACGTGGAGTTCGAGGCGCTGTACGACGCCGTCAGCGATCTCTCCGAACGCCTCCGCGAGGGCGATCTCGACCCGCGACTCTACGTCGAGGCCGACGACCAGGAGACGCCCGTCGACGTGACGCCGGTGCCGCTGGTCGAGTACGAAGACAAGCCGAGCGAGGCCTTCGACTCGTTCAACGACGCCCTCGAGGAGTATTTCCTCGGCTTAGAACAGGAACCCGACGAGGAAGAAACGGGTTCGAATCGACCCGGCTTCGAAGCGGAGATCGAGAAACAAAAGCGGATCATCGCCCAGCAGGAGGGGGCCATCGAGGACTTCGAGGAGGAAGCCGCGGCCGAACGCGAGAAGGCCGAACTCCTCTATGCGAACTACGACCTCGTCGACGAGGTCCTTTCGACGATCCAGGACGCCAGAGCGGCCGACACTCCCTGGGCGGAGATCGAGGAAACGCTTTCGGCCGGCAAGGACCAGGGGATCCCGGCCGCCGAGGCCGTCAGCGACGTCGACGGCAGCGAGGGGACGGTCACGGTGCAGATCGACGACCACCGGATCGAACTCGACGCCGATACCGGTGTCGAAAAGAACGCAGACCGCCTCTACCAGGAGGCAAAGCGCATCGAGGACAAGAAGGCCGGTGCGAAGGAAGCGATCGAGAACACCCGCGAGCAACTCGAAGCCGTCAAACAACGGCGCGAGGCGTGGGAGGCCAGCGACGGGAACGATGGTGGCGACGGGAGCGGAGACACCGACGAGGACGACCAGGAGGACATCGACTGGCTCGCCCGCGAGTCGATCCCTATCCGGACGAGCGAGGAGTGGTACGAACACTTCCGGTGGTTCCACACGAGCGATGGTTTCCTCGTGATCGGCGGTCGGAACGCCGACCAGAACGAGGAACTCGTCAAGAAGTACCTCGATCGGGGCGACCTGTTCTTCCACACCCAGGCCCACGGCGCGCCGGCGACGATCCTGAAGGCGACCGGACCGAGCGAGGCCCCGCCGGACGACATCTCGATCCCTGAGTCCAGTCGCGAGGAGGCTGCCCAGTTCGCCATCTCCTACTCGACGCTCTGGAAGGACGGGAAATATGCCGGTGACGTCTACTGCGTCGAACACGATCAGGTCACCAAGACGCCCGAGAGCGGCGAGTACTTAGAGAAGGGGAGTTTCGCCATCCGGGGCGAGCGGACCTACTACGACGACACCCCGGTCGGCGTGGCCGTCGGGATCACCTGCGAACCCGAGACGCGCGTGATTGGCGGCCCGCCGAGCGCGATTTCGGGGCAGGCAGAGACTGCGATCGAGGTCGAGCCGGGCCGGTACGCCCAGAACGACATCGCCAAGCGACTCTATCGGGAGTTCAAGGGCCGGTTCGCCGACGATACCTTCGTCCGAAAAGTCGCCAGCCCGGATTTGATCCAGGAGTTCCTGCCGGCGGGTGGCAGCCGGATGGTCGGGGAGTGAGTGCGGCGGAAGCGATGAGCTTTTGTCGTATCGCAATCCTGTCACAGTCATGGTCGAGTGGGTCTACCCCGCGTTCACGCTTTTTGGCGCGCTGATCTTCGGGCTGGCACTGTCCCACGCCTGGCCCGACCGACGTCGAACGACGATGGTCGTGTCCGGACTGGCCTACGGGCTACTCTTAGAGCAGTTGACGATCCTCGCCTACGACGCCTACAGCTATCCCGTCGGGGAGTACCTCGTCACGCTGGCCGATGTGCCGCTGGCGATCGGCTTGCTGTGGGCATCCGTCCTCTACGCTGGCTATGTGACCGCGCGGAACGGTGGACTGACCGGAATCGCGGCCGCGCTGTTCGTCGCACTGTTCGCATTGCACGTCGACCTGGCGATCGACGCCGTCGCGATCCGCGTCCCCTACTGGGAATGGGGCCGATGGGGCGAATGGTTCGGCGTCCCGCTTGGCAACTTCGTTGGCTGGTTCTGGGTCGCCGTCGCCTACGGGGGCTGGTGGTGGTTCGTCGAACGTCAGTGGCCGGATCTCAGCCGGATGGCCACTGGGGCGGCCGTCGTCGGTGGCGTCGTCGTGCCGACAGGTGGGCTGATGGTGGCCCTGGCAGTGTACGACGTCCTGGTGTTCCCGACAGCGGGGCTCCTCGTCGGGACCGCCGGGACCGTGGCGCTGGCGATTGCCATCGTGATGCGAGCGGGCTGGCAGCCCCACGCCCCGCCGACACCGATCGCTGCGATTCCTGTCGTCACGCACGTGTTCTTTCTCGGCGTCGCCCTGTGGCTCGGGTACGGACAGCCACTGATCGCCATGGGCCTCGTCATGCTCTCGGTCTCCGTGCTCGTCCACCTGCCGCCCGAACCGCTCGACCGGCTTCGAAACGCGTGATACAGAATCGCCGGTCATTGTGGGTGGGCCAGGCACAGCGTTGCATGACGAACCAGCAGGCACTTACTCGACGCTCGCCGACCCGAGTACATGCGCATCGCCGAGCGGGAGCGCGTCGAGGGCGGGCGCGAGCGCCTGACGCTCGTCCCCGAGAGCCTCGACGACCTCTGGCATCTCACCTACGTGATCGAGCCGGGCGATCGGGTCGCTGGCGATACGACCCGACGTATCCAGCGCAACGACGACCAGATGCGGGACACGGGTGGCGAGCGAGAACACATCTGGGCGGCCCTCGAGGTCGACGACATCGAGTTCGCCCGGTTCGCCGATCGCCTCCGGGTCAGCGGCGTGATCGCCGACTGCTCGCGGGAGGACCAACTCGGGCAGCATCACACGATCAACGTCGAGCAACACGACGAAATCGATGTCGAGAAGGACTGGAAGCCCGACCAGCTGGATCGGATCGAGGAGGCGGTCGAGGCGACCGACGTCCCCGACGTGGCGATTGTCACCGTCGAGGAGGGCCAGGCCTACGTCCACACGGTCGCCCAGTACGGGACCGAGGAACGCGCCTCGATCTCGGGGCCGACCGGGAAGGGGGAGTACGCCCGTCCGCGCGAGGAGTTGTTCGGGGAACTCACGGAGGTCCTGAAGCGAACTGACGCCGACGCGATCATCCTCGCCGGGCCGGGGTTCACCAAACAGGACGCCCTGGAGTACATCCAGGACGAGGCCCCGGACGTGGCCGACTCGATCCGAACGGTCGATACCAGCGCTGTCGGCGATCGGGGCGTCCACGAAGTGCTCAAACGTGGCGCGGTCGAGGACGTCCAGGAAGAGACTCGCATCGCCGAGGAGGCGACGCTGATCGACGAGTTGATGGAACGGATCGCGACGGGCGCGAAAGTATCCTACGGTCCGAATTCGGTGGCCGAAGCGGCCGAGTACGGCGCAATCGAGCACTTGCTCGTTCTGGACGAACCGCTCCGGCGGGCACGTGACGAGGGCGACCAGTGGGACATCGACGTCGATCGCGTCATCGAGCGGACCGAACAGCAGGGCGGCGACGTAACGGTATTTTCACGCGAGTTCGACCCCGGTCAGCAACTTTCGAACCTCGGCGGAATCGCCGCGCTGTTGCGCTACCGCCTCGAGTGACTGTCAATGCACTTTCCAAAACGGTTTTTTGATGTGGGTATGATGTTCATGGGACGGAGTATACTCACTGTAGATGTCCTTCGAGAAACAGCCAGATTTCGCCAGCCAGGTCGCCGATCTGAACCGGTACGGGCAAGCGCTCAACAGCTGTGAAAGCGTCGACGAGGTCGTCTCGCTCACGCTGGAAGCGGTGTCACTACTGTTTGACTTTCCCTACGCGACGTTCGTAGAGGTCCGCAACGGTGACCCGGAGATCGCCGACAGTACGAACCCGAACCTCGATCCCGAGGAGACGGCGACCGACGTCGTGAGTCGGGCCATCGAAACCGGCGAGACGGTCCGTCAGACTGGCCCAGCGGCCGGCGCTACCGATAACTCAGACGTGACTGCCACGCTCGCGGTTCCGGCGAGTATCGTCGACGAGGTCATCGTCGTCCTGGTCACACGAGCGACATCTACCGACGAGATCGGCGCAGAGCACGCCGAACCCCTCGAGATACTGGCTTCACACGCAGCGACGGCGATCAGTAACATTCGATCGCGCGAGGAACTCGAACGCGCCCGACAGGACCTCGAGACGCGCAAGGAGATGATCGAACTGTACGACCGACTGCTCCGACACGATCTCGGAAACGATCTCCAGGTCATCACCGGATTCACCGACTTCGTGGCTGACAACGTCGAGGACGACGACACGGTGGAGTACGTCGAACGCATCCAGCGCGCGGCCGAGGACGCCGCTGATCTGGTCGAACGCGTCGGCGATCTCGTCTCCACGCTGGAGGAGGCCGACGAACCGGAACCCAAGCCCCTCCGGCGCGAACTCGAAGAGACTGTCGAGGGGGTCGATACGCAGTACGACGATCTCGTGGTCGAGTTCGATCCAGGAGACTTCGAGTATCAGGTCTACGGCGGCGACCTCCTCGATTCGGTGTTCACGAACATCCTCTCGAACGCGGCGATTCACAACGACGACCCAGTGACGGTCTCGATCTATCCCGAACAGCCGGATCCGGGGACGGTCGTCGTCGGCTTCGCGGACGACGGGGATGGCGTTGCCGAGGAGGTCCGCGACGAAATCTTCGAGATGGGTCGAAAGGGACCGGAAAGTGACGGGACCGGCCTCGGACTCGGGTTCGTGCGGGCGCTGACCGAATCCTACGGCGGGACGGTCGAACTCCGAGAGAGCGGGTCTGGTGGGGCCGACTTCCGGGTCGTCCTCGACCGCGCCTGAGAAGTGTGCAGTTCCGTTCAGCCGGGCGGTAGTATTATTCTCCGGGCACCATACTACACAGATATGCCAGCCATCCCCGAGACGTTTCACGATCTCTTCGAGAAGCAGACGTTCGCCCACCTGACGACGATGACTCCCGCGGGAGAGCCACACACGACGCCGGTCTGGATCGACTACGATGCCGAGGCCGACCGAATTCTGGTCAACACCGAACGTGGACGACGCAAGGAGCGAAACGTGGCCCGCGACCCCACGGTCTCGGTGAGCATGACCGACCCGGACAACCCCTATCGGTTTCTGTCGGTGACCGGAGAAGTCGACGCGACGACGACCGACGGCGCGCGCGAACACATCGACGCCCTCGCACAGCGGTACCTGGGCGAGGACGAGTACCCGACACCGATCGAGACCGAGCGGGTCAACCTCCGGATCAGGCCCGACGACGTGATCACTGGCGACGTGGAGTAACCCTCGGTCCTGGGGCCTACAACTCGACGGTCAGCCCGTCGCTAGCCACGGCGACCTTGCCGTCGTAGTGCTCGCGAACCGACGCGATCATCTCCTCGTGATGGCCGTCCGTATGCGGATAGAGGTGTGTAAGATAGAGCGCCCCGACATCGGCGTCTGCGTCGGCGAGCGCGTTCCCGAGCGAGGCAGGCGTCGCATGATTGTCGGTCTCGACGTCGTCGGGGAACGAGCAGTCGTGGACCAGCACGTCGGCCCCGTCGGCCATCGAGAGAATTCCCGGGGACGCCGCCGTATCGCCGCTGAAGACGATCGCTGGCTCGTCCGTCCCGGCCGGCGAGAGTCGGTACCCGAAACCGGCCATCGAGTGTCGTGTCTCCCCCGCCGCCACGTCGAACCCGGCGAGGGTCGTCTCACCGGCCTCGATGTCGGTGACGTCCGGATCGACGTGTTTTCGGAGATAGACGTGGACGTCGAGTAGTTCGTCGAGCAGGGCTTCGGTTCCGGGCGGTCCGGCGATGCTGATCCGAGGCGCGTCCGACAGCCAGCGGGCTTTCAGGAGGGGAAGCAGGTCGGCGACGTGATCGAGATGGTGGTGAGTGAGGATAACGGCGTCGAGCTTGGTGTAGCCGGGTTCGGTCGCCGAAAGCGCGTCGAGGACGCCGCTCCCGCAGTCGAGCAGCAATCTGTCTTCAGTATTTTCGAGCAGCAATCTGTCTTCAGTATTTTCGAGCAGCAATCCGGTCTGATTGCGCTCACCGGTCGGCATGGCGCTGCCGGTGCCCAGGAACGTCAGTCGCATAGAGCGGTGTGTGTTCTCCGGGGGGCAAAAACCTTCTTCGGGAGTCCCGACATCGGCCGCGACCCTCCCGCAGGTTTTTGTTCTGACTCCGGTAAGTACGGCCCAAGTAATGTCCCATCGAGATCGGTATTCGTCCCAGGCAGTCCAGGAGTACTGGCAGTTCGAGTGGGATCGGGCCGACGTCTACTCGTGTCCGGACGACGCCGCGGATCCGACGTACGTCCTTGGGATGTTCCCGTACACGTCGGGGAATCTCCACATGGGCCACGTCCGCAATTACGCGATCACCGACGCGTACGCCCGGTATCGGCGGATGCGTGGCGACGACGTGCTCCAGCCGATGGGGTGGGACGCGTTCGGACTCCCCGCCGAAAACGCCGCCGAACGCCAACTCACTGACCCACAGTCCTGGACGGAAACGTGCATCGAGGACATGCGCGAGGAGATGGACGCGATGGGTTTCGGGTACGACTGGAGTCGGGAATTCACGACCAGCGACCCCGAGTACTACCAGTGGAATCAATGGTTCTTCGAGCAGTTTTACGAGGAGGGCCTCGTGGAGTACGAGGCCGCCGCCGTCAACTGGTGTCCCAACTGCGAGACGGTGCTGGCCGACGCCCAGGTCGAATCAGTTCCTGACGACGCGGACACGACTGGACACGACCACGACACTCCCGCATCGAGCCAGGGCGTCTGCTGGCGGTGTGAGACGCCCGTCGAGACCCGTGAACTCGATCAGTGGTTCTTCACCATCACCGACTACGCCGAGGAGTTACTCGACGGTCTCGAGGACCTGGACGGGTGGCCCGAGAGCGTCCGGGAGATCCAGCGCAACTGGATCGGCAAGCAGGAGGGCGCAGGCGTCACCTTCGAGATCCCGAACTACGGCAACGTCGACGCCTTCACGACTCGACTGGACACGATCTACGGCGCGACCTTCCTCGCGGTCTCGCCGGGCCACGACCTCGCCCGGGAGCTGGCCGACGACGTCGACGCCGTCGCGGCATATCTCGACGGCGCGCGCGGCCGATCGGACGAAAAGCGACGGTCGACAGCCAGTGGCGTCGACACCGGCGTCCACGCGATCCATCCGCTGACCGGCGAGGAACTCCCGATCTACGTCGCCGAGTACGTCCTCGACGACGTCGGAACTGGGGCCGTCATGGGCGTGCCCGCACACAACGAGCGCGATCACGCCTTCGCGAGCGAACACGACCTCCCGATCGAGGCGGTGGTGAAACCTGCAGACGCCGAGGAACACGACGTCACGTCGAGTGCGTACACCGGTGGTGGCACACTCGAAAACAGCGACGACTACGACGGACTCGATGCCGAAACGGCCCGCGAGCGGTTGCTCGCCGACCTCGCGTGTGCCGAATCGTCGGTCACCTACCGGCTGCGTGATTGGCTCATCTCCCGCCAGCGCTACTGGGGGACGCCGATCCCGGTCGTCCACTGCGAGGAGTGTGGCCCTGTTCTGGTTCCCGAGGCGAAACTGCCGGTCGAGCTCCCCGAGTACGAACCGACGGCCGGGAACCCGCTGGCCGAGAACGACGAGTTCGTCGAGACGACGTGTCCCGAGTGTGGCGCGGACGCCCGCCGGGAGACCGACACGATGGACACGTTCGTCGACTCGTCGTGGTACTACCTGCGATTCCTCTCGGCCGTGGCGAGGGACGCACCGTTCGACACAGACCAGGCTGGCGAGTGGCTCCCTGTCGACGTCTACGTCGGCGGCGAGGAACACGCCGTCCTCCACCTGCTTTACATCCGGTTTTTCGCGCGCGTCCTGGCCGATCTCGGCGTCCTCGAGGCGCGCGAGCCAGTCGAGCGACTCGTCAACCAGGGGACGGTGCTACACGGCGGCGAGAAGATGTCGACAGCGAAGGGCAACGTCATCACACCCCACGAGTACGGCCCGGAGACGACACGGCTGTTCGTCCTCGGAGCCGCTCACCCGCGCCAGGACTTCGAGTGGACCGCCAAGGACGTGAGTTCGGCATACGATCTCCAGCAACAGCTCTACGGGATGGTGCAGGCCTTCACCGAGCGCGAGACAGACAGGAGTGAACGCGAGCCCAGAGACGACTACCTCGACCGGGAGATCGACCGAACGATCGCCGCCACGACCGCGGAGTTCGAGGCGTTCCGGTTTCACCGCGCGATCTCCGAGATTCGTTCACTCGCGGGCGTCCTCGGGCAGTACGCCGAGGCGGGACCGGTCCACGATACCGTCTATCGTCGCGGGCTCGAGACGATCACCGCACTGATCGTGCCGATCACGCCGTACCTGGCCGAGGAACTCTGGAACCGGCTTCGGTGTGACGGCCTGGCCGTCGAGGCCGACTGGCCCGAGCCGGCGGCGACGGTCGGTGACTACCGGATCGAGCGCTCGTTGATCGAGACGACCCGGGCGGACGTCCGGGACATCTGTGAGGTCGCCGGAATCGACGATCCCGGCGAGATTACGCTCGTCGTCGCCCCGGCGTGGAAGTATCGCGCTTACGAAACAGTTCGACAGGCCGATCCAGAGGGGGCGGTCGTGAGTCAGGCCCTCGAGGACGACCGCGTCGCCGATCACCGGGACGCGGCCGGGCCGTACCTCGCCGACCTGGAGGAACGTCGCCGGTCGCTGGAACCAGTCCTGGAACCGGCTGAAGAGCGCTCCATCCTCGAACGGGCGGGGTGGCTCCTCCGTGAGGAGTTCGAGGCACCAGTCAGCGTCCACACTGCCGAGGAGATATCCGACGACGAACTGGCCGAGCGAGCCGAACCCGGCAAACCCGCGATCCACATCGGGTGAGTAGCTGTTATTCCGACGCCTCAACGGTCAACAGACGAGTCTCGATGTAGCGATCGAGTTCCCGTCGAGTCTGTGCAAGCGAGTCCCACTGGCCTAATGTGACACATCGATCGAGCGCGCCGTACAGCGTCGAATAGATGTACTCGGCCGTCTGCTCGGCCGCGACGGTTTCGAAGACGCCCTCCTCGATGCCTGCCTCGATCGTTGCTGTAATATCATCTACGATGAGGGCGTCCGAGCGTTCGAACTGCTCGCGGTAGACGGGTTGATGCGGCGTCTGGGCGCGCATCTCCAGTAACGCCTGGAAGAACTGTCGGCGTTCCACGTCCGGATCGACGGGGGCGAGTTTGTCGAGCAGCGCCTCGAGCCGTTCTCGCGGTTCCGTCACTGTCGTCGCTCGCAAGTCCGCCTCGAGTCGATCGAGGAGATAGGACAGGAAGTCCGCGAGCAAGTCGTCCTTGTCGTCGTAGTGGTAGTAAAGCAGCGACTGACTCTTCTCGAACTCCTCGCCGATCCGGGAGATCGTCGTCCCGGCGTAGCCGTGGGCACGGAGTGCCCGGTAGGTCGCCGCCATGATCGCTTCCTCCGTCGTCTCTGTCGTCTCGAACCACTCAGTCATCGTGGATCAATGTCTGACGGAGCGGCCAATGCCGGTCGCCACTGGCTGGCCCGGCGGTGTTTCGTTCCCAGCCACACGACGGTGTGGCGTCCCTGTCACCGGGTAAACGATGCACGCTCGCGTGAACAGTAGTTCCGCGCGGCGGACGCTTATTCATGGATCACCGGGTGGCGATCGACAGCGTCTTCGAACAGCCTCTCGGCGAACGACTGTAACGTTTCGGTCGTGTCGCAAAGTCCTCTAGAGTTCAGTAACTGACTCCCCTGAGGAAGGGGACGCCTCTGGTGTCCACTCCGAGAGGTGCCCCATGCACGCCACAATCGACGTGCGGTTGACCGTTAGCATCGACGACGACAAAACGATACCGCTGGCCACGCTTGCCGAGTTCATCACCGATCAGAACATCGAATCAGTTCTTCTCGAAGGACTCGTCGAGAGCCTCGACGCGGCTCGCGTCGAGGCGCTCTGTGGTGAAAAACACGCCCACGGCAACGGTGACCAGCGCTACCAACGCGCCGGTACCGATACCCGCACGGCCGTCACAACCGCCGGTGAGCACGAATTCGACCTTCACTACGTCGAAGATACCGCCGCTGACCACGACGAACCCAGCTACTTCCGCCCCGTCGAAGATGTTCTTAGCTTCGACGGAGAAAACCGTTATCAGCAGGACATTGCGGCCAAGAGCGTCGATCTCGCTACCTCGCTCAGCTATCGTGACGCCGCTGACCACGGCGACGGCATCCTCTCGGAGATGCCGTCGCCGACCACGATCAACCGCCGCGCCAGAGAATACGGCAGCAAGCTCAAACAGTTCCTTCCAGACTGTGTCGCTGACACAGACGCTGATGCGGTTATTCCTGACGCCACGAAGTGTCACAGTCAAGACGACGACCGCTCGTACCACTCCGTCCAAGCCACGCTCGGCAAAGATACTGCCGAGGAGTCCCGCTCCCTGCTGGATCTCTCGGTCAACGCTGACTGGGACGAGACAGCCGCCGACCTCGACGACATCGACGCAGTCACTGACGACGCGACGGTCGTCAGTGACGCTGAGGAGGGTATGGTCACGGCCTTTACCGACGAAAATCGCAATCACCAACTTGATCTCGTCCACGTCGGCCGAACACTGGACTACAACCTCTGGGACGACGGCGTGTTCTCCTTGGATCGACGAAACGAGATCGTCTCGGAGGTGATCGACGAGGTGTTCCATCTGAAGAATTCGGTCGCCAAGCACCGGCCGGAAGAGGAGTTCGCGGCGATCCGCGAGCGGATCGCGCGAACGACCGAGCGTATCGAGAAGACAGCGTGGCAGTTGGATCAGTACGGGTCAGAGAAGGCTGCGGGGTATCTTCGGCGGTGGGTGCCGTCGATCGTGACGTTTGCCGAGCAGGCTGTCGAGGGGTTCGAGGTGCCGTGGACCTCGAACCCCGTCGAACGGCTGATGGGCGAAGTCAGCAAGCGATGCAAGAACCAGTGGATGCGCTGGACAACGGAGGGATTAGAGGCGATACTCCAGCTTCGGCTGGTGAAGTACGCTGATCCAGAGCACTACCAGGCGTTCCTTGATGAACTGCTCCAGCGATCGACCAAAACAGCAATGAGCTGTGACCTCTCAATTGAGAGTACCAGAGGCAAACTCTAGACCGCTTTGCGACACGACCAACGTTTCGGTCGCCGGATTCTCGGCCAACGGTTCGAGAAGTGCGTTGATTCCGTCCGCTCCGAGAGACTGGACGTCGGCCGGCGACCACTCGACGGGAACCGCCTCGGCGATCACCGCTGCCGACCCTGCGTCCAGTGACGACCTGTCCGCCGTCCAGCGGACGATTCCGAGGGCAGCCCCCGCCTTTCGGAGCGCTGCTCGACCGTCCGGGTCGTTGTCCCCGAGTAATCCGGCCAGATCGCCCGCCGCCCCCATCACGACCGGGCCAATAGGAACCGGATCGTCCGAGTCGCCGGGTCGCGTTTCCTCCACGTTCGTCCACAGCGAGGCGAGTCGCTGACTCGCACTCGAAAGCGAGTCGAAGCAAGCCTCCAAGACGGAGACGTCGTCGACTGCCCCCAGCGTCGCGTACGCGAGCGAGTGGAGATAGTCGCTCGTGAGCAACGCGGCGTCACGAATGTCACACTCCGTGGCGTCTGTTGCCCGTGCGTTAGCCAGCGCCTGTGTGTGGAGCAGTTCGACGCTCGTCGCCGCCGGGAGGACGTCGACGGTGTCTCTCTCGGCCGCGCCGGTCTGTGCGCCGATGACGAGCCACTGCCCGCGAACGCGCGGACGCCCTGACAACATTACGGGGACGTCCGCTGTGAGCGTCTCGGGCGCACTCGAGAGCCGCGACCGGAGGCGCGCTTCGATCGCCTCGCCGATCGCGTCCGGATCGAGCGGATCGGACAGTATCGTCGAACCCACTGGCGTGTCGCTCCCCATGCGGGTTACTGAACAGTTAGTCAACAATCAATCTTTGGATTAGGGTTGGAGACGACGATCGGCCCTTCGAGTTTGTGGGCCGGTCTGGGGTAGCCAGGACGATCGAACCGGCAGTATTTGAACGAACATTCAGTAAATTCCGGAAAGCCTATAACTGCCTCGCCCGGACAATCGGTACCAGAATGACCGGTTTTGCATCCGCTCCAGGAGGGACGCGATGAGTCTGACCGACAGGGTCGTCGACGCGATCACTGACTACAGCAAGGCCGCTATCGCGGTCATGCTGGTCGTGACCGTGCTCGTCGGCGCGGGGGCTGCTCAGGTCGAGCAGACCTCCTCGCTCGATCAGTTCCAATCGGACACGCCGGAGGCTGAAGACCTCGATTACATCGACCAGCATTTCTCGACCGGATCGGACAATACGACGACCGCACAGATCATCGTCCGCGGCGAGAACGTTCTCAGTAACGAGACACTGATCGAGACGTTAGAGTATCAGCAGGCACTCAGGGACAACGAAACGATCAATGGGACGCTCGCCGCCGACCGGCCGACGACTGGCGTCGCAAACGCGATCGCGACGGCGGCGATCCAACAGGAGCGTGGCGCGGCGTTACAGGCCACGCTCGCCGAATTCCGACAGCTAAACGCGACCGTCCAGGAGCAGCGGAGCCAACTCGAAGCAGAACGCGCCGCACTCCAGGAAAACCGGACGGAGTTCAACCAGACGCGTGAGGCACTCGCCACACGAGCGAACGAACTGAACGCGACGGCCGAAAGCCTCCAGCAGGCGCTCACCGCGCTCCGTACGGATCCGTCGGCGAGCATCCGCGAGGAGTTCGATACGGTCGCCCAAAGCGCGGCGGTCGAACTCAACGAGTCCCACTACGCGACGTTCCAAACAGCTGCCAAGAACCTCCGAAACGCGACCGACCAGGAGTCGGTTCAGGCAGCCTACGAACTCGGGACGCAAGGCGTCCTCTCGGCGGAGTATCAGGCGCTGATGGAACGCCAGCAGTCCCTCGAAGCCTGGGGAGCGGCCCTACAGGAACGCGGGGCGGCGCTGCAAGAGCAGGCGGCAACGCTTCAGGAGCAGGGCCAGCGCCTCGAAGCACTCGGAGGACAGTTACAGGACCAGCGGGCGGCCCTTGAGAACGTCTCTGCGATCGGTCTCGACGAGCAGATCGACCAACTCGCGTCGATGAACGAGAGCCAACTCGAGGCGACGATTGCACTCGTCCTCGGCGACGGCGACAACGGTGGGGGCAACCGCGTCCTCGGGCTCATGTCCAGCGAGTACGAACGCGGATCGACGTCCGCCAAGGCGACGATGCTGCTGGTCACCCAGCAGACTGACGAAGCCGTCGCACCGGGCGGCACCGTCTCCGATCGGATCGTCGACTCCCAGCTCGCGATGCAGAATCTGGGTGAGTCCTTCGACGGCGAGTACCTGGTGTTCGGCAGCGGGCTGATCACTGACGAGATCAACCGCTCGATGACCGACAGCATGTTGATCGTCGGACCGCTGGCGCTGCTGTTCGTCCTGGCTGCGCTGGCGATCGGATACCGGGACATCCTCGACATCGTCCTCGGCCTGTTCGGTATCGGTGCCGTCCTGGTCTGGACGTTCGGGTTCATGGGCTGGACGGACATCAGCTTCAACCAGATCTTCATCGCCGTGCCCGTGTTGTTGATCGGGCTCTCGATCGACTACGCGATCCACATCTTCATGCGCCATCGCGAGCGACGTTCCGACGGGGACCGTGGCCCGCGTGAGGCGATGCGGGTCGCCCTCGGCGGCGTCGGCGTCGCGCTCACGCTGGTGACGGCGACGACGGTCATCGGCTTCCTCTCGAATCTGACGAGTCCGGTCCCGCCGATCCGGGAGTTCGGGATCGTCAGCGCCGTCGGGATCGTCGCGGCGCTTTTGATCTTCGGCGTGTTGATCCCGGCGCTGAAGGTCGAACTCGACGAGTTCCTCGAAGGACACGGGATCGACCGGCACAAGCGAGCGATCGGGACTGGCGGCGGGCGTCTGAGTCAGGCACTCAAAGTCGGCTCGATCGGGGCGCGTAAAGCGCCGTACGTCATCATCGCCCTCGCACTCCTGTTGTCGATCGGCGGGGCTTACGGTGGGTCACAGGTCGACACCAGTTTCGCCCAGGAGGACTTCCTCGCGGAGGACCCGCCCGGGTGGATGGAGGACCTCCCCGAACCGTTCAAGCCCGGGGAGTACACCGCAAAGAGCAACCTCGAGTACGTCAACGAACGCTTCGTCCGGGAGGACTCCCAGGCGCAGTTGCTGATACGCGGTGACGTCGCCACGGCTGACGGAATTGCCAACCTGGCCGAGGCCAGAGAGACGATCCGCGAGACGGACGTCACTCAGAAGCTCCCTGGCGGCGAACCCGACGTCCAGTCGCCGCTGTCGGTCATCTCGACTGTGGCGGCCGAAAACGAGACGTTCAACGCGACGCTCGCCGCGGCGGACACCAACGGGGACGGCGTCCCCGACGAGAACGTCGCCGGCGTCTACGACGCGCTCTACGAGGCTGCCCCCCAGCAGGCCCAGTCTGTCCTCTACCGGGATGGGGGAGATTACGCGGCCGCCAGAATCGTCGTCTCGATCCAAGGGTCGGCGTCGAGTTCGGACGTGACCGAACAGATGCGCTCGGTGGCAGACTCCATCGACGGTGGCGGTCTCGAGGCGAGTGCCACGGGCCAGACGATCATCTTCGAGATCGTCCAGGACCAGCTGCTCGAGACGGTCATCCAGAGCCTGCTGATCACGCTCGTGGCCGTCTTCGCGTTCCTGATGGTCGTCTACCGGATCAGCGATGACAGTGCGACCCTCGGGTTCGTGACGCTGTTGCCCGTCGTCCTCAGCGTGGCGTGGATCCTGGGGACGATGTACGCCTTCGACATCCCGTTCAACGTGATGACGGGGATGATCACGAGCCTGACTGTCGGACTCGGGGTCGCCTACAGCATTCACCTCAGCGAGCGGTACAACCAGGAACTCGAACAGTCCGGGTCAGCCTGGGAAGCATTGGATCGGGCGGTGACGGGAACCGGCGGTGCCCTACTCGGGAGCGCCGCGACGACCGTCGGCGGCTTCGGCGTCCTCGTCTTCGCCATCCTGCCGCCGCTGAAGCAGTTCGGGCTGATCACCGGGCTGACGATCATCTACGCGTTCCTCGCGAGCGTGCTCGTCCTCCCGAGCCTGCTGGTCGTCTGGACCCGGCTGTTCGGCCCCGAAGACGCGTTCGACGACGGGTCGGGTGGGTCTTCCGACGAGGACGGCGACGACGGGCCAGCGGGGGCTACTGACGCCGTAAAGCCCCGCGTCGAACGTGACCTCGCACCCAGCCACGTCGCGCCGGGCGGTGTCGTCGCCGTGACGGTCGCCGTCGAGAACCCGCCGGAGCGACTCGCACTCAGAGAGCGAGTGCCCGACGCGGAGCTCACGATCTACGCCGTGACGCCAGAGCCGACTGAATACGTCGCTCACGGCTCGACGGTAGTGGCGGTCTTCGAAGACGTCACCGACCGGATCGTCCTCGAGTACGATGCGGCTGTCGACCCGGAGACAGCCGACGGGACGACGCTTTCGTTCGATGGGCGCGTTCTCGCCGACGAGGCCGTCTCGATCGACGGGGCGGCGTCAGTCACGGTCGTGACGGACGTCGTCGATCGCGTACTTGCGGCGGGAGAAGTCACCGACGAAGACCTCCAGGTGGCCGCCGATCACGTCGCGACTGGGCAGCTTTCGGCAGACGCCTTCGAGCGAATCTGTGAACTGTGGGTCGACACTGACGAACAGTGACCACCGAGCGAGTCGATCGGTTCCGCCTCAGCGGTCTCGGCGGACGCGTTCGCCCGGCTCGGTGGTGGCCCCGCCCGAGAGCGTGACGCCGGGTTCGAGACTCGTATTGATCCCTGTTTTGACGCCGTCACCAGCGACGACGCCGAACTTGCGTCGCCCTGTCGAGACACGTTCGCCTTTGACGGTCAGGGACACGTCAGCGCCGTCGTGACGGAGGTTAGCGACGTTCGTGCCGGCCCCGAAGTTGACGTCCTGGCCGAGGACGCTGTCGCCGACGTAGGAGAGATGCGGGACGTTGGTCCCGCGGCGGAGGACGCTGTTTTTGATCTCGACGCCGTTGCCGACGTGGACGTCCGGGCCCAGATAGGTCGCGCCGCGAACGTAGGTGTTCGGGCCGACCGACGCGCCTGCGCCGACGTAGACTGGCCCCTCGATCACGACGCCCGGTTCGATCGTCGCGCCGTCCGCGACGACGACCGTCCCTCGGAGTTCGGCGTCGTCGCTGACCGTCCCCTGGATGTTCCCGTCGAGTTCCCCGAGCAGTGTCTCGTTTGCTTCGAGCAACTCCCAGGGGCGGCCGACGTCACGCCAGCGGTCGAGGGTGACTGGCGTCACCTCGTGTTCGTCGATCATCTGGGCGACGACGTCGGTGATCTCGTACTCGCCGCGATCGCTCTCGGGGACGTCGAGCCACTCGATGGCCGCTTCCGGGAAGACGTACGCGCCGGTGTTCGCGAGGTTCGTCGGCGGCTCTTCGGGTTTTTCGACGATGTCGGTGACGACGCCGTCGGTGACGGAGACCACGCCGTAGTTCGAGGGGACCTCGACCTCGTAGGTCGCCAGCGCCGGCCCGTCGGCGAACAGTCGTTCGATCGCCGCCGGATCGTAGAGGTTGTCGCCGTTCAACACCGCAAACGCGCCATCGAGTTTCGAACGCGCGGCCCGCACGGCGTCTGCGGTGCCAGCCTGTTGCTCCTGGACGGCGAAGGTGACCGGGACGCCGCGATACGAGTCGCCGAAAAACGACCGGACCGCCTCGGCCTCGTAGCCCACCACGACGACGAGTTCCGAGGCCCCGGCGTCGACGGCTGCATCTGCGACGTGGGCGACTAGCGGCCGCCCGGCGACGGGGAGCATCGGTTTCGGTGTCGATTCCGTCAACGGCCCCATTCGGGTTCCCTGGCCGGCAGCGAGGACCACGGTTTGCATGCTCGATATGTTCACCGGCCCGTCATTAACAGTGTCGGCTCGTCTTCGCAACGCCAGTCAGTCCTGACCGCAAACCATCGCGTTAATGAGTCCACTGGCGTTACCTCGTCGTATGAGCCACGAGGAGTTCCCCACGGACAACCCCGCTGTGGTGACCTGCGGGTTGCCATACGCGAACGGCGATCTACATATCGGTCACCTGCGGACGTACGTCGGTGGCGACGTACTGACTCGCTCCCTGGAGAAACTCGGCCAGCAGACGGCCTTCGTCTCCGGATCGGACATGCACGGCACGCCGATCGCCGTCCAGGCGATCCAGGACGACATCGACCCCGAGGCGTTCGCCCTGGAGTACCACGAACAGTACAAGCAGACGTTCCCGCGCTTCGACGTCGACTTCGACAACTACGGCCACACCCACCAGGAGACCAATCGTGAGCTGACCCACGAGATCGTCGAATCGCTCGAACGCGAAGGCTACGTCGAAGAACAGGCGATCAAGGTCGCCTGGGACCCCGCCGAGGATCAGCCACTCCCCGACCGCTACGTCGAGGGGACGTGTCCGTACTGTGGCGCGAAAGCGCGCGGCGACGAGTGTGACGAAGGGTGTGGTCGTCACCTCGAACCCGGCGAGATCGAGGACCCGGTCTCGAAGATCTCGGGCAACCCTGCGGAGTACCGCGATCGAACCCACAAGTTCTTCACCGTCTCGAAGCTGGCCGACTATCTCTCTCAGTTTCTCGACCGTCTGGAGGGGACGCCGAACGCCCGCAACCAGCCCCGGCAGTGGATCGAAGAGGGACTACAGGACTGGTGTATCACTCGCGATTTGGACTGGGGCTTCGACTATCCGGACGACGAGGAGACCGTCGCGCCAGCCGAGCAACGAGAGGGAGCCGGTGAAACCGGCGAGCAGGACCTCGTTCTGTACGTCTGGGTCGACGCGCCGATCGAGTACATCGCCTCGACCAAACAGTACACCGACCGCGTGGGTGCCGAGACCTTCGACTGGGAAGACGCCTGGACGGACAGCGGCGAACTCGTCCACGTCATCGGACGGGACATCATCCAGCACCACACGATCTTCTGGCCCGCGATGCTCCATGTCGCCGAGTACAACGAACCCCGGGCCGTGGTCGCCAGCGGGTTCATGAGTCTCGACGGCGACGCCTTCTCGACCAGCCGAAATCGAGCGATATGGGCGCGTGAGTACCTCGAGGAGGGATTCCATCCCGACCTCCTCCGATATTACCTGACGACCGTCGGCGGGTTCCAGGACGACATCGACTTCTCGTGGAATCGCTTCCGCGAGCGCGTCAACGGCGAACTCGTCGGGACGGTCGGCAACTTCGCCTACCGGTCGCTGCTCTTTGCCTATCGGAACTACGAGGGGACGCCAGAAGCCGAGGTCTCCACGGAAGTCGAGGACCGCATCGAGGACGCCATCGCGGACTTCGAAACGAGCGTCAACGATTACTCGATCCGAAAGGCAACCCAGGCGGCCGTCAAACTCGCGAGTTTCGGCAACGAGTACATCCAGCGCCACGAGCCCTGGAACCTCGCCGACGACGAAGCCGCGCCGGTCATCCGTGACTGTGTCCAGATCGCCAAGGCTGTCGCCGTGTTGCTCCAGCCGACGACCCCCGAGACGTCCCGGCGACTCTGGGAGCAACTCGGCGAAGACGGCGACGTCGCCGCCGTCACGCTCGACGCTGCCCTCGAAGCACCGCCGGCTACCTTCGGCGAGCCGACGGAACTGTTCGAGAAGATTCCCGAAGAGCGAGTCGAGGAACTCAACGAGAAACTCGAAGAACGCGTCGCGGAGGCGTCGAGCGATACCGACGCGGACGAAACCGAAAGCGACGACTCCACGGAAGATCAGGAGACAGACATGGACCTCGAAGCACTCACCGAGGATCGAATCAGTTTCGACGACTTCCAGGAACTCGACATTCGCGTCGGCGAGATCGTCGAGGCCGAACCGATCGAGGACAGCGACGACCTCGTGCGTCTGGAGGTCGACATCGGCCTGGAGACTCGCCAGGTCGTCGCCGGGATCAAGCAACTCCACGACGTCGAGACGCTGCCGGGGACACGCGTCGTCCTGCTGGCGAACATGGAGAAAGCCGAGTTGTTCGGCTACGAGTCAAACGGGATGGTCCTGGCTGCGGGCGAAGAGGCCGATCTGCTGACGACGCAGGCCGACGCGCCGCTCGGATCGAAGATCCGGTAACTACTCCATTCCGACCTGTCGTTGCTGTCCAAGCCCTTTAGACGCGTGGTCCGGTAGAGACGGTATGGCCGACGACGAGTGGAACGACGACGCGGTCGACGTCGCGGCGGGGGCGGGACCGTCCGACGACAGCACCGACGAGGACGCAGACGACGCCGAGGGGTGGCGTTTCTCCCTCGACGACCTCGAGGATGATGGAGGCGGCGACACAGACAACGACAGGGAGGCGAACGGCTTCTCACTGTATGGCGAGATCGAAGCGGGATCGCCCTCGGCGGAGAACGCGCTGTTCGTCGCCGTCGGTCTCGCGCTCGGACTGGTCGTCGTCGCGGGACTCTTCTTGTAAGTCGCGTCCGACAGCGACAGCCGCGGCTGATCGCCGGATCGCACCACGAAACGAGACTGGGCGAGAGCCCGATAAAGACGGCCCGACCTACTCTTCGTAGGCGAGGTTCATCAGCCACTGGGTGAACTGGCCGCTCTGTGGGTCGACTTCGTCGTCGCCGACGAACGGCGAGAGCATGTCACCGGCCATCAAAAGTGAGAAGTTCAGATCTTTGGCCGTCGGCGTCAGATAGTACGTGTTGTGGCCGTTGTAGACGGTTTGGGTCCGTTCGATGAACTCTTCCTCGGCCAGTGATTCGACGATCCGCGAGCCCTTGCGTGAACTCACGTCGAGTTCCTTCCAGAAGTCGCTCTGGTGAATGCCACCGGTCGAGCGGACGAGTTCGAGGCCACGTCGTTCGTCCTCCGATAGGTCGGACTCCGACGATTCGGTGCTCATGTACGTACCTGGGGCAGGTCGGCGCTTAAACCTGACCTTCGATCACGTCTCTCCCTTCGGCCACGGAAGGGGCGGCCCGACACGAGAGGTTTAATACCACTCAGTCAAACAACCAAGTGGTGAAACGACGCGCGTTCCTTCGAACAGCCGGGGCCAGTGTCGTCGGGGCGACGGCGCTGGCCGGCTGTGCAGGCGAGGAGAGTACAGACACGACACCGAGCAGTTCGGGCGGATTCGCCGGCACCCTGCGGGTAGCGACGTACTCGTCGTTCACCGGCGAGGGGGCCGCCGGGAACTGGCTGAAATCTGTCTTCGAGGCGGCCCACCCGGAGGTCACCGTCGAGTTTATGACCCCCGAGAACGGCCTCAATCAGTATATCCTCCGCCAGCAGAACGGGGCCGACATCGACGCCGACCTCTACGTCGGCCTCAACACGGCCGAACTCGTCAGGGCCGACCAGGAAATCGAGACGCCGCTGTTCGAGTCAGTCGAATCGGACCTCGAACGCGCCGGTACCGTCAAGTCGGGGCTCCAGATCGACCCCGACGGCCGGGCGATCCCCTACGACACGGGGTACATCTCGCTGGTCTACGACGAGGGCGAGGTCGAGAATCCGGGGACCTTCGACGCGCTGACGAGCGACGCGTATCAGGGCGATCTCATCGCCCAGAACGCCCAGCAGTCCGACCCCGGGCGAGCGTTCCTTCTCTGGACCATCGCCGAGAAAGGACCCGACAACTACCTCGAGTACTGGCAGGACCTCCTCGAGAACGACGTGACGATCCTCTCGGACTGGGAGCCGGCCTACGACGCCTACATGAACGAGGAAGCGCCGATGGTGGTCTCGTATTCGACCGATCAGGTCTTCTACCACGGCGACGACGTCGACATCCAGAAACATCAGGTCGGGTTCCTCAACGACCAGGGCTACGCGAACCCGGAGGCGATGGCGCTGTTCGCCGACGCCGACTCACCCGACCTCGGGCGGGCGTTCATGGACTTCGTCCTCTCATCTGAGGCCCAGGCCGAGATCGCTGTCCGGAACGTCCAGTTCCCGGCCGTCGAAGGCGTCGACCCCGGCGAGGAGTTCTCACAGTACGCCTACGAGCCACCCGAACCCGTCACGTTCGCCTACGACGAACTCGCCGGCAACGTCGACGGATGGATTGAAGACTGGGCGCGCGAAATCGCGAACTGAGATGGAACGCCCCTCGGTCGACCGTCTCGCGCTCCCGGCTGGCCTGGCAGTGACCCTCGCCGTCATCGCAGTCGTGTTCTACTACCCGGTCTCGCGGGTGCTCGTGGCCGCGGTCGATCCAGGCGGGACCGCCTTCGGGCCGATCCGGGCCGTTCTCGTCGATCCGTTCTACCTGGGTATCGCCCATCACGCGTTTGCCGATCCACTCGGGGTTCCGGCGGGCGTTCTCGCCTGGTTCCGCGACGGCGTCCCGCTGTCCGCGGCGGACGGCGGTCTGTTCGGCTTTACGGCCTACCAGGCCGGACTCTCGGCGCTCGCCAGTGTCGTGCTGGGTCTCCCTGGCGCGTACGTTCTCGCGCGTTACGAGTTCCCCGGCCGGAAGACGCTCCGGTCGCTGACGCTCGTCCCGTTCGTGTTGCCCTCGATACTCGTGGCAGTCGGCTTTCAGGCGATGTTCGGCGCGACCGGTGTCGTGAACGACGTCCTCACGGCGGCCGGACTCGGTCGCATCGACGTCATGTTCACGCTCCCGATCGTGATCCTCGCTCACGCCTTCTACAACGCGCCGCTGGTGACGCGACTGGTGACGGCTGCCTGGGAGGGAATCGACGCCCGACAGACCGAGTCCGCGCGGGCGATGGGTGCGTCGCCGCTCCGGGCGTTCCGGGACGTCGTCGTCCCGCAGTTGGTCCCGTCCGTGCTGACCGCCGGCTTGCTCGCGTTCGTCTTCTCGTTTATGTCCTTTCCCATCGTGCTGGCGCTCGGCGGCCTCGAACTCCAGACCGTCGAAGTCTGGCTCTACGCGAAGGTCCAGTCGCTGGCCCTCGAGGAGGCAGCGGCGCTTGCCGTTCTGGAGACGGTCGTCTCACTCGGGCTGATGTACCTGTATCTCCGATTCGAGGCGGGACAGATCGTGGCTCGCGGGGATGGATCCCACAAGTCTCGCCGACCCTTACTCGCCGGTGTGAAGACGCTGACCGATCCGCGTCGACTCGCGATATTCGGGTACGGGATCGTCGCCGCGATCGTCTTTCTCGGCCCGGTCGTCAGTCTGGTCCTCGAGAGCGTCACCGGCCCGGACGGCGGGTTCACTCTCGCGTACTACGAATTTCTGCTGGCCCAACAGGCATCGGCCGCCGTCGGAACGGTCAAACCGCTCCCGGCGATCCAGAACTCGCTGCTTTTTGCCGTCGGGACGCTACTGCTCGCCGTGCCGATGGGCGTCATTGTCTCGATCGTCGCCACCCGCGAGGGGCGCGGCGGCCGACTGGCCGAAGCCCTCCTGAGCGCGCCGATCGCCGTCAGCGGGATCGTCGTCGGCCTCGGGTTGTTACAGACGCTCGTCTTCGGCGTCGAGATCCTCGGCCAGCGGTGGACTGTCACCGGGCCGGTCGCCGTCGTCGCGGCCCACGCCGTCGCGGCCTATCCGTTCGTCTCCCGGACCGTCACCCCGGCGCTCGCGGGCCTCGACGATCGACTCGCCGAGGCGGCCCGATCGCTCGGTGCGTCGCGCCTGCGGGCGCTTCTCACCGTGACGCTCCCGCTGATCGCCGCTTCTGTGCTCGCGGGTGCTGCCTTCGCCGTCGCGATCAGCATCGGCGAGTTCGACTCGACCGTGCTGCTCTCGGAGGGCGGCGGCAGCTACACCATGCCCGTCGCACTCGAACGATACATCGGCAACCGGTCGCTCGGGCCGAGTCTCGGTCCCGCGACTGCGATGGGGACCGTCCTCCTTGCGGTGACGGCCGTCAGCTTCGTCGTGATCGACCGTGTCGGGGGCCGATACGATGGCTGACTCCACAACGACGCCAGGCGTCGAACTCGACGGCGTCTCCGTCTCCTTCGGCGACGTTCCCGCCCTGGCGGACGTGCGCCTGTCGATTCCGGAGGGCGAGTTCTTCACGCTCGTGGGTCCCTCCGGATGTGGGAAGACGACGACGCTGCGGACGCTCGCCGGCTTCGAGACACCGGCGTCCGGCACAGTTCGGATCGGGGGCACCGACGTCACCGACCAACCACCGGAGGACCGCGACGTGGGCATCGTCTTCCAGAACTACGCACTCTTCCCCCACATGACCGTCCGGGAGAACGTCGCCTACGGCCTTCGGTACCGGTCACCGCCCGGAGACGTAGACGGTGACGAACGGGTCACCGCGATGCTTGAACTGGTCGATATGGCCGAGATGAGAGCCCGGCAACCGACGTCGCTGTCCGGTGGCCAACAACAGCGGGTCGCCCTCGCTCGCGCGCTCGCTCCCGGGCCGGACGTCCTCCTGCTCGACGAACCGCTGTCGGCGCTCGACGCCCGATTGCGCGAACGCCTCCGGGTCAAGATTCGGGAGATCCAGCGGGAACTCGACATCACGACGGTGTACGTCACCCACGACCAGGAGGAGGCCTTAGCGATCAGCGACCGGATCGCCGTCGTCAACGACGGCCGCGTCGAGCAGATCGGGACGCCCCGGGACGTCTATCACAATCCGGCGACCCGCTTCGTCGCGGCGTTCATGGGCGAGAACAACGTCTTCGAGGCGAGAGTCGAGAGCCGTGACCCGCCACGTGTCTCGGTCCACGGGACGACGCTGCCGTTGGAAGCATCGCTCCCGGACCGGGAACAGGTCACCGTCTGTGTCCGCCCCGAAGACGTCTCTCTCGGCGGTGGCGACGTCACCCTCTCCGCAAACGTCGAACACGTCGAGTTCCTCGGGGACGCCTCTCGTATCCACTGTACGTGGAACGGCCAGTCCATGCTGGTGAAGGGGCGGCGTGTGCCCGACGGCGGGACCGTCTCACTCGGCATCGACGCCGCGGACGTGACCGTCGTTGGCCGCCGGGAATCGTGACGGTCAGCGCCGTCTCGAACGACAGACCGCCGCCGAAATCACGGGACACTTGTCCGGCCAATCCCCAGAAACGGTATGCCCGAGCGCGGAAAGATAGACACCGAGACGTTCGATGCCGTCATCGCGTCCAACCTCGGAGCCGACCGCAAGGACGTAGAGATCGGCCCACAGCACGGCGTCGACTTCGGCGTGCTCTCGATCGACGATAGCGCACTCGTGGTGGCGACCGATCCCATCTCGATTCTCCCGTCCCTCGGCTTCGAGCGGGCCGGCCGACTGGCGCTCGACATCGTCCTGACGGATGTCGCTGTCTCCGGAGTCGCCCCAACCCACGCCACGGTCTCGCTGTCGTTGCCGACCGAGATGACCGACGGGGAACTCGAACGCACCTGGCGTGGGATGGCCGACCACGCCGCTGACCTCGGCGTGAGCATTGTCTCCGGACACACGGCGCGCTATGAGGGTGTCGAGTACTCCTGGGTCGGCGGCGCGACCGCCCTTGGCGTCGGCGACCCCGACGATGTCGTGCGACCAGACGGCGCGAACCCCGGTGACGCGATCGTCCTCGCGACCGGGCCGGGCGCGGAGACTGCGGGGCTGTTCGCGACGCTGTTCCCCGACGCGCTGGACCTGCCGGCCGAGACAGTCGCGACCGCTCAGGAGCGGGTCGCGGACATCCTGGGCGTTGCCGACGCCACGACAGCGTCAGCCGCGGGCGACCTCTCGGCGATGCACGACGCCACGGAGGGAGGGGTTCTCGGCGGCATGGCCGAGATGGCAACGGGTGGCGGCGTCCAGTTCGTCGTCGAGCGCGACCGCGCACCAGTTCAGCCAGGCGTCCACGCCGTCTGTGACGCGATCGACGTCGACCCGTGGACAGTCACCAGTGCCGGAAGCCTGATCGTCACGGCCCCGCCAGCCGCTGCAGAAGCGGTCGTTGCTGCCCTCGAATCACGTGGTACGCCAGCGGCGATCGTCGGTTCGGTTCAGGCGGCCGGCGAGCAGCAGTCGGGCGTCGTTCTCGACGGCGAACGCGTGGAACCGCCTGCAAGCGATCCAGCCTGGGACGCGATGGCGCGTCTCCAGCAATCCGAGTGAGAACACAGACGGAAGTCCGGGAAGCGATTACGCCTGGCGAATCCGTTCGATGACGCCGTCGCGGTCGACGGTGCCCGAGACCGTCCGAGGGATCGACTCGGCGACGGCGATCGACTTCGGGACTTTGAACGCCGCGAGTTCGTCTCGGCAGGCCGTTTCGATGCCGTCGACGTCCGGATCGCTCCCGTTCTCGGGAACCACGAGTGCGCCGACGCGTTCGCCCCACTCCTCGTCGGAGATGCCGACGACGACCGACTCCGCGACGGCCGGATGGGACTCGATGACCGACTCGACTTCGCCGGGGTCGACGTTCTCGCCGCCGGTGACGATCTGGTCGTCGATCCGCCCCACGACGTAGAGCCGTCCGTCGGCGTCACGATACCCCAGGTCGCCCGTGTGGAGCCCCCGTTCGTCGAAGACTTTCCGGGTCTCCGCGTCGTCGAGGTAGCCTGGTGTGACGGTCGGGCCGTCGATGACGATTTCACCGGTCTCACCCGGCGCGGCGGACGCCTCGTCGTCGATAATCGCGACTTTCGTGAACATGAGCGGCTGTCCGACCGTCCCCGGGTTCCCGAAGGCCTGGGTCGGCGTGGCGGTCGCGACCTGTGAGGCCGTCTCGGTCATCCCGTAGGTTGGGAACGCAGGGACGCCGGCGTCCTCACTGCGTTCGATGAGGTCGCGTGGCGCGGCGGCCCCGCCGAGCAACACGAACCGGAGTGACTCGGGCGGGGACCACTCCGTATCGAGCAACCGGGACAGCATCGTCGGGACGAACGAGACGCCGGTCACGTCGAAGTCGATCATCGTCGTCGCCGTCTCGGCCGGCTCGAACTCCCGCTGGAGGACGACACTCGTCCCGTACAACGTCGATCTGATCAGCGGAGCCAGCCCGCCCATGTGGACCATGGGCACCGAGACGAGCCACCGGTCCTCGCGGGTGAGCCCCAGCCGGAACGCCGACGCGATCGCACTCGCAAAGAGGTTCGTCAGCGTGAGTTTCACGCCCCTGGGTTCGCCAGTCGTCCCCGAGGTGAACATGATCAGGTGTGTATCCGAGGGGTACCGTGCCCGTGGGGTCGTGCCGCCGTCGTAGGCCGGGAGCGATTCGACGCCGGCGACGTCGGTCTCGTCGACGGTAAAGAGCGGTGGCCCCTCGATGTCGGCGATCGCCCCGGCCGTCCGGTCGGTCGCGACCACGGCGTCGACTGCGGCCTTCTCCGCGAGAAACTCGAGTGTCTCGGCAGGTTCCCGTGTATCGAGCGGGACGATCGCCGTGCCGAGTCGCCAGGCTGCGTGCGTCGCGCGGACGAAGTCGATCCCGGTCTCCATGGCGATCCCGAGTCGGTCCGGCCGTCCCTCACAGACGGCGGCGATCCGACCAGCCAGCCAATCGGCGTCGTCGAACAGTTCCTCGTAAGTCCAGGTCCGTCCGGTCTCGGATTCGATGACTGCCGTCCGGTCCGGCGTCGAACTCGCACGGGCGGTCAGTGGATCGACCTGCGGCCAGGCGTCGAGCGTTCGCATTTGACGGTATTGTGCGCCCGCCACACAAAAACGGCGTTACGATTCTCAGATTCTTCGAAGGTGTCGACCGGTCGCCTGCCGGCACTACTCGAATTCGACGCCGATTCCCGGCCCGTCTGGAACGGCGATTCGTCCCTCCTCGACTGGCGCGGGGTCGGGTGCGAGGTCCTCGCGAAGTCGATCGGCTGTCGCCAAGCCACAGGCCCGCTCGATCCCCAGGCTCGCCGCCAGGTGGATGGCGGCCGTCCGGGCGACGACGCCGTCTACCGTCGTCGTGA
The DNA here is from genome assembly GCF_000470655.1 of Halorhabdus tiamatea SARL4B. NCBI lineage: Archaea > Methanobacteriati > Methanobacteriota > Halobacteria > Halobacteriales > Haloarculaceae > Halorhabdus > Halorhabdus tiamatea. Next base: position 2,615,481 of record NC_021921.1, read on the forward strand.
TCACCGGGTCGATCCCCCGCGCTCGCGCCTCGAGTGCCAGCGACCGCGTCCGGCGGACGCCGCCGAGTGCCATCGGCTTTAAAACCAGGACGTCCGCAGCGTCGGCAGCGGCGATTGCGTCGAGGCCGGTCGCTCGAAGCGATTCGTCGAGGGCGATCTCGACGTCACCACCCCGAAGCGCTGCGTGGCCCGGGAGATCATCGGCGGCCAGCGGCTGTTCGACGTAGGAGACGTCCACCGTCGCCAGTTCCTCGATCGCCCGACGCGTTTCTGAGAGTCTCCAGGCGGCGTTCGCGTCGGCGCGGATCGTCGCCGCCGGGCCGATCGCGTCCCGGACTGCCTGGATTCGAGAGACGTCCGCGTCGACCGATCGAGCGCCGACCTTGACCTTGACCGTTCCAAAGCCCGCGTCGACGGCCGCTGTTGCACGTTCGGCGGTCTTTTTGGCGGGTGCATCCCCGACAGTCGCGTTGACGGGGACGGACTCGCGCGGTGTCTGGCCCAGATATCTCGCCAGGGACTGTCCGGCCACACGTGCCCGGCGGTCGGCGATCGCGAGGTCGAGTCCGTGTCGCGCCGCCGGCGTCGCCGTCGGGTCAAGATCGTCGAGTGCCGCCTCGACCCCACAGTCGCTGACTATCGACGTCGCCGTCTCGAGAGCGTCCCGACACGCTTCGAGAGACTCCGTCCAGCCGGGGAGTGGCATCGCCTCGCCGATTCCTGGCGGCTCTTCGAGCGTGATCAGAAACCCCTCCCGGCGGTCGATCGTCCCTGCAGCCGTCGAGAGTGCGGACGAGAGCGGCAGCGAGACGGGTTCGACGTCCATCAGATCACCGCCGGCACCGCGAGACCGACCGCGAACAGCGCCGCGTGGGCGACCATGACCTGCCCAGTCCGTTCGAGTGCCGGATCGAGGACGTCGCCGCCCGATTCCGTCAGGACGGTCCTCGTCACCGAGACGGCAAGGGGCAACGTCACGAGCGGGAGCAACGCCGGCAATCCGAAGTCGACATCGAACGCGAAGACGACCGGAACGACGTAGGCCGTTCCCATCATGAAGACGTATTCGAGGCGACTCAAACGGTCGCCCAGAATGACTGCGAGCGTGCGCTTGCCCGCCTTGCGATCCGTCTCGATGTCCCGGACGTTGTTCACGTTCAGGATGGCCGTCGAGAGCGTCGCAGCCGGAAGACTCGCGACCACGGCCGCGAGGCTGATGGTTCCGCTTGGCACCCACAGTGGAAAGAGGCCGGCCGTTGCCGTGGCTGCCTGGACGTAGTAGGTTCCGACGACGGCGAAGACGCCGAAGTAGACGAACACGAACAGGTCCCCGAGGCCGTAGTAGCCGTAGGGGTACGGGCCGCCAGTGTAGAGGATCCCGGCGGCGATTCCGGAGAGCCCGATCAGGAGGATCGGCACGCCACCGATCGCCACGAGGTACAGCCCGACGACGATCGCCAGCCCGTAGGTGAAGACGATCGCGCGCTTGACCTCCGCGGGTTCGATCAATCCACTCGAGGTAACGCGAGTGAATCCTTCGCGTTCGTCCGTGTCGGCCCCCTTCACGGCGTCGAAGTAGTCGTTGGCGAAGTTGGTCCCGATCTGGATCAGGAGTGCGCCGACCAGTGCCGCAAGCGTCGGGAAGAGTGCGAAGACGCCGTCGTGGACGGCGACCCCGACGCCGACGATGACCGGGGCGGTTCCCGCTGGCAGGGTGTGCGGCCTGGCGGCCATCACCCACGCTTTTCGCTTCGAGACGTCTGCCGCTGGCCTACTCATCGTCTGGATTTGGGGCCTGTGTCCGTTTAAGGTATCGGAGACAGTCACTCGACAAACACGCAGATAGTCATACTGCCGGCTGTACGTGCTAAAGATATTCGCCACACCAGGGTGGCGAATTCCTTCAGTCTGTTACAGCCGGCAGTATCAGCCCTGAGCATACGGCTCGCCCTGGCGAGCCGTTTCACTCGACCGAGCGATAGCGAGGCCCGAACGAAGAGAGAGCCTCGGAAGTGCGAACGGCGACCAACGGGAGCCGTGAGCAGCGAGGTCGCGGTGTTTTTGGTCCAGCTTTTTGCAAGGTGCCTTCCCGCAGGCCGCCAACGGCGGCCGAGGAAAGGCACCGCAGTAAAAAGGTGGTCTTCAGTAGTGCCAGGGGTACTCGTCGAAGTTCGGTTCCCGTCCCTCGTTGAAGGCGTCCCGACCCTCTTTTGCTTCGTCGGTCATGTACGCGAGGCGAGTCGCTTCCCCCGAGAACACCTGCTGGCCGACCATGCCGTCCTCGGGGAGGTTGAACGCGTACTTGAGCATCCGCATGGCGGTCGGGGACTTGCCCTCGATTCGGCTGGCCCATTCGAGGGCAGTCTCCTCTAACTCCTCGTGGGGGACGACGTCGTTGACCATGCCCATGTCGGCGGCTTCCTCGGCGTCGTAGGTCTTCCCGAGGAAGAACACCTCGCGGGCCTTCTTCTGGCCGATCTGGCGGGCGAGATACGCCGAGCCGAACCCGCCGTCGAAACTTCCGACGTCGGGGTCCGTCTGGAGAAATTTGGCGTGTTCCTCGCTGGCGAGTGTCATGTCACAGATCACGTGCAGCGAGTGGCCGCCGCCGACCGCCCAGCCGGGCACGACCGCGACGACTGGCTTTGGCATGTGGCGGATCTGGCGCTGGACCTCCAGAATGTGCAGGCGAGGGGCCTCCTGGCCGTCACGTGCGTCCGCGTCACCGTCCTCCGCGTACTCGTAGCCGGCATCGCCGCGGATCGACTGGTCGCCGCCTGCAGAGAATGCCCAGCCGCCGTCTTTCGAGGACGGGCCGTTGCCGGTCAGCAGGACCGTGCCGACGTCGGTCTGGCGTTTGGCGTGATCGAGTGCGGCGGCGAGTTCGTCGACCGTCTCCGGCCGGAAGGCGTTGCGAACGTCTGGCCGATCGAACGCGATGCGGACAGCCCCGACGTCGCGTGCTCGGTGATACGTGATGTCGGTAAAGTCAAAGGACTCGATCGGATCCCAGCGAGCTGGATCGAACAACTCCGAAACCATACCTGGGCTCCGGGCGTCCTGGAGAAAAGCGTTCCCCGATCCTCGGGACGCCGGGCGTCTGACGTTCTGCCAAAAGTTAAGGGAGCCCCTCCCTACGGTCCGTGTATGTCCATCGATCGAGACGCGACACCGCAGGAGATCACGTCGCTGGTGGGGCGAGAGGTGTATTCGAGCAACGGCGTCTACGTCGGCGAAGTCGAGGATCTGCGCCTCGATCTCGACGCCGAGGCCGTTACCGGTCTTGCCCTCCACCAGTTGAACAAGGAACTGTTCGACGCCGAGACGGCGAGTGCTCGTGGAGCGATCGTCCCCTATCGGTGGGTCCAGGCCGTCGGTGACGTCGTCATCATCAACGACATCGTCGAGCGCGTCCACGGGACCGAAGCCGACGAATCGGGCGAAGACATCGTCGCCTGACACCGCGTTGCTCAGTTTCCGTTGGAGCCGTCGCTGCCTTCGACACCCATGGCCTCGAACAGCTTCGTTCGGACCGCTTCTTCAGTAAGCTCGAGCAAGGTGTCTCGGTTGCCATCGTCGGTCTCGATGCCGGTGAAGATCCCGAGTGGGATCTCGACGCTGGCGTCCGTCGAGTGGCCGGCAGTATCGCCGATGTCGCTGAAGGCCTCCGCCAGAACGTTGCCGATGTTCATCCGGATGTCTTTCGACCGGGCAGCCAGATAGATCGTGTCGTCGGCGATGGCGAAGACTGCGGTGGTGGTGATCCCCTCGAGGTTGAGGAGCTGTTGGGCGGCCTGGGTGAGCGCCTCGCGATCCCGGATGAAGCCGGCGTTCGAGACGAGGTGGCTCCCGCGTACCTCTCGGTTGCGGATCGCCTCCGCGAGGACGTCGAGCGTCTCCGGACTCATGCTCGGCGATTCGACCTGTTCTAAGGTGTCGTGGTCCGCGAAGGGATAGAGGTAGGCCGCCGCGGTCAGATCGGCCGGCGTCGTATCGCGCTTGAAGTCCAGTGTTTCGGCCCGAATGCCATACAGCAACGCCGTCGCGACTTCCTGTTCGAGACTGAGATCGTACTCCTGGACGTACTTGGTGAGAATCGTCGACGTGGCCGAGACGTTCGGCCGTACATCCGTGAATTCGGCTTCAGCCTCCGTCTCGACCTCATAGTGGTCGATGACGATGTCGATTTTCCCGTCGACGTAAGCGGAGGGATCACCGCTTTTGGCGTAATCGACCAGCGCAGTGGTATCGTACTCGGCCAGGTCGACTGATTGACTCGAGACGAGTTCCAGACCGAGCAGATTGACGAACGCTCGGTTCTCGTGGTGGCCGATCTCGCCCTCGTAGATGACGTCCGCTTCGACGTCGCGGTTCGCGGCGATCGCCTGGAGGGCGACGGCACTGGCGATCGAGTCCGGATCCGGACCGCGGTGGATCAAGATTGCCATGCGTTCGTCGGTGGCGTCGATGACGGCGGCGAGTTGTCGAGCCTTGTGTTCGAGCTCGCCGGTCTCCAGTGCCCGAAGTGCCGAGTCGGCGATCACGGCCGAGGGATTGATGACGACGTTCGCGCCGAGTTCAGAGAGGTCGTCCGCGGAGACTGGATCTGACGCGCGGGCGACGATAAACTGATCTTCGTTGTGTGCCTGGAGGTTTTCGACAGCGACCTCGTTGGCCGAAACGTCCGAGGAGAGGATCAACACGACGTCTCTGTCTGCCAGATTATCGACGATCGACTCGTCGCGAATATCAGCCGTTTCGGCGTTTAAGTCTTGGTCGCGGAGGGCCTCGACGCGACTTTCGTCGCGGTCGAGGATCAGGACGTCTTTGCCCTCCCGTTCGAGTTCCTCGGCTACGGCGTGGCCGACACTCCCACACCCCAAGATCGCATACGAAGACATCGTCGCCGTCGTGATGCCGCTGCTCATAGTGACGAAACCGAGGGATTCCAGACCCTTATATTGCCGCGGTCGTTCTCGCATCCGAAAACTACCATCCCCGAGGGCGATACTCGGCGAGCGAGCCGAAAGGAAACGTATTTGAATCGCCCGACGAAATCAGTGATGTCAGGGCCGGTAGCTCAGTCCGGCAGAGCGTCTGACTCTTAATCAGACGGTCAGGGGTTCAAATCCCTTCCGGCCCGTGATATTCTCGCGCCGCTCACTTTCGAGCGGCGCGTGTATTCATACTGCCGGCTGTAACAGACTGAAGGAATTCGCCACCCCGGTGTGGCGAATATCTTTACGAACTTACAGCCGGCAGTATCATCAAGCGGAAGGGATTTGAAGTAGACGAGTCACAGCCCGGGAAGCGAGCGGAGCGAGCGACCCGGAATGTCTCGGCGTAGTTCACATCTCTTCCGGCCCGCTCATTCTGACGCTCGCAAATCCGCGAGCGCCTGTTGTGCGTCAGGAGTCACGTCCAGCGCGAGCGGTTCAGGAATCCGTTCGCGCAACGGAGTCAGCGACGTCGAGTAACGTCGATTTCGCGATACCGCTCCCGGCGACCGAGTAGCGCGCGTTCGACGTCGTCCAGGAGACGCGCAGTTCGGTTCCAAGATTGCGTAGCGTTGCGTTCTGGTCGCCTACCGTCACGACTTGGCCGTCCGTGCGTGGTTCGTACCAGGTGAGATTACTCTTCGAGATCGAAAGGACAGCCGTCTCGTTCTCGTATTGAAGTCCGATGCTCCGGACTTGCGTGGTCCGGTTCGGGTCGCCTGCACCAGTTTGAGCAATTCGGGGACGTCAACGTCCGGGACCGAAAACGACGCGACAGCGCGAAGCCCGGCGATGTCGACGAACTGTTGCTGGCGCGTGCTGTCGGCATCCGCGACCGTCACGTTCGCCGGCGGATCGAACGTGAACGTCTCCGCCGCGATCCCAGTATTGAATGACACGTTCCGGTAGGTGGTCGTCACCGAAACGGGATCGCCGTCACGGACGTACTCGGTCGTCCGCTTGAGTGGGAGATACCACTCCTGATCGATCCACAACGTCTGCTCGAAGTCCTGAACGACGCCGGCGGTCGTCGCGTTGGACTGGAGGTGAATCACGTGCGTTTCTCTGCCGTCGACGGTCTCGGCCCCCTCGTAGCTCACAGTCATCGACCCGGCGATTCCCCCCGTGCGGTCACTGCTTTCGGGCACGAACGGCAACGGGTCGACGTCGTGGGAGCCACTTGTCTCTCCTCCGCGCTCGACGATGGCGAACAGACGATCGAGTCGAGACGGGAGCGATCGGGACGTGTTCACACCTTCGACTCGTTTCGCTTCGGCACTGTCCGGCCGGTAGATCCACAACGTGTCTCCGTCCGCAATTCGAATCTCTCGACCACTCGCGCCCTCCGTGACGTCTTCGATGCGATACTCACCCGTCCCTGGTCGACGGGCAACCTGGTCCAGCGAACGGGTGGTGCGATCGCCACGCTGAATGACAGTCAGTCGCTGCGCTTCGAACCCGTCCAGCGAATCGTACCGATCACTGACCGACTCGGTGAATTCTGGGGTCGCCCGGTCGCCGCTGAGCAGGACGCCGACGGCAACGCTACTCCCGATCAGCAAGACTGCAAAGGCGACGATCCAGGCGAGTCTCCGTGGCCGGGCGCGATCCATGTACGTGTGAATGAAGTGCTAGGAGCGGCCCAATAGTCGTTTCGATCGGGTCAGAAAACACAAGACCGTCGGCGCTGTCGAGTCCGCGAGAGAATCCCGCCGTTCACGGCGGGCGTGAATCGCGTAAGCGCGGTTTGACAGTCCACGCGGTTCTGCCCGACCGAATACCCAACGGCACAAGAGTTATTGAGATTGGGTGTCTTGTATTTGGTGAGGCCAAATGGAGTGTCACCTGCAATCCGGGTCGCACACGGTCTACGCGCTTCAATATCACTTCGTGACCGTCACGAAGTACCGCGCCGACATCCTCACCGATGAGCGGCTGGAGCGCGTGGCTGAAGTCGCTCACGAGATTGCAGAGGACTTCGAGGCCGACATCAAGAACGTGGACGGGGGCACCGACCACGTTCACATCCTGTTCACGACCAAACCCACCACCGACCTCACGAAGTTCATCAACTCGCTCAAGGGCGTCACATCCCGCCGGATTCGGCAGGAGTACCCTGAGGTGAAACAGACGCTCGAAGATGCGTTCTGGCAACCGGGGTATTTCCTCGCCACGACCGGTCAAGTGAGCATCGACGTGCTGATGGACTACGTGGAAAACCAGTAGCATGACCGCAACAACCACGAAAACGCTGGAGGCCACGCTCGCCCCGCCGACAGCCCACAAAGAGCGCAAACTGTGCGACCTGCTCGACACCTACCGCGCAGGACTCCATGAGGCGTTCGAGGCCGGGTGCGAGACGATGACCGCCACCAGTGACGTGGTGACGCCCTACGACCTGCCGTATCAGGCGAAGGCGGCCCTGTGTAACTACGTTCCGCAACTGCACGGAACCTACGATGCACAGGAGTTGGACGACGACCACCCGGTTCGACTCACCAACCAAGCCGCTGAGTTCGACCACTCGGCGGAACGCGACTACGAGTTTACGTGGTGGGTACCACAGCCCGGTCGCGGCACCAACTTCTGGATACCACTCCGTATCAACCCCGCTCAAGAAGAACTGTGGCACGACCTCGTGGACGGTGACGCGTCGGCAGGGCAACTCCGCCTGCAACGTCACCGCACGTCGTGGACGCTTCACGTCACCGTCGAGTTCCCGGTTAAAGAACCGGGCTATGAACCGACAGACAACCATGTAACACCAGTCGGCTTCGACATTGGCGAAGCACACCTGCTCGCGGGCTGTGCCTGCGAGCAGGGCACGCCGACCGACCCACTACTCATCAACGGTGGCCGCGCTCGCCACCTTCGCAAAGAGATGTTCACGACGCTCAAGCGCCTCCAAGAGCGCGAGGCCGCCGAGTGGCGGATTGACGAACGGTTCGACCACTACCAGAACGCACTCACAGACATCATCGAGAAGGCGTCTCGGCAGGCAATCGAGTACGCCTGCCGATTCGAGAAGCCTGTCGTCGTGCTGGAAGACCTCTCGGACATCCGCGAAGACCTCGATTACGGCGAGTGGATGAACCGACGCCTCCACGCATGGGCGTTCGCTCGCTTGCAGGAGCGCATTGAGGACAAAGCGCGAGAGTCTGGCATCCCGGTCGAATACGTCGAGCCGTCCTACACGTCGCAGACGTGTCACGAGTGCGGCCACGTCGGGTATCGGGACGGCGACGAGTTCCGGTGTACGAACGAGGAGTGTTGGGTGTCGGAGTACCACGCAGACATCAACGCGGCGGTCAACATCACTGACCGCCACGACCCGTGGGGTGAGAGCCTGCCGCTGAAACCGGCGGGCGATGACATCCCACGGGATGGGAGCGCCTGTGACAGCGCCCCGACCCCCACCGAGCAGAGCCAACCACGGCAGATGACGCTCGGAGAGGTCGGGTCGGAACCCTCTGCCGGTAGTTAGCCGGTATTCCCATGTAGGGAAGCCGCGCCGTTCACGGCGCGGAGGATGTCACACTGAGCACTCGGAGGTGACTCCCCTCGGAAGAGATGCCGTGCAAGATACGCACGATGAAAAGATCATCTCACCGAACGACTTATTACATTTTACAACGATATATTACACATGCCGATCAACATCGATCGATTCGAGAGCGGTCCCGAGGACGCCCTCGATATTCAGGAGGGGACACAGCCACACACTGTCCTCACATTCCTGGCAACCAACGACGGGCAGGCGTTCACACAGACCGAGATTCACGAAGCGACAGACATCCCCCGCGGGAGTGTCGGGGTCGTCCTGTCCCGTCTCGAAGACCGCGGACTCGTCCGACATCAGGGACGCTACTGGGCGATCGGGGACGATGAACGCCTCGCCTCGTACGGGGCACAACAGGCTGCCAGCTCCGCCTCGACGACAGACGACTATTACGGTGAGGCCGAGGAATGACGGAGCGTCAGTATGCTCGTGGGACGGTCGTGAAAGGACCGGACCTCCTGGGATCCCACGAGTATCGACCCTACGTCTGCTTGAGTACTGATACCCCGCCGTTTCGAGACGAAGAAGCCGTCTATGCAGTCGTCACGACGACACGACGCTCGGCAGCGATTCCACTCGCCGACACGGACTTCACGAGTGGGGGACTCCCCCGGGAGAGTTACGTCAATCCGTGGGTCCTCGTCACGATCAAACACGCTGACATTCACGAGATAGAAGGCCAACTGGTAGCGGACACTGTTGAACAGATTGCACGTGAAGCAGCGACTCACCTTGGTGAGCTGGACTGATAGTTCAGTTCGCTCATTGTAATTTCCAAACCCTTGAATTCAATCGTCTCACGCCCTAAAGGACGATCTGTTCGACAGTCGGACGAGAGCCCTTCGCGCCCGTATGCATCCGAGGGGAAGAGCGGTCACCGGAAACAGGCACATGCCGGTTCCGTGTTTCTAGATCATCCAGGGTTCGAGGGTGCCAAATACGCGAATCGACTCGTTCACTCTTCTTGTGCAATGTCGTCCTCGTCGTACGCGTCCTCGTATCGTTCGCGAGCCATCTCGAAGCCGCGCTCGGCCTGCTCGAACGTCTCCCGGAGGGCTTCGATCGGTGTCTCGGTCGCGTCCACCCGGAGGTCGTTGTAATACGGCTCCATCGACCGGTCCTCCGTCGATTCGACGATCAGCGCGGCACTCTGGACGGGTAGATCCTCACGCTTGTCCCCGCCTTCAGCGTGGCCAGCCGCCAGTGCGTCGATCAAGCGTGCCGCGAGGGCTTGATCGACATCGACCTCGGACTCGAAAGCGGGCGCGCTGTCTTCGTAGGTCGCGGCCACCTCTCCGATCACCGACTTGCCAGTCAGAAGGTTCCCGGCGACGGTGTAGTTCTCACCGACGCGATCGCCGTACCACGGTTTGCATTCCTCGCCCGAGAAGGCGAACTCGCCGTCTGTGCCGACGCCGTGGAGCTGGCGCTGTGGACGCCCATCGTCGGCGTCGAGCAGCGCTTCGAGGGCATCATCGACGGCAAGGCCGTCGCCGAGATACGACACGCCTTTCCGCCCGAGTTCGACGTTGACGAGGCTCTGGGTCGCGACGGCCCCGTTCTCGCTGGCGAACGGACACAGCGTTCCGACCCCGGGAAGGCGGGTCGTCACGGCGACGCCGAATCTCGTCTGTTCGTTCCCGTCCTCGTCCGTATAGCGCTCGCGAACGCAGATGCTGAACGTCATGGCTAAGTGCTGTGCCGGCAGCGACGTCAGTGTTCGGTCCCGTGGACAGTCACGCGCCCGGCCGGTCGTGTTCAGGGCTTTCCGTCCTCGAACAGTTGACGATTCGGAACATGAGGATCCATGCGAATTACACGCATAACGATGGACTTAACAATACCCTCTCGGAAGTGGACGTATGTCAAATTCGGTCAACCCGTACGAGAGCTTGCAGTCACAGATCGACGACGCGTCGGCGTACCTCGAGGCCGGCGACGACGTTCTGGAGAGCCTGAAACAGCCCCAGCGCGTGCTGGAGACGACTCTCACCGTCGAGATGGACGACGGCAGCTTAGAGACGTTCAAGGCGTTCCGATCGCAGTTCAACGACGCCCGCGGCCCGTACAAGGGCGGTATCCGATACCACCCGGGCGTCAACCGCGACGAGGTCAAGGCGCTGTCAGGCTGGATGGTTTATAAGTGTGCGACGGTCGGGATCCCGCTCGGCGGCGGCAAGGGCGGCATCGTCATCGACCCGAGCGAGTACTCAGAGAGCGAACTCGAACGCATCACGCGGGCGTTCGCGGTGGAACTCCGGCCGCTGATCGGCGAGGACCGTGACGTCCCCGCGCCGGACGTCAACACCGGTCAGCGTGAGATGAACTGGATCAAGGACACCTACGAGACCCTGGAAAACACGACCGAACCCGGCGTCGTCACCGGCAAATCCCTCGACAGTGGCGGCAGCGAGGGTCGCGTCGAGGCGACCGGTCGCTCCTCGATGCTGGTCGCCCGCGAGGCCTTCGAGTACCTCGATCGTGACATCAGCGAGGCGACCGTGGCCGTCCAGGGCTACGGCAACGCCGGCTGGATTACCGCCGATCTGCTCGAGGATCTCGGGGCCTCGATCGTCGCCGTCTCCGATTCCTCGGGTGCGATCCGGACCGACGACGAGTTCGATCCACGCGCCGTCAAGGATCACAAGCGAGAGACGGGCAGCGTCGTCGGCTACGACGGGGCCGACGAGGAACTCACCAACGACGAACTCCTGACGCTGGACGTCGACATTCTGGTGCCCGCCGCACTCGAGAACGCTATCGACGAGGAACTCGCGCAGGCGGTTTCGGCGGACGTCATCGTCGAGGCCGCCAACGGCCCGCTGACGCCCAAGGCGGACGAGGTTTTGGCCGACGAGGACGTCCTGGTCATTCCGGATATCCTGGCGAACGCGGGCGGCGTCACCGTCTCGTACTTCGAGTGGGTGCAGAACCGCCAGCGCAACTACTGGAGCGAGGAGCGCGTCAACGAGGAACTCGAAGACGTGATCGTGACTGCCTTCGACGACCTCGTGAGCGCCTACGAGAACGAGGACCTGCCGACGCTTCGGGTTGCCGCCTACGTGGTCGCACTCCGACGTGTCCTCTCGGCGAGCGAGCAGGCCGGCTACTGGGGCTAAGTCGCTCTTTGGACGCGACCGTCGTCGGACTGACTGCCGACGCCCGTGCCGTTTTCCCGATCCGTCCCTTACCAGCGATATGGCAGTCTACGAGCGCTCGGTCCGCGTCGACGCCCCCTTCGAGGACGTCTGGGACTTTCACTCGACGATCGACGGACTGGACGCCCTGACGCCGGGGTGGGTGAATCTTCGCGCCGAATCCGTCCGCGGCCCTGACGGCGAGGACGATCTCGATGAGATGATCGTTGGCACGACAGCGACGGTTTCACTGCGTCCGTTCGGCGTCGGGCCACGCCAGGAATCGACGACGCGGATCGTCGAGCGCGAGCGGACCGACAGCGATGGTCGAAAGACGGGCTACTTCGTCGACGAGATGTCCGGCGGCCCCTTCGCCCACTGGCGACACACCCATCGGTTCGAGGCGGTCCCGGGCGGAACGGAGATTACCGACCACGTGGAGTACCAACTGGCCGGCGGTGATGTCGGTCGACTCGCGAGCCCGTTTGCCGTGGTCGGGTTCGCCCCGATGTTCCGGTACCGCCATCGAATGACGAAAAAGCTCCTGGAGTGAGTGCGCTCGGCGGGCCGTCCTCGGCGCTGGCGACCCCAAGGGGTAAGCAGGTCCGAGCCGATCACCCGCCGTGACGCGTTCGTTCGTCGACCGAATCGAGAGAGTCCCGCCGCTCGCCGGGCTGGCGGTCGCCGTGTTCGCGGTCTCGACCAGTGCCATTTTGATCCGGTGGAGTTCCGCTCCCTCGATCGTCGTCGCGTTCTACCGTGTACTCTTCACGACGCTGTTGCTCGCGCCTGTCGTGATCTGGCGAGAGCGAGGGTCGTTCCGGAAACTCGCATGGCGTGACCTTGCCGGCGCGGCTCTGGCCGGGATCGCGCTGGCGATCCACTTCGCCGCCTGGTTCGAGAGCCTGGCGTGGACGAGCGTGGCTGCCTCGGTGACGCTCGTCCAGGCCCAGCCACTGTTCGTGGCCGCCGCCGCGCCGCTCGTCCTCGACGAGCGGGTCGGCCCCAGGACTGTCGCCGGGATCGTCGTCGCCGTCGCCGGAATTGCCGTCATGTCGGCGGCGGACTTGCTCGGCGCGGGCGTCCTCGGCCCGAACCCGCCCTACGGGAACGCACTCGCGCTGCTCGGTGCGCTCGCGATGGCCGGGTACGTCCTCGCCGGGCGGTCGATCCGCCAGCGACTGCCCCTGCTCCCGTACGTGACCGTCGTCTATACGGTCGCCGCAGTCACACTGCTCGGAATCCTTGGCTTTCAGGGTGCGCCGCTGGCCGGCTATCCGCCACGGGAGTGGCTGCTCTTTCTCGGCATGGCGGTCGGGCCGGGGGTGTTCGGCCACACGGTCGTTAACTGGGCGTTGGCCCACCTCGAATCGAGCGTCGTCAGCGCGTCGCTGCTGGGCGAACCCGTCGGCTCGACCCTGCTTGCGCTCGTGCTTCTCGGAGAGGTTCCGGGGGTCGCGACGGCCCTCGGTGGTGTCGTCGTGCTCTCGGGTATCGTGGTGGTCGCGCGTGCCCGTCAGCAGGAGTCCTAGAGGGGTCACCCGGTGGCGACTTTCTCGATCTCGCCTTTCACGGCCGCTGCGTCGAAGTCGTGATCCGGCCGGATCGTGACGAAATCCAGGAAGTCACGGGCGGAAAGTAGGGTCTCTTCGTCGAAGACATCGACGGCGACCCCCACGCTCTCGGCCGGGCCGATCAGGGGTGCGAGGACGCCCAGCGCACACGCGACGTCGTAGGCTCGTGCCTCGGCGATGTCGCCACGGACGTTCGTCGCGTCGATGAAGTACAGTTCTTCGCCGACCACGAGGACGTTCTCACTCCGGAGGTCGCCGTGAGCGAGTCCCGCCTGATGCATTCGATCGAGGGCGGCAAAGAGATCGGGGGCGAGTTCGTCGACCGTGGCGACGTCGACGTCTTCGAGCGTCCGGAAGTCGGGGACGTATTCGAGGACGAGCACGCCAAAGCCGTCGACCTCGAAGGCCTCCTTCGGTTCCGGCACGTTCACGTCGACCGACTGCATCCGCCGGGCCGCCTCGAATTCGTGCTCGGCCATCTCCAGGGGCGTCCCGAAGTGCTCGAAAAACCCCTCAGTCCCGCTGGTGAACGCACCGAGGTTCCGGCCGGTCGTCAACAGTGCGTGGACCAGCGAGTGCTGTCCCGAGATGACCTTCACGAAGTACCGGTCGTTGACGACCAGTGGCACCGAAAGCCAGTTGTTGGCGTCCAGAAACTCGACCCGGCCCGCCGACTCGTCGTAGCGATCCAGGACGGCCTCGACGATGGTTTCGAGCTGTGGCCAGGCGATCTGCCCGCGCAACAACCGACGGACGGCCATACTACAACGCAGTCACCCAGGGCCAAATGCTTTCTGTCGGCGCTCAGCGCTTACCCCGACTTTTTGTCGGCGCTCAGCGCTTACCCCGACTTGCTGTCGGCACTCAGCGTTCAGCGTCGAACTCCTCGGCCAGCAGCCCGTATCGATACACGTCGACGCGTTCGCCACGGACGTGTGCGTGGTCGCGGAAGACACCCTCGCGCTTGAATCCGACGGATTCGAGCACCCCCTGGGAGGCGTCGTTGCCGGCGTAGACATTCGCGTACACTTTCGCCAGGCGGTGATCCTCAAAGCCGTATCGAACGATCCGTTCGGCGGCGTCACGCGCGTAGCCGTTCCCCTGGGCGTCGGGGTGGAGGTAGTAGCCGAGTTCGGCGGTTCCCCAGACGTCGTTGATCCCGTTGAGACCGACTGTGCCGACTGGTTCGTCCTCGGCACAAACCAGCAGGTGGACGTCGTCGCTCTCGCCGAGGCTTTCGATCCACTCGCGTTCCTGGCTGTGGTTGAGCGGTTTATAGGCCCCCAGCGACGGCCAGACGTCAGGGTGGTTGATCGTCTCGGCGAGGAACGTGGCGTCGTCTTCCTCGATCGGTCGCAGCGTCACCGCCTCACCACGGAGGAAGGTGTGGCCCGGCATACGTGCGATCCTGCGTCGGAATTATACATGTCTTGTGATTTTGTTCAGAGAGTCTCGAAGTACACACCCAGCGGCTGCCGGCAGGACGACCCGGACCCGACACGCAAAAAGGGAACGCAGTCCGAGTCGACCCATGGGGACGCCACTGGAGTCGCGCCCGGAACAAACCCAGACCGTGATCGATCGGCTGCACGAGGAATACCCCGACACGACTATCTCGCTGAATTTCTCGAACCGACTGGAGCTACTCGTCGCCGTCGTGCTTTCGGCCCAGTGCACTGACGAGCGCGTCAACGAGACGACGCCTGAACTCTTCGAGAAATACCAGACGCCCGAAGACTACGCCACAGCCGACGAGGAAGTACTCGCCGAGGACATCTACGGCGTCACGTTCCACAACAACAAGGCGGGCTACCTGAAAGGGATCGGTGAGCTTCTCGTCGACGAACACGATGGCGACGTGCCCGATACGATGGACGAACTCACCGATCTCCCCGGTGTCGGGCGCAAGACCGCGAACGTCGTCCTCCAGCACGGCCACGACGTGGTCGAGGGAATCGTCGTCGACACGCACGTCCAGCGCCTTACGCGCCGCTTGGGGATTACGGAGGCCCAACGCCCCGAAGCAATCGAGAAAGACCTGATGGAAATCATTCCAGAAGCGGAGTGGCAGGACTTCACCCACCTCATGATCAGTCACGGGCGGGCAGTCTGTACGGCGCGGAATCCAGACTGTGCGGATTGCGAACTCGACGATGTCTGTCCGTCGTCACGACTCGACAGCGACGTCGACCTCGCGAGCGGCGAGCCCTGGGAGTGACTGTCGACAGGGCGGGTCACTCCGGACGGCGAGGTCACCCCAGCGGCTGGTATTTGATCGCGTATCGAACGATCCCAGTCAGGAACGCGAGCAGCCAGAAGACTGTATAGCCGACGACGCCGATCCGGAGGCGAGCGCGCCAGTGCCCGAGATCCAGGTCCGCGGTCTCCGCTTCGAGATCGTCGAGGTCGAAGCTCGAGGCGCGACGGTAGGCGTCCGACGCCCACTTCGCCCGGAGGATGCGGACGATTCCGGTCGCGGCCAGCCCGAAGAAGGCGTAGGCCTGGAGTCCGAGAAAGGCGTGGACGACCGCGAAGCCGGTCAGCTGGCTCCAGAGCTTCGGGATCATCCAGCCCACGAGCGGGACGGTCGTCAGCGCGAGACCGAGACCGACGACCGCGAGATGTCGCCTGAGTACGCGCCAGGTGATCGGATCGTGGACGATCATCAGCCACGCGCCGTACAGAAAGCAGGGAAGACTCAACGAGACGGCAACTACCACCAGCGTGGCGGTCGTCCCATCGGTGACCATCGGGCCGTCCTTCGGCGGGCGGGGCTTAAAACGCGTCGGAGCCGGGAAGGCGGTCGGCCGTCCACAGGAGGCCCATCTGGTGCGCGCGAACGAGTGGGAGGCGTAGACGATGCCGTCAACAGAAATCGTAAGCGTCCGCGGGTCCTACGCGGCGGCGAATGGCCCCGGCCGAGTCAACGAACGAAGCCACGGACGGTGACGAGGAGCCGTCGCTGTCAGACCTCCGTGAGCAAGTCGAGGAGAAATACGACTTCGAGGCCTTCGGCCCGGCCGAGATGGACGAGATGGACCGCGAAGAGTGGGAGGCTGCCTTCGACGCGGAGACGTGGATCACCGGCGAGAAACTACTCGACCGCCTCGAAGCCGACCTCCGCCAGCGCATCGCCGACCGGGACGTCTTCGCCCGGATCGAGCGCGAAGACGACCGGCTGGTGGCCTATTCGGACGAGAGTTACGCCGTCGTCTACCCGGACGGCTCCGTCGAAGGCGAGGGGACGGTCCGCCGGGACGTCGAACCGTCTGTCGCACTGTGTTCGATGGCGTCCTACGAGGTACCCGAGTCACCGGACGGTGACGTGCTCCCGGACCCCGACGAGGTTGCGGCAGGCGAGGGCGAACTCGGCAACGTCATGGTCCAGTTGCTCTCGATCGCCCAGCTGCTCGCGGGCGTCGTGTTGCTCGGATACGGCTTTCTCGGCAACGGGATCGCGCTGGTGGCCGGGTTGTTCCTGTTCGTCATCGGCCTGTTCCTTCTCGTGGTCGTCGCCAACGCTCGCCTCTCGGAGACGTTCCGCGCCGACGCCTACCGGACGCGACTCCAGGAGATGGGGGCACAGGGTGAGGACCGACCGGCGTTCGTCCCGGATCGGGCGGGCGAGCACGACGCCGAGCGACCTGACGGGGAGTGACCAGGTGACACCGTCACGATTCCCCGAAGGCAACCGGTAAAAGGCACCGTAATTGGCGCTTTTATGCGAACCCGAGCCCGAAGGCCGGTAGAGATGCACAGACGGGACTTTCTTAGAACAGCCGGGACAGCCGCCGGCGGGGCAGCGGCCGCGGGGGCAGTCGGCTCCGCTGGGGCCCAGGAGGGCGGCGGTGCCCAGCCTGACTACGGCGGGTGGTTTTCCGACGTGAGCAACTTCTCCTCGACGGTGGACCGCCGCGGTGAGGACGAAGTCACGATCGAGGTCGGCGTCGAGGCCAACGGCAACTACTGGGGCTTTGGCCCGGCGGCGGTCTGGGTCGACCCCGAGACGACCGTGATCTGGGAGTGGACGGGCCGGGGCAACGCCCACAACGTCGTCGCCGACGACGACTCGTTCTCCTCGGGGTCACCTACTGCCGAGGCCGGCACGACCTACGAGCAGACCTTCTCCGAGGCCGGCATTCAGAAGTACTACTGCAATCCACACCTCTCGGCCGGCATGAAGGGCGCTGTCGTCGTCGGCGAGGACGTCCCCACCGTGGCGGCCGACGCGGCAACGCCGGTCAACCCCGAGCACATGGGCGTTCCCTTCCAGCCCCACTACGTCGGAATCGCCACGTTGCTCGGGATCTCCTCGACGCTGGCGTTCACGTTCTACCTCCTGAAATACGGCGAGTCCGCACACACCAGCGGGGGGAACAACTGATGTCCTCCGGGAGCACCTACGGTGACATTCACCGGTACGAACCGCCACGCGAGAGTGCGGCCGCGGCCGTCGCGATCGTCTTGCTGACGCTCGTCGAAATCGCGCTGGTCGGCGTGTTCACCTTCGGCCTCATCAGCGGCTGGGGGATTGCAAGCAACGACGGCGGGTTCGGGAACATGTTTCTCGGAACTGTCCTCGCGACGATGTTCGTCAACCTGGCGTTCATCCTGCTGCTGTATCGCAAGGAGTTCCTCCCGGACGTGATGATCGTCAAGAAGCGACGTCGCAAGTGGGAGGACCTCTACGTCCGCCAGGAGGACGAAGACGGCGAGTCGCTGACCGACGGCGCAACTGAGAGTTTCAAACGCGCGATCTACCCCTACTACAAACGATAACCATGGCACACGAAGACAAATATCCGGACGAATCAGGCCGCCGGCGCTTCGTCAAGGGCGTCGTCGGGTCGGCCGTCCTCGGAAGTGTCGCGACCGGCGGCGCGACTGCGGTCGGGCTCGCAACCACGCCCTCCGGCGTCGGTGGCGGGATCACGCCGTATATCGGCATCGCAAACACCGACGGACCGGCTCCACGAGGGATGCCGATCATCCCGGTCGAAATCCAGGACGACGGCACGATCGCCGGCGTCTGGCCGGACACTGAAGAACGCACTGTCCAGGGCCAGACGGTCACCGTCGCCGAGATGGACATGGGCGGGACGACCTACAGTTCGACGTGGTTCCAGTACTGTGGCGTCCAGACGTACGCGGGCATCAGTCCCGACGCCGACCAGGACAACGTGTTTCGGTCTTCCTCTGGCACCTACGAGTGGCAGGACGACCTCGAGGACGGCCAGGCGCTCACCCTCGAAGACTTCGACGATTACGAGGAGTGGGGCAACGACATCGGCGATTCCGGCGTCGGCAAGCCGGCCTCGGCGGGCTGGCGTTCGGAGGGCGACAACGTCCAGACCATTCCCGTTCAGGTGCTTCGTAGCCCGGAAGTCTCGAAGATGATCGACGGCGAGGGCGAGTACAGCGAACTCTCGGGTGACGTCCGGTCGTTCCTCGACGCCGCGACCGACAACGACGTGATGGCCTGGCTCAACAAGTGTACGCACTTCTGTTGTGTGCCGGGGTTCAAGGCCTACGGCGGGAGCGAACGCTTCGGTGCGGAAAACGAAGTCTACTGTCAGTGCCACCAGTCGGTGTACGACCCGTTCCAGCCAGTCCAGCGACAGTTCACGGCGCTGCCGCGCCCGGAGGAATGACCTGATGAGTCTCGAACGTCCCGACGATCACGACCACGACGCCTGGATGGACAAGCGGGACTTCTCCCGGGTCGAACGCATGTACCTGACAGTACTCATCTGGTTCGACAAGCGTCTTCGGATCGTCGATTACCTCGAGATCCTGGAGGGGCTCTATTACAAGGTCAACATGCAGATGCCAAAGAGCCACACCGAGCAGTACGGGCTCGACAACAAGTTCTGGTACTGGTATCCCTTGTATGCGCTTGGCTCGTTCTCGACGCTCGCGTACATCGTCGCCGCGATCTCGGGAGCGCTGCTCGGCTTCTACTACACGCCGGGTGCGCTGAGTGCGTCCGGCGATCCGTCGATGGCCTACGAGTCGATCACGTTCATCATGACCGATCTGAACTTCGGGTTCATGCTCCGGAGTATCCACCGGTGGGCAGCCCAGGTCATGGTCGCCGCCGTCTTCCTGCACATGCTGCGGGTCTACTTCACTGGCGCGTACAAGGAGCCCCGCGAACTCAACTGGCTGCTCGGCATCGTCCTGATCAGCCTGACGCTGCTGTTTGGGTACTCCGGGTACCTGCTACCCTGGGACCAGCTCGCCTTCTGGGCCGGCCAGATCGGCGTCGAGATGTCGCTGTCGATCCCACTCATCGGTGAGTGGGCCGCCCAGTTGATCTTCGGCGGGTTCACGCCGAACCCGTCGACGCTCCAGCGGATGTACATCCTCCACGTGTTCTTCCTGCCGTTCGTGGTGACGTCGTTGATCGCCGTTCACATCGCTATCGTCTGGATGCAAGGCATCGCCGAACCGCACTAATCATGACTGAACACGATTCACCTGACGACGGAGTCAGCCAGCAACGGACTGCGGACGGTCCCGTCCGAGTCGACGGCGGCGAGACGGGGATCGTCCCCCCCGACGACGAGACGCCGACCTGGAGCGAGCGCAAGGAGCGTCGCCAGGGACTCGCCCGGACGACCTACGAATACTTCGAGCGCTCGCGCCGCGAGGACCAGGACCTTCGTGAAGAATCCGACTACGTCGAACGCGACGTACTCGGCTTTCCGACCTGGCCCCACGAGGTGGTCCGCAACCTCGCGCTGACGAGTTTCTTCGTCGGCATGTTGCTGTTCCTGGCGGCGGCACTCCCGCCACACATCGACGCACCGGCCAACTCCGGGGTCACGCCCCCGACGATCCTGCCGGACTGGTATCTCTACTGGTCGTTTGGCCTGCTGAAACTCGGGCCGCTGAACCCCGACCTGGCGCTGCTGGGCGGCCAGAAACTCATGGCCGATCGGACCTTCGGCGTCCTGGCGAACCTTGTCGTCGTCGGCGCGATCGCCGTCGTGCCGTTCATCAACAAGGGCAGCGCCCGCCGCCCGGTCGAACAGCCCTTTTGGGCGGCCGTCGGCGTCTTCGGCGTCATCCTCTCGGTGACGCTCGCGGCGCTGTCGATCAAGAACCTCCTGCCGCTGGACTCCCATCTCCTCTTTGACCTGACGTTCCTGTTGCCGTTCGTGGGGGCGACGATCACCTACGCGGCGCTGAAGTCGATGCGGGAGGGATACATGTTCGAACTCAACCGCCGGTACTACCGGCTTCGTCCACCCAAATGACAATGACGTACGCAACTAACTCCGCCGGCAGGGCGACCGAATCGACGGCTCCAGAATCGAGTGCCGAAAGTGATCACCTCGAGGGCGCGGGAACCGACGACGCGGGCCGCCGAGACGTCGTCGTCCCGTTGCGGGTGTACAAGGCCGTGACGGTGTTCTCGACGCTGTTTGCGGTCCTCGCGATCGTCATCGGGTTCGTCGTCCTCGACGCGGCGACCAACCGTGGGATGGCTCCCGTCTCCGCCATCGACCCGCTGCTCTCGTTGCTCGGCCTCGGTGCGATCCTCTTCGGCGCGGTCGTCTACGCGTTCTCGACGCGATTCCGGACTGCAGGCATGGCTGACGAAGGAGGTGAGACCGATGGCTGACGAGTTCATGAAAGGGTTCGGGATCCTGGTGACGGCCGGGCTCGGGTGGCTCGTCGTAGCCGGGTGGTACAAGACGCCATCCTTCCAGGGACCACAGCTGCTGGGAACGTACCCGGAGGACCCCGGTGTCTACACCCAGATCGCGATCGCCCTCGGCGAGGGGCTGTTCTACTTCGCCATTCTCGGCGCGCTCGCGTTCTGGGTCCTCATCCCCGTGATCAATCAGGCCCGCGAGGCCTACGCCGAACGGAAATGAGTCGCCTACAAAATCAGAGTGGGAGATGCTCTCGTGACTATCGGTTCGAGAAATGTAGCCGCGAATTCGTTCAGATGACAGCGTTCCAGGCCGGTGCGACGACGAAGAACAGCCCCTGGTAGCTGACGTAGCCGAGCACGAGTAGCGACGCCGTGATCGCCCCCTTCGGACGGTCGAGGGTGACCTCCCTGCGTGCCTCGGCCTTTCGGGCCTCGAACTCGAAGAAGTCAGTGAGAAAGAGCCCAAGTACGAGGATCGAGGTGACGAACCCGCCGTGGTGGTGCAGTGTCAAGTAATAAAACGACGCCAAAACGAGCAGAATGTTCGAGACGACGTGGGGCGTGTATCGTGACATCGCGTCGGCACCGCTACGGTTCACTTGCTCGACGTGGTGCTTGTGCGCCAGCAATCGCGTGACGATGTTCAGAACAGCGAGTCCCAGCAGGAGATACACGACGGTACTCCCCAGGAGTGCGTCCAGTGGCCCAAACAGCGAGACGGATGGCATGTCCGAGGCCACGGGAGGTGTTCATTAGAGTGTTTTCAAACCGGCACGCTTGGCGGCAAATGCAAGCGTCCGAACGTCCCGGGTGCCGTCTCCGATCGAGTACGTCGCCGCATTGTCGTCACTGCGTGTCTCGAATCTGTTCTGAGTTAGCGTTGAACGGCAGGTCGCTCTCCGGCAGCGAGATCACGGGCAGTGGCTCGCCACGAACGAGCGAGAGTCGGTCTGTCGGGTCGAGGTGCCCGTACGTCCGATCGTCGATCAGCAGCGACACCGGGGCTTCCTCGCGCTTGATCGACGCTGTCACAGCCGGGTCTCCCTCCGGAAGTGAGATTGTCCAGTGACCCTTCGTCGTCGAGAACATGCCGACCGGAACCACCGAGAGAGCCGCAGCCCCGGAGTCGAGAACTGCGCCGCCGACCCGTCGCGCGTAGCCACGACTGCCCGCCGGCGTCGCAATCACGACGCCGTCAGCCCGGAACGTGGCCACCTCCCCTCTGGGCGTCGAAAGCGTATACTCCGAGATGTGGGCCGGCTCGCTCGTCACGAGCATGACGTCAGCCAGCGCCGTCTCGACGGAGTCGCCGTCGACGTGGACGTCCAGTGTCGGGGTATCCCGACGGACGTACTCGCCATCGCGAACCCGTTCGACGGCCGATTGCAGGCTGTCTGCCGGGACGCTCCCGAGTCCGCTGTCTACGGCGACCGGGAGAACCGGCGTCGTACATCCGTGCCGGACGAGATCCAGGACGGCGTCCTCGCCGACGGCGATCACGGCTGTCGCCGCCTCGTCGATCTCTGCGGGCGAGCCGGGGACGACCTGGACACCTACCGATCTGACAAGTTCGACGACCACACCTGCGTCGTCGCCGACGACAGTGACTGGCCCCTCGTGGCGCTCCTCGCTCATCACCCGAACTCTCGCCGGTCGGGGGCAAAAACCCTCCGCACGAGGGGAATCTCTCGGCCGCTCCGTGGTCGCTGATTCGATCTGTATGCACGCGACCAGAGCGGTGTCCGAACTACCGGTCCCTCCGTCTCGGACCCACTGGGTGGACGGGCGAGCGCCAACCGGCGACTATTGTGGGGGCCAACATATATACTACCAGTGGGAGCAAACCGCCGCTATGACCGACGACAGCGTCGAACTCTCGCGCCGTGGACTCCTCCGTGCCGGCGGGGTAGCCGCCGGCGGGGCAGCGGCCGCAGGGGCAGTCGGCTCCGCCGCGGCACAGGAGGGCGGCAGCGGCCGGATCGATTACGGCGGGTGGTTCTCGGACGTGAGTAACTTCTCCTCGACGGTCGATCGGCGGGGTGAGGACGAGATCACTGTCGAGGTCGGCGTCGAAGCGAACGGCAACTACTGGGGCTTCGGCCCGCCGGCGGTCCGCGTCGATCCGGACACGACCGTGACCTGGGAGTGGACGGGGCGGGGCAACGCCCACAACGTCGTCGCCGACGACGACTCGTTTTCCTCGGGGTCGGCCGTCGCGGAGGCAGGATCGACCTACGAACGCACGTTCACCGAAGCGGGCATCCACAAGTACTACTGCAATCCGCACCTCTCGGCTGGGATGAAAGGCGCTGTCGTCGTCGGTGACGACGTCCCCACTGTCGAAGTCAGCGGCGACACGGGCCCGACCGTCCCCGAGAGCGCGAAGCTCGTGGGCGTGACCTCCGGATTTGCGATGACGGGCGTGCTCGGCCTGGCGTATTTCGTTATGAAATACGGCGGCGACTACGGCGACGTCGAGTGACGAGGGCGTTTTCACAGCCGATAACCCGTCGCGAACCTTTATACCGATTTGAACCCGATATACGCGTAAGCGCCGTCAATCGGGAGAATCCACAGGGGTTCGTTCGGTGACGGCGATGCAGATCAACGACCACAACATGAAACTCAAAACCTTCCTCTTCGACGACGAATCGGGCGTCTCACCAGTGATCGGCGTGATCCTGATGGTCGCCATCACGGTCATCCTGGCGGCCGTCATCGCGACGTTCGTCCTCGGCCTGGGCGAACAGATCAGCGATACTGCGCCGAGTGCGACGTTCACATATGACTTCGACGATAGTGTGAATCCTAACACACTCACAGTCACTCACAATGGTGGTCAAAGTCTTTCCAGTTCTAATCTTAAAGTGAACGTAAATGGCACACAGATCACAAACGCAGGCGGTGATTATGGATATGATACCAATTGGCCTTCAGACGTATCCGCTGGGGGTTCTGCCGTTCTTCAGGGCATCCAACAAGACGATGATGTCGAAATAATCTGGAGTTCGCCCGATGGCGACCAGAGCGCCATTCTGAGCGAGTGGTAAACACCGACTGACGCCCAGTCGATTTTCTTGATTTTCAGGTCAACTAGCGACAGTTCTCTGTCTCCAATCGCCACCGATTCCGGTACTCATATTATCGTCACCACGAACCACACACCAATGTCGAACGACTCCGACGATCCGGGGGCATTCGGCGACTACGGCGGTCGCCACGTGCCCGACCCGCTGAAAGAACCGCTCGCGCAACTCGCCGCCGCCTTCGAGGACGTCGCGCTCAGCGACGAGTTCCAGGCGGAGTTCCGCACGCTGCTGGAACACTACGCCGGCCGACCGACGCCGCTGTATCACGCCGAACGCCTCTCGGAGGCCTACGGTGCGGAGATCTACCTCAAACGCGAGGACCTGCTCCACGGCGGCGCACACAAGCTGAACAATACGCTCGGGCAGGCGCTGCTGGCGAAGAAGGCCGGCAAGGAGCGCCTGATCGCCGAGACCGGCGCTGGCCAGCACGGCACCGCGACGGCGATGGTCGGCGCAATGTTAGATCTCGACACCGAGATCTACATGGGCGAGAAGGACGTCGCCCGCCAGCGGATGAACGTCTTCCGCATGCGACTGATGGGTGCGGAGGTCAAAGAGGTCTCCCGCGGCGGGAAAGGGCTCGCCGACGCCGTCGACGCGGCGCTGGAGGACTTCGCGAAGAACGTTGAGGATACGCACTATCTCGTGGGTTCGGTCGTCGGCCCCGACCCGTTCCCGCGGATGGTCCGGGAATTCCAGTCCGTGATCGGCGACGAGGCTCGCGAGCAGATTCGCGACCGGATCGGCGGGCTGCCGGACGCCGCCGTGGCCTGTGTCGGCGGCGGCTCGAACGCGATCGGGCTGTTCGACGCGTTCCGTGACGACGACGTGGCCTTCTACGGCGCGGAAGGCGGCGGCGAGGGGGCGGACTCGAATCGCCACGCTGCGCCGCTGGCGGACGGCGAGGACGATGTCCTCCACGGCATGAAGACCCGCGTCATCGACGAGGAGACGGAGGTTCACTCCGTCTCCGCCGGACTGGATTACCCGGGCGTCGGCCCCGAGCACGCGATGTTCCGGGCCGTCGGCCGGTGTGACTACCGGGGCATCACTGACGAGCAAGCCCTGGAGGCCTTCCGGGAGTTGAGCATGCTCGAAGGGATCATCCCTGCCCTGGAGACGAGCCACGGACTCGCCCTGGCCAAACAGATCGCCGACGAACACGACACGATCCTGGTCAACCTGAGCGGGCGCGGCGACAAGGACATGGAGACGGCTGCTGAACACTTCGATCTCGGGTAGTGTCTCGCGCGTCGATGTCGTTTCCGCGTTCGGGTGTAATGATTTTTCCACCCCCGTCACGAATTATTCGGACATGCTCGAAGACACGAACGTCGTCCTCGGCGTGACGGGCTCTATTGCGGCGGTCAAGACCGTTGAGTTGGCCCACGAACTCCGTCGGCGCGGAGCGACGGTCCGGGCAGTTATGACCGATTCGGCGACGAACATCGTCCATCCCTGGGCGGTCGAACTGGCGACAGACGGCGAGGTCGTCACCGAGATCGGCGGCGGCGTCGAACACGTCACCTTCTTCGGCGAGGATCCGTGGGGCGACGTGCTGTTGATCGCGCCCTCGACCGCCAATACGGTCGGGAAGGTCGCCGCCGCGATCGACGACACGCCGGTCACGACCTGCGCGACGACGGCTTTGGGGGCAGGTATCCCCGTCGTGATCGCGCCGGCGATGCACGAGCCGATGTACGATCATCCGGGCGTCCTCGAGGCGATCGAGCGCCTCGAATCGTGGGGGGTGGCCTTCGCCGACCCGCGAATCGAGGAGTCGAAGGCCAAGATCGCCAGCGAGGAGGCGATCGTCCTGGAGACGGCGCGGGCGGCCGGGGATCGCCCGCTCGAAGGAAAAGAAATCGTCGTCACTAGCGGCGCGACCACGGAGTCGATCGACGCGATCCGGACGCTGTCGAACCGCGCCTCGGGGACGACTGGCCGGGCCATCGCGAAGGCCTGCTACGTTCAGGGTGCGGACGTGACGCTGTTGCACGACGGCCCGAACGTACCCTATGCAACGGTCGAACCGGTCGAGAGCGCGTCGAAGATGGTCGCTGCTGCCGAAGAGCGCGCAACCGACGCCGACGCGCTCGTCTCGGCGGCCGCGATCGGCGATTACACCGTCGAGAAACGCGAGGGAAAGATCCGGTCCGGCCAGGACGACCTGTCTCTGGAGCTGACGCCGACGCCGAAACTCCTCGATCGCGTCCGCGAGCGCGCGCCGGACCTGCCGATGGTGGGGTTCAAGCTGGAAGCCGACGCCAACGACGAAGAACTGACGTCGGCCGCGCGCGATCTGCTGTCACGAGTCGATCTGTCGCTGGTCGTCGCCAACGACGCCGGGGCTGCCGGGAGTGCGGAGACGCGAGCGCTGCTGGTCGGCTCGGAGACGACTGAAGAGTTCCGGGGATCGAAAGCGTCACTCGGGACGCGGATCGCCGAGGAACTCGTGTCGGTGCTTCGGGAGTAATCTGAGAGGCGACGTCAGTCGTCGTTCTGGTTGTCGAAATTCGAAAATCAGTCGGCCTCTCCATGGTCGTCGACGTCATCGGGAGTCGGCCAGGAGACGCCTTCGACGAAGGGCACGCCGATCTTCTGGGCCGACCGGGAGATCATGTGTGCGCCGGTCGGGGCCGTCAGAAACAGGAAGACGATCCCGACCAGCGACGTCAACCCGGCCCCGCGTGGCCCGAAGTAGACGAACCCGGCGAGGAACAGCGAGGCCGCGCCGAGCGTCGTCGCCTTGCTGGTCGCGTGCAGGCGGTTGTACACGTTCGGGAGCCGGAGCAGTCCGATCGTTCCCACCAGGAGGAAGAACGTCCCGGTGACGACCAGTACACCGACGACGACGGCCTGGAGTGTGTGGAGTGGCGTCATTGGATGATGTCCCCCTCAGTGACGAACCGTGCGACGGTGATCGTACTGATGAACCCGATGATCGCGAGGACGAGCCCAACGGTGACGAACAGCCCCGTGTCTGTCGTGAGTGCGAACAGGATTGCGATGGCGACGACGTTCGTGCCGATGGTGTCCAGTGCGACGACGCGGTCGGGCACTGTCGGGCCCTGGATGACGCGATAGGCTGCAAGCAGCGTCACAGCGCTCGCGATGATCAGTGCCGCATCGAGCAGCGTGGTGAGTACAGCCGGGAGTTCACTTGCCATCGGGTTCACCTCCGTTCGTGTCCGCGTCGAGATCCGTGTCCGCGCTTGCGTCCGTGTCGGTCTCGTTACCCGCGTCCGGATCGGGAACCGGATCCGTGGGTGATCGTTCCTCGTCGAAGATCCGGAGCGCGTATCCTTCCCACTGGCGGATCGGTGCGACAACCAGCTCCCGATCCCGGCCGGCGATCGCGTGGACGTACAGCGAGTTTCGATCCGGATTGTAGTCCATCGTGAGCGTCCCCGGAGTCAGCGAGATGCTGTTTGCGATCGTGGTGATCGCGGCGTCGGACTCGACGCGAAGCGGGATCTCGATCACGTCGGGTTCGATCGGCATCGACGGGGCCAGTACCCGGTAGGCGACGTCGACGTTGGCCGTAATGAGTTCTGTCAGGAACAGCACGAGATAGATCACCGTCGCCGGGATCGACCGGAGTAACCCCCCGATTGCGATGTCACTCGCGTAGAACCGCCGGAACAGGTACGCGATCGGCATCCCGATGGCGAGGCCGGACAGCGCGGCTCCGGCGAGTGGCATGGGAGCCAGTTCGACGCCGTTGACGAACAGCCAGAGGGCTGCCAGTGCCACACCGATGACGGGCCAGCGTCTCATTCTATCACCTCCGGGGCGACGGCCTCGACGTAGCCTGTGTGGTCCGCGGCGGCGTGGGCCGCCGTCTCGGCCAGTCGATAGACCGGGTCGAAGCCGACGCCGAGCACGACGACCAGTAGCGAGAACCCGGCGACAATGGCGACGAGGACGGTCGGGCGATAGGCGTGGGTGACGGGCTCGGACTGTGGACCCCAGAACACGCGGCTCCAGGCCCGGGACATGTAGACGATCGTCAGCACGGCACCGACCAGGGCCGCCCCCAGTGCCAGTTCGGCCAGTGGGACGCCGGCGGTGAGAGCTTCCCCGGCCGACTCGAAGACCAGTAGCTTCCCGAAGAAGCCAGTCAGTGGCGGGATACCGATCAGCGCGATCGCGCCGAGGAAGAACGTCCCGCCGAGGATCGGCCGTCTGGAGGCGAGGCCACCAACTGCGCTGAACCGCGTCGAGCCGACGCTCTCCTGGATCACGCCACTGACCAGGAACAGCAGCGACTTCGCGATCGCGTGGTTCAGCGAGTAGACGAGGACGGCGATCAGCGAGACGATCCTGATTGACCCTTCCGTCCCAGCGGCAAGCGCGATGGCGAGGACGATGAACCCGACCTGCCCGATGCTCGAGTACGCGAGGACGCCGTCGAGGTCGTTGCGTGAGACGGCTCCCAGGCCACCGACAAAGATGCTGCCGACTGCCATGACGAACAGGACAGGGCCGAAGAAGTCGCTGAAGGCAGATCCCGACAGCCCGAGTTCGAGGCCGTCAGCCAGAGTCGCCCCACCGAGGACAGTGAACACCAGCCGGACGATCGCGTAGACGCCGACCTTCTTCGTGACGCCGGCGAGCATGGCCGAGATCGGGGCCGGCGCGGCCCGATAGGCGGCCGGCACCCAGAACTGGAACGGGACGATGCCGGCCTTGAGTGCGAAGACGGCCAGCAAGATTCCACTCAACCCGAGCACCGGCGCGGGGTCGATGCCGTACTGGCTCGCGTGAGTGAGGCGGCGGGACATGTCAGCCATGTTGAGCGTCCCGGTCGTCGCGTAGAGGCCACCGATCGACACCAGCATGAGCGCACTCCCGAGCAGGTTGAGGACCGTGTACTGCAACGCCGCGCGTGTGTGTTCGCTCCGTCCGTAGAAGACGACGAGGACGTAACTCGGCATGAGCATGACCTCGAACCACACGAAGAGGTTGAAGATGTCGCCAGTCAGGAACGCCCCGGTGACGCCCGTCAGCATGAAGTGAAACAGCGAATGATACGCGACGCGCTGGCCGTAGTCGCTGATGTATCGTGCCGAGAACGCCAGTGCCGCGGCCGAGACGATCGCTGCCAGGACGAGCATGAACGCCGAGAGTGCATCGGCCACCAGCGAGATACCGAACGGTGCCGGCCAGTTCGACAGCTGATAGGTCAGCGTCGCCGTCTCCTGGCTTGCCCCCGTGAGGATGTCGATCGAGAAGACTCGACTCGCGAGTGCGCCGACCGCGAGAACGTACCCGGCGATGCCGAGCAGGCTGATCGCCCGCTGGAGTCGGCCGTACCGTCTCGTCAGCAGCGTCAGGATCGCTGTCACCAGCGTGATCACGAGCGGTGCCACGACGACGTGTGCAGGCGTCATTACTCACTCACCTCCGAGAGATCGATCGTCCCGTGTTCCTCGTAGACTCTGAGTGTCAACACGAGCGCGAAGGCGGTCGTCCCGAACCCGATGACGATCGCCGTCAGCACCAGCGCCTGAACGAGCGGGTCGGTCGGCGTTCCGTGACCGCCTCCGTGGCTGACGATCGGGACGCTGCCACGGAGGCCGCCCATCGTCACGAGGTAGACGTTCGCCGCCTGGCTGATGATCGAGACGCCCCAGACGACCCGGACCAAGTCCCGGCGGAGGATCAGGAACGTCCCCAGCGCGAACAGCAGCCCCAGCGCCACAGCCAGGATGACCTGTGGCTCGCCTGTATTCGTCGCCCCGCCGGTCGTCGAAAGCAGTGTCTCGATCATTCGTTACCCACCACCGCGAGGATCGTGAGGAGGCCACCGACGACCACGACGTACACGCCGAGATCGAAGACGAGTGCGCTCGCGATCTCGACCTCGCCGTAGATCGGGAGGTGTTCGAGGAAGACGACGGCCTGGGAGAGGAACGGATACCCGAAGACCAGCGCAGCCAGCCCGCCGCCGGCCGCGATCGCCAGGCCGATCCCGAAGACCTCGCCGAACTCCTTGGTGATCGACGCAGGGCTCTCGGCTCCCGTGTTGTCGACGTCGAGCGGGAACGACCGCGGCAGTACGGACCCGGACAACAGGTTTTCTTCGACGTAGTGCAGTCCGTAGATGATGTAGACGAGTGCGATCCCTGAAGTCGTCAACACGCCCGCGATGAAGCCACCGCCGGGCTGGTTGTGGCCCTGCAGCAGGAGTGCGATCGCCACCAACAGGATGATCGGGACGACGATGCGGACGACCGTCCGGGCGATGACCGTCGTATCCCCGTCGGTCACCTGCGGCGTGGCCGTCGTCTCGCCGTCACCCGCCGTGGGCGATTCCCCGCTCATTGGGCTTCACCCCGCTGACGCATCGCGATCATGGTGATGATCGAGAGCGCGGCCATCGCGATCACGGAGATCTCCCCCATCGTGTCGAAGGCACGGAAGTCGACGAGGATGACGTTCACGATGTTGCTCCCGCCACCCCAGTCGAGTAGCGTCTGGCCGTGTTCTGCCGGGATGCCACCACGTTCGAGGAAATATTCGTAGATCGGTTGGCCCGGCGTTGCGGCCGTCGAGACGAGCACCGTCAGGAAGACAGTCACGCCGACGACTCCCGAGATGAGACTGTCCGTGAGGATCTGTCGGCGCTTCAGATCGCCGTAGAACTCCGGCAGCTTGTTCAACACGAGCAGGAACAACACGAGCACGAGCGTCTCGATGACCAGTTGGGTCAACGCCAGGTCCGGCGCGTTCGCCAGGATGTAGAAGATGGCGACCATGAACCCGAGGATCGACAGCGTCAGCACGCCGGCGACGTGGGAGGGCGCACTCGTCACGGCCAGGGCCGCCACCACGGCGACCCCCAGCACGATGATGATCGGGACAGCCAGCGTGATCGAGGAGAGTGCCGGCAGGACGACCCCGGCAGCGACGTACCCACCGATCGTCAGTGCGGCGACGCCGACCAGCAGCCAGATCGCGTACGTTCGAATTCGACCGGTATGCAGGCGGCCGGCGACGACTCTCGTCCGGTCGAACCAGTCCATGATCCCGTCGTAGTACCAGTTCGGCGACAGCGGCTCGATCGACGCCAGCCGATCGACGACGGCCGCGAGGCGATCGTAGTAGGGATAGGCGACCGCGCCGACCCCGATCGTGATCGCGCTCATCCCCGCCGCCGGCGTGACTGACGTGGGGAGATGGTACCCGAAGTGCGGTTCGGAAGCCCCCGCCCCCTCGAGGATTCGGTTGATGAACGCCTCGAATCCACCGAGCGGGCCGAACTGAACGCCGGTCGTCGAAACGATACCGCCGAGGCCGATCAGGCCCGCCAGCGTGGCGAGGATAACCGGCGGCGCGAGCATCGGCAGGGGCGGCGAGTGGACGTTTTCGAGTGCGTCCGGTCGGTCGCCGAAGAACAGCGAGAGGAACTTGATCGAATAGAGGAACGTAAAGACACTCCCGAAGACCGCGACGGCCGGGAGGATCCACCACAGCCCACCGGCGTGCTCGGCGGCGTGGAAGGTCGCTTCGAAGAGCAGCTCTTTCGAGTAGAAACCGTTGAACGGCGGGATCCCGGCCATCCCCAGGGCAGCCACGACGGCAACGGCGGCGGTGATCGGCAGATCGCGCCAGAGCCCGCCGAGATCCGAGAGTAGACGACTGCCGGCCTCGTGAGCGACGATCCCTGCGACGAGGAACAGTGCCGCCTTGAACAGCGCGTGATTCAGGATGTGGAACGCCCCGGTCTCCGCGCCGTAGATCGACTGCAAGCCGAACCCGGCGACGATGAGTCCGAGGTGGGAAGCCGTCGAATACGCGAGCAGTTCCTTGATGTCGTCGGCCTTGATCGCGAGCATCGCCCCGACGGTCATCGTCAGGAGACCGAGACCGGCAAACAGGAGCTCCCACTCGGCCGAACCCAGCAGCGGCCGGAACCGGCCGACGAGGTACACGCCGGCTTTGACCATCGTCGCCGAGTGGAGAAACGCCGAGACCGGCGTCGGGGCCTCCATGGCGTTGGGCAGCCAGATGTGAAGCGGCACCTGTGCGGACTTGGCCGCCGCACCGACCGCGAGCAGCCCCAGCACGGGCACGAATAGCCCCGCCGACCGAAGCCCCTCACGCATCGCCTCGGCGTTCGCGATCATCGACTCCTCGCCGCCGACCAGCCGGAACGAGGCCGTGCCCATGACGTCGGCCGAAACTGTCTGCAAGAGGAGGAACGCGATCAGCAGGAACAGCCCGCCGGCGACGGTGATGATCATCGCCTTCCGGGCGGCGTATTGGGAGTCCGGATCGTCCTGGTAGTGACCGATGAGGACGAACGACGAGACGCTCGTGAGTTCCCAGAAGACGAACAGCGCGAGCAGGTCGGCGGCGAAGGCGACCCCGAGCATCGCGCCCATGAACACGAGCAGCGTGGTGTAGAACTTCGCTTTCCCCGGTTCGTCGTGCATATACCCGCCCGAATAGGTGAAAATCAGGATACCGATCCCGCTGACGACGAACCCGAGCAACAGTGAGAGTCCGTCGACGTACAGGGCGAGCGAGACATCCAGCGATGGGATCCACGGTATCGAGACGACCCCCTCGGTTCCGTACTGGGTGCCGATGAGGCCGAAGGCGACCGCCGCGACCGCCGCGCCGAAGTAGGCGACGCGATCGCCGATCAGGCGATAGACCAGCGGCGCGACCGCAGCAGCCAGAAACGGCACCAAAAGCACGACGAGGAGGACGCTCTGACTCGGTGATTGCACACCTCAAATTACCCGGGAGGGGCGACTTAATCCTTCTCAAATCCCCCGATTTTGTCATTCGATGCGATGACCATCACGAAGGGCGTCAGTGCCGGTCACGTCCGCAACACTCGGTTTCGGATCTGCTCGATTCGGACGGTCAGCACCGTTCGATAATCGGCTGAGAGGCCATCGGCTGGTCGATTACGTGCAGCTTTTAATTACGGGGGCAGTACCGCCGGCATGGATCGGCTCAAACAGTCGTTGCTCGACGCTCCAGTTATCGAGAAAGAGGAGTACCAGTACTTCGTCCATCCGATCAGCGACGGCGTCCCGATGCTCCGTCCCGAACTTCTCCGGGAGATCGTGATTCGGATTATCCGGAAGGCTGAACTCGAAGACGTCGACAAAATCGTTACCCCCGCGGCGATGGGGATTCACATCTCGACTGCCGTCTCGCTGATGACCGATATCCCACTGGTAGTCGTTCGCAAGCGTCAGTACGGACTCGAAGGCGAAGTCTCCCTCCAGCAGGTCACCGGCTACTCCGAGAGCGAGATGTACGTCAACGACGTCTACGAGGGGGACAAGGTGCTCGTTCTCGACGACGTACTCTCGACTGGCGGGACGCTCGCTGGGATCACGGGTGCCCTCGAAGAGATCGGCGCGGAGATCGTCGACATCGTCGCAGTCATCAAGAAGGTCGGCGGTGAGAACAAGATCGACGACTCCGACTTCGACGTCAAGACGCTGATCAACGTCGACGTCGAGGACATGGAAGTCGTCATCGTCGACGAACAGGGCGACGGCTAGGACCACCACCTTTTTCATCGTCAGGTCGCCTTCGGCGACCTCTCCTTGAAAAAGCTGGACCAAAAATATCTCGGCGCTCACTTCGTTCACGCCGAGTGAAACGGCTCGCTTCGCTCGCCGTACCGCTGTGTCATTGACCGCTCACCGCTGCTCGATCACAGATCCGTCTCGATCACGTAGCCCCACTTTTCGAAGTCCTGGCTCTCGTAGTACTCGTGGACTGCTCGGTTGTCCAGCGGTGACGCCAGCGCGACACTCTCACAGTCCTGCTTGACGGCCCACGACTCGACGTGTTCGAGCAGCGCTCTCCCGATGCCCTCCCCGCGTCGTGGCTCGTCGACGACGAAATCGTACAGCCAGGCGTGGCGCTGATGATGGAGGAAGTCGTCGATCCGGACGCCGGCCACGCCCAGGAGCGTGCTGTCCTCGGACGCGCCAAACAGGTGGTAATCGTCTTCAGCCGTCCACGTCCGGATTTCCCCGCGCTTGCGATCCGTCCAGAGTTGCTTGAGGATGGGGATCGCTTCTTCGCGGTCCGATTCGTCGATCAGTTCCAGGATTTCCATCGACCACAGACCGTCTGCGAAGGAAAATAAAACCGACGGTCACGCCACCTTCGACTATCCCTTCTTGAAGCCGACCAGGAAACCACCGGTGAACCCAGCACCGACCGGAATCGTCGAGAGAACACTCATTACCCACGACGGGGGCTGGGCGGCTGCAGCGCCACCGGCTGTCGAGTTGTTGGCCACCCCGGTCGCGTTGGTCGCGATACCGGTCGCGTTGTCCGCAGCACCCGAGATCGCGTCCCAGTTGACTTCCAGGATGCCTCTCGTCTCTAAGAACTTGAACAGCGCAAGTTCCAGTCCGATAATGATCGCGATGAGTTTCGCGACTTTCTTGGCTGCGAACCCGATGACGCCACCGATAACTGCACCACCACCTACCTCGAGCCCGAGCTGTTGTGGATTGTCCAGCCCGAGTTGTAGCGGATTGAACTCTACCATACGCGATGGGTCACAGCCGTTAGTTAAGGCTCTTGTGGGAGGCCGTCCAGCTTACGCTACCTGCTGGCTACCGGCCGATTTAGCCTCGAGGAGTTCCTTGTAGCGGTTGCGGATCGTGACCTCCGAGATGTTCGCGACCTCCGAGACTTCGCCCTGCGTGATCCGCTCGTTGCTGAGGAGCGCGGCCGCGTAGATCGCGGCGGCGGCGATTCCGACGGGGCTCTTCCCGCTGAGAACGCCCTCTTTCCGCGCTGACTCGATCAGTTCGCGGGCCTGCCGGGAGACCTCCTCGCTCAGGTCCAGATCGGAGACGAACCGCGGGACGTAGCTCTCGGGGTCGGCCGGCTTGACTTCGAGGTTGAGCTCTCGGACGACGTATCGATACGTCCGCGTGAGTTCCATCCGGTCAATCCGGGAGACACGTTCGATCTCGTCTAAGCTGCGTGGGTTGCCGGCCTGCCGTGCGGCAGCGTATAGCGACGCGGTGGCGACACCTTCGATGGAGCGCCCCGGCAGGAGGTCCTCGTCGAGGGCGCGGCGATAGATGACGCTTGCTGTCTCGCGGACGTTCTCGGGCAGCCCGAGCGCACTCGCCATCCGGTCGATCTCGCCTAAGGCCTGCTTGAGGTTGCGTTCCTTCGAATCGCGCGTGCGGAATCGCTCGTTCCAGGTGCGCAAGCGCTGCATCTTCTCGCGCTGACGGCTGGACAGCGAGTTGCCGTAGGCGTCCTTGTTCTGCCAGCCGATGTTCGTCGAGAGGCCCTTGTCGTGCATCATGTTCGTCGTCGGTGCACCGACGCGGGACTTCTTGTCTTTTTCCGCGGAATCGAAGGCTCGCCACTCTGGGCCGGGGTCGATCTCGTCTTCCTCGACGACGAGTCCGCACTCCGAACACACGGTCTCGCCGCGTTCCGAGTCCGTTACCAGGTCGCCGCCACACTCCGGACAGACTTCCGTCTCGTCGTGGTCGAACTGTTCGTCCGCGGTGCGTTCGCCAGTCTGCTCTGCCGTTCGAGATTGTATTGTGGATTCACTCATGATGAGGGATGGTCGGGCACCAGCGAGAGACAAATATTAAAGCGCTGATTT
The DNA here is from genome assembly GCF_000470655.1 of Halorhabdus tiamatea SARL4B. Lineage (NCBI taxonomy): Archaea > Methanobacteriati > Methanobacteriota > Halobacteria > Halobacteriales > Haloarculaceae > Halorhabdus > Halorhabdus tiamatea. The sequence continues at coordinate 2,651,135 of NC_021921.1, forward strand.
ACCCTTCGTGAGATGAAGTAAGTGTCGAGAGTATTTAAACATTTGCCCAATGCTTATAACTATGCGGTTCCATGGCACTCGTTTCCATAGTTCTCGATCATTCAGAGATTGACTCACACCGTAAAGAGGTGTCCCTCCTGGGGAACGTCGAAGAGTCCAATCCGCGCGCCGGCGTCGAGCCAGGCGTGGCCATAGGAGAAGGCCGCGAGGGCGTTGACGAGGTCGTCCTCGGCCCGGAAGTGGCGGCCGTCTTCGAGGTACGATCGAGCCATTTCTCGGAACTCCGCGGCAGCGTCTCCGAGCGGCGTTCCCTCAGGTGGTCGGACCGTCGCCGTTTCGAGAGCTTCGCTCAACAGTCGCTCGTAGCGGTCGGTCTTCTCGGCGAGATCGGCTGGCATGGAGCAGTGTTCGCCCGGTCGGTTCCTCAGTCTGTCGGCTCCCCGCAGCTGGCTCAGTCCGAGGGCTCGGTTTCAGACTCGACGCCCGTATAATCATCGACAGTAATCCGTCCGTGAGGCGACTCCTCGGCAAACACCTGTGCGGAGAAGCGCTTGACGGTCGTTTCCGCCTGCTTCCAGGCGTCCGGCGGCAGTCCAGCCTTTCGAGCGGTTTCCCCGAGGAACTGCTCGGCCGTCCACTCCCGATCCGCGGCGACCTGGGGGAGCAGGAGTCCGCTCTGTCGCCCCCTCGTGAGGATCAAGCCGTCGCGACCCACGACGATGTCCCCCGGGCCGACGCCCGAAAGGGATTCCGGCGGCGTCAACACACTCATTGAGACGGTGATCGAATCGAGTTCGTCCGGCGAGACTGGCGGGAACCGTGGGTCTCCCGTCGCCGCTTCAGTCGCTGCGGCTTCGAGAGCGTCCGAAAGCGGTTGGTCGGGCAGCGGACGGCCAATACAGCCCCGCAACTCGCCGTCCGTCTTCAGCGTGACGAACGCGCCACGCTCCTCGCCGAGAACCGATAGCTCGGGGGTCTCTGGTGGCGACTCGTCAGTTACGATAGCCTCGACGACCGCCCGGGCGTATGCAAGGAGTCGCTTCCCAGTTTCGCTGTCGAGACCGGGGTAGTTCTCGCCCGTAGTCATCAACAGAACTGTGGGAGTCGAATGCCCTACGCTACGTCCCCAAACATCGTGGGCCTTTAGGCAGGGCGAGGCCGGCTGACAGAGTCCACCTCGCCGAAGACGTCAGCCGGACCACTCGGCGTCCGAGAGCGTCCGCTGGACGGCCTGCTCGCCGACAGCGGCGGCGAGCGTCTCGAACCCGCCACGCTCGCGCCGGTCGTCGGCGTCGGCCACGAGTCGCGAAACGATGAACTCCGGCGTCGAGCGCCCGACAGTCCCGAAGCGGGGCTGGTAATCGACTTCAAGTTCGAGGTCCGTCGTCAACCCTTCGGCGAAGATGCCGTCGGTCCGGGCCGTCGCCGGCAGGGGTTCGAGGTCGTCGGCCAGGTGCGTGACGAAGACGCCGAGCGCCGGCTGGTCGACGGTCAGCGTCACCAGTCCGTGCAGCAAATCAGCGGCGCTGCCGGGTTCGGTGATCGCTTCGAACTCGTCGACCAGCATCAACGTTCGGCCCTCGTCGGTCAGCGGCGGGACGACCGTCCGGAGGGTCGATTCGAGCACGCCCGCGTTGAAACTCGCGTGCCGGCGGTGGAAGACGACGGCGTCGACGACGCCGACCTCGGCGGCGTCGGCCGGCACGGGCAGTCCCATCTGTGCGAGCAACTGGACCTGCGCGAGTGTTTCGAGCAATGTCGTTTTCCCGCCACTGTTGGCCCCCGTCAGGACCGCGACGCGATCTCCCCGCGGCGGTTCGTTCCCGTCAGGCACGGACAGCGAGTGGTCGCCGATCCCGTAGGTTACCGGCTGGACAGGGTGGTCTGCACCGACCAGTTCGAGGTTGCGGGCGTTTTCGACGGCGAGGACGCGGCCCTTGCGATACGTGGGTGCGGTGAGGTCGAAGGCGCGAGCGAACCGGGCCAGCGAGACGTCCCGCGCGATATCGTCGACGATCTCGACGGCGGCGTCGACATCCTCGCGGGCGAGTTCCAGACTGGCTTCGAGGCGCTCGCTGACGTCGGCCTCGCGTTCGGCGACGGCCTCGCGTCGGCCCGTCGCGAGGGTGCGAAGCGTCTCGGACACGAAGTCGGTCACGTCCGGCGCGTCGGCGACTATCGCCTCCCTGACGGCCCCGACGTCGACGCCGGTCTCGCCGACGACGTGATCGACGAATCGCTCGCGGAACTCCTCGCCGCCTCGGACGCCAGCGTCGCGGATCGTGGCGATCACCGACTCGGCGTCGGCGGCCATGTCCTCGATCGCGCCGAGTTGGGTTCGGAGGTCGTCGAGACGGTCGTCGGCACCCGTCGCGACGCCGTCCGCCTCGAGCGCGGCGAGCGCATCGGCCGCGGCGTCGAGCTGTTCGACGTCGAGGTCCGCGAGCGGCGCGAAGACACCTTCCGTGACGCCGGCCTCCCGCAGTGCCAGGGCGGTCCGAACGCCGGCGAGGTCGCCGCCCGCGACGCTGTCGTAGGCCTCGAAGGCCTCAGTGATGCTCTCCCGGGTCGCCTCGTCGAGTTCGTCCCAGACAGCCACGGCATCCATGACGGTTTCCAGTCGCGATTCCATCGCAGCCTGCGAGTCGAGGGGTGTGAGAAGGCGAATGCTATCGGCGGCGTGGCGGGTCACGGCGTAGTCACTCGCCAGGTCGAGCACCGACTTGTACACCGACCGTGCGTCGCGGGTCGAAAGCACGTCCATCGCGCCGCCCTGGGCCCGGCGGAGGATCCGCGTCGCCCGCCCGCGGCTCAGCCCGGCCTCGGTCAGCGTTCGGAGATCGCCGGATTCGACGGCTTCGATCGCGGCTTCGACACCGATCGACTCGGCGAGGAGGTCACGGGTCTTCGGCCCGACGCCCCAGTAGTCCTCCAGATCCATGATTCCATGCTCTCCCGGGGATGCTTAAGGTGTTACTCCTTGAGGGGGCACACAACCTGATTCGACGGCACAGAGTCTAGGTTACACATTGTCGTCAACCCAGTTGCAGAACGCGTCAAAATCGTTCGCGCCAGCGCTCTCAGCGATCTCCTGAAGCGTTCCTGTCCGGAGTTCGCCGTCCAACGGGACGGTGACGCGTCGACGATCGTCCTCGTTCGTCGGATGTTGCTAATACAGCTGCGCGTGGTCACCGACCGTCCGACGCCACTCGAATCCGCCAGTATTGACGAGCACTTTGATGACGTCCATCCCCGAAAAGGTCCGTCGCCCCATTTATTCGAGCACGTCCGGCGGGGTTTCGTTTCCGGTCACATTGTCGGCCGGATCGATTCCCAGTTCCCGTAACTCTTCGGTGGTCGGTTCGTGTCCGACCTCACCGGTCTGCAGTGCGATTGCTTTCGCATAAATAGTTGATCACGCGGTGTCTTTGAGAGACACTGGAAACGGACGTGCCGCTCAGTCTCCAGCCGGCAGGATAAAATACCTCGCCTGACAACCCCGACCGATGAGCGCACCCGAAGACGGGACGTGCCCGCGATGCGAAACGCCGCTCGGGGGCGCGGATGAGTGTCCCAGTTGCGGGCTGACGATCCGGACCGCTGAGGACGGACTCACCTCGGCGGCGGCCGATGCGATCGTCGGGCGCACGCTGTCGAATGCGTCGGCTCGTCGACGACCGTCCGGCCGGAGGCTTCCGTATCCGTTCAGGCTGGCGACGGCACTGGCGATCAGCGTCCCGTTCGCGCCGCTGTCGTCGTTCGCGCTGACGAGTCTCATTCCGGCCCATCCGATCATCGTGATTCTCGTCGGCGTCCTGTCGTGGATGGCTCCGGCCGCCGCGCTAGCGCGGACGACTGTCCCCTCGTTGATCGTCGGCCGGGGATTGCTCGTTCTGGGCGCGGTCGTCGCCGTGACGCCGCTGGTCGTCGCCGCTGGCCGAGCAGTGATCGGCAGCGCCGCGGCGGTCGACCCACCTATCGAGTCCTCACAGACGGTGTACGGGTCGTTTCTGGCATTTGGGGTACTAATCTTGCTTGCTGGCGTTGCCGTCTCGCGAGTCGCCGGTCGGAAGCGGGACACCTGGCAGGACGCCAGCCCCCGCCATCGAGAGTGATTTCAGCCGGGAACCGCCAGCTGTCACTCCCAGAACGATCGCGTCCGGGCGTACTCGCGTTCCCGGGCGAGGATGTCCCGGTAGAAGTCGTCCTCGTTCTCCCGGAGTTTGTTGATGATGCGGGCCGCGTTCGTCGGCCCGACGCCGCGCCCTGCCAGCGCAATGATGGCCTGCTTGCCGTGGCTCTGGACGAGATCGGCGGCCTGGTGGGCGCGCTTCGTCCGGCGCTCCTGCTCGTCGTCTTTCTCGTCGGCCTTGACTGCGGTGACGGTCTCCTCGTCCCAGGGGTTCAGCGCCGCGATCCGGGTCGATCCGCACTCCGGACACTGTGGCTGATCGCGCACTCGTTTGACCGGCTTGGTGGTTTTGTAGGCCTCGCAGTGGACACAGAACAGGATGACGCGATCCGCCTGGATCCGCTCTTTCAGCGTTTGGATTACGCTCGCGTCGGCGTTCTCGGGGGCGAGGAGTTCCTTGCTGCCCGAGCGACCGCCGCGCCCGATCGCCGTCCGGCCGCCGACGGTTTCGAGGGCAACCTCGCCCGACTGAATTTCCCGAAGTAACTCGCTCGTCCGGCCGATGTCGAGTTTTTCGTGGATCAACTCCCGGAGAGCTTCGTCGTAGATCGGCGTCCCCTCGAGTGCTTCGAGCAGTCGATCCCGTCCGAAGCGGTTGCTCCCCCGACCGCGCCAGTTCTTGAGCGCGCCGAACTTGGTGGCGACCTGCGCGAGTCGGAACTTCAGCGCGTCGGCGTTCTTCAGACTGAGTTCGATCAACCCCTTGACGTGGGCGGGATCAGTCGACTTCAAGACGTCCACGACGTCGCCGGCAGTCACGTTCCGGGGCACTTCCAGGGAGATCCGGTAGGGATCGACGTCAAGGCCGACCGACGAACCCGTCCGCTGGCCGAGCAGCGCCGAGAGGAGTCGACCGAGTGTCTCGTTGACCATGTGGCCGAAGGCGGCGTTGAGGACGACGTCCCGTCCCTCGAACTCGACGACGATCCGATTCGGGCCGGGCACCGGTCCCTCGTGGTACTCGATCTGTTCGAGCGCGGAGCGGATCGTCGCCTCGTCGGCATCATATCTTCCAGCGAGGTGTCGGGCGACGCTTTCGGGGTCGCCACCGGCGCGGAGTTGGTCGGCGGCGATCTCCCGGATCTCGGCGACCTCCTGGGCCACGTCGTAAGGGACGGGGATCTCCTGGCCGGTCCAGGACGGCACTTCACCGGCGGGATCGCCGACCGGCGTGACGTGGACCGTCTCGTCGTCCTCGTCGATCTCGGTGATGCGCCACATCTCGCCACCCTGGATGAACACCTCCCCCGGCGCGGCGAAGTTCACGACGAAGCGTTCGTCCAGCGTCCCGACCTGCCGGCCGCTCGTGCCGTCGGCGACGTCGTAGGTCGCCTCGTCGGGGATCATCGAGAGGTTGTGATAGAAGTACTGCCAGGTGCCCCGCCGCTTGCTGAGTTCGTCGGCGTCTTCCTCGAGCCAGACGACGCGGTTGTCGGCGAGTTCCCGCACGATCTCCCGGAAGACTGCCTCGGAGATGTCGCCAAAGGGGTACGCCCGCGTGACGATCTCGTAGGCGCGGCGGGCGTCGGCCTCCCCCAGATCCATGACGACGCCCGCGATCTGGTTGGCGACGGTGTCCCGGCTCCCGTGGTGGATCGCGGCCGGTTCGACCTCGCCGGCCCGGGCCATGCGGGCGATCGCAAGCGCCTCGAAGGTTTCATCGGGGCTCGTGGTGACGATCGTCCCCGCGGACGTTCGATCCCGCCGATGGCCTGCCCGCCCGACGCGCTGGAGCAGCCGGGAGACCTGTCGGGGGCTGTTGTACTGGACGACGTGATCGACCCGCCCGACGTCGATCCCGAGTTCCATCGACGAGGTACACAGCAGCGCGTCCAGATCGCCGTCCTTGAACGCGTCCTCGACCTCGACGCGGGCGTCCGAAGCGAGCGAGCCGTGGTGGATGCCGACGTCCGTGCCGTACTCCTTGAGCCGCGAGCCCAGCGCCTCCGCAGTCTGTCGCGTGTTGACGAACACCAGCGTCGACTCGTGGGTGTCGATCAGTTCGTCGATTTTCCTGACGTGGCTGGCGACCTCGGCATCGGTGACGATCTCGCCGGCGACGTTCTCGTCGCGCTCCTCGATCGAGGGGCGGACGACGTCGATCTCGATGTCGCTACCGGCGTCGATCTCGACGATCGAACACCCGCGATCGCCCGTGAGAAACCGCCCGACTTCTGCGGGATCGCCGACGGTCGCCGAGAGCCCGATCCGCTGGAACGGGCCGGCGAGTTCCCGGAGGCGTTCGAGGCCGACGGTCAGCTGTGCGCCGCGCTTGGCGGCCGCGAGTTCGTGGACTTCGTCGACGACGACGTGGGCGACGTCCGCGAGTCCCTCCCGGAGTTTCTCGCCGGTCAGGATCGCCTGGAGGGTCTCGGGCGTCGTGACGAGGACGTCCGGTGGGTTCTCGGCCTGCTGCTGGCGGCGATACTGGGTGGTGTCGCCGTGGCGGACGTCGATCTCGAGGTCGAGCGTCTCGCCCCACCACTCCAGACGATCCCGCATATCGCGATTCAGCGCCCGCAGCGGGGTGACGTACAGCGCGGCGATCCCGTCGGGCGGATTTCCCTCGATAGCGTCGAAGACCGGCAACATTGCGGTCTCGGTCTTGCCGCTGCCGGTGGGGGCGATCACCAGGGCGTCCGTCCCGTCGGCGATGGGCGGGATCGCGCGGCGCTGTGGCTCGGTCGGCGTCGTGAAGCCCCGATCGGACAGCGCCGACCGGACCGCGTCGCCGAGGTGGGAGAAGACGGCGTCACCCTTGCGCGTCGCCTCGCTCATTGGGCGCTAATTGGGCGCTGAGCCGATTAAACGCGTTGGAAGGTGTGTCCACAGGTGGCAATCCCGTGAGACAGGGGGTATCGGCTGAACACGCCTCCGGGGACACGTTCTTGCCTACCAAACTCATGGAGAACCTATGTACCTCGCCGACGCCGCGTGGCCGGATCTCGAGTCGTACTTCGAGTCGGAGTCGATCGCACTCGTCCCGCTGGGGTCGACCGAGCAACACGGCCCCCACTTGCCGGAAGGCACGGATCACCTCATCGCCGAGGCGTTCGCCCGCGAGGCCGCCGACCAGACCGGATTCCTCCGGACGCCGCCGGTCCGGATCGGCGTCAGCCCACACCACCAGCAGTTCCCGGGGACGATGTCCGTCGATCCGCCCGCCTTCCGCGACTACGTCGAGAGCTTTACCCGAAGTCTCACCACCCACGGCATCGATCGCGTGATCTACGTCAACGCCCACGGTGGCAACGTGGACCACCTCCGGGAGGTCGGCCGACGAGTCCGCGAGGACGGGACCGCGTTTGCGGTCGAGTGGATGTGGGACGAGAGCATTCCCGAACAGGTGAACGACGCCTTCGAACACAACGGTCCCCACGGCGGTCCCAAGGAGACCGCCCTTATCCAGCACCTCCATCCCGATCTCGTCCACGAGGACCGCCTCGAAGACGCACGCGATACCGGCCTAGTCGAAGTGAGCCAGGACGTGGGCCGCGTCCACGGGGCTCGCACGTTCTACGACTCGATCGAGAACAGTGAAAACGGGGTCTTCGGGGACCAGACCGAGGCGACCGCCGAGATCGGCGCGCAACTGTTCGACGCGGCCAGCGACGAACTCGTCGCACTCGCCGAGTGGCTGGACGAGCAACCGTTCGAGGATCTCATGCCGAGGGATCACGTGTAAACCAGATCGTAGGCGGCGGTCATCTCGATCGGGGCATTCTGCCGTCTGGGACGGTTTGATACCGCAGAACACCACCATCGAATGCAGAAATCCATATTTCGGAAATCTGCATTTCGGAAATCTGTATTTCAGAAATTTAGATTTCTTTATCGACTTCCACACCTAGTGGTTTGATACCAACTCACGCGAAACGACTAGACGATGATCGACCCGTCAACCGCGCCGTCGAGGTGATCGGTCGCCTCGCGCTGTCGTTCGGGATCGGCGCGCTCGTCGGCCTGGAACGCGAGCAGAGCGAGTCCGGCGGGACCTTCGCCGGGAGTCGGATGTTCCCGCTGATCGCGCTCTATGGAGCCCTCGTGGCCGGCTTCGTTGTGGTTTCGTCCCGCTGCTCAAATTCGTCCGTACGGCCCGAGTCGCGTCCCATCCAGCAAATAGGCCGTCCCGTCCGCGAGCCCATCCGGTAAAAAGGGCGCGAGGAACGACTGCCCCTCGACGTTGATCCAGGTGCCCCCGGAGAGGTCGTTGAACGCCGGGAAGACGACGAGTTCGCCGTCGATCTGCCCACGGGCGTCGTCCGTCTGGTCGCCGTCGCCGTAGTGGTCCTCGAACGGCGCGGGGTCGATCGCTCCGCGGAGCCAGACGCGTTCCTTCCGTCGGCCGCCGACCTCGTCTTCGAGCCGGACGACGGGGTGTTCGTGGCCGATGCAGACCGTCTCGGCGGCGAGGACGTCCGGCGCAGGCCAGGTGTGGCCGTGGGCGAATCCGACCGATCCCAGACGAACGCCCGACCCGTCGGTAATCGTCACGTCTTCGCGATCGGCAAGGAGGGACTCGATTTCGCCGTCGTGGTTGCCCTTCACGAGCGTGAGCGAGACACGATCAGTGATCGCCGAAACGAGGCGATCGAGTTCCTCGCGTTCGTCCCGCTGTGGCGTCCCGATAGCGTGGCCCAGATCGCCCAGGACCACTAGCTGATCGGGATTCGTCTCGGCCACCAGCGAGAGCAACGTCTCGCGTCGATGGTCGGCCTGCGAGGCGAGTTCGACCCCCTCGCGACGCAATCCGGCTTCGATGCCGGCGTGGACGTCCGCGACCACAAGGGCACGGCCAGCCGGAACCTCGACGGTCGCCGCAGGCGCGCTGGGGACCGGTTCGACCGCCATCAGATCGACTTGAGCCGGCCGTCGCTGGGCTCGTAACACCGGCCGTTCATCAATGCCTCCTGGATCGCGTCCTCGACCGCATCGGCGTCGACGCCGTGGGTGTCCTGGACGCGGTCGATGACCGCCTCGCGGTCGGCCCCGTCGCCGTCGTCGAGGGTGGCCATCGCGTCCATCGCTGCGTCCTCGATGTCGACGTCTGCCGGCTCCTCAGGACCGTCGTCAGTCTCGGCCTCGGACTGGTCTGCCGGCGTTGGCTCCCCAGCCGACTCCGTCTCTGTCTCGGCCTCGGTCGACGTCTCCGCTGCCGGTTCGGCGGCTCCGGACGCCGTCGCCCCCGTGTCCGCGGACACCGCGGCGTCCTCGGTTTCTGCGCCCGATTCGATCGGATCCTCGGGCGTCTCGATACCGGCTTCGCCCGGCTCGTCGACCTCGGTGCCGGACGTGAACTCGGTCCCGAACTCGTCTTTGATCTGCTCGCGTTCCTCCTCGTCGAGTTCGAACTCGCCATCGAAGTCTTCGAGGTCGGTGCTGTCCTCACCTGGCTCGTCGGTCGAGGGTACCGTCTGTGCTTCTGCGGCGTCGGTGCTGGTCTCGCTCCCCACGTCACCGGTCTCGGTGGCAGATTCGGCTTCAGCGGTCCCGTCGCTGTCGGCTTCGTCGCCCTCGAGTGGGTCACTCTCTGTCGACACCCCAGCTGTGGACGCAGACGCGCTCTCTTCAGTGGTCGCCGTTGGGTCACTTTCCTCTGTCGTCGGGGCGGTGTCGTCGGTCGATTGCGACTCGTCAGTTGTCGACGTCGACTCGTCGGTCGTCGCTGTCCCCGCTTCGGCCGTAGGCGTTGTCTCGCTCTCCGTCGCCGGACCCTCGACCGATTCGCCCCGATCGCCGGCTGTCCCCTCCGGTTCGCTGACCGATGCCGTCTCGGCAAGCACTGCCAGATCGGCGTCGCCCCCCTCGTCGGGGGACAGCGACAGCGATTCGACCTCGTCGCGCTCGTCCGCGACGACTTCGAGCGCCGACGTGGCGAGGGTTCGCAACGCCGCCAGGTATCCCGGTGTCGTCCCGTAGTGCTCTACGGCGAGCGGAACCCCGGCTGCAAGTCCCGGTTCGACACCTCGCTCGTCCAAGGCGGCCCGGAGTTCGTCGCCGCGGACGTCCAGCTCCATCGCCGTCGCCATCGTCCCGACGCGTTCGAGCGTCGCCTCGGCGGCCCCGACCGTCCAGCGATCCCGGGTCACCTCGTCGACCTCGTTGAGACTCTCCGGACGGATCGAGGTGTAGACGATGTCGCTATCATCGGGCTGGAAGGTCCGGGCCTTACCGGTCACGGCGACGTAAGCCGGCGGCTCGGCGCGTTCGAGGAACGTCTGGGCGTCGGGCTGGTACTGGCCGGCGTAGACCACGAACGTCCCCGTCGGATCGGCGATGCGCGCCCGGAGGACGTCCTCGCCGGCCGGGCTGACCTCCGTCAGGACGCCGACGGCGAACAGGCGATTGACACGCGCGCCGGTCGGCGTCACGACGTAGTTGGGTGCGCGATCGGCGTCGCTTTCGGAGTAATCGAAGTCGCTGTCGTCGAATTCGGCCGCGAACACCCGATAGGCGACTTCGCGCCGCCCCGGACTGTCGTCCCCGCCGTCGTCAGCATCGCCGTCATTGTTCTCGGCGCTCATGCGTCCACCTCCGCGAGGATCTCGCGGGCACGATCGGCGGGGTCGTCATCGCGGGCAGCGAATTCGGTGGCGTTGAGCGTCGCGCCGAAGTCATCGACGCTCAACGATCCACGGACGCGGAACGCCCGACCGACGATGGCTTCCCGGATCGCGTCAGTCACCACGTCGCGGTCCATCGCGTCACGGGCGTGTTCCCGGGCGTCCTCCAGTCCGCCGCCGTAGACCGCCGCAGTCAGTTCCTCGTCGAGGACAGCGGTGACGGTCCCCGTCCCGTCGTCGACGATCGCCTTCGTCCGGAGGTCGTCCTCGCCCTCGACTGCGCCGTGGCTCCGACACTGGCCGTTCTGGACGACCCGACCACATTCGGGACAGCGCTCGATGAGTCCCGAGCCGTCCCGGACGGCGATCGCCGTGCCGGTCACCTCCACGTCGAACAGACCGCCGCCCTCGACGGCCTCGCGGATGGCCATTCGGGGGGCGTCGTCGGTTGCCTCGACCGTCCGGTCGAGTGCCGTGACGGTCGAGAACTCGGAGACGTTGATCGCCGGCGCGCCGCGGAACTCCCTGACGAAGGCGTCCTCGATCCGGATCGACGCCCCTTCCTCGATCTCGGCGTGTGGGTCCCAGTCGGTAAAGGGGAGTCGAGCGGTCTCGTCGGCGAGGACGCCGCTCAGGATCTCGGTCTCGCCGTCGCGGCCGTCGATGATCTTGCGTTCGCGTTCGAGCACCGCCACCTCGGCGTTGACGCCCCGGTCTCCCGGTGCGAGCTCCGCGAGCGTGCGGTCGCCGCCGATCTCGTCGGAGACGTCGATCGCGTCGTCGCTGAGGCGGACGGTCGTGCGCTCGCCGAGGTTCAGTTCGGGCTCGCCGTCCCACTCACGGACGCCAGCGTTCTCGATCCGGACGACGTCGCCGGGCTCGACGCCGAAGTCCTCCCAGGCAGTGTAGGAGATTTTGCCCGTTCCGTCGGCGAACTCCCCCTCGTGGATGACGTGATCGGACCCCTGATATCTGATCGAGCGGGTGCCGACCGTCAGGAAGACGCCGGTCACGGAGACGGCGTCGTCGTCAGTCGAGACGTCGACGACGTCGGCTTCGGGGATCGAGCCGCCACCGTCGTCGGTGTCGCCGTACTTCCGGCGCAAACTCTGCACTGCTTCCTCCAGCGGAACGCTGTAGGAGACGAGATTCTCCAGGTCTTCTTTGACCTCCGCTTTGTCGACACCGAGGTCGGAGGCGAGCTCCTCGGCTCTGTCTTCGACGGACATAGTCGTCCGTTCGACCGCAGCGGGTAAAAAGACACCCGTCGGTTGCCGTGACCGTTTTCGGCCCCGGGCTGGCGAAAGTGACTTTTCGTTCCCACGAGAAACACGGACGATGCACGTCGTCGTCAACGCCGCGATGAGCGCGGACGGCAAACTCTCGACCCGGGAGCGCGAGCCGATCGCGATCAGCGGCGGGACGGACTTCGATCGCGTCGACGGACTCCGGGCCGACAGCGACGCCGTCATGGTCGGCGTCGGGACTGTGCTGGCTGACGACCCCTCGCTCACGGTCGACGATCCCGACCGGATCGCCGCCAGACGCGGCCGGGGGAAATCACCACAGCCCGCCCGCGTCGTTGCTGACTCCCGCGCCCGGACACCGCCTGACGCCCGCGTGCTCGACGACGAGGCCGAGACGTACCTGCTGGTGGGTGAACGCACTGCCTCGGAGAAGGTCGAGCGCCTCGATCGTGCCGGAGCGACGGTGATCGCCACTGGCCAGGCACGCGTCGATCTGCCTGCGGGCCTCGACGCACTCGAGTCACGCGGGATCGACCGACTCATGGTCGAGGGTGGCGGCGAACTCATCTTCTCGCTGTTCGATGCGGGGCTCGTCGACGAACTCTCGGTGTTCGTCGGGCCGATGGTCATCGGCGGACGTGACGCGCCGACGCTCGCCGACGGCGACGGGTTCCTCGAGGAGTTCCCGGACCTCGAACTGATCGGCGTCGAGAGAATGGACGGCGGCGTCCTGTTGCAGTGGGACGTCGCCTGAGAACAGTGGGAGGATTCAGCACAGCGCTTCAGTGGCTGTGTTCGATCAGGTCCTCGTATCGCGTGCCGAAGCGCTCCTCGAAGCGGTCCATCGTCGCGGCCTCGATCGCCTCGAGTTGCTCGTCCGGTTCGCCCTGGCCGTGATGGACGGCGGAGTGCACGCGCTGGGCGAACCCGAACATCGCGATGTCGGCGACGACAGTGGGCGTCGACTCGTCGCCCTCCGTCAGCAGGTCGATCAGGTCGACCGGAATCTCCATCTCGTCGGTCGCGTCGTCGGTTTCGAGCGTTACCGTCGTCGTCTCCAGATCTTCGGCTGCCATGGCACGTCGTTCGGCGACCCGACTTAAGCCTCTATCGGGACGGAGGCTTGGCTGTCAGAGTCGCTTCGACTCCCACTCGGGTTGCCCGCTGACGTGGATTTATGCCACTGCCCGTCCGTACACCATAGCATGCCAATCGATCCGGACTTCGCCCACAATCGCGACGTCGTCGACGAACACGAGGGCCACGACGTCTGGGGCCCCGTCGAGGAACCGGAGACGCTCGGCATCCACGGGACGCACGTCGCCGTCGACTTCGACATCTGCCTGGCGGATGGCGCGTGTCTGGAGGACTGCCCGGTCGATGTCTTCGAGTGGGTCGAGACCCCCGGCCATCCGGAAAGCGAGCGCAAGGCCGACCCGGCCAACGAGTCGTCGTGCATCGACTGTATGCTCTGTGTCGACGTCTGCCCGGTCGACGCGATCGACGTCAACCCCGCGCGGGCCGAAGAGTGACCGGTGCTCACTCGCAGTCGTTGCCCTCCCTGTGAACGGAAACGGTTTTCCTGAGCGCTCCCGCACGTCTCGACATGCGCGTCTCCGTCGTCCTCTGTACGCACACGCTCGACCGCTACGACGACTTCACCGAGGCGGTCGACAGCGTCCGCGCTCAGACGTACGACGACGTCGAACTCGTCCTCGTCAGCGACGGTAGCGATGCGGTCTTCGAACAGTTCCGCACTGACTTCGGCGAGGACGACGACGCGACGTTGGTGAAGCTTGCGGAGAACCGAGGCTTGCTCGAAGCCCGCAATGCCGGTGCCGAGGCGGCCTCGGGTGACGTCGTCGCGTTCCTCGACGACGACGCGATCGCCGCGCCCGACTGGATCGAACGTCTCGTCGCAGCCTACGAGGAGCGGGACGCACTCGCCGTTGGCGGGAAGATGACTCCGGAGTGGGTGGCGGGCAAGCCTTCTTTCCTCCCGGAGGAGTTCTACTGGCTCGTCGGCGTGACCCATCGTGGATTTGGACCCGACGGCGATATGGATGCAGCGGGGGAGGTGCGGAACACCTTCGGATCGAATATTTCGTTTCGCCGAGACGTTTTTCTGGATCTCGACGGGTTCGATCCTCGGGTAGGTGGGCGAAAAGGGGATGCGAATCTCCAGGCCGAAGAACCGGAACTGGGATCGCGATTGCAGGCGCACTACGGCGAAGGTGTCTGGTACGTCCCCGACGCCGAAGTCGCCCACAAGGTCTTCGAGTACCGGACCAGGCTGTGGTGGCTACTCGATCGCGCGTTCTGGCAAGGCTATTCGAAACGCGCGATGGAAGTACTGGTCGAAGACGACGGTGGCGAGGAAGGAGCCTTTCTTGGGGCACTGATTAAGGAATTTGTTCCCTCTCGGCTGTCCGGGCTGTTCAGGGAACCATCGCGTGAGAGGGGGATGCAATTTCTGATGTTGTTTGTGTTGACCTCTGTAGTCGGGACTGGATATCTCTATGGGATGAAGAGGTATCGCTCACGACAGACTTTTTGTCTCTGCTAGTCCGGATGAACGTATGGACAAGGGCTCGCTTGATGGTCTCGATATCGCTGTCGCTCATTGGCATGTCAATGCTTGGGGCGGGGCAGAGTACCTGGTTACGAAGCTTGCAGACTCAGTCAACGTAGATACGGTATATACACTTGGTGAGCCCGATCCAGACCATACTAATCCCTATGGTGAGATTGAATTTTATGACGTTACGCCAAGTCTTGATTACTCGATTGTTCGTCGACTTCAGCAACAAGCAGGTCGCCTCTGGGAATACGCTCAATGGGAAGATGTAGATTGGCGTGATTTTGGCAATCCGGATGTCTTAATCACGTCAGGTGCAACGACGCGGGCGATCATCACACCTGACGACACTTTACATATCAACTACTGTCATTCACCGCCTCGGTGGTTTTACGATCTTTACCACGACCGCAAGGACGGCCTCATGGGACAGTTGGCTCGCCCACTTATCCGTTATCTTCGGATGCGAGATATAACAATCGACTCTCGAGTTGATCACTATTTTGTTAATAGCCCCATCATCGAACGACGCCTTTGGAAGTTCTACAAACGGGAGTCGGAAGTGTTGTACCCACCACTCAATCTCGAACGGTACCGCAACGACGGCGATGACCGGTTTTTTCTCCATCTTGGCCGTCTAGACGAGGAGAAAGGCGTCCCAGCAGTCGTCAAGGCCTTCGAAAGCCTGGACGAGCAGCTAGTAATGGCCGGTGGTGAGGGCGATATCGATGAGTCTGTCAGAAAGCGAATTGACCGCGCAGCGACTATCGACTATCGCGGATTCGTCGACGACGAGGAGAAATACAACCTACTCGCGAGGTGTACCGCTGTCGTGTTCAACGGGCGCAACGAAGACTTCGGCATCGTCCCTGTTGAGGCGAACGCTAGCGGGAAGTTCGTTCTAGCACGTGATGAAGGATTCCCCAGTGTGTTCGTTGAGGACGGCGTGAACGGCTATCTTCATGACGGAACGGCCAACGGAATTCAGTCTGTGGTAGAGGCGTATGAGTTCCGAAATGACATAGATAAACCATTTCTTTCGGAGTTCACCGAATCGACGTTCCGGAATCGTCTCAAGAATCACCTTATCGAGTGGAACACGTCGTTTAGGGAGCGCATCTAGAATGGTTCGGATTGGTGTCATCAATGCACGGGTCGGAGTTGTCAAGAGCGGCGGAACCGAAACATTCCTCCGCGAGATGCTGTAGAGGTTAAGTCACCGCCCGATATCATCTGTTAATATGGCATATGGTCGGTACTTCCCAACCGGCGTAATCGGTGCAATTGAATCGCCGAGTTAACCACGAGAAAGTGTCTGGATCTAGATGTGTTCAAAATCCTCGATCCAGACGGGTACCTTTCGGCATCGGACGTCAAAGATGTAGCGGAAGAAGTCATTGCTCCACTCCCGTTGCCGGGTGTCGAGGGGAGCCCCCTCGACCCCGGCGACATCTGGCTCGTCGTCATCTTGGCCTGCGTCAATCAGACCTCGATTTGGGAAACCTGCAACGATACCAACGGAACGCCGTCTGACGACACCGTCTTCACATGGCTCCATTCCCTTGACCGGGACTGGCTTGAGTTCGTCGCTAACCTCCTACTTAGACGGCTCGCTATGACGATTCTCGACCGATCAGGGTCGAGAATCGTCTCCATCGACTTCATTGACAATCCCTACCATGGCGAGCACTACGCCGACGAAGGCGAACTCTGCTCGATGGCCCCCAAGGACGGGACAACTACCTGCTACCGCTATTGCACGGCATACGTCGTCTCCAAGGAGAAGCCGGTGACGTTGGCGATGACCTATGTCCGCAGCGACGAAGACGAGGCCGACGCGGTCGAGCGCGTGCTCGCCCGCGTCGAGAACTACCCCTTCGAGATCGACCTTCTGCTTGCCGACAGCGGCTTCTACAACGAACGCGTCATCCGCCGTGCTCGTGATATCGCCACAACGGTCGTCCACGTGCCCAAGAAAGGTGAGCGGATGAAGGACAAACTCGACGTCCACAAGTCGTACATGACGACCTATCGCATGTACAAGGACAGCGAGCGGGAACTGCGCTTCCCGCTCGCGGTCGCTGTCTCCTACCAGAACGGTGATCGCGGCAAACACGGTGAAGTTGTTCGGGGCTACGTCGCGTGCGGCGCTACTGATCGCTCGGCCAAGCAGGTCGAACGCCTCTACAGGAAGCGGTCAGGCATCGAAACAACCTACCGCTTGCTGCGGGAAGCACGCGGGATCACGACGACGCGTGATCCCGTCGTGCGGTTTGCGATCATGTTGGTGGCAGCACTGCTGGAGAACCTGTGGCTGGTACTGCGGTGGGCGGTCGTCGCCCACCCGCGGCGGGGCGGGCGCGACCTGCCCGATGAGTTCACGTTCAAGACGTTCCGTGACTGAATTCGGCACGAGCTCGAAGAGGAGTTACGCCGGCGGTGGAAGATCAAAGCGAATGGGGTTGGTGTGCCGGCGTCACAGTCAACGGCCGCGGGCTGACCAGGGTCAGCCCACGGCCCGTCACTGAGTGGTGAGCGACAGTTGTCGGCAGAGATTGTCGAAGTCCAGGTGAGCTCGTCTGTCCGGAGCGGTGAACTGGACTTGTCTCGATCTACGCCACGGCAGCAGCCGAGACTGATCGCCAAATTATACAGAAAGTGATTGTTTCGTGGCGCTCAGGCAGCACTCTCTCGGCTCGTTCGGGAAGTAACGAGTGTGGGTGGTTTGTCCAATTATTATAGGAGGATCTTAAATATCTGACTCACTCAAATGTCTCATTCCAATTTTGAGTGATAAAAATGACAATATATTTCTGATATTTACGTTTGAAAGTATTGATGATAGAAAAAGGAGACATTTTTGTATACGGAACAAGAAAACAAGATGATGAAGATTGCATTTGTTGTGGGGAATTTTCCTAAAAATTCTGAAACATTTGTTTTAAATCAAATAACTGGATTACTCAATAGAGGTCACGAAGTAGATATATTCGCTCGTTATAAGCCTTCAGAAGAACGTATTCATGAAGAGGTAAGCGAGTATGGTCTAAAACAACGTACAACATATTCTAATATACCAGACAATATTCTATTACGTCTATTATTTAGTCCTGTTCAGGCGTTACGAGCACCCGCTAGCAGGTTACGACCGATGTTTGAATCTCTTAAGGTTCACACCTACGGAAGAGATGCACTTTCACTCCAGGCGTTCTATATGACATCAAGTTTTAATCCTTCTAATTATGAAATTACTTACGCCCATTTCGGACCGAATGGAAACATTGGTTCAATATTCATACGCAGTGGTTTTAATACTAATTTAGTGACAATGTTCCACGGCAACGACATTCGAATGGCTCTTAATAGAAACAAACAAATGTATGAACCAGCTTTTAAAGAGAGCAATTTACTTCTTACGAATTCAGAGTTTAATCGGAAAAACCTGATTCAACTTGGGGCCGATCCTGACAAAATAGATATTCAACCTATCGCTATTGATACTGATCGCTTCCACTGCCCTAGCGAAAGAGACCAAACAAATACTGGAAAGATCAAAATTACGACGATTGGTCGCTTAGTCGAAGAAAAAGGTCATGAATTCGCAATTAATGCCGTTTCTAGAATAAATAGCAGAACAAATAAAAACATTGAGTATCATATCGTTGGTTCCGGTCCTTTGAAAGCCGATTTACAACGTCAAACCCGACGACTCAATGTAGAAAAATCGGTTGTCTTTTGTGGACAACGTAGTCGCTCGGAAGTAATTAGAAAATTATGTCATTCCGACATTTTTCTTTTGCCAAGCATTGATGAGGGATTCGGAACCGTTCTTTTAGAAGCCCAGTCGACGAAGATTCCGATTGTAGCGAGTCGAACTGGTGGGATTCCAGAAGCAGTTAGTACTGATTCTTCTGTACTCATTGAACCTCAAAATTCTAGAGTAATAGCAGATGAAATTGTTGAACTTATTCAAAACCCATCTCGGCGCAAAGCAATGGGTGAGGCCGGACGGAAGTTTGTGATCAATAACTATACTATAGACGTAGCCAATGACCTTTTACAGTCGCGATTTAAGAGGATCCTTCATGAGGATACTTCTTGACCGCACATAGATGTTATTCTTTTCATAAAAGTATAAAATAGCTATACCCACAGTATTAGAACAACGGGGTCTGGTAGTACATACATGCATGTTGGGATTATCACACCGCGATATCCACCAAACACAAAAGGAGGTGGAGAAGTTAGCACAGAATTACTTGCGAAAAAACTTGCCGATTCGGATCGAATTTCATCTGTGGCGGTAATGTCATTTGATGGGGATGGAACCGAAACAAGAGACGGGATCACAATACAACGACTTGGATCTATCTCGAATGTCCTCACGGAGTGGCAGAACCTCCGTGCGTATCCCAAGTTGCGAAACCGTGTCGATGAGTTCGACCTGATCCACGCCTACAATATGGAGTTGCACCCGATCGTGGGAGCGTTATCCGGACGCACGAAGCCAGCGACGGTGGGGACCTTAAATTCTTATCACTTCTTTCCGCGGTCGGTGACAATGGATTCACCCGGACCACTTGAGTGGCTATATGAAATGATCGGTCACCCGACGACAGGCAGGTTATTAGAGTATTTTGTACGACAAATGGACGCCCATATCGCGATAAGTGAGGCAGTGCGTGATCTGTACGTCGAATTTGGGTACTCTTCAGAGAAGATCAAGGTCGTTCCCAACATGATCGATCCGGCGTTCGAAGTCCGGCGTGACATAGGAACCGACGACAAAGACGGCACGACAGAGGTACTCTATGTTGGCGAATTGTCGGTGCAAAAAGGGGTCCGATTTCTAATCGACGCGATCGCCGCGCTCCCGTCGGCCTACCGGGCGACGATAGTTGGTGACGGTGACCAACGTACCACACTGGAGCAGCAGGTTAGAGCGCTGGGCGTCGAAAATCGGGTGACATTTCAGGGGCAAGTCCCCTACGAGGAGGTTTCGTCGAAGTATGGCCTTGCTGACGTGTTCGTTCATCCCGGAATCTGGCCCGAACCGTTCGGCCGGACAATCCTCGAAGCGATGCAGGCAGGGCTACCCGTAGTCTGTACCGATATCGGCGGCCCTGCCGACATCGTTCGGAACCCAGAACTACGCTGTGAGCCAGGAGATCACGAGGCATTGGCGGCCTCGATCCGCTACGCTAGTGAGAACGGAGCAACGATCGGTGAGCGAAACCAAAGGTATGTCGAAAACGAGTACTCGCCAGCGACCGTCGTCTCAGAGATAATCGATCTGTATGAGCGACTCTTGGATGGGGAGAGAGTTTGACCCGAAATGCCGTCCACTGCGAGTCATGATTGTGTCTCGTCTGTTGGTACGAAGGTGCAGAAGCCGTCCTGAAACACAGCGACAACAGACACGACGGAGACGGGTATTCAGCCATATCAGAAAAACATAAACGTAAACTATTATGTCTACCAACCCACCTATGATGGTCGACAGAGACAACGACAGTGCGGGTACCCTCGGCGGAATATCCACTCGTCGAATGAATTTGACGCTGGTACGCTCCGGTTTGAGCGCCGGAATCCAAGGTCGTGGGAGGATCTACCGCCAGACGCCCGTACTCGGATCATGAATTCAGTCCTCTTCGGGCCGTCAGAGTATCGATTCGGTGACGAAGGGTACGCACGATCGTACAACTACCTGAGATCTTTGCCGGACAATGTGTCGATCGATGCTGTCGTCCACGAGACATCCGACGAGTACACCTTCCGGAACGCCTCGCTGTTACCGATAGAAGGAGAAAGCCGGCTCCGATATAAATACGCCGCGGGCCGGCGGATCAAAGAAATTGTCGACGAGTATGATGTTTTTCATTACCCATATATGAATTTTCCCGACTACGAGCCGATTATTCGCGCCGTTGCACGACGCGACATCCCTGTCGTCGTTGGGCCATGCGAGGCTGGTCACGATGTCCCCCCAGGGGCATTTCAAGATTATGTCGAGAGCATCGTAGGGAACAATGTTCCTAGGGCAGTCAGCGACGTGGGCTACAGCTTTTTCCAGAGTGTCAAGCCACTACTTGATCCGATTCGTGAGTGGTTATTTAAGTGGTCTTTAGCTGGCGCTGATACAATTGTCGCGGTCAACGAAGCCACAAAACAGGTCTACCAGCAGTATGTCGACGGCGACATCGATGTCATCCCCTATGGCGTTCACTTGGATAAATGCGAATACGCGAACCGAGCGGATACCAAAGAAATTCTTTCG
Source organism: Halorhabdus tiamatea SARL4B (assembly GCF_000470655.1). NCBI lineage: Archaea > Methanobacteriati > Methanobacteriota > Halobacteria > Halobacteriales > Haloarculaceae > Halorhabdus > Halorhabdus tiamatea. The sequence continues at coordinate 2,671,992 of NC_021921.1, forward strand.
GTGGGAAATCTCATTGCCAGAAAGGGATATCGGTATGTCCTCCGAGCAATGCCGGAAGTCTTATCGAAAATCCCAGACGCCCACTTTCACCTCGTCGGCACCGGGCCTCGCAGAGAGTTCCTCCAGGAACTTGCAGTAGATCTCAATATCGAATCGTCGTTCACGATCCACGAGTACCTCCCGCGAGACGAGTTCCAGAAGCGGTTTCGGAGCGCACAGGTGTTCGTACATCCGTCCCTCTCGGAAGGGTACTCCCATATCCGACTCGAAGCAATGGCAAGTGGCTGTCCGGTCGTCGGGACCGACGTCCGAGGTGCTCACGAGATGATCCGTGACGGCGTCGACGGCTATGTTGTCGAGCGGGAGTCGATGTCAGCACTGATCGAGCCGCTTTGTAAAATACTGTCCAACCCGGATCAAGCCAAAGAATTGGGACAGAACGCTCGCGAACGGATTGAACAGCGCCATGACTGGAACGATATCGCTTCTCAGTACATCTCGCTATATGAGCAGGTTCGCAAGTGACGCGTTCGGCTATCGACTACGTGAGCGCCAATCGACGCAGATCGGGACAATGAACTATTGGTAGATCCGATTGGCGAACGAATGAGTGACGATACCTCGCCTATTTCCAGAATCTCGACGCTCTTCAAGGGGGGTAGCATCGCCGCTATCGGCGTCGTGGTTGAATTAGGTATCTCCTTTTTCGCGAAAGTCGTCCTTGCACGGTGGCTCGGGAAAGTTGAGTACGGGGCAGTGTCACTGGGGATCATGTTGATGGCCATGACGTCGACGATCGTCCTGTTGGGACTCCCGTCCGGTATTGGCCGATTTCTTCCACGATACGACGACAGGGCACACCGACGAGGTATCCTCCTCACGGGCTTTAGTATCGTCTTGCCCTTTTCCATCGTCGTCGGCGGTATACTGGTCCTCTTCGCGCCAACGATCGCAACGACAGTGTTTGACAACCCCTCAACCGGTCCGATCCTGCGAGTCTTTGGGTTGATCATCCCGCTTGCGGCAACGATGAAGTTCACGATTGGGGTCGTCCGAGGGATGCAACACACAGTCCCGAAGGTGTATATCCAGAACCTCTCGTTGCCGATTGCCCGTTTCGCAGGGATCGGCGTCGCGATCGCGTTCGGGTTCGGAACAGTGGGGGTCGCCTGGGCATACGCCGTATCCTATGCAGTAGCAGTGACGACAGGAATATACTATTTGTGGCGACATACGTCACTGTTCGAGTTCGGGACTGAGTACACCACGGACTATCGGAACCTGTTGGCATTCTCGTTCCCTCTGTTAATCATGTCAGCGATGTCACTAATATTTAAGGATATTGATATATTTTTTCTTGGATACTACCAGTCGGCCGGTAATGTAGGAATCTACAACGTTGTTTACCCTATTGCACAGCTCCTACTGGTAGCAGTCACTTCTTTTGGATTCATTTTCATGCCAGTTCTCTCAGAACTCCACAGCGAAGGAAAGATAGACGAGATGGCACGCCTCTATGAGGTCGTCACCAAGTGGGTCTTCATGTCAACACTCCCTCTATTTCTTGTGTTTGTCCTGTTCCCTGATCTATCACTGGAGATTACTTTCGGCGGCGAATACCGCCCCGGTGCGCCGGCACTCGTAATTCTCGGATTGGGTTTTATTACACATACTGCAGCGGGACCGAACATGGATCTGCTGACTTCAATTGGCCGCACTCGACTCATCATGTACGACAATAGCGTCGTTGCAGCGGTTAATCTCGCGTTAAACATTGTATTAATTCCGCGTTACTCCTTTATTGGGGCTGCAGTCGCGACTGCTGTCGCATATGCGCTACTGAATCTTTTGTATACGTATCAGCTCTACCGCATAGCCAAGATCCAACCGTTGACTCCGGCAATGATCAAGCCAACAGTCATCGCCGTTGGACTTATCGGAATGATATATGTTATTGCGAAAATATTTGTCCCACTGAATCTCGTAACGCTTCCTCTTCTGTTTGGAGTTTTCGTTACTGTTTATGGGATTTCCATCCTACGGTTCGGCGGTATCGAGTCTGAGGAAGTCCAGCTCGTGTTGCGTTTTGAGGACCGTTTCGGTGTCGATCTCGGACCGATAAAAGTAATCGCGAACTGGTTCATTTCTTGAACGAATAGGTCCGCACATGTTTTAGGGGGCGGGAAAGAATCATAGTAAAATGCCAACCCGCGACGACGTCTGCGTCCTCATCCCTACTTACAACGAGGCGGCGGCCATCGGCGAGGTCATCGACGGCTTCCACGACCAGGATCTCCAGAACGTCCTCGTCATCGACGGTGGCTCCGACGACGACACCCAGCAGATCTCCGCCGACCACGGCGCACGCGTCGTCGAACAATCAGGCAGCGGCAAGGGCCAGGCCGTCCGGGAGGCTTTCGAGCACATCGACGCGCCTTACGTCCTCATGGTGGACGGCGACGGCACCTATCGCCCGGAAGACGCCCACGCACTCCTCGAGCCACTCCTCTCAGACGAGGCCGACCACGTCATCGGCAACCGCTTCGCCGACATGGAATCGGGCGCGATGACGCGACTCAACCGCGTCGGTAACCGCCTCATCAATCGGGCGTTCGAGACGATTCACGGCCGGAACTTCGTTGACATCCTCTCGGGGTATCGCGCGATGACTCGCGAGTCGATCGAGCGCTTCGACCTCTCTTCGGAGGGCTTCGGCATCGAAACCGAACTCTCCGTCGAGTGCGTCAAACACAACGTCACGACCGAGATCGTCCCGATCCGCTACGAGAGCCGGCCCGACGAGACAGAGACCAACTTGCGCCCGTTCCGCGACGGCGGAATCATCCTCCTGACGCTGTACCGGATGGCCAAGACGAACAACCCCCTGTTCTACTTCGGGAGCGTCGGGATCGCGAGCTTACTCGCCGGTGGTGGACTCGGGACGTACGTCGGCGTCGAGTGGTTCACGCGCGGGATCTCCCACAACGTCCTCGCGATGGTCGGGGGCATCGCGATCGTCTTCGGCGTCCAGTTGCTCATGTTCGGGACGCTCTCGGACATGGTGCTCAAACTCCATCGCGAACAGATGCACCGCCTCGATCAGGTCCTCGACGACGATCGCGACCGGGACGAGAGATCGCGCGAGTGACGGCGAAAACGGGGTCGAGACGACGTCAAAACGGCATCAGCGAGCGGAGTTGGCCGATGATCCCACTCGGATTCTGCGCGCGTCGCCGTTCGAAGATCGGGTGGGCGGCGTTGAGGAGGTTCTGTTCGGTCTCGAAAGACGTCCGATCGATCTCCGAGAGGACGTCTTCCAGAGACACTGTGTTTCCGGAGGCGTTGTACGGGACTTCCAGATCGCCGTGCGTTTCGCGCAACTCGTCGGCGGTCGCGGGAAACGAGACGTCCTCGAGGCGAGCGTCGAGCGCGGGAATGCCGAACTCGATAACGTCCGGCTCCGAGAGGCCGTCGTCGGCAGGTGGGCGAACTCCCATCGTGTCCCCGAATGCTCCCGATCGGGTAAAAACCTGCGGGCGCGGTCCGGGCCGATTGCTCGTGACAGCGAGCGCACCCGCCGAGCGGTCCAAGCCGGGCCCGGGCGTCAGTGATAAACCCGCAAGCCCCCTGTGACCGTGTATGTCGTCGATGGCGTGGGCGTCGATCGCGTTCCCGCTGGCGACGGGCGGCGTTCGATCGGCGATCGAGGCCGTCCCGCTCGTGGCCTGGCAACTGCTGTTGACGACAGGCATTCTCGTTTCCGTGATCGTGCTCTATCGAACGGCGCGTCCCCACGGCCAGTGGGGCCAGCGCCTCCGGTCGCGGCTGGTTCTCGGCCTGCCCTGGGGAACGCTTCTCGGCCTGGCGTTCGTCGTCTGCGTGTACCTCTTCGTCCAGGGCGGACTGGGGAACCTCCGAGATCCAGTCAGCCTGCCGTTTCAGGCAACCTCGTACGCCTACCCACTCGGAGTCCTCACGGCTGGGTTCGCCCACGTGAGCTGGGGACACCTGGTCGGCAACCTCTGGGCCGGCCTCGTCTTCGGATCGATCGCGGAGTACGCCTGGAGTCACTACCCCGCCGAGCGTGGCAGCGCGTCGTTCGCGTCGTGGTCGAGCAATCCGTTCGTCCGGGTTGCAATCTTCTTCACGACCATGCTCCTCGCAGGGCTACTCACGGCAGCGTTCTCCTGGGGGCCGATCATCGGCTTCTCGGGCGTGACCTACGCGCTAGCCGGATTCGCACTCGTCTTTTACCCGGTCTCGACGATTGTCGCGGTCGCCGGTTGGACTCGCCTCCGACACGTCTACACCGCGTTCGCCTCGCCGTACTCGATCGCGGAGGCGAGCGTCAGCTACGATTCTGTCTGGTGGGCGAGCACCGCCGTGCAGGGCCACGTCTTCGGCTTCCTGCTTGGAGTGTTCGTCGCCGCACTCGTCGTCCGGTTCCGCGGGACGACCACGAATCCAGCGCGGATCTGGCTCGCGGCCATGATCTATGGCATCGCCAACGGGCTCTGGCGGGTCTACTGGTTCCTGGGCGATGGTCAGTACGTCCAGTTCAAGGCGGTCGGGACGACGCTGGTGTTCGTCCTCGCCGGGCTGATCGTCGCCCTCGTCGCTGGATCAGACCGATCTGCGTTCGCCTCGCTCCCACAGGTCGACCGGCTGGTCGATCCGACGCCACGGTGGCAGATCGCGGCGAGCGTGCTGCTCGCAGTGCTGGTGACGATGTCGATTGTCGGAGCAACCTTGAACCTCGTTGCCCCCGCCGGCGGTGGCCTCCCCGACGACGCCGTCGAAGTCAACGACTACGAGATCGCCTACGCCGAGAACGTCACCAACCGCCAGATTGCGGTCCTGGATCTGCCGTTCCTCGAGCAGGTCACACAGGTCCAGACGAGCGGCGTGATCGTCACGAGCGAGAAACGCCACCTCTGGCGACGTGCGATTTCCAAACGCGCCCTGGAAGCACGCGGCAGTGGTCGCGTCCTCGTCGGCGGTGTCGGCTGGCGCACCTCGGTCTGGGCGACCCGGTCAGGGTGGTCGGTCGTCGGCGGGAACAGCACCTATCGTGTGTTCCTCGATCCCGACGGTGACGAGAAGCGCCTTGTCCACACGTCCACACCAGCGGTCGCGGATCTCCGACTCGCCAATCGAACGATCGCGATCCGTCCGGCGGCCGACGCGTTCGAAGTGGCCGTCAGACGGGGCAACCAGACGCTCGGCACGGTCGCAGTTCCCGGGAACGGCGGCAATGCGACCGTCGGCGGGGTCAGGTTCGACCGGACTGGTCGTGACCTCTATGCGAGCATCGACGGGACGCGTATTCGCGTGGCCAACCGACAGGTGCCACCGACCCGACAGTAACCGGGCTCTGGACTATCTCCGTGAGCCGGCGGGTCACCACTCGATCCGGAACAGTTCAATGTCGATGTCGCGCTCGTCGTCGTCGTGGAAGGCGAACTGCCGTGGGACCGAAAGTGTCGACCGGTAGGCGGCCGTGACCTCACCGCCGTTGTCGGCGGCGAAGGACTCGACGAAGTCGGCGCTGCCCGCGTTGTGGATCGAGTACGAGACCGTCGATATCTCCGCGGCGGCCCCAAGAAACCGCCGATCGGCGTGTTCGTTGCCGGACTGCGCGCCGAAGGGAGGGTTCATCAGTACCGTGACTGGCTCAGCCAGACAGAGCGGGGGATCGGTCGCGTCAGCCCGCAACCAGGCGACTGCGGTCTCGGTCCCGATTCGGTCCTGATTCGCGCGCGCTGTCGACAGCGGTTTCGGATCGATGTCCACGCCGACCACGCGAGCAGGATCACGGAGGGCTGCCCCGAGTGCGAGCATTCCGGTCCCACACCCCAGATCGACGACCGTTCGTCCCGCGACGTCGCCGTTGAGATCCGCCAGATGGACGAGATATGCGGCGACTGCCGGGGGTGTCCGGTACTGTTCGAGCGACGCGTCCGGCTCGTCGAACCCGGTGAGGACTCCCAGTCGCTGGGCTAACTGTCGTTTGGTGCTCATCAGTGGCGGCCCGCCTGGCTCTCCAGACGTCTTGCTTCCTCATAAGCGTTCGACGTCACGTCGGGTATCGACAGCGGTGCCGCGCCGGACAGCGCGGCGAAACGGACACTCTCCGACGCTCAGGAGCTCCAGAGATGTCGATCCTCCATCGACTCCGGGGCCCTGTAGCCCAGTACCGCGTGTCCCTGCGATTCGTGCCACGACGCCATCCGCTCGTCGATGTACTCCGAGCAGTCCTTACAGTACCATGTTGCCATATGTGTCCTCCTGGCGGGTGCGTACCGTGACGCCGCCGTCCGCCGTGAGCTACAATTAACCACGATACAGGATAATCTTTCCGGTACTTCTGGTTCTGCGGGAACGTACTGCGACAGGGGGAGAAGAAATCCCGTGACTCGACACTATTCACCCGAACGCTCAATGGGCCGGTGGCCCACGTGGGCGTATGGAACGACATCATCTCTACGGGGCTACCTTCGGCATCGTCGGCCTGCTGCTGGCCGGCATTCAACTCGTCCACGCGACCGAACAGACCGACGTTGCGGTCGCGATCCTCGTCGACGGCATCCCGTTCGCGATGCTGGGGTTGACGCTCTCGTTCGCCGGCTACTGGCTTGCGACTTCGACCGAGTACGAGGCAGACCTCCCCCGGATCGCCGCTTGGGCGGTTGGGGGAACGCTCCTGTTCACGGCGGTCGTGGCGCTGATGCTATTCAGTCAGCGTGTCGCCCCCGGGACGCTACAGCGAGTAACGTATACAGCGATCGACGGCGTGACGGTCGGAGCGATCGCCGGGACGCTCGTCGGCCTCTACGACGCCCGGAGTCGACACCATCGCCGCCGTCTCCAGTGCGAACGTGACCGAACGGAAGCGTTCGCGCGCAAGGCCGCCGACCTCAACAATTACGGTCGGGCGCTCGCTCAGTCGTCGTCGGTCGAGGAGGTCGGCGCGTTCTGCATCCAGGCCGTCTCCTCGCTGCTCGGTCTCGATCAAACCGCGTACGTCGAAGTCGAACCCGACAACGAACGGATCGTCAGCAGCACGGTCGCAGCCGTGTCCGACGACGAGATACGACGCCTGGCGAGAACAGGAGGTGACCAGGACGACGTGGTCGTCTACGGGCACGAACACACGGGCGATCCATCGACAACGTTCGAGCACTTTGGGTCGATGACGGTTCGCTTAGACAACACGGTCGGGACGACGGGCGTCCTCGTGACTGTCGGGGACATCACAACTGAACTCTCCGCCGAAGACGAACAGCTCCTCGAGTTGCTCTCCTCACACGCCGGGATGGTGCTCGATCAACTCTATCGACGCAGGGAACCGGAGACGGCGAGTTCAAACGGTCAAACGTAATTTCGACCGGATCAGGATTCCCCATCCCCGTCAGGACCGAGGCGCACGCCGGGTTCGACGAACCGATCGCTCGTTCGCGTTCGATTCCGGTCGGCAATCGCTCCCCAGGCAGACAGGCCCGCTTCGATCCACTCGGGCGAACAATCGAGAACTGCCCCGAGTGCGCCCACCTCGCGCGGCGCACGTAACTGGAGGTGTGAGGTCGCGTCGGCACTGACGACGTACGGCGCGTCGTACTGCTCGATGAGTTCCCGTAGCTTGCGGAGTCCACGGATCGCCTCGACGCGAGCACCACCGTCGGCCCTGAGAACCTCCCGCAGCGACCACTCGAGGTGAACCCCGTTTTCGGCCGCCGTCTTGGCGATGACGTGGTTGACGTCACCGTCGTCCGAAAGCGGGTGGGCCAGCACGTCGACCGCTGGCTGCTCGACAGCGAAGCGGTTCAGCTCGACGGAACCGCCGTGAACGGCGACAATCGTCCGCCGATCCCGATGGTTGCCGACGAATCCGCTGGCACGTGAGGGATCATCGGTTCGGATCTCGACGCCGTCGACGAGGTCGATTCCATAGGTTTCGGCGAGATCCGCCCGGTCGTACTCGGGAGACGCGTCGCCGTGATTTCGGACGACGAGTCCGTCGTAGCCGTACTCGGCGGCCGTGAGCGCGAGGCGGGCGACGGTGCTTTCTCCCTCCGGTTGAGCGTGGGCCGCCTCGTACATCACAGCGTCTCGAGGGCGTCACGGACGTGTTCGATCGCACGATCCTTCGTCGCCGGATACGCCTCGACTTTCCCCCGGAGCGTAATGCCGTCACCGCGCTCGACGCGGCCCGAAAAGGCCGCTTGCTTCGAGAGTGTCAGGAAAAACGACGTGTTGTCGTCGATCCGATCGACGAGTTCGTTGAGTAGTCCCTCGCGGTCGGATTCCTCGAGCGTCGATAGCTGTGCGAGGACATGTCTGATCTCGTCCGCCCGTTCTAAGCGCGTCGAGAGCACGAGGATGCGGTCGCCGTGATGGCCCTCGCTCTCGGTCCGTTCGATGTCAACCTCTTCGGGAGTCAGCGTCCGCAGAGCCGACTCGACGCGCGCGCTGTCCTCCGTGGCATAACAGAACGCCCGCAGGTCGACGTAGTGAAAGGGGACGGACGACATCCGATCAGTCGTCGTCGCCGTCAGTCTCGTCGGCGGATGCCTCGTCCTCGGCGTCGGGCGCTTCCTCGTCCGGGGCGGCCTCCAGGGCGTCGTCCGGTACGCCCTGCTCTTGGCCCTCCTCGAATTTGACCGTGTAGGTCGCGTCGCCGAACATCGTCTCCATCACCTGCGTGACGGTCCCGGTCTCGCCGTCGTAGTCGCTGTGTTCGTCGTGTAGCACGACCGTATCGTCCTCTTCGAATGCCATGGATGACGTTAGTCGGGTCGGAGGTAAAAAGGGAACTGATACGGCCTGGGAGAGCTTCCCCGCCCCATCTGTCGAACACACTTAAGTCGTCGACCGTCGAATGGGCTCGTATGATTCCTTTCGAGCCTCTCCCCCTTCGGTCGGATCGCAGCCGAAACCCACCCGACGTGACTGCCGGGCGATGACAGTCGTCGACGATCTCTGGTATCGCGCCGACGTGGCCCAGCAGGAAGCCGAACAGACCTACCATCGGCTCCTCGAGGACCAAGACGGCGTCATGGAATTCACTCGGACCCGATACGTCTCTCGGCCCCGCTTCGAGACGATCACCGGACGGGTCCAGGACAACGGCCTCCCCTACGGCGCGCACTCAGTCGTCCATCGAGACGACGGTGCGCTGTTGCTCGTCCGACACGACGACGTCGGCAAGTGGGTGCTTCCCGGCGGCGAGGTCGGTCCCGACGAGACGTTCCGGGAAGCCGCCCGGCGCGAACTGGCAGAGGAGGCCGGCATCGAGGCTGCCTTCGAGGACCTCGCCCTGCTCGGGCGCGTCCAGTTCTACTGTGACGAGTACGAGACCTGGGGTGTGCTTCCGATTTACGAGGCCGAAGCGACCGAGACGGCGCTGTCGGTCGCGGATCCCGACGACGAGATCACCGACGCCGCATGGTTTCGGTCACTGCCGGAGGACACGCGGGACCGTGACGTGCTCGTTCGCTTCCGGGAACACAGGCTGGAGTAACGAGACCGGGTCGGGAGCAAACTAGCTCCCATCCCCTATCCGAGAGCCGATACAGCAGTACAGACGCGACGTTATCGTTTTTCTTTCAGGACGTACGCGACGATCGCGAGGGTGACCAGGGCGATCAGGAGTTTCTTTTTCGACATCACCTGTTTCCTGGCTCCGCGGCGATAAAACAGTTCTGGGTCCGGGTGTCCTGACCGGCTAACGAGGCGCCATCTCATACTGCCGGCTGTGACAGACTGACGGAATTCGCCACCCCGGTGTGGCGAATATCGTTACGAACGTACAGCCGGCAGTATCATTTCTCGGCTGGCTCGCTGGGTCAGTCGATGAGTGCGGCGACGTCTTGTCGAACGATCGTATCGCAGTACTGGCACCGGACGCCGTCCTCGAGGACCTCGAATCTGGTCTCGACCGGTTCGTCCTCGGTCGTGATACACTGGGGGTTCGGACACGACAGGACGCCGACGACTTCGTCCGGTCGAGCGACGCGGCGCTTCTCGACGACCTCGAAGTCCCGGATGATGTTGATCGTTGCCGCCGGTGCGATCAGCGAGAGGACGTCGACCTCCGCCTGACTCAGCTCCCTCCCTTCGACCTTGAGGATGTCTTTCTTGCCGAGTCGGTCACTCGGGACGTTCATCACGATACTGACGGTCTCGCCGCCGCCGCTCTCGATGCCGAGAATCGAGAGCACGTGCATCGCTGCGCCGCCGGTGACGTGATCGATGACGGTTCCGCTCTTGATCTTGCTGACACGAAGTTCCTGGTCGTCGGTCATTGTGACTCACCACCGAGGACGAGATCGAGCAGTGCCATCCGTACTGGGACGCCGTTGTGTGCCTGCTCGAAGTACGCTGCGTGATCCGTCGCGTCGACGTCGTGATCGATCTCGTCGACCCGCGGAAGCGGGTGTAAAACTGTGAGATCCTCGCGCGCCTCTTCGAGCGTCTCGGCGTCGATCCGGTACTCGCCGGCGACCTCGCGGTACTCGCTCTCGTCCGGGAAGCGTTCCTCCTGGATTCGGGTCACGTACAGCACGTCCAGGCTGTCGAGGACGGGATCGAGTTCCGTGTGTTCCCGGATCGTCGCGCCTTCCTCGTGGAGGTCATACCGGACGTTCCGCGGGAGCTGGAGACTTTCCGGGCTGATGAAGTGCTGGCTCGCGCCGAAGTTCGTCAGCGCGTGCGCAAGCGAGTGGACCGTGCGGCCGTACTTCAGATCACCCATGATCCCGATCGAGAGATCGTCGAGACCGGCGTTCTCCCGGATCGTGTAGAGATCCAGTAGCGTCTGGGTCGGATGCTGACCGGCCCCGTCGCCGGCGTTGATCAGCGGCACGTCGACGAACTCGCTGGCCATCGTCGCTGACCCTTCCATCGGGTGGCGCAAGACGAGCGCGTCAGCGTAACCCTCGACGACGCGGACGGTGTCCGCAAGGCTCTCGCCTTTCTTGACGCTCGAGTACTCGACGGGGCCCATATCGACGATATCTCCGCCGAGTCGCTTGATCGAGGCGGTGAAACTCATCTTCGTCCGCGTGCTCGGCTCGAAGAACAACAGGCCGAGCAACGCGCCGGGATGACGGTCGCCGAACGCGGTCGGATCGTCCGCGATCTCGGCCGCCCGGTCGAGCACCTCCTCGATGTCGGCCCGAGAGAGTTGTTTCGCGCTGATGATGTGATCGTGACGCATTGCATTGAGTCCTGACCGCCGGGCTATTCAATCTCCCGACACACCGGCCCGTGGGAAACTGTGCACGAAAACGATCCCGAACACTGTCGAGTCTCTCGCTTTTGCTGTTTCTCAACCACGGTTTCAGCGCCGTGTACCCGCTGTGACGCTGAAATCCGGAATATTTAATCAGGTGGGGATAATAGTTACGGTCGATCTATGTCCGATCGGCTCCGGACCGGGATCGACGTACTCGATCGGAAACTCGAGGGGGGGATCCCGGCTGGAAGCATCGTCGTGATGAACGCCACGCCGGCGAGCCAGGCCGAGTTATTTCTGTACGAGTTGACTGCAACTCGGGGGACGTTGTACCTTTCGCTCGATCGTTCCGAGCAGGCGATCAGCGACAGTTTAGAACAGTCACCGACCGCGACTGGCCAGCCGACGATCAGGCACGTCTCGGGTGAAGCGCCGCTGGATAACGCGGGCAAACTCGTCAGCGCGCTCCCCGAGACGTCGAACCTCATCATCGATCCGCTGGACGTCCTCGAATCGCAGGAACCGCCCTCGCGGTTCCGTAGTTTCATGAACGACCTCCAGAACCACATATTCAATACGGGTAGCCTCGCCGTCCTGCACTGTCTGAACGGTCGATCGGTCCCCCCGCTCCGTGATACGACCGAGCATTTCGCCGACGTCGTCTTCGACCTCGATACCACCATCTCCAACGACGAGGTCGAGAACCGACTCGCGATTCCGAAGTTCCGCGGCGGCCGCGCGCCGACGAACGTCATCAAACTCGACCTCGTCGAGGAAGTCAGCATCGACACCAGCCGCGATATCGCCTAACGACCTTTTTACTGCGGTGGGTTCGCTGCGCGAACCCACCTTGCAAAAAGCTCGATCAAAAACACCTCCGAACGCGCCGCGGCGCGTTCGGAGTGAATCGCGCTCGCTCCGCTCGCGCGAATGCCAGCACTCAACTCGCAGAGACAGTGATCAGCAGATTCAAGAAGGGCTTATCGTACGAATCCTCTTTGGAAGATTCACTGGCAGTCTACAGCAGACCCCGAAATCAAACCCTTGTCACAGCCCGTTCACGCACTCCTCGTAAGCGGATACCATCCAGTCCGGGTTGAAGACGTTCTCGGGCAGGTCGTCGAACCAACGGATGTCGGTGATCTCCTCGTCGTCGACGGACGGATCGCGGTCGATTTCGGGATCGTCGGCGATGGCTTCGAAGCAGACCAGCGTCCAGCCCACCGTCTCACCAGTCCCTTCGTGCTCAAAGGTGAACTCGTCGACTGCACGGGGAGCGACCGGCGTTGCCTCGACGCCGGTCTCCTCGCCGATCTCCCGTTTGACCGCCGCGTCGAGGGACTCTCCTGGTTTGCGTGCGCCGCCGGGGGCGAGCCAACCGTCGGCCCAAGGCTCTTCGATCAGCAACACGCGACCGGCCGCGTCGAACGTCAAGGCCACCACGACCCAGCCCGATCGAACGGGTTCCGACTCGAGTGCGTCCGCGAACGCGTCCCCATCGATCTGCTCACGGCTCTCAGTTGTGAGCACGCCGTCTCGGTCGCGGGGATCGACGATCGTCATGCAAGAGAGGTGGAACTGTTCGTGGGCGATCGGCTCGGCGACGGGCGTCGCAAACTGAAAGCCGTGGTCCCGTCGGCGTTACTCCTCGACGTCGAGTTCTTCGGAGAGTTCGTCGGCATCGACGTCCACGTCGAGGTCCTCGAGTGCGTCCTCGACATCGCCACCGCCGCCCATGCCGGGCATCATCCCGCCCATGCCGCCCATCATGCCCGCACCTTCGCCGAGGGTCTCCTGGACGATGATGCGGTCGACGCCGAGCAGCTCGACGAACTGCTGGGCGATCTGCTGTTTCTGGAACATCCACTGCTGGTTCATCGGGAGCTGCGGGGTCGCCTCGATGTACAGCGTGTCCTTCTCGACCTCGACGGTCTCGGTGACCGGGCCGTCCTCGTCGTCCGCTTCCTCCGCTGCTTCTTCGAGGTCGTCGGCGTCCTCGACGATCTCCTCTTCCTCCTCGACGTCGGTCTGGAACCAGACGTCGAGGTCCATGCCGAGCATGGTGTCGAGCAGGCTCGCGGCTTTCTCTTCGCGATCGTCGACCGTGCCGAGGATCTCGTAGTCGTACTCGATGTCCTCGCCGGCCAGCGGGTGGTTGAAGTCGACACGGGCCCGCCCGCCGATGATCGTCTCGATGTAGCCCTGTTCGCCGTCGATGGTGACGGCCGCGCCGGGATAGCGGTCGTCCTCGTCGATCTTGTTGGCGCTGATGGTCCGGACTTCCTCGTCGTCGTACTCGCCGAAGGCGTCGCCAGCCGGGACGACGACCGTGCCCTCGTCGCCGACCTCTTTGCCGGTGATGTCGTCTTCGACGTCCGGGAAGATGTGCCCCTCACCGAGGACGATCGTTCGCGGTTCGAACTCCTGGTCCTCGCCGACGCCTTCTTCGTCGGCGACGTCCTGGCTGGTCGTGTCGACGAGATCGCCGCCTTCGACGGTCCGGGCGGTGTAGGCGACTGTGACGAAGTCCCCGTCCTGGAGGCCGCTCGATTCGGCGTCGTTCTCGGTCTCGGCGTCGGCCTCGTCGGCCGCTGAATCGTCGCTCATACCCCAACCGACACTCGTTTCGCTCTTAAGGACAACGTTTCCGACTCGCGGGCCGAGACTGCCGAGACGCCGAGTCGAGCCGTTTTTGCCCGGGCAACCGTTCCGTCGTGGCATGTACGAGGTCGAACTCAAGGTCCGCGCCGACCACGAGCGGGCACGGGAGGCGCTGCTTTCGGCCGGAGCCGACCCGCTCGGGACGGTCCGGCAAGTCGACACCTACTACGAGCCCCCTTATCGAGACTTCGCCGCTACTGACGAGGCATTCCGGGTCCGGCGCGAACACGTCCACGGCGACACCACGGCGAAAATCACGTACAAAGGCCCGAAGATCGACGCCACCTCCAAGACTCGCGAGGAACACGAGACCACCGTCGCCGACGGCGAGACGGCTGACGCGATTTTCCGTGGACTCGGCTTCGAACCGGTCGCCACCGTCGAAAAAGAACGCCACCAGTACGCGCTCCGGGAGTTCACCGTCACGCTCGACGACGTGGCCGATCTCGGGGCGTTCCTCGAAGTCGAGACCGACGTCGAGACCGAGGCCGACATCGAGGCCGCACGCGAAGCCGCGACAGCACTGCTAGGGGACCTCGGCCTCGACCCCGAAGACCAGATCCGGACGTCGTATCTCGGCCTCTTGCTCGATAATGAGCCATAGTAATCGTTTTGGGCCAGAAGGTTTCCGTAAGTTATAGACGCCGGGGCTGGCTACGGGTTGGTAATGAGTGAACGGAACATTCGGATCACGCAGGCGAGCGGGCAAGCAGTCGAAGATCAGCGGGTAGAAGTCGTCGAGCGCAAGGGAATCGGTCACCCGGACTCGATCTGTGACGGGCTCGCCGAGGCTGTCTCCCAGGCGCTCGCACAGGCGTACCTCGATCGCGTCGGGAAAGTGCTGCACTACAACACCGACGAGACCCAACTCGTGGCCGGAACGTCCGCGCCCGCCTTCGGCGGCGGCGAAGTCATCGAACCGATCTATCTGCTGCTCGTCGGTCGCGCGACCAAGGAATACCAGGGCCAGCGCATCCCGACGGACACGATCGCGCTCGAAGCGGCCCGCGAGTACCTCGACGAGACGTTCCCCCACCTCGACGTCGGCTCGGACGTGATCGTCGACGTCCGACTCGGCGAGGGCAGCGGCGATCTCCAGGAGGTCTTCGGCGAGGACGGCGCGGTCCCGATGGCCAACGACACGTCCTACGGCGTCGGCCACGCGCCCCTGACCGAGACCGAACAGATCGTGCTCAATACTGAGCGACGGATCAACGGCGATTACACCGACGAACACCCCGAAATCGGCCAGGACATCAAGGTCATGGGCAAGCGCGAAGGCGACGCGATCGACGTGACCGTCGCCGCCGCGACAGTCGACGCGCACGTCAACGACATCCACGAGTATCGCGACGCCGTCGAGGGCGTCCGGGAGTACGTCGCCGATCTCGCGACGGAGTACACGGATCGAGACGTTCGAGTGCAGGTCAACACCGCCGACGACTACGAGGAGGGGTCGATCTACCTCACGACGACGGGCACCAGCGCAGAGCAGGGCGACGACGGCTCGGTCGGCCGTGGCAACCGTGCCAACGGCCTCATCACGCCGAATCGCCCGATGAGCATGGAGGCGACCAGCGGGAAGAACCC
Organism: Halorhabdus tiamatea SARL4B; assembly: GCF_000470655.1. Classification (NCBI taxonomy): domain Archaea; kingdom Methanobacteriati; phylum Methanobacteriota; class Halobacteria; order Halobacteriales; family Haloarculaceae; genus Halorhabdus; species Halorhabdus tiamatea. The sequence goes on from NC_021921.1 coordinate 2,687,479, forward strand.
CGTCAACCACATCGGGAAGATCTACAACCTCCTGAGCACCGAGATCGCCAAGTCGGTCGTGAGCGAAGTCGACGGCATCCGACAGTTGCAGGTCCGACTCCTCAGCCAGATCGGCTCGCCGATCGACGATCCACACGTCGCCGACGCCACCATCGTGACCGAGGGCGGTCTGGCGATCACCGACGTCGAGGACGAGGTCGAGGCGATCATCGACGACGAACTCGAAGATATCACGGGCGTCACCGAGCGCGTCATCGAGGGCGACCTGTCGACGTTCTGAGACGGCTCGGCGTCTGACTTCGATCCAGACACGCCCAATTCGATCGGTGTCGAAGCCTGTTTATTCACCCGTCGAGTACCCGCGGTAGATGCACCCGCCAGGAGCCGACGTGGTCGTCGTCCGCCACGGGGAAGTCGGCGTCAAGAGCGACCAGGTTCGGATGAAAATGGAGTTTCAACTCCAGGAGAACCTCAACGCCCTGCTCGCGGATCGCGACCTGCCGGGTGACACTGGCTGTCAGCGCAATCGGCTGTACATCCGGACTGAGGAGTCGGCCGTCGAGGACGCCACCGCGGCCGCTGTCGAGGCCCCTGGCGTGGTCTCGGCGAGTCCCGCCCGATCGGTCGAGCCGACGCTCGATGCGATCACCGAGGCACTCGCGGAAACTGCCAGGGCCTGCCACGACGGCGGTCCGTTCGCCGTCGAGGCTCGACGGGCCGGGAACGCCGACGCCCACGACTTCTCCAGTCGCGATCTCGAATCCGAGGGCGGCCAGGCGATCTGGGACGCGATCGAGGACGGGGGCGGTACTCCGGAAGTCGACCTGGACGATCCCGAATTCACTACCTTCGTCGACTGTCGACCCGACGAGGCGTTCGTCTTCGTCGAGAAACGGGCTGGACCGGGTGGCCTACCGCTCGGGACGCAGCAACCACTGGTGGCGCTGGTCAGCGGCGGGATCGACTCGCCGGTCGCGGCCTGGCAGGTCATGGCCCGCGGCGCACCGATACTTCCGGTGTACGTCGATCTCGGCGATTACGGCGGTGCCGACCACCGCGCTCGCGCGGAGACGACCGTCGCAGCACTCGCCCGGCGCGCACCGAACTTCGACCTCCAGCTGAGGGTCGTCGACGGCGGAAGGGCTGTCGAGGAACTCGTCGCGAAGACCGACGCCACCCGGATGCTCTCGCTGCGTCGGTTCATGTATCGGGCCGCCGAAACCGTCGCCCGCGAGCACGACGCCGTGGGGATCGTCTCCGGAGAAGCGATCGGCCAGAAGTCGAGTCAGACGACCGCCAACCTCGCGGCGACCGACGTCGTCACCGACCTGCCGATCCACCGGCCGTTGCTCACGATGGACAAGACAGACATCATCGAGCGAGCCCGCGAGCTTGGAACCTACGACGACGCGACCGTCCCGGCGGGGTGTAACCGCGTCGCGCCGTCGCGGCCGGAGACAGCCGGTACGCCGATGTCGGTAGTCTCAGCCGAACCCGAAGAGTTGCTGGCGATGGCTGAATCCGCCGCTCGTGATCCGGCTGTCGTCGACGTGAGAGCGTACGACGAGACGCCAGTGGCCGGTCGGTGACGAAACCGCTTTGGGCCGGCGGGTCGTTGTGCCGCGTGCATGACACGGGTCTGTCTGCTCGGAAACGACGACGTTCCCCTCCGGCAGACGTTACTCGGCCACGAGACCGCACGGCACGCCCTCGCCACCTACGAGCTCGCCGAACCGTTCCACAACGCGATCGAACTGGAGACGGTGAGCCTCGGCGCGGCCGTGTCCCTGTTGAACGACCTCAACTGGTATCTCGTTCGGTACGTCGACACCGTCTTGGTGCACGAGCCGAGTATCAGCGAGGCCGAATGGCTTTCCCGAGACCTCGCGACCGCGATCCGGGACGGCGAGATCGAACCAGAGGCGTCCGGCCGCTATCTCAAGGTGTACGGCGTCGAGCAGCCAGCCGAGTCGCCCGCGACGACGGATGCATCCGACGAAGTGCCCGACGAAGGTGAAGGCGGTCGACAGCACACCGACGCCACTGCCCCGCGCCTCGTCGAGCCGATGTACGTCACGCGGACGGGCGGCTCGATGCCGGAATACGATCTCCGGACGGTCGAAGAGACCGTCGTCTTGCGCGTTACCCAACGCGCATTCTCGCGGTGAATTGGCGGTCGCTGCGAGCGGACCGCTACTTCGAGACAGACGTTTGAGACCGACGGGGCGCGCCCATAACGGCGTTCGAGATCCGCGCTGCCAGCCGCTCAAATTGTCCGCTGTCGGTCGCTTTCCGGACGCAGTCAGTCACCTCGTGGGCAGCCGCTGCGCTGGCGAGTGCTTCCGCTTTGCCGGTGAACAGGATGAACGGCAGCTCGGCATACTCGGACCGAATCGAGCCCAGCAGTTCCAGGCCGTCCATCTCGGGCATATCGTAATCACTCACCACACAGTCGACCGATGCACTCTCGAGGCGTTCGAGTGCCGCACGCGGATCCGTCTCGGTGATCGTCTCGAACCGTTCGTCCGCAGCTTCGAGCAGCGACGCCGTCAGCACGACGAGATCCGGTTCGTCGTCGACACAGAGCACGGTGATTCGGTCCATCGCTGTTCGTGATAATGTGGGTTACTACCATAAACCATGTCAGGTAATTACACGACGCGAAAATCGGCGGAGTGTTCGGGATAGCCAGGTTCAGTCGAACAGACCCGTCGAGAGATACCGCTCGCCGCTGTCCCAGAAGACGGTCACGACCAACGGTGGTTCCTCGGCGTCAGGATCGGCCAGTTCGCCGGCGACCTCCCGGGCGATGACGCCCATCGCGCCACTGGACTGCCCGACGAGGATGCCCGCCTCGCGGGCGAGGCGACGGCACTCGGCTTCCGCGTCGGCGAGTTCGATGGTCCGCACCTCGTCGATGACGTCCCGGTCGAGGTTCTCGCTGACGAAGCCCGGACCCATCCCCTGGAAGTCGTCGTCCCCGGGTTCGCCCGTCGAGAGAACGGCGTTCTCGGCGGGTTCGACGGCGACGACGTCCACGTCGGGGAACGCCTCGCGGAGCCGACGGGCCGTCCCGCTGATCGTCCCGCCAGTGCCGACGCCGGCGACGAACGCGTCGATCGTGCGGTCGCCGACTTGCTCTACGATCTCCGGGCCGGTCGTCTCGTAGTGTGCCTTGGGGTTCGCGGGGTTCTCGAACTGGCGGAGTTGTACCATGCCCGCCTGGGCTTCGAGTTCGTCCGCGCGATCCCGAGCGTCCGTCATGTCGCCTTCGATCAACTCGAGGTCCGCGCCGTACGCTTCCATCAGCTGGCGGCGCTCGATGGACATGTCGTCGGGCATGACGATCGTTACGTCGTAGCCTTTCGCGGCCCCGACCAGCGAGATGCCGATCCCGGTGTTCCCGCTCGTAGGTTCGACGATCCGGTCACCTGGAGAGAGGTCGCCGTCGCGCTCGGCAGCCTCGATCATCCCGAGTGCAGGTCGGTCTTTTGCGGACCCGCCGGGATTGAACGATTCGAGTTTGGCGGCGACGGTCGCGCCCGATGGCGAGTCAATCTCGACCAGCGGCGAGCCGATCGTCTCGAGAATGCTGTCGTCCATTGGCCCCGGATTCGACGCCCGGGAGTAAACACCCGGCGGTCGCTGGCAGGTCCTGCCGGTGTCTTCGTCGCCTGGCTCCGCAAGCGTGGCTGTTATGCAGCGTCGAACCCAGAGTCCACCAATGACACTGGAAACGATGGAGCCGAACCCTGTCTGGAACGATGACGCCCACGCCGAGACCGTCGAGACACTCGCGGACTTCGCCGACGCGACCTTCAAGATCTGGGGCGCGGACTGGTGTGGCGACTGTCGCTCCCAGTTACCCGACTTCGCCGCCGCGCTCGACGCCGCGGAGATTCCCGACGAACACGTCGAGCACTATCCGGTCGACCGCGACAAGCAAGGCGAGGGCGTCGAGGCGTACGGGATCGAGTTCATTCCGACCGTCGTCGTCGTGCGCGACGGCGAGGAACTCGCCCGCTTCGTCGAGGAAGAGCGCGAGTCGATCGCCGTCTACCTGGCCGGCCAGCTCGAAACAGTCACGACCCATCCACCGACAAGCTCCGCCCTTCAGGGCGGAGAAGGTGACAACTGAGCCATCGCCGCACACGCCGGAACCATGTCCGGAACCCCTCTCAGCCGGTCTGCAAAAGGAAGTCGACGTTTGCTGTGTCGTCAATGAAGATGTAGAGCGGTGCGAGCTCGATGTCGGGCGATTCCCAATTGAAGGTCTCCGACCCCCCGTTCTCGACCGTCACTGTGACAGTATAGGGGCGTCCGAGTGGGAGCTTGCTCTGATTGACCGGGTCGACCGTCTCACCAGGGTCGACCGTCATCGTCCGATCGACGACGGTCCCTTCGTTCCCTGCTGAACGTGTAATCGAGACGGTTACCGTTCTGGGCTGGCTGGCTCCGCTGTACAGAATGACGTCGGTCGCACCGGGCTGATCCCAAAGAAACGAACACCCGGCAGTGGCGACGGCCCCTGTCGCGGCCGCTCCCGACAGAAACGTTCGCCGATCAGGTGAGAACGTATCCCCCATGTGACACTGTACCGTCTCGTGGCGGACATGTAAATTTTTCTGTGGGAACGTATCGAAACCGGGTTCTTGCCTGCATTCGCCACGACGAACACAACCGGCGATCGGTGTCGACTGTCCACGCATTCGGCTCGAGATTCACCTCAGCGGCCAGTGTCGAACCATGACAGCGCCTCCTCGACGTCGTGCAGCGGCCGCGAGCACGTAAAGTCCCGGCAGGCGTAGATCGTCGCATCCTCCTCGGCCAATCGCCCCGCGAAGATCGGCGGTGCTTCCCCGAGTTCGAACTGTTCGAGCCACGTTTCCAGTCCTGCTTCGGTTGGCGGCCGGCGTGCGAGCACGCGAGCAGGGAGGTACGTCTCGCCGATTCGATCCCGCCACGCAGCCGGGATTTCGTCGGAAGCGACGGTCAGTTCGGTCGAGCCGTTGGCGTCGCGATCCCCTGCCAGCACGAGCGACGCATGCTGGAGTGGCTCGGCGGCGATCGCGCTGTGATGGGTTTCGAGGACTGCACTGGCGATTTCGCCGAACCGATCGTGGGGGACGAATTCATCGAGCGTGACGAGGACGTCGACGGCCACGCCGGCGCTGGAGGGTGTCGAGCGGTCCGTCAATTCCTGGGGCCGGGCGAGTAGGTCCGTCTCTCGGCTCTCTCCCGGCGCTTCGGTGAAATACAGCGTCCCCACGTCCTTATCGAAGAAGCGCGTCTCGATCTCCCGGGCGAGATCGAGCGCGAACGCGAGGTGGTCGAGGTCGCCGCTCGCCCCATAGCAATCGAGCGCGCCGCGGGCGAGGAACGCGTAGTCCTCGAGGTAGCCGTCGACGCGGACGTCGCCGTCGATGTACCGGCGCTTGAGGAGGCCTGCATCGTCGTCCCAGAGGGTTTCGCGGACGAACTCCAGGGCGTCGACGGCCCGATCCAGGAAATCGTTCCCGAGCGTGAGTGATCCCTCGGCGAGCGCCGAAATCGCGAGCCCGTTCCAGCCAGCGAGGATCTTCTCGTCGCGCGGTGGTCGCGTGCGCTCCGAGCGTGCGTCGAACAACTCCTCGCGCGCTCGATCGAGTCGCTCCCGGACTTCGCCGGCACCGAGTCCCGACCGGGCCGCCAATTCGTCCACGCTCGCGGCGATCGTCAGGACAGTCTGGCCGTCCTCGAAGTTGCCCTCCTCGGTGATGCCGTAGCGCTCGCAGACGAGTGAAACGTCCGTCTCGTCGTCGATGACCTCACGAACTTGCGCCGGCGTCCAGACGTAGAACTTGCCCTCCTCGCCCTCGCTGCGGGCGTCGAGCGTGCTGTAGAACCCGCCCTCGGGATGGCCGAGCTCCCGGTCGAGGAAGTCGAAGGTCTCACGAGCGACGCGGGCGTATCGCTCGTCGCCGGTTGCGCGGTACGCTTCGAGCAACACCCGCGGAATCTCCGCGTTGTCGTAGAGCATCTTCTCGAAGTGCGGGACTGTCCAGGATCGATCAGTCGCGTAGCGATGGAAGCCGCCGCCGACGTGATCGTAGAGCCCGCCGTCGACCATCGCATCCAGCGTCTCGGTGAGGATCGAACGGTATTCGGTGGCTTCGGCGTTCTCGCCCTCCTCACGCCTCGCGTCGCCAAATCGGGCGTCGGCCCGCAACAGCAGTTGCAGGCGGCCGGGCTGGGGGAACTTCGGCCCGCCGGAGCCAAAGCCGCCTTGTTCGCGGTCAGCGGTACGGACCGCCGCGTCAGCACCTGATCGGAGCAATTCGTCGCCAGCGGTGTCGCGTGCTGCGTCCGGCGTCCCCTCGAGTTCGCCGCTGATGGCGTCAGCCCACTGATCGGCTCGTTGTTCGATCCCTTCACGGTCGTTCTCCCAGGTCGCCTGGAGGTCTTCGAGCAGTTCAGCGAAGCCGGGTCGACCGCCTCGAGAGTCGGGCGGGAAGTACGTCCCGACGTAGAAGGGACGACCGTCGGGCGTCAGCCAAACCGAGAGGGGCCACCCGCCCTGCTGGTCGAGAAGTTGTGCCAGGGTCTGGTAGATCCGGTCGACGTCCGGGCGCTCCTCGCGGTCGACTTTGATCGGAACGAAGTTCTCGTTGAGGACGGCCGCCGTCTCGTCGTCCTCGAAGCTCTCCTCGGCCATGACGTGACACCAGTGACAGGCGGCGTAGCCGATCGACAGGAAGATGGGTTTGTCCTCGCGTTCGGCTGCCGAGAGGGCGGTCTCGTCCCAGGGCTGCCAGTGAACCGGGTTGTCGGCGTGGGCCTGGAGGTACGGACTTCCCTCTTCCGCGAGTCGGTTTCGCTCGATTGGGGCGGTCATACGCGGATTCGGAGTGCCGGCGGTAAAACCGTCGTGTCGGCGGCGAAATGGACGGGGTCTCCGTGGGCACGGCGGTCCGGCAAAGAGCAACCTTTACACTCCCCTGGCGTGGCGGTTCTCCCATGACGGAGACGGTCCTACTGGTCGGGGGTGGCGGTCGAGAGCACGCGATCGCCCGCGCGCTCGCCGATTCTGTCTGTTCGCTGTACGCCGCCGCTGGCAACCGCAATCCTGGTATCGCCCGACTCGCCGACGGCTTCGAGACGGTGGAGACGACGGACCCCTCGGCGGTCACGTCCTACGCCGAGTCCGTCGACGCGACGCTCGCGGTCGTCGGCCCGGAGGCCCCGCTCGAAGCGGGCGTCGCCGACGCGCTGGACGACGCCGGGGTCTACGCGTTCGGACCCCAGGCCGAGGAGGCACGCATCGAGACGGACAAGGGCTTCCAGCGCCGGTTCATGGCGCGCAACGACATTCCGGGCCTCCCGGACTTCGAGGAGTTTACCGACACCGAGGCTGCCTGTGCGTACATCGACGAGTACGACGGCGACCTGGTCGTCAAACCGGCGGGACTGACCGGCGGGAAAGGCGTCCGCGTCATCGGCGATCAGGTGACGGCCGAGGAGGCCAAGGCCTACATCCGCGAGTCCGAACACGACCGCCTCGTCCTCGAGGAGCGACTCGTCGGCGAGGAGTTCACCGTCCAGGCGCTGGTCGCGAACGGCGACGTCCGCGTGACGCCCGCCGTCCAGGACCACAAACGCGCCTACGAGGGCGACGAGGGGCCAAACACTGGCGGGATGGGAAGCTACAGCGACGCGACGCTCGAACTGCCCTTCATGGACCGGGCGGACTACCTGGCGGCCGTCGAGATTCTCGAAGCGACCGTCGAGGCCCTCGATGGATACAAGGGCGTCCTCTACGGCCAGTTCATGCTCACCGCCGACGGAGTGAACGTCGTCGAGTTCAACGCTCGCTTCGGCGACCCCGAGGCGATGAACACGCTGCCCGTCTTGGAGACCGACCCGCTCGACGTGCTCGTATCGGCCCGGGAGGGCGAGTCCCTCCCCCAACTCCAGTTCCAGTCGGGCGCGACGGTCTGTAAGTACGCCGTCCCTGACGGGTACCCGACCGATCCGGACGCCGGTGCGAAAGTCCAGATCGACCCCGAAAGTGCCGGTGACGCCCGACTGTTCTACGCGAGCGTCGACGAACGCGACGACGGGATCTACACGACGACCTCCCGCTCGTTTGCGGTCGTCGGCATCGCGGATTCGATCACCGACGCCGAGGCGATCACGACCGACGCCCTACAGCGGGCAGGCACTGAGGGGTTGCGCGTGCGCTGGGACATCGGCACACCCGACCTGGTCCAGTCTCGGATCGACCACATGGCCGAATTGCGCGGGGAGTGACTTCCAGGCCTGATTCTCTCAGGGACAACCAGTCTTGTCCGCTGGCCCCAACAACGGGCAACAGTTGTGAGGAGGGGAGGTATTACCCCCCTGGCACCCGTCTATCTGTGTATGGCAACGTACACGAACCGCTATCGAGTCGACGCATCGTTCGACGAAACGATCGAAGCCGTCACTGACGCGCTGGGTGAGGAAGGCTTTGGCGTTCTTGCGGACATCGACATGCAAGGGGCGTTCCAGTCGAAACTCGACGAGGAGTTCGACCGCTATCGCATCCTGGGCGCGTGCAATCCTGCACTGGCCTTCGACGCGCTCGACGAGGAGTTCGAACTCGGCGCACTCCTGCCCTGTAACGTCGTCGTCTACGACGACGGCGATGCCACGGGCGTCAGCGTCGTCGACCCGACCGAGATGCTGTCGGTCGTCGACAACGACGACCTCGACCCGATAGTCGACGAGGTCGCCGGACGACTCGAACGGGCACTCGAGGCAGTTCCGGATGCGGAACCGGTCGGCGAGTGACCGGGCGCGTCTCCGAGACGACAGCGTCACGGCGTCTACGCCGCTCCGAAAGAAGCGTTTCACGCCGTCTGCACTGATCGAATCGGGATCCACACGATGAATCGTCGTGGTCGCCGATCCCAAGGAATTTGGCCGTGCTTGCCGGACATATCTGTATGAACCAACAGCGAACCGACGCCCTCGTCGACGCGACGTACGGCGCGCTGATCTTCGTCTCTGTGATCCTGATCGTCGTCGTCGACAACGATGTCGGACTGGCGTTTGGGATTGGTGTCCTGGTCTCGTACTTCGTCCACGTGGCCTGGAAGATGTCACAGTACGATCCCGACTGGATGGTGTCGGCTGTCGAACAGACTGTCGAGGAGACGGTGACTGAGACCGTCGACGAGACGGTCGAGAAGCAGGTCGGCGAGACTGTCGAATCCACCGTCAAGGAGACTGTCGACAAGCAGATGGGCGATTCCGTCAACGCGAGCGTCGAGGAGACGGTCGGCGAGACGGTCGAGAAAACCGTCGAAGCGGCCGTCGACGAGCAAGTCGGTGAAACGGTCGAAAAGACGGTCGAAGAGACCGTCGACGAAACGGTCGGCGAAACGGTCGAAGAGACCGTCGGCGAAACAGTCGAGGAAACCGTCGAACAAACGGTCGAGGAGACGGTCGAAGAAACGGTCGGGAAGACGGTCGAGGAGACGGTCGAAGAGACCGTCGAGCAAACGGTCGAGGAGAAAGTCCAAGAGACTGTCGAGGAGAAGGTCGACGACTCCGTCGTCGACACGGACGACGACCCGGAGGCCGACTCCGACTGAGAGTCCGGTCACCAGTCAATTATTTAAAAGGGACAGAGACGGTGAGTGCTGTACTGTCGTCGCTCAGGACGGCGAGACGACGATCTGCTGGCCCCGGTCGATCGCGCGTTCGAGTTCTTCGGCGATCGCACTTCCCCGGGAGACCTGAATCTCGCCGCCGCGGCTTACCGTTGCCGTAAAGAGGTACTCGCCGTCGGCCTGCACTTCGACCGTGTCACCGGCGTGACCCTCTGCCGGGACGATGACGTGACGAGACGTGATTTCCGGGGTGACCGCCACGCCTGCCGAATTGCTGTTTGGCGCACTTCCGGAACTCCCGGCTGTCGACCCGCGACGCTTCCCGCCCGGTCGTTCGTCGAACGTCCGGACGTCGATGTCGATGCCGAGACGGTTCTCGACGTCGCTGATTCGGCCACCGCCTTTGCCGATCACCTGGGAGATGTCCCGGTCCTCGACCCAGACGACCGCCCGATCGCGACCGCGGACTTCGACCTCGACGTGGCCGTCGGCGATCGACCGGATCTCGCGTTCGACCTCCTGGCGGGCGATCCGATCGACGCCGCTCTCGCTGTCCTCTCTGTCGCCGATCGGGACTGTCACAACCTGGCGGTTGAAGGTGTAGATCTCGTACTCGGGCCGGCCGGTCTCGAAGTCCTCGATGACGATCACTGGCCGCGCGAGGTCTTCCTCCATCAACCCCTCGGGGACCTTCACTTCCGTGGTGACGTCGTAGACGGTGTCGATCTCGCCGGCCTCGATGTAGACGACGGTGTCGACGACCTGGGGGATCATGCCAAGTTCTACCCGGCCGACCAGTCGCTGGAGTGCGTCGATGGCCCGCGTCGCGTGGACGACGCCGATCATGCCCACGCCGGCCAGGCGCATGTCCGCGAACACCTCGAAGTCGTCGGTCTTGCGCACCTCGTCGTAGATGGTGTAATCGGGTCGCACCATCAGCAAGGAGTCGGCCGTCCGCTCCATCGAGCCTGCGAGTTCGGTGTACTGGGTGACCTGCGGACCGACCTGGAGGTCGCGGGGCTTCTCCATCGTCTTGACCGAGTAGTCGGCGTCGGTCAGGAACTCGGCGACCGCCTGGGCGAAGGTGGACTTGCCGGCCCCCGGCGCACCCGAGATGAGGACGCCGCGCTGGCGTTCGACCAGCCGATCCCGGAGTTCGTCGGCGTACTCGTAATCCTCGAGGTCCGTCTTGACGATCGGCCGGACGGCCGTGATCTCAAGGCCGTCCGAGAAGGGCGGGCGGGCGATCGCGATCCGGTATTCGCGGAACTGGACGATACGCATTCCGGGTTCGTCGATCTCGATGAATCCGTCCGGGCTGGCGCGAGCGCTCTCCTCGATGTCGTGGGCGAACTCCTTGAGTTGGGCCTCGGTCGAGACCTCCTCGCGAATGCGCTCGTAGTGCATGTCGCCGATCGCCCCGCGCTTGGCCATCGGCGCGACGCCGACCTTGAGGTGGACGCTCATCGTCGTCTCGTCGAAGAAATGTCCGATATCGAGCGATTCGACGTCTCTGCCGACCGGTTCGATGAAGACGACGTCGAGCCCTTTCGCGCGGGCGACTTCGCTCTGGACGACGTCGCTGGTGACCAACGTCGCGCCCCGATCGTCGGCCAGGTCGCGGATCAGCGCGTCGACGTCGCCTTCGTCGGCGGCCCGTCGCTCGCTCGATTCGGGTCGCCGGCCGACGTACTCGACGTCGATCTCGCCGTCGTCTGCCAGGTCGGCGAGCCGTTGGAGCTCCTCGAGGCCGTCCCAGCCGGTCTGTCGCCCCTCGTTGGCCTGGGCTTCGAGTTCGCCGACGACTGCCTCCGGGACCGCGACCGTCGCGCCGGCGAATTCGCCGTCCGCGATGCGATCGGACACACGCCCGTCGATGACGACGCTCGTGTCCGGTACGATGTTCATATCGGAAGCTGGGGACGCGCCGGTGATAAACACAAGCATCCTTCGCGAGCCAGACTGGCCTGACACACGTCAGGCCGACCGTCCACAGCGCCGAAGTCTATTTGGGTTCCTCCCGCGAGTTAGGCAGTATGACAGACCGGTACAGACAGTCCGACTGGCTCGTCGATCGGCTTCGGAACGTCCTCCGGTTCTATTATCCCGCCGGTATCGACGACGAATACGGCGGCTACATCGCTCAACTCGACGAGGAGACCGGCGAAGTCTACGACGCTGAGTCGAAACACCTGGTCGCCACGACCCGCTACGTCGTGAACTTCTGTCTCGGGGATCGGTTCGACGGCGACGGGCCGTGGCTCGGGGCCGCCGAGCGCGGCGTCGAATTCCTTCGAGAGAGCCACTACGATCCAGAAACCGGTGGCTACGACTGGCTGCTCGAAGGCTCTGAGACGGTCGATCGACGACGCGTCTGCTACGGGCACGCTTTCGTCCTCCTTGCGTACGCCAGAGCACACGAGGCCGGCATAGACGCGGCTCGCGAGGGGATCGAGGAGACGTACGGTCTCCTGCTGGAGCACTTCTGGGAACCAGCGTATCACCTCTGTAAGAGCGAGTTCGACGGCGACTTCGATGACGCATCGGACTATCGCGGGCAAAACGCCAACATGCACACCTGCGAGGCGATGCTCGCCGCCCACGAGGCGACCGGCGAGGATCGGTATCTCGATCGCGCTCGCGAAATCGCCCACGCGCTCACCGTCGACCTGGCCGCCGAAGACGACGGCCGGTTGTGGGAACACTACACCGAGGAGTGGGACCACGACATGGATTACAATCGAGACAAACCGGCGGACCTCTTTCGCCCGTGGGGCTACCAGCCGGGCCATCACATCGAGTGGGCGAAGCTGCTGGCGATTCTGGACCGGTACGCCGACGTCGACTGGGCGATCGACCGCGCCGAGGAACTGTTCGAGATCGCCATCGAAGACGGGTGGGACGACGAATACGGCGGATTCTACTACACTTTCGACCGCGACGGCGAGCCGATCGTCGAAGACAAATACGGCTGGCCGGTCGCCGAGGGGATCGGCGCGGCCGCGGCGCTCTACGAGCGAACCGGTGACGAGGGCTACCTGGACTGGTACGACCGTCTCTGGGACTATGCTCAGGACTACCTGAGCGCCCCCGGCGGGAATTTCTACACCAAGTTGACGCGGGAGAACGAACCGGTCGAGACTGACGAAGGGCCAGCCGTCGAGCCCGGGTATCACCCGATCGGGGCCTGTTTCGAGGGGCTTCGGTCGCTGTCGGGCGATACGTAGGCGGCTCGACGCACCGCGCTCCCCGTCACTCGGCGGTGAGTTCGACGGGGTACTCGGTCAGGTTTTCCGCACCGTCTTCGGTGACGACCAGGAAATCCTCGATCCTGACGCCGCCGACGTCGGGATCGTAGAGCCCCGGTTCGATCGTAATGACGTGGCCGGGTTCGAGTTCGCCGCCACGCTGACTCACGCTCGGTTGCTCGTGGACCGCCAGCCCGACGCCGTGGCCGGTCGTGTGGATGAAGCCCGTCTCGGTACTCCCGTCGCTGCGCAGCGTCGGCAGGCCCGCGTCCTCGTAGACGTCACAGACAGCGTCGTGGACTTCAGCACCGGTGACACCCGGTTCGACCGCATCGATGGCTGCTTTCCGTGCTCGATCGGTCAGTTCGAACCACTCCTCGATCGTCTCGCTCGGCTCGCCGACCAGGAACGTCCGTGTCATGTCGGCGTGGTACTTCGTCGCCTTGTCCCGGGGGAAGATGTCGAGGATGATGGGTTCCTCGGCAAGGAGCGGACCGCTACCCTGGTCGTGGGGATCGGCGGCGTCCGCGCCGCAGGCGACGATCGTCTCGTCGAGCGCACACCCGTCTCTGAGGAGCGTCACCTCGATCTCCTCGCGGACGCGCTCGCTTGTCAGCACTTCGCCCTCGTGGACGAGTCGGCCCTCGTCGTCCACGCCAGCCCCCCTGATGAGGTCCTCGGCGGCGGCCATCGCGCGCTCGTTGGCTCGCTGGGCGGCCCGGACGTGCTCGATTTCTTCGTCCGTCTTTACGGCTCGGGCTTGCTCGATGGCGTCGTCGTGATCGACGACGACCTCGATACCCTGCTCGCGGAGTGCGTCCGCCGTTCCCGTCGGGAACCGTGGCGGAACGGCGACACTTTCGACGTCGTGATCGCGCAGGAATGCCGCTCGAACCTGGGCGGCCGCCTCGCGACGGCCGTGTTCCTCGAGACGTTGATCGTACGCGAAGTCGACGAAGCGCTCGACCGTATCGGCGCGCGCGTCCCGCTTCGCGCGGCCGAACTCCAGACTTCGAACGAACAGCAGGTGCGTACCGCCGGCGTACAGCGTCACGAACGGGTCGGGAGCGTCGAACCCGGAGAGGTACTGCTGGTTCGGATCGGTTCCGTCGGCGTCCAGAAGATAGCCGTCGGCGTCGAGTGCATCGAGGCGAGCGTCGACCGCTGAGAGGTCAGGATCCATGCCGTCGGTTCGGGCCGCGACCGCCAAAGGGCTACCGACCTTCGGCCAGCAACCGCGCCTCGACGTAGGCTTCGGCTTCCGCCCGCATCGACGAGAGATCGAGATCGGAGGTCACCTGCTCGGCCATCGCGCCGGATAGCATCGTATGCAACATGGTCGCCACCTGTTCGGGATCGACCTCCCGGAAGGTGCCGTCCTCGATGCCGTCGCGGATGACGTCAGCGAGTCGATCCCGGAAAAAGCGGTCGTGTTCGGTGAAGTGGCGACGGTACTCCTGGTCGGTGGCTGCCTGGGCACGCATCTCGGCCATCGCACGCTGAAACGCCATTGACTCTGGCGTCTCCTCGGCGAATATTCGGTCGAACAGGGTCAGCAATCGTTCGTCCGCGCTCGCCCCAGACTCAGTGCCCAGGCCAGCCTCAGCGTCCTCGAGCAGGTACGAGAGGAAGTCGACCAGAAGCTCGTCTTTCCCTTCGTAGTGGTGATAGAGTAGCGACGTGCTCTTCGGGAAGTGCTGGCCGATCCGGTCGATAGTCAGATCCGCATACCCGTGTTCGAGCAACGCCGCGTACGTCGCTTTCAGGATTTCGATACGCGTCTCCGCTGGGTCGTCAGGAAAGAGTCCCGATTGCATCGTTGGTGGTACTGTGTCGGGGTCCTCGATTAGTCTCCCGGTTTAGACCTGTGGCACGACGAGACGGACAGCACCTTCAGAGCTTCCCAACCCGTGACTGTTTCTGAGGAGACACGAGCGACTCCACTGGCTGATGAAACAGCCGCTCTGGACATTGGTGTAAACAATCTCGTCGCCTGTACCACGACGACCGGCGAGCAATACCTGTACGAAGGCCGCGAGTTGTTCCAGCGTTTGCGCGAGACGACACGGGAGGTCTCCCGGCTACAATCCAAACTCGAAGACGGACGATACAGTAGCGAGCGTATCCGGCGACTGTACCGAAAGCGAACCCGTCGTCGTGACCACGCCCAAGAAGCACTGTGTCGTGATTTGCTCGAACGGCTGTACGCCGAGGGCGTGGACACGGTGCATATCGGTGGCTTGACTGACGTGCTGGAGACGCACTGGTCGGTCGAGACGAACGCCAAGACCCACAACTTCTGGGCGTTCAAGCAATTCACTGATACTGCCGGCTGTAACAGACTGAAGGAATTCGCCACCCCGGTGTGGCGAATATCATTACGAACTTACAGCCGGCAGTATGAACGACTGGCCTGCACTGCCGAGGAATACGGCATCTCGATGGAAGTTCGGTCAGAGGCGTGGACCAGCCAAGAGTGCCCGCAGTGCGGTTCGACAGACCGAACGACACGGCATCAGGACACACTCACCTGTCCGTGTGGGTTCGAGGAGCACGCCAACCTCACGGCATCAGAGAGGTTCTTGGAGCGGCAGACAGAGGAAGCAGTCAGGCCGATGGCACGGCCCGTGTGGTTCGAGTGGGACGACCACGACTGGTCAGAGTTGTCATGCTCTCATCGTCCCAAAGAACAGCGCACAGACCAGAGTACCGCCCACCGTGACGGGAATATTGCCTCCGGGGAGTCTTGGGCCGGCTGAGACTCCCACGGAGGAAACCGCGCCGTCGTCGGGCAAGGCCCGACTGCCTGAGGGATCTTTGATCCCTCTCTGTTTACGGCGCGGGGGATGTCATATCCAGGGTAACTTCCCACGATCGTACTCCTGTTCGTCCCTGGAATCGCTCTCACTCGGAGTGTCGTCTTCCTGTCCGGAATCGGCTGCGTTGGCCGTACTCGATGCGTCCCCGCGACCGACTCCACCGTCGGTCGTCGGAATCGCGGTTTCTGGCGACCCGTCGCCGGTCTCGGGATCGATCGCGAGGAGGGCGGTCACACCGAGGACAGCCAGCGACAGCGGCGCTTCCGGGGGGACAAGTCCGTAGATCGACAGTGGCAGGACGCCGAGAGCGACTGCACTGCCGAAGCGGAAGCGGTCGATGTCGACCATCGTCCGGAGCCAGGGGCCAAGCGCCGCGATCAACAGGGCGAATGCGACACCGACGGCGGCGGCGGCCGTCCCGCGGACCACCAGCCCAGGGTCCGTCGCGAGGGCGAACTCTGCTCCCGACAGGTCGACGCTGGCGACGAGCCCGATGCCGATGACGACCGCTGGCCGAGGGAGGAACTCGCCGATCCGAGCACTCGCCGTCTTGGCTGCGATCGCGAGGATCACGAGGCCGGCGAACCGCTCGAAGACGGCCAGATCGAGGACGCTGCTGATGGTCGGTGCGAGCGTGGCCTCGACGGCCGCGATCGGCACCAACAGGATGCCGACGCCGAGGACGGCCACTATCTGCTCGCGGGGCGAGCCGTCCATGTCGGCGAGGATGACGGCGACGGTCGCACTCCCACCGAAGACGAGCAGGCCGATCTCGACGATCCCGACGACGTCGTCGACTGCTCCTGCGAGTATCAGTGCCGGGAACACGCCGTCGACCAGCGGAAGGATCATGACCGTCGCCAGGAGCCGCTGGGCACCGCCGACGCGTCGCTCGATGGCGAGCGCGATCGGATGCTGGGAGCTACTCATCAGGGACGCAGGCCGTCTCCCGTGGCCAGTGGGTACCTGGACCGTCTCCGGCATCGCTGAAGAACACCGTGACGGTCGTGCTCCGCCGGCTGCCAGTCGGTGACAGCGTCGAAATTAAATGTCCCCATCGACTTCCCTGTATTACTCATCGCTTCGGTAGCCGCAGGCTGCTCACAGGCGATCCGCGAGTTGATGGGGATGGCGGAAGCCATATGAAAAACCACGAAGGATAGAAGTAAAAACGTTGTGTGAGACGCGCCCGCAAGCGACGCGATCTATGGGAAATTCCCGCATAATGCGTGAATAGCAACTCTATTGTCCGTATTTATGACTGAATGTAGAAATACGCGGGCGGAAAGCAGACTGGAGCTGGACATTTGCTTGTTCGATCATTATGTTTTGGGGTGTTCGGCCCAGGAGTCAACCGGCGGCTGGACGCAACTGGGGTCGGCGGGAACTCGCAACGCTTTTGGCCCACGCTGTGCGACCGCTTACATGGCGAAGAACGATCGACCGTTTTCCGCGAAACTCGAGGTACCGGAAGCGCTGACCTTCGACGACGTCCTGTTGCGACCCAAGGAGAGTCGCGTGGAACCGGACGACGCGGCGACTGAGACGCACGTCTCGAAGAACGTCTCGCTGAACGTCCCCGTTCTCTCGGCGGCGATGGACACCGTCACCGAGAGCGAGATGGCGATCGCGATGGCCCGCCACGGCGGACTCGGCGTCATCCATCGGAATATGGACGTCGACCGGATGGTCACCGAGATCGAACGCGTCAAGCGTGCCGACGAGCTCATCATTCGAGACGTCGTCACCGCTGACCCGGACCAGACTGTCAGTGAGGTCGACGCGATGATGCAACGGGAGGGCGTCAGTGGGGCGCCCGTCGTCGGCGACGACGACGAGGTTCTGGGCATCATCTCGGCGACGGACATCCGGCCGTACCTGGAGGTTGGTGATTCCGACGCCGTCAGCGAGGCCATGACCGACGAGGTCATCACCGCCGACGCGGACGTCTCTCCACGGGAGGCGCTCGAACTCATGTACGAGCACAAGATCGAGCGCGTCCCGATCGTCGACGACGGGGACCGCCTCATCGGGCTCGTGACCATGCAGGGCATCCTCCAGCGTCGCGAGTTCGATCAGGCCGCCCGCGACGAGAACGGTCGCCTCCGGTGTGGCGTCGCCGTCGGCCCCTTCGAGGAAGACCGAGCCAAGGCAGCCGACGACGCTGGTGCGGACGTCATCTTCATCGACTGCGCGCACGCGCACAATCTCGACGTCGTCGATACCGCTCGTGATATCAAGGCCGACGTCGACGCTGACGTCGTGGTCGGCAACATCGGCACCCGGGAAGCCGCCGAGGCGCTTGCCGACTTCGCCGACGGACTCAAGGTCGGGATCGGCCCGGGTAGCATCTGTACGACGCGGATCGTCTCCGGGTCGGGGATGCCCCAGCTATCGGCCGTCGCCGAGGTCGCGGACGTCGCGGCCGAGCACGACGTCCCCGTCATTGCGGACGGTGGCATCCGCTACTCCGGCGACGCGATCAAGGCCATCGGGGCCGGCGCTGACGCCGTGATGCTCGGGTCGTACTTCGCGGGTACCGACGAGGCTCCGGGTCGCATCATCACGCGCAACGGCAAGAAGTACAAGCAGTACCGCGGGATGGGCAGCGTCGGTGCGATGAAATCCGGCGGTGGCGAACGATACCTCAAGGACGTCGAAGATCAGGACGAGGAAGACTACGTCCCGGAGGGTGTCGAGGCCGCAACCCCCTATCAGGGACCGGTCGAGAACGAACTCCACCAGATGGTCGGCGGGATGCAGTCCGGCATGGGCTACGTCGGTGCGAGTTCGATCCCTGAATTCAAAGAGCGCGCCGAATTCGTCCGCGTCTCCAGTGCCGGCCAACAGGAGAACCACCCACACGACGTCCTCATCACCGACGAAGCACCGAACTACAGTCCTGGCGAGTGACGACGGGGCAGTAGCGGAAAAACGACTTACTGCAGCTTTCGCCCGGCGGACAGGCCACTCCTGAGTGCCGCGCGTGTCCGCCCGATGCCGTTGACCCAGTCTCCGGCGATCGCCAAGTCAGACTCGAGCGCCTGTTCGATCAGTTCTCCGTCCGGCCTCCGCGTGGGGATCGCGTCGCCCCAGCGCTGGTACTCCCACCAGTTCGGATCGACGATCCGGTCGTCGCCGATGAGTTCCCTGGCTCGATGGGTCGCGGCCTCGGCGGCAGCGGCCGGCGACGTCTGTGGGTGGGTGACGACCCAGCTCGGGCCGAACTGGACGACGATCACCGTCTCGCCGTCCGGGACGTGGCCTGGCTTGTGGCGCTCGTTGGACACCCACGCCACGTCGTAGACACTCTCCTCGCTGACGAGTCCGAAGTACGGCGTCTCCAGCTCGAAGGCGAAGTGAAGCGCGACGGTGTCCATCGTCCGGTAGGGGATCTGGTTGATGGCGATGGCTAACTCCTCGCGCAGCGGCGCGTCCCAGTCGGCGGTCTCGAGCAGCACTGACGCCGATGCCGTGGGCACCGCGAGCACGACCTCGTCGAATTCCCGATCGCCCTCCTCAGTCGTGAGTCGCCAGCCATCGTCGAGTCGTTCGAGGTGTGTGACGCCGACTCCCTCTTTCAGTGTCGCGCCACTGGCGTCGATCATGCCCCGGACGATCTCGTCGAGCCCGCCACGACCCGTCCATCGCGAGTTCTGCGGTGTCTCGCCCGCGGTGACCTCCCCCGCGGCGTCGAAGCGCCAGACCGGCGGTTCGATCTCGACGAGGTCGCTCCTGGCGGCGTCTCTGACGATTTCTTCGAGGTCCGGATCGCCGACTTCGAGGTAATTCGCCCCGAAGTCGAAGACACATCCGTTTCGCCGTCGACTCGCCATCCGCCCCCCAACCCTGTCCATCTCGTAGACGGTGACGTCGGCGTCACTCAACGCGTAAGCTGCGCCGGCTCCGGCGATCCCGCCACCGACAATCCCGATTTCGTCGCTCATAGTAGCTCTTCGCCGGCGGGTACCTAAAAGTCGGGCTTGCAGGCAGGTACTGTCCCATTTCGTCTACAACCGGTTGTTGTCGTCGTTGCGCGCCAGAAGTAGCGGGAGGTGGATCTGAACCACGGTCGTTCCGCATTCGCTCCACTCCCTGCTTCAAATCCACTCGTATACGATTTGCTGCTCACGGACTTGTTCGCAGCAAAATAGTAGCGGGAGGCGGATTTGAACCACGCGAAACGCTCGCTACGCTCGCGTTTCTCTATTTCAAAACCACTCTATACGATTTGCTGCTCACGGACTTGTTCGCAGCAAAATAGTAGCGGGAGGTGGATTTGAACCACCGATCTGCGGGTTATGAGCCCGCCGGAATCTCCTAGCTATCCCATCCCGCTACCCCATTGTACCCTCGGTCGTCAATTAAGGGTTGTGATTCGGATGCCGTCCGTTAATTCCTCCCGTGGATCTAGGCCCGGTCTTCCTGATGGACTCGCCAGGTGAACAGACTCTCGAAAACGTAGTTTACCGTCATCGCCACCGCGATCGCGATCGGACTCGCCGCCAGGAACCACAGGTCCACGTCGAAGACGACCAGCGTTATGGCCAACTGCTGAGTGAGGACCCAGTAGACGCCCAGTTGAACCGCCACACCGCCCGACCTGACGAGGTGTGAGCGCACCAGCCGACCCAGAATTGACCGCGGGCGTCGCTCTCCTTCCCGGGCGAACGTCCAGCGGTCGTTGACGGCGAACATCACCAGGATCGCTGCCTCGATACCGGCAGCCTTCGCCCACATCTCGGGGACGCCGGCTCCGAGACGTAATCCGGCCAGGACCGCGTTGTCGACAACTGCGCCGACGACGCCGACTGACGCGAACTTGCCGAAGCGGACGCCCGACAGCAGCGCGCCGACCGTCCGTCCCGCACTGGGATCCGTCATATATCCTCCCGGTAGACGAGCGCACTCTCGTCGCCCCGGTGGATCGAACCCGGCGCAGACGGACGGTCCGCTGCGAGCTTGGCTGCCCGCCGACGCGCTGCGAGCAGGGTCCGGGCGAGCGACAGCGACGTCCGGACCGGCGAGACCGTCGACCCAGGCTGGTCGACCCACGTGACCGGCACCTCCGTGATTCGAAGGTCCAGCGCCCCCGCGATCGCGACCAACTCGACGTCCCAGGCAAACCCGGGCTCGAAGATGTGCTCGCGAACTGATTCCCAGGCTGATTCCGAGATCGCCTTCGCTCCACACTGATAATCGTACAGCCGCGCTTCGAGGGATCGTCGCGCCAGCCAGGCGAACCCGTCGCCCAGAAATCGCCGGCCGAGCGTCTGATGGCTCGTGACGTTCGCGTCCGGATGGCGACGCGACCCGACAGCGAGATCCGCTCGCTCCGCGAGGACGGGGCCGAGGACATCAGCAAAATCGTCGGCAGGTACCGACCCGTCCGCGTCCGCGAACGCGAGCACTCCGGTATCGAGACTCTCGAACCCGGCGGTGATCGCGGCCCCTTTCCCACGTCGATACGGGACCGCGTTGACGCGGGCGGGGAGGTCTCGGAGCCGCTCGGCTGTCTCCGCGCTGGCCGCGTCGAGTTCGATCAGGAGGGCGTCGGGATCGATGGTCGATCGGAGGGTCTGAACGTACGATTCGAGCGCGGGGACGTCGGGGCGGTAGGCCGGCACGACGACACCGACGGACCGACTCATTGCCGAAGCGTTCGAGGGAACGACCAAAAGCCGTTTGGGTTCGACACTCGCGTCGCTTCCGACGCTGGGTCCTCTGGTCGGTTGATGACACAAGACGTTTAGGCGAGTTCGGCGTTCTCCCGCGTGATGGAGTTCGGGCTCGTCCTGACGTGGCTTGCGGTCTACCTCGTAGTGCTGTTTGTCGGATTTATCATCACGCGCGCGGTGCTGGCCGGACTGGCTGACGAGGGGGCCGGGATTGCCCTTCCGGCTGCACTGGCGATCGTCTGGGTGGTGACGTACCTTCTCGGCCACGTCTCGCTCCCAATCGGGCTGTGGGCTGGACTCGCGACGCTCGCGGCCGTGGCTGTCCTCGCCCGACGCAGGCGGACAGGTCGGATCGACCTCTCCCCTTTCCTGGAGACCGCGGCAGTGTTTACGGTGGCGTTCCTCCTTCTGGTCGCGATCCGGGCATTCGACCCCGCTGTCCACCCCGGCGGGGGCGAGAAGTTCCTCGATTTCGGCCTCCTTCGGTCGCTGTTGCGTGGGTCGACGCTGCCACCCGCGGACTTCTGGTTCGCCGGCGAACCCGTCCAGTACTACTACGGTGGCCACCTGCTCGCGTCGATGCTCGCCCGGCTGACGGGGACAGCCGGCCGATACGCGTACAACCTCGCCCTCGCCGGCTTCTACGCGATGGTGGTGACCGCAGCCTACGGACTGGCGAAGAACGTCGCTGTCGACCGCGAGCTTCCGGGACGGCTGGCCGGTGGGCTCGGGGCCTTTTTCGTCGGGGTTGCGAGCAACCTCGTGCCGGCCGGTCAGCTCGTCGTCCTCGCGCTTCCCGCCGGGCTCTCGGCACGGCTGGCTGAGACGGCCGGCTTCGACCTCGAGGGACTCGCGACCGGGCTCGCGAACTTCGATTACTGGACGGCGAGCCGGGTAATTCCGGGGACGATCAACGAGTTCCCGGTGTTCGCCTGGCTCAACGGCGACATGCACGCTCACATGACGAGCACGCCGTTCCTGTTGCTCGCGGCGACGCTGCTGTATGGCTACTACCGGACGCCCGCCGACCAGCGAATGCGCCGACTGGGGTTGCTCTCCGCGCTCGGTCCCCTGGCGGCGATGCTCGCCGTCGTCAACACCTGGTCGTTCCCGTCGGTGGGCGGACTCACCGTCTTGACCGTGGCGCTCGCGCCCGCGAGCCCCCAATCGCTGCTTCCCGCTCACTTCTCCCAGCGGCTGGCCTCGAAGGACTGGTGGCGACGCGAGACGGTCCGACACTTCCTTGCAGTTGCGGCCGGGACCGCCGTACTCGCAATCGGGTTCGCCCTCTCAGTTCCCTTCTGGCTTGCCGCGGCCAGTGGCGGCCAGGGGATCGGCCTGTTCCCGCCCCGGAGCGGTCTCGGACCGCTGTTGCTCGTCCACGGTGCGTTCCTGGTGGCGTTCGGACTCTACTTCGCACGTTACACTATGCCACACCTGAACCGCCCGTGGGAGATCGTGGGGCTGGTTGTGGCGCTGTTGGTCGTGACTCTGCTGGCCGACGCCCCGGCCGTCGCGCTCTTCGGGACGCTGATTCTCGGCGGGTGGGCCCTTCGGCGGATCGATGCCCACGCGGACGGCCCGACGCCTGGCTTCGAGACAATTTTGATCGTGGCCGGGGCGGGCCTGGCACTGCTCGTCGAGTTCGTCTTCGTTCGCGAGCACGCCGGGCCAGGCCGGATGAACACCGTCTTCAAGGTCTACGCCCAGGTCTGGATTCTCTGGAGTGCGGCGATCGGTGTCGTCCTCGCCGGGCTCGTCGCTGACCGGCGACCCTCGATCGGCCTCAGACGTGTGGGCTGGCGACGCGGGTTCGCCGTCCTGACGGCCGCACTCGTTCTCGTCACCGGCATCTACGGCGGACTGGCGCTGTCACAGCACTTCGCCAATGGACCAACGGGGACCGCCACGGGGGAGCCGACGCTCGACGCCCTGGCGTTCGTCGAGGCGGACCATCCCGGAGAAGCGCCGGCGATCCGCTGGCTCGACGATCTCGAGGGCCAGCCCACCATTGTCTCTCGCCCCGGAACCGATATCTACCGGTGGGTCAACGGGCCGTCGAGTCTGACTGGTATCCCGACAGTCGCTGGCTGGGTCCACGAGACCGGGTATCGGGAGCCCGCCGCCTACTGGAAGCGCGTCGACGACGTCGAGCAAATTTTCACGGGCGAGCCGGCGGTCCAGCGCGGCCTGCTGGCCGCTTACGGCGTCGAGTATATTTACGTCGGGCCACTCGAACGGGGGGCCTACGACGAGATCACGGTAGATCGAATCGACGCCGTGACGGTCGCAGAATCCTGGAACGAGGTGACGATATATCGCGTCGATCAGAACGCACTCCCGTCCTGACTGATCGCTCAGGCGGCCTCGACGACCGTGATCGTCTCGGCGTCCGCTGAAAGCGTCTCCATGTGCATCGGGATGTAGTTCCGGCGTTCGAAGTCCTCGCGTTCGTCCTCGCTGCCGACGGTACACCACAGCTGGGGCCGGTCGGGGCCGTGCCAGTCGCCCTGGCGGTTGATCCCGAAGCAGACGTACTCCTCGCCCTCGTACTCGATGACGGCGTCCTTGCGGATGCCGGGGTCGCCGTGGATGATGAGTCGCTTCATGCCGTCGACTTCGACCATTCCGGCATTAAGCGCTTCGGAGCATGCAGTCCGCACCTGGAGACCAACGACGCCACGTGTCTGCTTCACACTCACGTCCGGCGCTCGCGTGGAACCAAACGGGTTTTAAGCCGGGCTGTCTAACTCTCCGGCAAGGTAGATATCCATGCAGATGCCACGCCGGTTTAACACCTACTGTCCGCATTGCAACGAGCACCACGAGCACGAGGTCGAGCGGGTCCGACAGGGACGGACGACCGGGATGACGAAGGTCAACGGTCGCCAGCGCGAGCGCCAGTCCGGGATCGGGAACGACGGCAAGTTCTCGAAGGTCCCCGGTGGCGACAAGCCGACGAAGAAGACCAACCTCACGTACCGTTGCTCGGAGTGTGGGAACGCCCACCTTCGCGAGGGATGGCGCGCCGGCCGCATCGAGTTCCAGGAGTAACGATGCCGGGGAACTTCTACAGCGTCCGATGCCCGGACTGTGAGAACGAACAGGTCGTCTTCGGCAAGGCAGCGAGTGAAGTCGTCTGTGCCGTCTGTGGGAACACGCTCGTCCGACCGACCGGTGGAAAAGCCACCATCGAAGGCGACGTACTCGAGACGGTCGAACAACGATGAAGTTCAGCGGCTGGCCCGAACCCGGCGAACTCGTCGTCGGACGTGTCGACGAGATCGAGGACTTCGGCGTCTTCGTCGACCTCTTAGAGTACGAGGACAAGCGCGGGCTGGCCCACATCAGCGAGGTCGCCTCGGGCTGGATCAAGAACGTCCGCGACCACGTCAACGAGGGCCAGACCGTCGTCGCGAAGGTGCTCGACGTCGACGAGGACGCCCAGCAGATCGACCTCTCGATCAAGGACGTCAACGACCACCAGCGCAAGGACACCATCCAGGAGTGGAAAAACGAGCAGAAGGCCGACAACTGGATGACCATCGCCTTCGGCGAGGACCTCGAAGCCGACCGGTATGCCGCCATCGCCGAGGAACTCATCGCCGGGTTCGGCTCGATGTACGACGGCTTCGAGCAGGCAGCTATCCACGGGACGGACGCACTCGAGGAGACTGACCTCGCTGACGACGAGATCGACGCGATTGTCGAGGCGGCACGCGAGAACGTCTCGGTCCCGTACGTCAACGTCACGGGCTACGTCGACCTTCGTTGCCCCGAGAGCGACGGCGTCGACGCGATCAAGGAGGCGATGCAGGCCGCCGAGGGGAACGGCGAACTTCCGGAGGAGATCGAACTCGCGGTCACCTACGTCGGGGCACCCGAGTACCGGATCGAGGTGCAGGCCCCTGACTACAAGACCGCCGAGTCTCAACTCGAAGCGAGCGCAGACCGCGCCGCGACGGCGATCGAGTCTTGCGGTGGCTCCGCCGAATTCCACCGCGAGCGCACCACCGACGAGGAATGAAGGCAGACATCCGGGTGTGTTCGGCGTGGCGCGACCGCCACGACCGTCCGGTGTACACGCTCGGTGAGGTCTGCCCCGAGTGTGGCGCGGCGACCGAAAACGCCGTTCCGGCTCCCTTTTCGCCCGAAGATCACTACGGCGAGTATCGACGCGCTCTTAAACGACGACGCCGGCAGTAGGCGGTATGGACGACTACGAGGTCGAGGTTCTCGACGATGTCGAACTCGACGAACCGGTGCTGGTCGAGGGGTTGCCCGGCGTGGGTCACGTGGGAAAACTTGCGGCCGAACACTTACTCGAAGAACTCGAGAGCACGCCGGTCAGGCGCGTCTACTCGACGCACTTCCCGCCACAAGTCAGCGTCGAGGACGGCGTCGAACTCGCGAGCGCGACGTTTCACGCCGTGACGCCCGAGGACGGCCAGGACATGCTCGTCCTCTCGGGCGACCATCAGGCCCAGGACAACACCGGCCACTACGGCCTGGTCGATACGTTCCTCGACGTCGCCGAAGACTTCGACGTCGAGCGGCTCGTCGCGCTGGGCGGCGTCCCGACGGGCGAACTCATCGAGGAGTACGACGTCATCGGCGCGGTCACGACCGAGGACCTGGAGACAGAGCTCTCGGAAGCCGGCGTCGACTTCCGGGAGAACGAACCCGCCGGCGGGATCGTCGGCGTCTCTGGGCTCCTGCTCGGGATGGGCCAGCGCCGGGAGTGGCCGGCCGCCTGTCTGATGGGCGAGACCTCCGGGTATCTCGTCGATCCCAAGAGCGCCCAGGCGGTCCTCGAGATCCTCCAGGACGTCCTCGGGTTCGAGGTCGATTATGCCTCTCTCGAAGAGCGCGCCGACGAGATGGAGGAGGTCGTCCGGAAGATCCAGGAGATGGAACAGGGTGCGCCCAGCACGCCCGACGAGGACCTCCGGTATATCGGCTGAGGGCGGCTTTCGACCCTAGATCCCGCGGCTCATCAACTGACTCCGCAGGATGTCACTCTCGGCAGCGGCGGCGAGCGGATCGACGACCAGGACGGACACGTCCGATCCGAGCGCTCCTTGCTCGGCCAGCGTCGTTGCCCCTGCTAATGCGACACCGCCAGTCGCACTGACTTCGACGCCGGTCGTGGCGTTGGCGTCGACGGCGGCCGCGAGCGCGTCGTCGTCCGGCACGGCGACGGCATCGCCGTCGCTGGCCGCAAGCGCGTCGAGCGCGAGCGATCCGACGGCGGGGTCGGGAATTTCGAGGGGGCCGATCACGCTGTCGGGCGTGTCCCAGGGCTCGATCTCCCCCTCGGCTTCGTGGGCAGTGACGATCGGCGCACATCCCTTCGGCTGTGCCGCGTACAGTTCGGGCAGTGAGTCGAGTCGCTCCATCTCCTTGAGGGCTGACAGGCCGGCGAAGAAACCGGCGAGTCGCGTCCCATGGCCGACGGGCACGACGACGGCGTCGGGCGAGTTCGGCTGCTTGCCGAACAGATCCCACGCGAGCGTCGCTGCGCCGAGTTGTCGAAACGGAGAGTCCGGACCGATCTGGAATCCCTCGGTGTCGGCACTGTCGTAGGCGGCCGCTGCGTCGGCGTACCGCCCCTCGACGACCGAAAGATCCCCGCCGTGGACGTTCGTCATCGCCTTCTCGAGGAACGCCGTCCGAGAGGGGACGTACGCAAGCGATTCGAGGCCGGCACGACCGGCGTAGGCGGCGGCCGACCGTGCAGCGTTGCCCGTCGAGGGCAGGACGACGCGCTCGGCGTCACGCTCGGCGGCGACCGAGACAGCAACTGCAAGTTCTCGATCCACGGCGCTGCCGGTCGGGTTGCGTCCCTCGTCGGCGATCCGGACGCTCTCGACGCCGAGTTCGGAGGCCAGTGACGGTGCGTCGACGACAGTTCGTCCGCCTGCACCGAGCGAGACGACCCGCGAATCCGAGTCGAATCCGATCGCCGGGGCGAAACGGTCGATTCCGGTTGCATCGTGCGTTCTTGCATCGAGGGCCTTTGCAAGCGCCCCGGGATCGAACGCGGGCGTGACTGGGTCGCCACAGTCGGGACAGGTCGTCTCGACGTCGTCCGGAGCGTGAGTTCTCCCGCACGTCGGGCAGTCGAAGCCGGCGAGCGCGCCGTCGGTGTGCATGTCCGTTCGTCAGGCCGCCCCGCTAAAGTGTGGTCCGGTCACCAGTGTGGTCCGGTCACAGACGTGTGCCGACTGTCCCCAACCGCGGGGCTCGACCGGGGTTTTTGACGCTCCCGACCGTAGCCCGGGCCATGACAGACGTCCTCGTCGCGGGCGGCGGCCTCGCCGGGCTGGTCGCCGCGCGTCACCTCGCCGAAGACGGGCTAGACGTAACGGTGTTCGAGCGCGAGTCGACCGTCGGCGGCCGCGTCCACACGCACCGGGAAGACGGGTTTATCTACGACCAGGGGTTCCAGGTCGTCTTCGACAGCTATCCCGCGGTCGAGCGCGAACTCGACGTGGACGCGCTCGACCTGCGCCGGTTCGCCCCCGGCGCGACGCTGGCACGACCGGGCGAGCGTAGCGTCATCGCCGATCCACTCCGGAACCCCCGGACCGCCACGCAGACGGTGTTCAACCGCGAGATCACCCTTGGCGATAAACTCCACATCCTGAGACTCCGCCGGGAACTCGCCGGCCGCGAGGAAGCCGATATTTTCGATCCGGCGGGGCCTGACCGCACGATCGAGGCCGCACTGGCCGATCGCGGGTTCTCGCGGGCCTTCGGTCAGCGCTTCGTCGCGCCGTTCTACGGCGGGATCACGCTCGATCGGTCGCTGTCGACGGACGCGCGGATATTCGAGTACACGTTCGCCAGACTCGCCGACGGGTCGGCGGCGGTCCCGGCCGACGGGATGGCGGCTATCCCGGAGCAACTGGCCCGTCGTGCCCGTGAGGCCGGCGCACGGATCGAGACGGGCGCGACTGTCGAGTCGATCGAGACTGCTGGGGCCGGCGAGGCAGCGACGACCGGCGAAGAGGTCTCGGTGACCGTCGACGGCGAGACGATCACCGCCGGGAGTGTCGTCGTCGCGACCGATCCCGAGACGGCCGCCGATCTCACGGGCGTCGAAACGCCGACCGAGTATCGGGGGTGTACTACCGTTTACGCGTCGTTGCCGTCCGGAACGCCACTGGATACGGGGAAACGCCTCCTGTTGAACGTCGAGGACGATCGGCCCAACCACGTCGCGCCGATGTCAGCCGTCGCGCCCGAGTACGCACCGGATGGCCAGCAGTTGCTCGCCGCGACGTTCCTGGGTGTGCCCGCGGCCGACGACGAGACACTGTTCGAGGAGACGAAGGACACCCTCTCACGGTGGTATCCGGAGCGGTCGTTCGCAGACCTCGAACATCGGCAGACCGACCGAGTTCCGTTCGCCCAGATCGACCAGCCGCCGGGGTTCCAGTCGGGGCTACCCGATCCAGACGATCCGGACGGCCCTGTCGTCCTGGCCGGCGACTACACGCGCTGGAGTTCGATCCAGAGTGCGCTCGAAAGCGGTCGCATCGCCGCTGATCGGGTTACAGACGCGTCGTGACTCCCCTGACTCGTCGCCGACTCAGTGACCGCCGGCCCGACCAGTCGGTTCTTCGGCGAGCGCTTTCGGGACGAGCCACCGGGTCAACGCGAGCAACACACTGAGGACGAACAGGCTCACCAGCAGTAGTATGACGGCGGCTTCCATAGCGGGGAGTTCGTCGGCGGTGACCAAAACGCTGGTGGGTACCGAGAGGGACAGTGCGGAGCTGACGGCGTCCCGTCCTTACAGCATCTCCCTGAGCGATCCCAGCGGCGGGAACTCCAGGGTCTCGGCGGCCTTCTCGTCACGGACAATCGGTCGGAACGCGCTCGCGTTCTGGATTAGTGGCGAGTGAAAGTCGGCGGCACGCATCTGGTTGATCCGGACGCCGGCGACGAGGTCGTTGAACGACGGCAACACGACGACGTCGCTCCCGCGGTACGCGTCGACGCCATGGAGGTAACACGGCCGCCTTTGACCCTCGATCTCGATGGCCGGGTGATCGTGGCCGATCAGGTATCGCTCGGCCGACGACGCTGGTGGGTCGTGGCCGTGGAGGACGACAGTCTCACCGTCGGCGAGGGCGTAGCTGTCGGGTGTCGCCCCGTCCCAGACAGCGTCGAGGAGCACGTCGTGGTTTCCGGGCGTGATGATCAGGTCCGCGCCGTGGTCGGCGACGGACGCCCGGAGGTCCGCGAACGCACTCGCGACGCCTGGCGGAAGCGAATCGAACGAGTGCAACGCGTCGCCGGCGATCACGACCTCCGCGGGGTCGTGTGCGTCCAGCAGGGTCCCGATTCGATCACACATGGACGCGTCCGAGCCGAGCGACAGTTCGACGTTCGAGGATCGCTCCCGGCCGAAGTGCAGATCTGCGACGACGAGCGTCTCGCCGACGATCACGGCCCGGTCCCGAAACGTCGGTTCCATCACTACGCCATCGACGACCCACGGGCGTAAGGGTGTCGTCGGGAGTCGATCGAGCCGAAAGGGACACGTCCCCGGGCTACAACTGGGGGTTTTTTACTCAGCGCCCCCAGGTTCCCGACATGATCGACGTCCTCGACAACAAGCGGACGGCGACCCGCTTTCGGATCCTCGTCGAGATCGCCGAACGCCAGCCAGCGGTGAGCCAGGGTGAGATCGCCGACGCCGTCGGCGTCACGAGCCAGGCCGTCAGCGAGTACATCCGCGAATTGGTCGAGGATGGCTTCGTCGAGAAAGAGGGCCGTTCGCGCTACCGGGTCACCAATGAGGGCGTCGACTGGCTGTTCTCCGCGGCGACGGACGTCCGCCGGTTCGCCGACCACGTGACCGAGGACGTCCTCGGGAGCGTTCAGGAGGACGCCGCGATCGCCCTCAAGCCCGTCAACGAAGGCCAGACAGTCACGCTCTCGATCGCCGACGGCCTCCTCCAGGCGCGACCGGGTGACGGCGAGGCGACGGGCGTCGCCACGACCGACGCCGAGGCGGGCGAGGTCGTCGGCGTCACCGGATTCGAAGGCGTCATCGACCTCGAACCCGGCGAAGTCACCATTCTGCAGGTGCCACCCATTCGATCCGACGAGACACCACCGCTGGATTCGATCCGAGACGCGGTCGAGACTGCTGACCTCGTGGCGGCGGCGGGCGTCGAGGCCGTCGGCGCGCTCCGGGCGATCGACTGTGAGCCGGCGATCCACTTTGCGGCCGGGGCGGTCGCCGCCGACGCGGCGAGTCGGGGCCTCGAGGTTGTGGTCGTGGCGACGACCGACGCGGTCGGTCGGGTTACCGACGCCCTCCGGGACAGCGACGTCTCCTATGCCGTCACGTAGCTGCTTCCAAAGCCTTGAGAGGCGTCGAGCCGAACGGTTGGGTATGAGCGACATCGAAGCCGCTGTCGAGGAATTTCTCAAAGAATACGACGACGCCCGCGAGGACTACGATCGCGGGTACGTCGACGCCGACGCGACCGTGCGACTGGTCGATTCCCACGTCGAGGACCTCCGGGACGCACTGGAGTGACCCCGGCTGGGACCCCCTCTCGTGGCGCGGGCGAGGTGGCTGCATGCCGGACGTTCCCACGGAAAACCGGCAGCTGTGCCGGG
Source organism: Halorhabdus tiamatea SARL4B (assembly GCF_000470655.1). Lineage (NCBI taxonomy): Archaea > Methanobacteriati > Methanobacteriota > Halobacteria > Halobacteriales > Haloarculaceae > Halorhabdus > Halorhabdus tiamatea. The sequence goes on from NC_021921.1 coordinate 2,718,504, forward strand.
AACGCCGTCGTTTTACGCACCGATCCGCTACCGGCGAGCAATGAGTCAGGAGAGCGAGCGTACCCCGGGCGATCTGACGGCGACGGGGATGGCGCTCAGACACGACCGCGAGTGGGACTACGAACTCGACCGGATCGGAGACGCCGTCGCGGAGCGAAACGCCAACACCGTCGGACTGCAGTTCCCCGAGGGACTCAAGCGCCGCGGCCCGGCCGTCGCCGACGACCTCCGACGGACGCTTCCCGAGGACGTGGCGGTCATGCTCTCGGGGGAACCCTGCTATGGTGCCTGTGATCTCGACATCGAGTTGATGCGCCAGAGCGACGTCTTCGTCCACTTCGGCCACAGCCCGATGAACGAGTCCGAACAGATCATCTACGTCCCGCTGTTCTCGAACGTCGACGTTCTCCCGATCATGGAGGAGTCCCTCGCGGAGTTCGACGATCCCGAGGTGGACGAGGACATCGGCCTCGTCACGACGGCCCAGCACATGAACAAGTTCGAAGAGATGCGGGAGTTCCTCGAAGCGCGGGGCTATACGGTCCACACGCGGCGTGGCGACGAGCGACTGACCCACGAGGGTCAGGTACTTGGGTGCAATTACGCGTCGGCGGACGTCGACGCCGAGCAGATCCTCTACGTCGGCGGCGGGAAGTTCCATCCGATGGGCCTGGCGATGGACAAACCGGACAAACACATCGTCATCGCCGACCCCGTCAACAACGTCGTCGACATCGCTGACGCCGAGGCGCTGATCAAACAGCGCTACGGGGCGATCCACCGGGCGATGGACGCCGAAACCTGGGGAATCATCTACTCGACGAAGATCGGCCAAGGCCGCCTCGAACGCGCACGCCAGATCGTCGAGGACAACGACGACGCCTACCTCCTGACGATGAACAACGTCACGCCCCAGAAGCTCACTAACTTCGGACTCGACGCGTACGTCAACACCGCCTGCCCCCGGATCACGACAGACGACGGCCCGCAGTTCAAACAGCCGATGCTCACGCCCGGCGAGTACGAGATCGCGATCGGCGAGAAACCGATGGATTCGCTCAGCTTCGATACCTTCCACGGCACGTGGTAAGCTGTCGATCGGCGAACGCCACGGCCCTCTTTTCAGCGTGACCGGGAACACGTCGTGGAGTACTTCACTCGCCCGCCCGAACGAGAGTCCATGAAACGATCGCTCGAAGAACACGCCGCCCGGTTCGACGAGCAGGCCGACGCCTACGACGGCGACAACTCGCCCGAGTACCGGGCGTGTGCCGACCTGGTGATCGAACATGCCGATCCTGACGGGGACGACACCGTCCTCGATCTCGGGACAGGCACCGGCGCGATTGCCCTCGCGCTGGCTCCAGCGGCCGGCCACGTGATCGGCCGCGACATCAGCGAGGGGATGCGCGAACAGGCTCGAGGGAAAGCTGCCGACCGTGGCCTGGACAACACCGAGTTCGGCGAGGGTCGGTTTCGCGATCCGAACCTGCCGGATGGGGCCGACGTGGACGTCGTGGTCTCGAACTTCGCCATGCACCACCTCAGCGACGCCGAGAAGCGTGACGCGATCGAGACCATCGCGAGTCTGGAACCGACGCGGTTCGTCCTCGGCGACGTGATGTTCTTCGGGACGCCTGACCCCGACGAGCCGTTCTATTCGCCCGACGTCGACGATCCCGCCACCGTCGGGACGCTGGTCGACGCCTTCACCGACGCCGGGTTCGCGCTCACTGCCGTCGAGCGCGTCCACGATCAGGTCGGCGTGCTGGTGGCCGAACGAGTCCCGATGAAGCCACCTGCGGAGGACAGCCCATGAAGCACCTCCCGAAGCACTTCCGCCAGCGCTGGCGGTATCTCGCGGTCGAACTCGAAACCTGGCCGGACGCCGACTTCGATCGTGGCACCTTCCAGCGCCACCTCTGGTTCGCGGCCCAGAACCTCCTGGGTGACGTCGGCTCGGCGTCGGTCGGTCTATCGGTCCTCCGCTTCGACCGTGCGGGGCCGACCGGGACGGCGATCGTCCGGACGCGTCGCGACGAAGTGACGAACGCCCGGGCGGTACTCGCCACCCTCGCGTCCGTCGGCGACGATCCAGTCGGCCTCCGGGTCCGGGGCGTCAGCGGGACCGTCCGCGCGTGTGAGGAAACGTATTTAGGCGGCCGACCGGAAGCCAGGGATCAGACCGTCGCCTTCGAGGGAGCCGATCGATCCGCAGTCGCCCGGGGCGGCCGGGTCGACGTGGCCGTCGATGACGGGTTCGTCGGGGCAACCAACGGCGATCTTCACTAACGATGCAAGGACAAAAACAGCAGGCCTACGATCGCGGTATCACTATCTTCTCACCCGACGGGCGACTCTATCAGGTCGAGTACGCCCGTGAAGCCGTCAAACGGGGAACGGCGTCCATCGGGATTCGGACAGCCGACGGGGTCGTCCTCGCGGTGGACAAGCAGGTTCGCTCCCCGCTCATGGTGCGTGATTCCGTCGAGAAGCTTCACAAGGCCGACGACCACATTGGAATCGCCAGCGCGGGTCACGTCGCCGACGCCCGCCAGCTCATCGACTTCGCCCGCCGGCAGGCCCAGCTCAATCGCCTCCGATACGGTGAAGCCATCGGTGTCGAGACGCTTACGAAGGCGGTCACCGACCACGTCCAGCAGTACACCCAGATCGGTGGCGCTCGTCCGTTCGGCGTCGCGCTGATGATCGCCGGCGTCAGCGACGGGCAACCCTATCTGTACGAGACCGATCCCTCCGGAACGCCCTACGAGTGGAAGGCACTCGCCATCGGAGCTGATCGGGGTGCGATCCGGGAGTATCTCGAAGCCAATTACGACGAGGAGATGACGCTAGAGGCCGGCGTCGAGTTGGCACTCGAGGCACTGGAGTCAGTCGCCGAAGGGGGGCTGACGCCCGAGGGTGTCGGACTCGCAACGATTGCCGTCGAGGGCGCCCAATTCCACAAGTTCACCGACGCCGAGACAGAGGCGTACCTCAGCGATCTGGAGCTGCTCGCCACAGACGACGAGGATGATTCGACGGAAGACGACGAAGCAGGCCCGACGGAAGACGGGGGCACACCCCCGGAAGCGGACGAGGACAGCGACGATTCGGTCGACGACTGATCGGCTGAAAGGGAGGTTTCGAATTCGTGCGACCCCGAGAGCATCCGACACGGATTCGCGAATGGGTGGGCCAAAGCGGCGGTTCTCGAATTGCGGGACGTACCTGGCAGTAAGTCTGGGCGGCCGGTATCTCTCGGCTTGCGTGCGTTCGGAAACACCTTTTAGTCGGCCCCAAGTAGGAGTAACACATGATATCGCTTGACGAGGCTGTCACGGCCCGTCTGGAAACACACGGCGAACGCTTCGAGGTGCTGGTCGATCCCGACGCCGCGCTCGCGATGAAACGCGGTGACTTCGAGGGTGAGCTCGAGGACGTCATCGCCGCCGAGGACGTCTTCGAGAACGCCTCACGTGGTGACCGACCGCCGGAGAATGCCCTCGAAGAGGTCTTTGAAACGACCGAGCCCCTGGAAATCATTCCCGAGGTCATCGAACGGGGGGAGATCCAGATCACGGCCGACCAGCGCCGGGAGATGCAGGAGCGCAAACACCGCGAACTCGTCCAGCGCATCACCCGCAACGCGGTCAATCCACAGATGGACGACGCGCCTCACCCGCCGGACCGGATCGAGTCCGCCCTGGAAGAAGCCGGGTTCCAGGTCGATCCGATGGAACCTGTCGAGAACCAGGTCGACGACGCACTCGACGCCCTCAGGCCGGTAATTCCGATCCGCTTCGACGAGGTCACCGTCGCGGTCCAACTGCCACCCGATTACGCCGGGAGCGGACAGGCGAAGATCCGGGAGTTCGGGGACTTAGAGAGCGAAGAGTGGCAAAGCGACGGCTCGTGGGTCGGCGTGCTCACCTTCCCCGCCGGCCTCCAGAACGACTTCTACGAACTCGCAAACGAGGTTTCCAGCGGCGGGGCCGAGACGCGCATCATCAAGGACGAAGACGACATCAAAACTCGTTGATGCCATCGGTGGGTCGTCCCGTCAAATCTATCTGAGCCCAGGTCAGATCACTCACTGCGAAGGCAATATACGAATGGGCTGGCTCCCTCTCGAGCGCTACCGACGACCCGAATACACCGGTGCGAACCGATGTCTGCCGTGTACCGTTGTCAACAGTGTCATCGCTGTCGTGATCGGAAACACGACGTTTACGCTCTTGGTGGGCCTGAACACTCGCCCGACTCTCGCAGCGACAGTCGCGATCGGCGTAATCGCGATCGCCGGCGTCCAGATCTGGCTCCGTGGCTATCTGCTCCCCGGTACACCGACGCTCTCGGCGCGGTACTTCCCGCCGTGGGTACTCCGTGCCTTCGGCAAGGAGCCGTTCGTAGTCGATGGGACGCGCAGCGAATCTGGGATCGACACGGAACGGCCCCTCGCTGGGGCAAACGCCGTTCGATTCGGCGAACGCACGGCCTACGGCACCCTCGAGGACACCTTCGCGGACGAGTGGCAGGCTGCGATCGAGGACCTCGCTTCCGTCGAAACGACTGTCGTGGATGTCTTCGACGTTGACGGTGCAGTCCAGATCGACGAGAGGGGCAATCACGTGATACTCACGCTCGATGGCCGTCCGTTCGGCCGATGGGTCTCGCGAGCAGCGCTGCTCGCGGACCTCGGGGCCGGCCGCGTGCTCGCCAGCCGATACGACGGGTGGGGCGAACTGGAGACAGCAGAGCGCGGACAGGTCCTCGCCCAGCTGCGACGATACATCGACGCCTGTCCCGCGTGTGCGGGCGAGGCAGTCTCCAGCTTGGATTCCGCGACGTCTTGTTGTCGTGAGTACGAGGTTGTCACTGTCTCGTGTTCGGACTGCGGGACGCGGTTGTCTGAAGTGCCTGTCGCGGCTGTCGACGAACACGAAGCGGTGTCCTGAACCGTCTCGTTTGTCCCTATACGGCTTCCAGGGCCGATTCTGGGTGGCAAGCGGCCATCGGGAACTTCACAAGGCTTATGCGCGAGTTGGCAGTTTCCTTGCCTAATGAGTGTTCGGAGGGTTCCCGACATATGAGTGGGCTGAATGACTACGTTAGCGATGATTCGCCTGTCAACGACGTCATCGAGTGGTTGTCGGCGTGGTACCACGTCCTGATCGTCGCCGGCCTGTTCGGGTTCATGGTCTGGCTGCGAGCCCGAACGTGGGGTCGATTCCTCGTCGACGGGAAGGTCCTTTTCAGTGGGAACGACCCGTGGTATCACCTGCGCCAGATCTCCTATACGGTCTCACACTGGCCCTCGACGATGCCGTTCGATCCCTGGACGGAGTTCCCCACCGGAACGTTCGTCGGCCAGTTCGGGACGTTCATGGATCAGTTGGTCGCGACAGCGGCGCTCGTCATCGGCCTCGGAAGCCCGAGTGACGAATTGGTCCGTCTCGTCGCGCTGTTCTCCCCGGTCGTCTTCGGTGCGGCGATCGTCGTGCCGACGTACTACCTCGGCAAGCGGATGGGCGGTCGACTCGGTGGGGTGATCGCCGCGCTCGTCCTCGCGCTGTCGGCCGGGGAACTCCTCCAGCGGAGCCTCGTCGGGTTCGCGGACCACCAGGTCGTCGAGGCGCTGTTTCAGGCCCTCGCCGTCCTCGGAATTTTGATCGCCGTTCGGGTGGCACAGGAGGAAAAACCAGTCTACGAGCTGTTCGTCGACCGCGACTGGGCGGCGCTTCGTCGCCCGCTGGGATGGGCGACGCTGGCCGGCGCTGGCCTCGGACTGTATCTCTGGACGTGGCCGCCGGCGATCCTCCTCATCGGGATCCTGGGAGTCTACGTGACCATTCAACTGCCGGTCGCCTACCTCCGCGGCGAGAGTCCCGAACACGTCGGGATCGCGACAGCGACGATCTTCTCCGTGGCCGGTGTCCTCTCGCTGGTCTCGATCACTTCGTTCGACCTCAACATGGTCCAGCTATCGCTGGCCCAGCCGGCACTCGCATTCGCTGGCGTCGCGTGGTCACTCGGATTGGCCTGGCTCGCACGTGAATGGGACCGACGTCATCTTGCGAGCTGGCAGTACCCCGCGACGGTCTTCGGTGGACTCGTCGTCGGTGCCGTCCTGCTCGCCGTACTGCTGCCGGACCTGTTCTGGTACTTCTTCGATCAGTTGCTCCGGTTCGTCGGCTTCACCGTCAACCCGACCGCCTCGGCCAGTACGGTCGGCGAAGTTCAGCCTCTGACGACGATCGATCCACTCTGGCAGTGGTTCGGGGCCGCGCCATTTGTCGCGGTCGCTGGGGTCGGCATTGCCATCGCTCACCAGTACCTCAGCGACGAACTCAAGCCGGAGTTGCTCTTTGTCGCCCTCTGGTTCGTGTTCATGGTCGCGGCGACGTTCACCCAGCAGCGATTCGCCTACTACCTCACCGTTCCGACCGCGACGCTGACTGCCCTCGTCGTCACCTGGCTGTTCGGGTATCTCCGCTCGGCTGCTGACAGCAGCGACCTCGAGACCTATCAGGTCCTGACGATCCTCAGCGTGGTCGTCGCCGTCGTCCTGCCGATGGTCGTCGTCTATCCGACCGCCATCGACGTCTCCGGACAGAACGGTCCTGGTGGCGTCTCCGGCTGGGAGAGTAGCCTCGAGTGGATGAGCGAGAACACGCCCGCCGTGGGCAACTACGGCGGGGCCGGCAACGCCGAAGACCTCGACTTCTATGGCACCTACGAGCGGACCGACGACTACGAGTATCCCGACGGTGCCTACGGCGTGATGTCGTGGTGGGACTACGGTCACTGGATCACCCAGGAAGGCGAACGCATCCCCGTAGCCAACCCGTTCCAGGGCAACGCCGACAAAGCAGCCAGGTTCTTGATCGCTCAAAACGAGTCGGAGGCGGCTGGTGCCCTCGACGTGGTGAGCGAAAACGAGACCGACGCCCAGACGCGCTACGCGATGATCGACTGGAAGATGGCGACTGCCAACGGCGCTTTCGGCGGGAAGTACTTCGCGCCGCCGAACTTCCTCGATACCGTCTCTGAGTCGACGTACTACCGCAAGGTTCGCGGACTCGTCTCGACCGAGGAGCAGTCCTCGATCACCAGCCAGTATTACACCGTCCAGAAACAGGCTTACTACGAGTCGATGTCAGCCCGGCTGTACCGGTATCACGGGAGCGCTGCCTCACCGGAGAACGTGCCGGGCGTCAGTACTCAGGGGCGGATTCCGGTCGTCGACTGGGAGGAGACCCCGGTGACGCTTTCCGACGGGACTGAAACGACCTGGAACGTCCCGGCGAGAAACGAGAACGGGTCGGCCCAGGCGCTGCGATGGTTCGACAACCGCACGGCCGCAGAAGCCTACGTCGCCGAGGACGGAACCGCTCAGATCGGTGGGCTCGGGAAGATTCCGGCCGAGGAGGTGCCCGCACTTGAACACTACCGGCTGGTCCACGTGAGCAACCAGAGCCAGAACTCGTTCACGGCGAGCCAGCCCGGCCTGCTGTGGTTCGCCCAACAGAACGCCCAGAATCAGCAGGTGCAGTATCAGTCTGGCGTGGGCGTCCGGGATCTGCTGGGCGGGACGTTCTCCGAACCCAACAGCGCCTGGACGAAGACCTTCGAGCGGGTCCCTGGCGCGACCGTCGAAGGAACTGGCCCGGCCAATACGAACGTCACAGCCTCCGTCGAGATGGAGATGCCCAACGCCAACGGGACGTTCACCTACCGCCAGCACGCCCAGACTGACGCTGACGGCGAGTTCACGATGACGCTACCGTACTCGACGACGGACTACGACGCGGTGAGTACCGAAGACGGCTACACGAACGTCAGCGTGCGAGCGAACGGGTCCTACGAGTTCCGAACACCGTCGACGACCCACTCGACGAACGAGAGCGTGACGGTGACTGCCTACACCGACACCGCGGACGTCTCCGACGAGCAAGTCGTCGGGACCGACGAGTCGGTCGTGGAAGTCAACCTGACCGAGTCCGTCCTCTTCGAACAGGATCTCAATTCCTCGGACGATTCGACGAACGAGACGGGCGAGAACACGACAGACGGCACCGAGACGAGCGACACGGACGGTGGATCGACCGGCGAAACGGACGAGAACACGACCGAATCGCTCGCGCCTGCAATCGCCGTCGGCGACGCACCGATCGCTCGCGCAGCTCCCACCGGCTACTAAATCGTGTCTACGGAACAGTCACCCTCGGCTCTCGACGTTCGCGCCTGGGTGGTGATCTACCTCAAGGGGGTTGCGATGGGGACGGCCGACTCGGTCCCTGGCGTCTCCGGCGGGACGATCGCGCTCATCACCGGCATCTACGAGCGGTTGATCAGCGCCATTGCGACACTCGATCCCCGGGCCGCCAGACACCTCCTCCGGGTGCATCACGCAAACGGCCGACAGGCGCTGGTCAGCCGCTTGCTCGCGATGGATGTCCCGTTCCTGGTCGTTCTCGGGTCCGGTGTCGCGACGGCGATCGTGGTCGTCTCGCGGGTGATGCACGCGGCACTCGCCGACGCACGAGCGCTTACGTTCGCGTTCTTCTTCGGGTTGATCGCCGCGTCGGCGGTCGTCCTCTACGAACACGTCTCGGTCGCCACGCCCGGGCGGATCGCCGCCGCGGTCATCGGGTTCGCGCTCGCCTTTCTCGTCTCGGGCGTTTCGGCTGGTTCGGAAGCCTCCCACGCGTTGCCGTTCGTCTTCGTGGCGGGGGCTATCGCGATCACCGCGATGATCTTGCCGGGCGTCTCGGGGGCGTTCTTCCTCGTCCTCCTCGGCCAATACGACCACCTGACGACGGTCCTCAAACGGTTCGTCGACCGGTTGGTCGGCCTCGCGGTCGGTGACGCGACGCTCGCCGACGTATTCGACCTCGGGACGACTGTCCTGACGTTCGGGGTCGGCGCGATTCTCGGCTTGCTCGCGTTCGCCCGGGTCGTCCAGTGGGCGCTCGCGACCTACCGGGCGGCGACGTTGACCTTCCTCGTGAGTTTGATGGTCGGGGCGCTCCGGTTGCCCGCCATCGAGGTTCTCGACAACACCGCTGCCTGGACGCCGGGGACGACGGTCGCGACGCTCGCGGCTGGCGGCGTCGGTGCGCTCGCGGTCCTCCTGTTGGATCGGTACACGGAGTCGCTGTCGTACTGACAGCTCGCGCCGACGGGATCCGAGTCGGTAGCGTTTTCCCCACGCTGGGCCTGCCAGAGCGTATGCGCGTCCTCAACTATCTCGATTTCGAGCGGTATCTCGGTTCTTCCGGGATCACCACGGCGGCCAGTCACCAGCGGAGGGCGCTGGCCGGGCGAGGCGTCGAGGTGGAAACGTCGCCCTGGGACGGTCGAAACCCGCTGACTGCCAGCCTCTCGAATCTCGGCACCGATTCGGTATGGACCGACTTCGACGTGGCTCACTGTAACCTCATCGGCCCCGGGTCGATCGCCGTCGCCAGGCACGCAAAGCGCCAGGATATCCCCCTCATCCTGCACTCTCACGTCACTCGCGAGGACTTCCAGGAGAGCTTTCGGGGGTCGAACCAGATCTCGAAGCCGCTCGGTCGCTATCTCCGGTGGTTCTATTCGCAGGCTGACCTCGTGCTCTGTCCCAGTGAATACACCCGCCGGGTGCTCGAGTCCTATCCCGTCTCGGCCCCGATCCGACCGATGACCAACGGCGTCGACCTCGACGCACTCGACGGCTACGAGAAGTTCCAGGCCTCCGCCAGGGAGAAACACGACCTCGACGGCGTCGTCGTCTTCGCCGTCGGGCAGGTCTTCGAGCGCAAGGGACTCACCACGTTCTGCCGGGTCGCCCAGCAAACCCCCTACGACTTCGCGTGGTTCGGTCCCTACAGCACGAGCCCGCTGGCCTCGAAGACGGTCAAACGCTGGACGCAGAACCCACCGGAGAACGTCACTTTCACCGGCTGGGTCGAGGACATTCGGGAAGCCTACGGCGCGGGCGACATCTACCTGTTCCCCACCAAAACCGAGAACCAGGGCATCGCAGTCCTCGAGGCGATGGCCGCCGGGAAGGCCGTCGTCATCCGGGACATTCCGGTCTTCGAGGAGTTCTTCACCGACGGCGAGGACTGTCTGAAAGCCGAGACTGACGCGGAGTTCCGCGAGGCGGTCGAACGCCTCGCCGAGAACCCCGAACTCCGCGAGCGGCTGGGCGAGAACGCTCGCGAGACGGCTGAACAACACAGTCTGGATCGCGTCGGCGAGGAACTCGTCTCGGTCTATCGGGCACTGCTCGACGGGGACGATCCGATCGAGGCCTGAGTGCCGGGCCGCTTTGCTTTCGAGACGCCAACAGTACAACTAACTACGCCCGCCGAGACAGGGGTATTCACGGATGAATCGAGACAGCGCCCCCCGATCCGGGGATCGACAGACAGGAGCGTGGGAACATGGTCGCTGACACGGGGTATTTCGCGATCGAGATACTGGTCGTGGCGTTTGCGGGCGGCGCGATCGGGGCTGCCGTCGGCGGGATGGCCGCGCTTTCCCTCTCTGGGCTCGCGCTCGTCGTCGGCGAGGTTGCCAATGCTGCGTCGGGGGCCGCGACAGGGAGCCCCGCGGCGCTCGGACTGACGTCGCTGGTCGGATACGGCCCGGCGCTTGGCCCCCACGTCGCCTTCGCCGGCGGCGTCGCGGCGGCAGCCTATCTCGGGCGACACGAGGACGCCGATTCGTTCGCGTACCACCGGGCGAAAGACGTCTTCACGCCGAACGGCGCGCAGGTCGACGCGCTGCTCGCCGGCGGCGCGTTCGGCGTGATCGGGTATTGGCTGGCTGCACTCTCGCGGACGCTTGGGCTCCCGGTCGATCCAGTCATGGCGAGCGTCGTCGTCTCGGGCTTGCTCGCCAGAATCGCATTCGGATACCCGCTGGTCGGGTTCATTCGGGACGGCCTCCTCGACGTGTCTCCCTCCGAGCGCGGGGAGATCCGGACGGCGTTGGATGGGACAGAGGAGGGCGAGGGAACTCGACTGGCCGTCGAACCGTGGGCCCCACAGCAACACCGGTGGCTCCAGCAGGCACTTCTCGGTGTTGTCGTCGGTGTCTTCGCTGCCTACGTGACCTACGTGACCCAGCGGTACTACCTCGCGTTCGGTATCGCGATGGTCACGCTCGCCATTACGGTCGCCGGGGTCGATCGGTTGCCGATCGTCCACCACATCGCGTTCCCGGCCGGTATCGCCGCATTGTCGATGCCAGCCCACGGAATCGAAGTGGCGCTCGCTCTCGGTGTCGGCTTCGGTATCGCGAGCGCACTGATCGCCGAACTCGGCGGGCGGCTCCTTTACGCCCACGCGGATACGCACGTCGACCCACCAGCGATCGCCATCACGGTGACGACGCTCGCAATCGGGTTGCTGACGACTGTCGGCATCTTCGAGCAGGGACTCATTCCGGCGTTGTAGGGCGAAATCAGTGCAGGCGTCCCGGTCTGGGTCGATCGACGGCGACGAACGGGTGTGCCGGCGATCGATCGCCCGTCTCACGCTCGCCGAGACGCCTCGGGGCGCGCTTAGATCTCTTCGACGGGGCTGTAATTACCGTTGATGTCCCACTCGTGGAGACAATGCGGGCTGCCGGTCTCCTCGTCGGATGCGGCCCAGACGCCGCGGTCGTCGTCCCAGACCTCCATGCGTCCACACCGCTCGCATTCGCGTTCGTTCGGGGGTACGATTCGGATCATGGGTGAGCGGAAGGCGCGAGCCGACAAGAATGTCTCGGGTCCACGGGTGGACGGTTACAACTCGACGCTGCCCGGGATGAGGCTACTGGAGCGAAGTAACTGTCCGGTGGTATCATAGACCAGCAGTGTCTGTTTCTCGAAGCGAACGCGGTCGTCGCCGGTCACGATCTCGACCCGGTAGCGACCGTCGTCGGCCTCGGCGACGTCGACGACGCGCTGTACGGCCGTGGTTTCGGCGTCGAGTTCAACGATGAACGCCCCGGTAAGGCGCTTGGCGATGCTCACCACGCCCGTCTCTCCCTCACGTTTGCGAAACGCCACGTCGACGTCCGCGCTCTCGAGCGTTGCACCGTCCCCGTCGGTCAGTCGGTCGCGAAGGACGGCCACACTCCCGCTGTAGTCGACCCGCAGCGTCGGAACGTCGGGGGCGTCGGGCGTATTGCCGGCCGGGATCGCAGTCACGCTGAAGTGTTCGCGCTTCATCCGATATGTAGTGGTATGTGTTACTATAGCATGAAGGTGACGGCGGCGACAGGTTCGGCCGTTTGGCACTCGTCTTTCTGGCGGCATCTGCCCGCCGGCTGGTGCGCTGGTGACTGTCGACGCCGATCGTCATGACGGGCGCGTGGCGTCCGAATTTAAGTACCTGGACTCGCAATTCGGCATAAGCAACGACGTCGGACGCGTCGCGAAGAAAGTACGATGTCAGAACCAGATCGCCCACGCGACGGGGGAGGCAACGCAAATGTCGGGACAGCCACACGGACAGGTGACGAGGTCGCCGACCGCGGGCCACTCGGCGCGGCAAAGGACTGGCTCGTTCGCGTCAAGCGTTCCCTTGCAGGATCGCACGTCGTCGTCGAGAATTACGACCCGCTCCGACACGAACACTTGACGAACTTCGGCGGACTTCCCGGGATGAACGAGATCGAACGCTACTGGCTGAACGCGCCCTACGCGTTCGCGTCGATCAATTACGACCCGGAGCAGGACGAACACCGCTATCACGTCGTCGAACCCGGTCTTGACGACTTCGAGCGCGATCTCTTGGATCGGCTGTTCGAGGACGTCCGCGATCCGCTGTTGTATCGGGCGAACGTCGACGAAGACCCGGAAGGCGCGTTGCTCTCGGAACTTCGGGAGCGCTTAGAGGAGTACGGCGTCGACGTCCGGATCGAGACGGTCCATCGGCTCTTCTATTACCTCTTCAGGGAGTTTCAGGGCTACGGCAAGATCGATCCACTGATGCACGACCCTGCGATCGAGGACATCTCGTGTGACGGGGCGGGATTGCCGATCTTCATCTATCACGACGGCTATACCGACATCGAGACGAACCTGACCTACGACGCCGCCGAACTCGAGAACGTCGTCGTTCAACTTGCCCAGCGCTCGGGTCGACACATCTCGGTTGCCGATCCCGTCGTCTCGACGACACTGCCCGACGGTTCACGGATCGAACTCGCTCTTGGGACTGAAGTGACGCCACGCGGGTCGGCCTTTACGATTCGGAAGTACGCCGAGGACCCGTTCACACCGATCGACCTGCTCGAGTACGGCACCTTCAGCAAGGAGATGCTCGCGTATCTCTGGCTCGCCATCGAGCACAACAAGTCACTGCTGTTCGCCGGCGGGACCGCGGCCGGGAAGACGACTTCGATGAACGCCGTCTCGATGTTTATCCCGCCGCGAGCGAAGGTTCTCACCATCGAAGACACCCGCGAACTCTCGCTGTATCACGACAACTGGTTGTCGTCGGTGACGCGCGAGCGCTTCGACGAGGACGACATCTCAATGTACGACCTCCTGCGGTCGGCCCTGCGCCATCGCCCGGAGTACATCGTGGTCGGTGAGGTGCGCGGCGAGGAGGCGATCACGCTGTTCCAGGCGATGAACACCGGTCACACGACGTTCTCGACGATGCATGCCGACTCGGTCCAGACGGTCATCAATCGCTTAGAGAACGAGCCGATCAACGTCCCGCGACCGATGGTCCAGAGCCTGGACGTCCTGGCCGTCCAGGTGTTGACCCGCCAGGGCGACGAGCGCGTGCGTCGGGCGAAGACGCTGGCGGAGATCGAGGGTATCGATCAGCGGACGGGCGAACTCGACTACGCCAACGCCTACGAGTGGCAGTCAAACACGGACAGCTACGCCCAACGGGACTCCTCGTTGCTCGAAGGGATCCGCGAGGAACGCGGCTGGAGTCAGTCCGAACTCCTCCGTGAACTCGACGATCGAGAGCGCTTTCTCGCCCATCTCCAGGCGGAGGGCGTCTCGGACTACCGCCGGTTTACGTCGTTCGTTAATCGATACTACGCCGATAAGGACGCCGTCATGTCGCGAATCGAGGGCGAATCCACCACGGAGACATGAGCCTCACGGGATACCTGCCACTGGTCGCCGCACTCGCGCTCGCCGGAGCGCTCGCGCTGACCCGCTTCAGCCCGCGTCTCGACAGGGTGTTCACCCGGATCGCTCGCCAGTATTTCAGCCAGCACATCGGTGAGTCACCGGCCCGCGAGCGCCTGCTCGCGTCCGCGTACGTCGAGACGACCTACCGGGTGTACGCGGCCAAGACGCACCTCTACACCGCACTCACAGCACTCATTGGCGGGATGATCGGCGTCTACGTCGTCGGCGGAGCCCTGATCGTGATCCCGACCATCGCCGCCGTCCTCGCCGACCTCCCGTCGGTCATGGGCGACGTCCTGGGCAATCGGAACCTCGAAATCGTCCTCCCGCCTGACCAGGTGTTCCTCGTCCTTACCGTCGGTGGGGTCGTGATCGGCGGGCTTTCCGCAGTTGTGACCTACGTTGCTCGCTGGCAACTCCCGGCAGGTGACGCCGAAGTTCGCCGTCGGGGAATCAACGAAGCGCTCCCCCGGACGGTCGCGTTTATTTATGCGCTCTCCCGTGGAGGCCTTGCCTTCCCTGATGTCATGCGAACGCTCGGGCGTAACCGGGAGATCTACGGCGACGCGGCCGACGAGATGAGCGTCGCCGTCCGGGAGATGGACCTCTTCGGGACGGACATGATCTCGGCGATCAGGCGGGCGGCCCACCGCAGTCCCAGCGACACGTTCCGGACGTTCGGCGAGAACCTCGCGAGCGTCCTCGCCAGCGGCCAGCAGATCCCCCAGTTTCTGGAAGACCAGTACGACCGCCTCCAGGAGGAGGCCGAGCAACGCCAGGAGGAAGTGCTCGAACTGCTCGCGACTATCGCCGAAGCCTACGTCACGACGCTGGTCGCCGGCATCCTCTTCCTGTTGACGATCCTGCTGGTGTTCGGGTTGACGGTGACCGATACGCTCCCCTTCCTCCAGTTGCTCACGTACCTCATCATTCCGCTGTCGAACGCGTTGTTCGTCGTCTTCCTGGTGCAGAAACTCGAGGAACTCGGCGTCGCCCGGGAGAGTGGCGTCGCGGCCCTGGAAGGCGAGACGCCGGATACGATCGCTCCCGAGACACCGACGGCGACCGCCGACGGCGGTCACCTCCCGCGGCTGTCGGCCGGCCGGTCACAGCTCCAGTTGTACGACCGGATCAGTCGGTTCAAGCGCGTCCTCCGTCGCCCGATCCAGACGATCATCTGGAACCCGACGCGGATCTTCTATCTCACGGTCCCGATTGCGCTCCTGTGGCTGGCCGTTCGTGCGCCTGGAACGATCACGGAGTACGGGTTCAACCTCCGACTGGCTGATGATTTGATCATTCAGGTCTCTCTGTTCGTGATCGGTACGTTCGCCATCGTCCGGGAGATCTACTCCCGGCGGATCGACCGCATCGAGGCCGCGACGCCGGAGTTGCTCGAACGGCTGGCGAGCCTCAACGAGGCCGGGATGTCCTTCGTCGAGAGTCTCGACCGGGTCCGGGATTCGGATCTCGGCGTCCTGACCGACGAGGTAAATCGCATCTGGACGGACGTTTCGATGGGAGCGAACGCCGCCGACGCCCTGCGTCGGTTCGGCCGGCGAGTCCGAACAGCTTCGATCGCCCGGGTCGTCACGTTGCTCACCCACGCGATGCGGGCGAGCGGTCGCCTCGGACCTGTCCTGCGGATCGCCTCCGCACAGGCTCGTTCGGACCTCGAACTCCGTCGGGAGCGCCGCCAGCAGATGTTCACCTACCTGGTCGTGATCTACGTCTCGTTTCTGGTCTTTCTGGTCATCATCTTCGCCGTCGAGGAGGTACTCGTCCCGAGCCTCCCTGATAACGTTCCCGTCCCCGAGTCCAACCGCCTGGGCGTCGACGTCACCGCCTTCGCGAGACTCGGACAGGTCAACAAGCCCGCCTACACGCTGATCTTCCTGCACGCCGCGCTGATCCAGGCAGTGTTGTCGGGATTCGTGGCCGGGCTCCTCGGCGAGGGAACGCTCAAGGACGGCGCGAAACACGCCGCGATATTGCTCGCGATCGCGTACGTTGCGATCCTCCTCGTGACCTCGCCGGTCGCGTCACTGACCATGCAGGATCAGGAGGCCCTCGGCGACGGCGTCACGATCGACTCGGTCTCGACGTCGGAAGGCGGATTCCTGGTGATCCACGACCGGACGGCCGACGGGGCGATCGTGGGTCACACCGGCTACCTGCCGCCGGGCGAGCACACGAACGTCCGCGTTCGACTCGACGAGACCCTCCAGCGCCAGACGACCCTGGTGGCCGTGCCGTATCTCGACGGGAACAGTGACAAGCAGTTCACCATCGGGGCCGATCAGCCCTACGGGACGGGCGGCGATCCGGTGGCTGTCGACGCACGCATCACGCCAGTCGAGCCCGAGTCGAGTCAGTCGCGGGCGGTCGGCGATGGCATCGCAGCCACGGTCGGAGACCGCGCGATGCCTGCATCGCCGGCGTTGCCGATCAGTCGCTGACGGCACCGGGACCGATCCCAACGACGTTGTGGTCGGCGATCCGGAGCCGGCTTCGCCGGTGACCGAACGGCTATCTGGCAGGGACTCCTATTTTCGGACATGCCGACAGACATTCCCGGAATCCACCACGTCACGGCGATCGCGAGCGGCCCACAGGAGAATTACGACTTCTACACGGAGACGCTGGGCCTCCGGCTGGTCAAACGTAGCGTCAACCAGGACGACACCTCCGTCTATCACCTCTTCTACGGCGACCGCGCGGGCTCGCCGGGAACCAGCATGACGTTCTTCCCCTACCCGGGAGCGCGACCCGGCCAGGTCGGGACCGGACAGGTAAGCACCACGGGGTTCACGATCCCGGCCGACGCCGTCGAGTACTGGCTCGACCGACTCGAGGGAGCAGGCGTCGACGTGGACGAGCCACGAGAACGGTTCGGCGAGACCGTGATCCCGTTGCGCGATCCCGACGGCCTCCCGCTTGAACTCGTCGGTGTCGAGGGCGCGCCGGCGGGCGATCCGCCCGCCGGACCGGTCCCCCCCGAGCGGGCGATCCGCGGGTTCTACGGCGTCACCCTCTCGCTCGAGGACACCGACAGCACGGTCAGAGTACTCGAGGAGATGGGCTACGAGGAGGCGGGCAGCGCGGGCGATCGAACCCGCTACGAGGCGAGCGGCGATATCGGGGCCGTCGTCGATCTGATCGCCGAACCCGACCGGGGGCGCGGTCAGCCGGGGGCGGGGACCGTCCACCACGTCGCCTTCCGGGTCACGAGCGACGAGCAGCCCGAGTGGCGGGAGCAACTCCAGACCCTCGGGCTCCGCCCGACAGAGATCGTCGATCGGAAGTGGTTCGAGTCGGTGTACACCCGGACACCGGGTGGCGTGCTCTTCGAGTACGCCACGGCCGAGCCGGGCTACACTGTCGACGAGGCCCTCGATTCGCTCGGCGAACGCCTCGTCCTCCCCGAGTGGTTCGAGGATCGCCGCGAGGAGATCGAGGCGGGACTGCCGCCGCTGTCGGTCGACAGTAACTGATTTGCCGCGGAAACGTTTCGCCGGTTAGAACAGACCGATGCCGACGCTGTAGGCCCACGACTGGGTTCCGGCGGCCGCGACGACGAGCGCGCCGCCGGCCATCACCAGGTTCTTCAGGAACGCCGTCATCTCGTCCTGCTGGTCGTCCTCGGGAACGGCCCAGAAGTCGTGCATCGTGACGGCCGAGATCAGGAGGAACCCTGCGAGTGCGACCGCGCCGACGACCGGGTAGACACCGGCGACGACGGCGAGTCCCCCCGCGATCAGGACAGCACCCGACGCGACCACGGAGAACCCCGGTGCGGGGAGCCCCTTGTATTCGGCGTAGCCCGTCATCTGCTCGCGCTGCATGAAGTGGTTGAGCCCCATGAACGCCAGGACGATGCCGAACAGGATCCGCCCGGCGAGGAGGAGAAGTCCCTCGGTTCCGGTGAACGCCATCAGGCGCTCACCTCTCGGGCGGCAGTCACGTTCTGCTGGCGATCGAGTTCGCATCCACAATCTGGTATCATTGCGTTAGGTAGTTCGAATCCGAACCTACTTATGAATTCGGCGATAAGAATGTGATCAAGTAACACCGATGTCACCGACGACAGTTGCCGACGAGCAGACGGTCGAGGAACAGAACGCGGCGGCCTGTCCGGTTGTCGAGGCCGTCGAGACGATCGGGTCGGAGTGGCGACTCGTCGTCCTGCACGAACTGGTCGACGGCGAGCAGCGATTCAACGAACTCAAGCGCTCGACGGGTGCAAGCTCACGGACGCTCTCCCGGGTCCTCGACGACCTGGAGGAGGCCGAACTCGTCGACCGCCGCGTCGAGGAGAAACCCATCGCGACCTACTATTCACTGACCGAGCGGGGCCAGGCGCTGTGTCCGGTCTTCGACGAACTCGAAGCGTGGGCCGACGAGTGGATCGACGGCGTCGAGGCGTAGGGCGGCGTACTCTCGGGACTCGAGATCAGTCAGTGACGGAAACCTCCTGGAGTGACTCGTCGTCGATCGCCTCCTGAACGCGTTCGTGGAACTCTTTCAGGACGGCCGACTCGTCCTCCGCCAGGACGACGTCGCTGGCCATCAGCGTCGCCAGCCCGAACGCCCGAGGGGTCGGCGAGTCGACGCGGTGATGGACGACACTGATTTCGCCGTCACCGATCGCGCCGAGCACGTCCTCGATCGCGTCCACGTTGAGTTTGTCTTCCAGGATTTCGCGGTAAGTCTCTTCGATCACCGCGAAGTCCTCGAGATCCTGTGCGAAGCCGAGCAACATCTCGCTGTTGACCTGCTGTTCGCTGGCTGATTTCTCGTAGCCCTTGTAGCGTTTCAGGATCATCAGCGACCGCGTCGCGTTGATCCGGAAATAGCGCTCGAGCAGGTCAGTCCCGTCGAGGCTGGCCTGGAGGTCTTCTCGCACGTCGCCCGGGTCGATCGATTCCAGCACGCCCACCACGTCGACCTTCCGGTTGAGCGGCATCGAGAGTGTAAAGCCGTGGTCGGCGACGGCGACCTGGACGTTCGCTGTGGCCTGCTGGGCGACGCGATAGGCCAGCAGTCGCGAGAGTCCGTCGTTGAACCGGCGGCCGTAGTTCGAGTGGACGTAGTACCGGCGTTCGTACGCCTCGCGGTCGCGCTCCTCCTCGATGACCAGCCGCCCGTCCGTGCTGACGCTCTCCGAGCCGGCGTAGCGCACCTGCTGGTCGAACATCTCGACGATCGCGCGGACGCTGTGCTCGTCGAGGGGGAACTCCCGCAGCCACAGCCTGGCCGCCGACTGGCCCCCCTCCGCGAGGCGATCGAATAGCCCCCGCTGGAAGGCCAGGATCTCACGGCCGAGGTCGTAACTGAGGGGCAATCGCTCGGAGTACCACGACGGGACGGTCGGGCGGGCGCTCGTGTGATCGACGTAGACCTTCGAGCCCCGACGGTAGCGAAACTCGTAATGATCCCCACCAAGGACGAACACGTCACCAGTTTCCAGGGTGTCGAGGTAGGACTCGTCGAGTTGCCCGATCCACTCGCTATCGCCACGCGTGAGCACGTCACACGTAAACGAGTCCGGAATCGTTCCGATGTTGGTCATGTAGATGACTCGCGCCAGCCGGCCGCGCTTGCCGATCAGCGTCTCGCCGACCGGGTACTCCTCGTAGTGGTACTCGCCGTCCGGTGGATCGTTCGTATCCCGCCAGATCTTCGCGTAGACGTTCTCGTCCTCCATGCCCGGATAGTCGGCGGTGAGATACCGAACGAGTCGCTCCCAGTCGTCGTCCGAATACGTTCGATAGGGATACGCACGCCGGAGGATACCCATGATCTCGGATTCCGGGCGCACCGCATTGATCGCCATGCCGTAGACGTGCTGGGTGGCCACGTCGTGGGCGTTCTCGGGAATGAACACCCGGTCGACGAAGCCCTCCTCGGCCTTCTTGAGCATGACCGCACACTCGAGAAGTTCGTCGCGATCGAGCGCGACGACTCGCCCGGTGACCGTCTCACCGAGCTGGTGGCCAGCCCGTCCCACTCGCTGGAGGAGTGCGGCGACTGACTTGGGTGAACCGACCTGCACCACCAGGTCGATGTGTGGCATGTCGATCCCGAGTTCGAGGCTCGTCGACGTGGTCACGACGTCGATGTCGCCCGACTTCAGGTCGGATTCGATGGCCTCGCGTTTCTCCCTCGAGAGGCTCCCGTGGTGACACCCCGAGTTGCCTTCGTCGTAGGCGTCGAAGCGCTCCCGGAGGTTGTGCAGGACGCGTTCGGCTCCCGAGCGCGTGTTCGTGAACACGAGCGTGTTTGTGTGCTCGCCGATCAATTCGTGCAACTGGTCGTAGAACCGGTCGTTGATCGTCGACTGTGGCGTGTGGATGAGGTCGTCGGTCGGCGTCGTGAGCTCCATGTCGAACTCGCGGGCGAAGCGGGCGTCCACGATCTCGCAATCGCGGGGATCGCCGCCCGGCTTCTCGCGGCCGACCAGGAACTCGGCCATCGTGTCCAGAGGCTCGACGGTCGCCGAGCAGCCGATTCGCGTCGGCGAGGTCTCGGCCATCGCTTCGAGACGCTCCAGCGAGACCGAGAGATGCGTCCCCCGTTTGTTCGCCGCGAGGCTGTGGATCTCGTCGACGATGACGTACTCGACGGTTTCGAGTTTCTTCTGGAACTTCGGTGAGTTCAGCAGGATGGCCAGCGTCTCGGGCGTCGTGTTGAGGATATGTGGCGTCTCTTCGAGCATCGCCTGGCGATCACTGTCCGACGTATCGCCGTGGCGGATCGCGTGGCGGATCTCGACGTCCTCGCCCCGACGGTCGAGTTTTGCGGAGATCTCCGAAAGCGGGACTTCGAGGTTGCGGTGGATGTCGTTGGCGAGACTCTTCAGCGGCGAGATATAGAGACAGTAGACGGAATTTTCCAGTCCGTCGTCGCCGCGGTCGCGACGGAAGAGCTCGTCGATGATCGCCGCGAAACTGGCCTGGGTCTTGCCCGAGCCGGTCGGCGCGGCGATGAGTGCGTTCTCGCCGTCGTGGATGTGCGGGATCGCCTCCTTCTGCGGTGGGGTGAAGAAGCCGCCGTTGTCGGGGACGTACGGACCGAACGTCTCGACCCACCATTCTCGAACGACGGGCTTGAACCGCGCCAGAACGTTGTCGTCGTCGATCCCGACGCTCTCAGGATCGAAACCGAGGTCCATGTCCGCGTCCGCGAGCAGTTCCCGTCCTCCCATTGGGTGGATCTACCTAATGGCCCGGATCGCCTTGTGTACTCGGGTCGGTGGCTGTCAGGCGATCGCCACGTGGGCGAGTGTGAAGGCCAAAAGCGCCAGCGTGATCGCAGCGAGCCCCGTCAGCACGGCTGTCAGTGCGCCGGGGGCCGTCCAGGGGCGCTCGCGACTGACCGCGCCCACGAGGCCGATGGGAAGGATCGTGGCGACGAACGGCACCGCGTGATCGACGGTCGCTCCCTCCAGGACGAGCGCCATCGGGGCGTAAGCGATGCCCAGCACAGCCCCGACGTGGACGTGTCGGCGAGGGTCGATTCCGAGGGCGGTGATGCCGACCAAGAGTCCGAACCAGATGACTGCCAGTTCTGTCCCGAACGCCACGAGGAGGTTCGCCGTCGGATCCCCGAAGAGCTCGATCCGGTTCGCGATCGGGACGACATCGAACGGGGCGAAGAAGGCCGGCGGCTCACCGGTCAGGAGGTCCGTGAACGGGTGGACGAGCAGTCCCAGCAGGGCAGCCCCGCCGATCGCGCGTGTCGAGAGTCCGACCTCGTCGGCGACCGTCGCGACGACCACGCCGGCGATCACGAACAACACGATCACGAGGCCGCCAACGGGGCCGTCCGTCACCGCAACCAGGGCAACGACTCCCGAGAGCGCAAGCCAGCCTGCGGCCCGCCGGACTGTCCACAGCCCGAATCCGAGGCTCCCGAGCACGGCGACGACTAGGGAGTGGGTCATCGTTCGGTGACGCTCATCCGTCGCGGTCCAGAAGTGATCGAACGCCGTGGAGTCTTCGGGCAGCGAGACGACCTGGAACGCGGCGTGGACGACATCGACGTCCGGCAACGAGGCGAACAGTGCGGCCGCCAGCCCGACCGCGATTGCGTATCGAAGTTCGATCCGACCGGAGAGGATCGACGGCCCGTCGGTCGGGAGCATGCGTCTCGTGAGTAGCGTCGCGAACCCGAACGCGAGGAAGGCGTGACCGACGAACACGCTCTCGTTTAGCGACCGGCGTATATGAACGTCACTCTCCCGGTGGTTCAGCCCTCTCGCCGCTGATTACCGACAGGACCTGCGAGACGAAGTCGTTGAGATAGACCGTCCCCCACGCCGCGACGATCGTGGCCCCGATGGTGTTGAAGATCAGGTCCTTCATCGTATCCTCGATGCCGTACTGAGTCAACACCGGTGAGCCGCCGATAGTCGTCGCGGCGGCGCTCGTGGTGAACTCGATGACTTCCCAGAAGACGCCGAAGGCGAGCACGAACATGAGGATGAACACGAAGACGAACCGATCCGGCAGATGGACCTCTTCCCAGTGTTCGTCCAGCGCGCGAATCGTCGCGTAGCCGGCCCCGGCGACGACTGACGCCGACAGCGCGTGAGTCAGATGGTCGTATCCGGGGATCGACTGATAGAATCCGGACCCGCCGGGCACACCGACGGTCCCCAACGAGTGTAAGAAGACAGCCGTCGTGATCCACAGCGTCAGCCGGGGGTCCATCGAGACGCTGTAGTCCCGTTCGAGCAGCGGTGGAATCTGCAGGACGACGAGGCCGATCGCGGCGTTGATCGAGATACCGACTGATCGGCGTTCGAGGCCGATGAACAGCAACCCGGTCAGGACGAACTCCATGAGCTTCGTGAGTTGCTGCTGGCGATACGTGCTGAGCCGAAGGCGCGAGCGGAGACTCACGCGCTCTCACCCCCGCGACGGACGCCGGCGTACCGACGCACGTACACCTCGAAGAACCCGCCGGCGAGCAGGCCAGCGACCGCCGAAGCGACGAACTCCCACATGAGCTGTTCCTCGATGGCGTCGTCGCTCAGCGCGGGATCGAGCAGCAGCGTCGTCCCGAGATACAGGTCAGAGAGCCACCGGGAGACGGCCCACAGTCCCGCGAAGGCTAACGTCGAGACGACGACGAACAGCAGCGCGAACTGGTAGTTCATCTCGACGTTCGTAAAGAGTTGCAACTCGACGGCCACGATCAGCGCGAGGGCAGCCACCGAGAGATACGTCGCGACCTCCCGGAAGGCGACGTTCACCCCGAAGGTGTACCCGAGCAACGGCAACGCGGCGAGGACGAACACCTCCCAGGGGATCATCACCAGCGGGTCGCGGCTGGCGACCGGCGGCAGGACTGCTAGCCCGCCAACGACCGCGGCGAAGCCAGCCCACAGTAGGTTCCCGAGGACGACATTTCCGAGGGCCGTCAGTGCGATGATGCCGACCAGCCCCCAGCCGAGTGCCGCATTGATCCGCGACTGACGCAATAGCGACGCCAGGTTCGAAGGGGTCGGTTCCATAGTATTTGTCTCGAACCCCCGAGGGAAAAGCTCCTCCCTCGGATCTGATTGGCGACCCGTTGCGGACTCAATCGAAGACGTATACTGTACCGGAACCGGCCGTCGTGTCCCCGCCCGGCGCACCGACGACTGCCGTAGTCCCGTCGCCGGACAGCGCTAGGGCATCGCCGTACCGACTGTCTCGCTGACTGCCCTCTGCCGTGAGTGCTGTTTTTGGTGTCCAGGACCCCACAGCGTGGGTGAAGACGTGGACGCTGACCGCATTCGAGTCCGTCAGTCCAGGGACGAGCGCCGTTTCCCCGTCGCCGGCCATCGCAACCGACGGTCCGAATTTCTGGGTGTGAGCGAGGGACAGTTCCGACCGGGACCACGATCCGTCTGCCCGATCGAAGACGATTGCCGATCCGCCAGTATCGTCGCCCGGACTGTCCCCGACGATCACCGTCGACCCGTCGTTCGAAACGCCGATTGCCTCGTCCAGTGGAACCGCTACGCCGTCTGCAAGCGGGAGCGTCGTCGTCGTCTCGGTCCAGGACCCGCCGGCCCGGGTGAACACCGAAACTGTATTTCCCCCGTTCGCACAGATGACGGCCGTCGATCCGCGATCCGCCAGCGCGACGCTCGATCCCAGACGGACCCGTCCATCGGGGTCCTCGGGTCTAACCGTCGCTTCCCGGGACCACTCGCCGTCGGATCGCTCGAACGCGAACGCCGCTCCCGGGACGCGCGCGGGCGTCGATCGGGGAGCGGCGACGACATCCGCCGTGATTGCCCCTCCGGAGAGCGACGCTACCCTTGCGGTGTCGTCGGACCCATCGACGTACTGCGGCGCGCCGACCAGTGCCGTCTTCCCGTCGTCAGCGATGGCGACGGCCGCGCCGAAGGCGTCGAAATACTGTCCTTCCGTGGGCGTGAACGCCGTGTCGACACTGAGTCGCGCATCCTGGTTCCACCCGTCGTCGGTGCGCTCGAACACGTACGCCGCGCCGGACACCAGTCCGTCCGTGCGCACGTCGCCCGTACATCCGATGACGGCCGTTTTCCCGTCGCCCGACAGCGCCACGCTGGCCCCGAACCCGCTAAACTCGGCTGTGTTCGTCGGGGAGAGCGTTGCTGTCCGGGACCACGAGTCGCCCGCCCGCTCGAAGACGGACACACCACTGGACTCGTCCCCGGCGGTAGTGGCGGCCGGTGCGCCGACGATGATCGTCGATCCATCGTTCGACACAGCGATCGAGTCGCCGAACTGGTCCCCGCTGGTGCCGTCCTCCGCGGTCAGTGTCGCCCGCTGTGACCATGATTTCCCCCCGCCCGGGGCGGCGATGCTTCCACATCCGGCAAGGCCCGTTACACCCGCCGCGCCGACGAGTCTGAGGGCGTCCCGGCGGTGTAGATCCATAGTCCCGAATTAACAACGAATGGGAAAAAGCTAGGGTGTTCTGGCGGGGCGGTGTTCAGATAAGCAGTACCAAAGAGTCTGTTTCTGCTTCCAAATCAGTCGAACCCTGATGGAATGAAAGGGCGAGCCAGTTTCGGGAACCCCGACAACGCAAGCCCTGTAGGCCGCAACGCGGCCGAAGCGGCAGCGAGGCGCAGGACCGAAACTGGCGAGAGCTTTCAGAGCACTCCCACCCCGTTTGTCCCCTTATCTGAACACTGCCTCTGGCGGACAGTGGCACAGCCGGCCACTCACTCCCGAAGGCCGTTGAATCGCCCGGCGAGTTCGAGGTCAGCGTCGGTTATGCCGCCGGCGTCGTGGGTCGTCAGCCGAATCTCGACCTCGCGCCAGCCGATGGTCAACTCCGGATGGTGGAAGGCTTCCTGGGCGAGGCCGCCCGCAGCCGCCGCGAAGCCGACGCCGTCGAGATAGGCGTCGAATTCGAAGGTCCGGACGATTTCGTCTTCGTCGCGCTCCCAACCAGCCGGGAGCCGCTCGTCGACTTCCCGATCGTCGAGTACGTCTGTCATACGTGATCACACGTTACTCGATGACAAGAACGTTCGGGCGAGGGCGAAAGCCCCCGGATCGACGGTTCGTCACTCCGCGTTGGCCCTCAATCGTCGGCGTCGACAGCCGTCGAGACGTGCTCCGGCACGGTCCCCTCCGCGCCCGCCACGCTCGGCGGGAATTCCTCGTCGCCGAAATCGGGGTCGAACAGCCGCAACGCCGTGTCGACAGTGGCCCAGTCGTCCGCCTCGGCGGCGTCTCTGAGCGATTTCGTCGGCGCGGCGAGTAGCTGATTGACCAGCGAGTCGGCCATCGCTTCGACGACCTCGCGCTGGTCGTCGTCGAGATCGAGCGTCGACAGCGCCTGCTCGACCTCGCGGGCCTTGACGCGCTCGGCGCTTTCGTACATCGTCGAGATCACGTCGTCGGCGCGCGAGCGCTTGTATCTGGTGAGCAAATGAGCGAGTTCGTCCGCGACGATGTCCTCGACGGTGGCGGCCGCCGCCTCGCGGTTCGCCCGTGTTTCGGCCGTCACGGCCTCGAGATCGTCGAGGTCGAAGACGTCGACGGTCGTCCGCTCGTCGACGGCCGGCGAGACGTCCCGCGGCTGACCGATGTCGACGACGACGGTTTCACCGGCCGTCTCGAAGGCAGCGGGTTCGAGGAGTGGGTCGGGGCTACCAGTCGCCGAAACGACGACCTCGGCGCGGTTGAGCGCCGCTGGCACGTCGTCCAGACCGATCGCCTCGCTCTCGACCCCGACGACTGACGCGACGTGTTCCGCGTGTGAGACTGTCCGGTTGGCGACGGCGAGGTGCTCGACGTCGCTTCGGTCGGCGAGCGCCTTGGCGGCGAGTGTCGCGATCTCGCCAGCACCGACGATCAGTGCCCGCGCGGCATCGAGATCGCACTCCCGTTCGGCGAGTTCGACGGCTGCACTTCCCAGCGAGACGACTCCCTCGTTGATCGACGTCTCGGTGCGGGCGCGCTCGCCGACGTGGATCGCCTTCGTGAGGGCCTCTTCGAGGACCGGCCCGAGCCCGTCGGCCGCGCGTGCGTCCTCGTAGGCGTCTCTGACCTGCCCGAGAATTTGATCTTCGCCAGGGACGAGCGATTCCAGTCCGGCAGCGACTCGAAGCAAGTGCCGGAGGCTCTCCTCGTGACCCATCTCGACGACCGCCGCGTCCGAGACGTCGGTGATCGCTCCCGACAGCGCTGTCTGGCCCGCGCTGGGATCGTCGGTGACTACGTAGCGTTCGGTCCGATTGCACGTCTGGAGGACGAACGCCTCACTCACACCGGGAGCGTCCAGAAGCTCTTCGACGCCAGCGCGCTGGCTGTCGGCCGCTGCCGCATCGATATCCTCGACGCTGCCGCGCTGATGAGCGACACTCACGGCCGTCACGTAGCCAGATCCCCTCACGACGTATCACCAGTCTCGTCCGAAATCACAGTTGCTACCGTTGGTCGACGTTGGGTTCGCTTGCATCTAAAGCCTTCCTAACCCGGCCCCCTTTGACGATACCCGGGCCGTCACAATGGTTCTGTCAGGGTGACTCGACGTCCTCGACGTCGTAACCCTCCTCCTGAAGGTCTGTGAGGATCGCCTCCGTGTCCGCACTGTCCTCGTAGTAGAACACCACGTCGAAGGTCCCGTCGCGCAACAGTTGCTGGCACTCCCAGACGAACTCCTCGCCCTCGATCGTCCGGCCCTGGTGCTGGTTGAGGCCGAACTCCGGGTCGTCGGTGCCGGAGTAGACGTACGTGTCGGCGTCTGTTGTCGCGTGTTCGGAAATGGCATCACCGATTTCGAGCGTCACGCGGTTGAGCTCCGGTTCCTCACTGTTGGGGACGTCCGTCCGGACGATCAGCCCTCGCAGTTCGATCTCGCCAGGTTCGATCAACGCCTCGGTCTGTTCGCGCAAGTCCTGCTCGGCCTGGTCCATGTCTCACAGTTCGGGTCGGCAGTAATACGACTCACGGTCTCCGAGCAGCCTGTCGGAAGCGCAACCGCTCGTCGTCCTGAGAGCGGAAGAAAGCGGGACGCCCCCGCTTCGACCGTATCTGTGCGTGGGAACCGTCTTCGACTCCGCTTACAGTCGGGTCAGATTCGTCGCACGCGGGCCTTTCTCGGCCTCTTCGATCTCGAATTCGACCTCCTGACCTTCCTCCAGGTCAGGGCCGCCGACGTCTTCCATGTGGAAGAACACGTCTTCGTCGGCGTCTTCAGTCTCGATGAACCCGTAACCGCCCGTATCGTTGAAGAAATCCACGGTGCCTGTCGCCATGCTTACAGCCTCGTGAGGTTCTTCGCACGCGGGCCCTTCTCGGCCTCTTCGATCTCGAACTCTACCTCTTGGCCTTCCTCGAGGTCAGGACCGCCGACGTCCTCCATGTGGAAGAACACGTCGTCGTCTGCGTCCTCAGTCTCGATGAAACCGTAACCGCCAGTGTCGTTGAAGAAATCAACCGTACCGGTCGCCATTGCAACTGGGCTAATGTGGCCGACGTATTAAAACCCTGCGGGTGGGGCCCCCGTCTTGGATGGTTCGGAACGGAAGACTCATGCGCGACGACGACGATCTATTGACATATGCGCTCGTGGATCCGAGACCGTGCGAACAGCGTCTACGAGCGACTGCTGAAGGGGGAGATCGACGGCGCTCCCGCACACGTCGCTGTAATACAGGACGGCAACCGTCGATACGCCCGCAAAGAGGGCGAGGAAACGTCGGAAGGCCATCGAGAAGGCGCTGAAACTACCGAGGCATTGCTGGAGTGGTGTGACGAACTCGGCATCGAGGAACTCACGCTGTATACCTTCTCGACGGAGAACTTCGACCGGCCGGCCGACCAGCGGGCGGTGCTGTTCGATCTCATCGAGGAGAAACTCTATGACTTCGCCGACGCCGATCGCGTCCACGAGGCTGGCGTTCGGATCCGGGCGATCGGCGAGACTCATCGCCTGCCCACACGCGTTCGGGAGGCGATCGACTACGCTGAATCCCGAACCGAAGGGTACGACCAGTTTCACCTGAACATCGCACTCGCCTACGGTGGGCGGGCCGAGTTGCTCGGTGCGGTCGAGGAGATAGCCAGCGACGTCGACACTGGCGACCTCGACCCGGGGGAAATCGACGTCGAAACGGTCGAAAACCGACTCTACGAGGGCCCGACTCGGGACGTGGACCTCATCGTCCGCACCGGTGGCGACGAGCGGACATCGAACTTCCTGCCGTGGCACGCCAACGGCAACGAGGCCGCCGCGTACTTCTGTGCGCCCTATTGGCCCGAGTTCCGGAAAATCGACTTCCTCCGGGCGATACGGACCTACGAACACCGGGCGGACTCCTGGCGGCGAACCCGGGCCAGACGCGCACTCGCGCTGGTTCGGGCCGTCAGCGACGCGGAGCTACACACTGCAAAGGGCGTCCTCCGGCGGTTCCGCGACTCACTGTCCCCTCGTGAACTCGAAGACGTCGACGTTTCGATCGACCCCGAACACGAACCCGGAAGCGACTAACTTCGAGCGGTCGGTGCTACCGATCCCCGACAGGGCTCATTGCCACTCACCGACAGCTACGCGCTGGCGGCCTCGAAACGTGCGTGAGCGTCTTCGAGCAGCGAGATGATTTCCAGGTTCTGCGGACAGGCCTCCTCACACTCGCCACAGGCGACGCAGGCGTCCGCACGTGCTGTGTCGTCCATGTCTTCGAGGGTCGAGACGACGGCGTCAGGATCGCCGCCGGTCTCCAGGCGGTTGTATAAGTCGAAGTTCCGCGGGATTTCGACCCCGGTCGGACACGGCATACAGTAGTTACAGCCGGTACAGTCGACGGCCATCAGTTCTTCAAATCGGTCGCGAGCTTCTTCGATAGCAGCGTGATCGTCCGCGGAGAACTGACTGACGCCGGATCGAGACGCGATCTCGACGTTCTCGTTCACCTGATCCATCGTCGACATACCGCTCAAGACCAGCGATACTTCCGGTTGATCCCACAGCCATTGCAGCGCCCACGCGACAGGTGGGCGATCGGCCGCGGCGCGTTCGAACGCTTCGGCGACGGGATCGGGGAGATCAGTCGCAAGCCGCCCGCCTCGAAGGGGTTCCATGACGATGACACCGAGCCCCCGATCGACCGCATATTGCAGCCCGTCACGTCCGGCCTGAAACTCCTCGTCGAGGTAGTTGTACTGGATCTGGCAGAAGTCCCAGTCGTAGGCGTCGACAATCTCTTTGAAAAGGTCGACATCGTCGTGGAAGGAGAACCCAACGTGGTCGATCTTCCCCGCGTCGTGGACGTCTTCGAGCCAACCGAAGACATCGACGGACTGGTAATTCTCCCAGAAGTCCTGACCGAGGGCATGGAGGAGATAGCAGTCGACGGTCTCGACGCCGAGTCGATCGAGCTGAGCGTCGAGATAGTGATCGAGGTCGGCCTGTGACTCGATCTCCCAGGACGGCATCTTCGTCGCGAGATGGACTTCCTCGCGATAGCCGTCTTCGAGTGCCTGGCCGACGACGCGTTCGCTCTCGCCGTCGTGATACGGCCAGGCAGTGTCGACGTAGTTGACCCCGTTGTCGATCGCCGTCCGGATCATCTCGATCGCGCGGTCCTCGTCGACTGAACCCTCCTCGTCGGTGGGCAATCGCATCGCGCCGAATCCGAGTGCGGACGGTTCCCAGTCGATCGACGAACCGAAGTCACGATATTGCATGGCGATACAGTCCCATGCAAGTATTGCCTATTTAGCGTTTGGGTGTCTGCTGGATCGCTGTCGGGTGGCGGCGATCCGAAACCGCTCGACCGAAAAATAGCGCGTATTGCGTCGATTAGATGTCGCGGCCGGTGTTCTGCCGGAGGCGTTCGTACATGTCTTCTGGGGGATCCACAGAGGCAGTGACGTCAGTCCCGTCGAAGTCGGAGACCCGGAGAAGTTCCGGTCCGTTCGTGCTGATCTGCCAGTAGAACGTATAGCGTTTCGTCTGCGTCAATACTGCGTCCTCTGCCGTCTCGTCAGTCGAGAGCTGCGTCGTCGTAAACGACGCGTCGGAGGGGCGGGACGACGGAGATTTACAGCTCATTGTCTATCTTTTCCTAAATGCGCCCAGACGTATAAGTACCTAGATCCAGATATCATTTGTAGGCATGTTACCGATAACCGTGTAAGTGCTTACACGGGTTGGAAATCAACTAACGCCCAATTTTGCCTTATATTGAATCGATTGTCAGAACAAGATGTGAATTAACCATACTCAGACCAACAATTATAGACGACCATTATAGACAGGAATTTTACTAATTTTCATGGCTGTGAATCCGACGCGTATGGAGTCGTGAGTGTGCAGTGGGCCAGAGTCAAGCGGTTGGAACTCACCCAATGTGTTACCGAAGTCGAGTCGTTCTGTGGAAGAGCGCTCACGCGACGAATCGACAGTCATTTTAATCCCCGTCCACCACGTTGGAATGGAGTTAATCGCAGGAAGCGCGTGGGTAGCCAAGCCAGGCCAACGGCGCAGCGTTGAGGGCGCTGTCCCTTGGACCCACGCCGTCCCCCTCTCGCAGTTTTCTGCCGTCGTGAACGTGATACAAATGAGTATTCACAAGCCACGGCGAAAACTACCCACATTGCTGAATCGGCAAATCAATAGACGGCAGGGCGATCCCTGTAACAGTCAGGCTAACGACAATGAGTGACGAGACTATTGCTGTCAACGGGGATCGACACGACGTGACGTTAGTGCCTGACCCGTCACACGACTGTCTCAACCAACGACAACGAACGGATTACAAGGAGTTTAGACGAGAGTTAGCACAGTGGTTACTCGGGTTCGGCAAAGATCCTGACCATGCAGAGGGGTATGCAGGTTCGACAGTCAGACGACGGATGCACGACATTGACGTGTTCTACAGGTGGGTGTGGGACGAACGTGACGGCTACACCCTGTCGATAGATACAGACGCACTTGACGACTACTGCCGGTCACTCGTCTACTCGGATCACTCGGATGCCCACAAGTCCAACGCACAGAAGTCACTCAAAACACTTGCCCGCTATCACGACGACATAGACGACTGGGACCCGTCAGTCACGTTTAGCGGGGATAGTGCCCGACAGCAACCACGGGATTTCTTCACCCGAGAGGAACGTCGGCTACTTGAAGAGGCGTCACTGGAATACGGGGGCGTGTCTCAATATCACGAACTTGCTCACGACGAGAAGAAAGAGTTGTCCCACCGATTCCGCAAGCCGATTGACGCAATCGACAGTGATGACGTACAACGGGCAAACGGGTTCAAAGTCCCTTCACTCGTGTGGACATCGTTAGATGCAGGCCTTCGACCTGTTGAAGTCGGACGTGCCCGTGTCTCGTGGATCGACCTGTCCAATGCACGACTGTTGATTCCCGCAGAAGAGGCATCGAAGAGTCGTGATAACTGGAAGGTCGCTTTACGAGAACGGACAGCAACCATGTTAGAACGGTGGCTTGAGGAACGTGAGTTGTACGACAAATACGACGAGACAGATGCACTATGGTTGACCCGTGAGGCACACCCCTACTCGTCACGGTCCCTCAAGTACCTCTTGGGGAAGTTGTGTGAGACGGCAGGGATCGACACGTCGAATCGGCAAATCAGTTGGTATGCCATACGCCACTCGACGGGCACGTACATGACCCGCCAAGAGGGGCTTGTAGCCGCCAGTGAGCAATTGCGTAACTCACCGAAGACGATGCAACGGTACGACCAAGCTCCGACAGAGGACAGACGTGACGCCCTGAATCGGATGGGGTAAGGCAGGAATCTATTCGCACTCACCGATATACAGGGGCGAATTCTAACCCAACGGTAGTTTTTTGCCTCTTTCCTGAATGGGATTAAGATATGATAGTTGAATCGTTATGGATTCCCTTATCAGGGCTATCCCTTCTCACGCTCGGGTTCGTAAGCTGTTGTTGTGGGGGGAGTCAACAACAACAGCAACAAATCTTAAAAGATGACGACGACGAGCCAAAACGAATATGTCCTGAATGTGGGTTAGAAAATCCAAGAGAGGCTGAATACTGTGGTGACTGTGGATTTTCGTTTAAGAGGGACAGTGAAGACAATGACAACTGAAGAAGACAAGTCATTCACTGATAGCGTAGAAGAAGTTCCAACAGCAAACTACGAAGAAGATCAAAGTCAAAAGGATAGTGACAATTCAGATGGGGCTTTAGTCGGTGGATTAGGGTTACTATTGGTAGTAGTTAGCTGGTTTTTCTTCGCTCAGGGACAAGTAGTTATCGCCGTGTTTTTTCTTGTTCTTGCATTTGTGATTTTGATTGTGTTTAAACCAGAAGATGCTACACCTTTCAAGGATATTAGTGAAGGTTTGGAACAGGCACAGTCATCTTCTAAACCCAATCAAAAGAAGATTTGTCAAAATTGTGGGTGGCAAAATCCCAAAGATAACAATTATTGTCATGACTGTGGGGAAGAATTGAATCCATAGACAAATGAGTCAGATTCTTGAATGGGTATTTCAGAAGTCGCAGCTGTTCCGTTCCTATCCCTTCTGCCACTCACGTCCAGATCGTTCCTTTTGTTACAATGGTCGATATTTTGGACTCTGTGCCCGTTGCACAACGATGTATTTGGGCGGCATTCTGACTATACTATCCTCCCCAATTTGGTCAATACTCAGCCCGCAATACGCGATTGTATTAGGAGCCATTTCACTAGTTCCAGGGGGGCTTGACGGAACAACTCAAATGTTTGGTGATCGGGAAAGTAATAACAGACTGAGAGCAATTACAGGATTTCTCTTAGGTGTCGGAATAGTATTCATTTCTTATGGAGTAGTCACACTTATCACAAACATTGGGTAGTATTTTATCTGATAGGATTTCCCAAACTCTGTTATAGATGTTTCTTTCTCTCTAAGGCTGTCATAGGGCTCTCACGCCGTTTGATGAATTATACAATGGTTGGCACTCGATTGGCGAACAAATCGATTGTTTCCCTATTCACGGCCCTTAGAATTGACTGTGGGGGCAGTGACGTGGGGCACAGTTGGTTTGAAATGAGAATAGGATGGTTACCACTTGTTTTCTCAACAAACTTCACAGAACACCACTCACGCCGATATTTGAGGGACTGTAACGATCATGATGGTACAGGGGCTTGGGGGTCTCCGTGCAGAGCGACACGACCACTCGGGGATCATCTCCACTACGTTCCGATGCTTTCCCCAACGCTGGGTCGTCTTCTCTGCTCGACCCCAACAGCATTAGGAAGGCAGGCAACCAACTCAATCGACCCGCAATACCGTGTAATCAGCTGGGGGCCGTCTAACAGAGATTTGAAGGCATACGTTCGAATGAACGTGATAATCCATATCTCTGTTCTCAACTAGGTAACTGTGACATGGGAGTGAAACAGCGGGTGAACGTCGATTACGAAGTAATCGTAAGTGAACCCCGTTGTTGAACGACTACTTACCTGTTGGCGTTACACCCAACTAGTTCTAGTACAAGTATGTATAGTAGGTATCTACGCGCGTAACCCTCACTCCCCTGCCCCCCATATGATAACATTGTAGGCCAAAGATATGACGTATTAGCCACTCTACTGTTTGATTTTGAGGGGTGGTTTATATCAATAGTTTACTAATTAATTACAGTATTGTTAGAGTAGTAATTTAACCCCGAAAAAATAGTCTGTTTAGGTATACTACTGCCGAATCATATGTAGTCAGATACTATCAATATTCAAATCATTTAAGTATCTCTCGTTACAATGTCTAGATATGTGGGGGAAGTAATGACAGAATGAGTATGCAACTACGAACGGGCAAGTGGTGTCGATTGCAAACAACTAATCGCAGTACATCGCCGTGTAGTCAGATATTTCACTCTATGTCACGCAAGTCTATCCGCGTTGATCGACAGATTGCTGACCAGTTGAATAGTCAGTTTGACGACAAAACATACTCCCAAACAATTGCAATATTGGCGGGAGAGTTTCTTGGACGGTCAGGTTCGTGTAGTCACGGCCACATTGAACGTTCGAGGGAGGAAACTACGCCGATCAAGGTTTCCAGTAGTTGTTACACAGTTTTGAATGAAATGAAATCAGACATTTTCCATGAGCCAGATACGGTTTCGATTAACGACGTGCTTGAAGTGATAGCATGAGTCGGAGTGACAGATGGGTCAATAAGAATGACCCGACAGACGTAGGTAAAGATTTTGACAGTGATTATATTAATCAGGATAATGACGGTGAACCCGCAGACGATTGCATTTCAGACACCGTTGGTCCGAGAGAACACCTGTTTGACCCGAAAACAGATCCCGATGACGAATTTGAACATGGGGACGATACAGACGAATATGAGTCAAACACTTCACTGCCGAATGAGTCGGGTGCCCGTACAATTTGGGACGGGAAAGACGCTAATGCGTTCGAGAAAGGTGGATTGCGCTACAAACACCATGTAGGTCTGCCGACTATTCGGGGTGATGGTGGTGAGTTTGACCGAAACAAAGACGATAATTACCGATACGTCAATACGATAGTTACGAAACTGTTCCCATCGAAAGAAGAGTGGTTTACAGATCGGGTGACGTACATGGTGATGGATGACCCGTATCTAAATTCAGCATGGTCACGTCACTACGACGGTATCATTGGAGCAACAGTCGGCTATTGCGGGGTGATTATGGACGATGACTCCCCCATAGAGACGATTGTGAGTGAGATAGGTGTTCAACCTAATTTCGAGGAAAAGACCGACATAGCCGACTGTATTGGCTATGCTGAAAAACGGATTGAAGAACGTAAAGATGTAACTACACCTTAGTAAAGGGGCAACAGGGAGAAATGATAACCCCCGTTCCCCTGGAATTTGACATTGATTTGACGACCTCTCCACGGAAGCCGCAGAGAGTTGAGTGGGGAATCTCACCCCACTCACTTACAAACCTTCTAGGCCAAAGACAGTTGTATTAGTCTCTCTACTACACGTTTCTGGCCTAGAAGGTAATGATATGAAGAGGTTGAAAGTATGAGATATTTGAAGCAAGGTCTTGAAGTTGGAGAGGAAATCGAGTTTGGAGAGCTCAATCACGTCGAATTGAAGTCGTCTAGTGGGGGTGTGGCGTTAGAAGCAATCTCACAGGGCGAAGAGGAACCTCACGTTATTCTAAAAGAAAGTGGACTTGACAGAGGAGAGTCGATCGACCTGCATGAAGACGCCAAATTGCTAGGTCTTTCGTCGGGCAATTCGTTTGTCGGGTCAAGTGTTTGGTATGCGTTGCCAAGGAGCGTGTATAACGAATGAACCTGTCGTCTAAGATGATTCAAGAGTGCGATGGGCAGGTTCGTGACGATCGGCCAGATTATGTTGAAGAACTTACCTTACAGAGAAAGGTCGGGTGGCAGGAAGGTTCCCCCATCGTTGGCGATCCCGTTGGGCTCGGAGACGACTTGAGTCAAGGTTACGAACATTACCGACGTAGGGACGAATTGTTTCAACCTGATGCGGGCAAGTTCCTATCTGAGTTATTCGAGTCAGACTATATCACGTCACTCGAAGACGCTAGTGAAGAGTTAAATACGGAAAAATCTACCCTGGAAAAAGCCTGTGACCTTCACGGTATTGACCTGCCTGAATCACAGTCGAGTGACCCACAGGAACCTGAATCCGATACGTTCGTATTCCCGAATGGAGAGAGTTGGCCCCTCGAATTGCTACAAGAGCCTGTATACGCCGACGTGAGGGTCCTTAGTCAGCTGTTGGCTACGAACGGTATGTCCGTTGAGGAATCCGCCAGGTACATATCAGACCGCTTTGAGAGCAACGTGACTGCTAGTGACGTTCGGCAAGAGGCTCAGAGAGTGAACATTCTCTAATGCCAATATCCCGTGACGACTTGTGTGACGGGGAGAGAGTGAGGGAATTGCACAGAGAGGCACAACTGTCTGATAAAGTTGGTGACAATCCCGTCATGGCACTCGATTTCTACCTAAGACATGAATACGAAAAGGATGGGAACATCCGTATCTGTGATGTCGCTACTGCCCTAGGTAGGTTTACTGACGTTGACCCACATGACTCTCTGAAATCATCTGCTATGGTTGCCCGCATACACAGGGAGAGCGAGCGAAGTTGAGTGGTGGACTCCTGACAATTACGTAACATCTTTTTTGACAGAGTTAATCAAATACGGGTGAGGGGGCGGGGACACACCCATTTCCTGTTAGAAATATAATGAGAAAGTCGGTTGATCGGTACATTCCCGTGTCGAAGGTGGGGGTTGACCCGAAAGATCATGGTTCCAGTAGGACTCTGACCCGTAACCGACTCTCTTTTCACATATTTCTACTAGAAACAAACCTATGATAGTCTCTGTTCTCACATTTTGTTCTTCCTCTTTCCAATGCTGTTGCTGGCGAGAAGACGAACCGAACGTTGGGGGAAACTCACGGAGTGAGGAAACCCGAGTGTTCGTGTCGCTCGCCAGATAACTGTGCTGTCACTTTCTTCGAGAGAAACAATTCCGTATTAGACTCGACGGAAGTGATCGTAAATCTGTTCTGTGGTTTGAATACTTCTGTGCCTGAGACGGTTTCTCACATCGTATAGCGTGTTCCCCTCTTCAACGTTCATCATGCGATATGCAACGCTGTGACGGAGCGTGTGAGGAGTTACGTTCGAAGGTCCCACAGGTTCGTTTTTCTTCTTTGTCGTTAAGGGACGTATCTCACCCACCTCTGCCGCCTTTGAGACGACATTACGGACGGATTCCGTTGTCATCCGTGCCGACTGGCGTGACGGGAATAATGCCTCACTGTCTTTCCACCGATTCGAGAGGTATTTCCGTAGGTCCCTGACTGTCGAGTCGGCTAATTCTATTTCTGTGTACGTCGGGGAATTGTCGTTCGGATAATCCTTCTGGATGTCGGGGGGTAGCCGTATGATCCCGTCATCACAATCAACCATGTCCACGTCGAGAGCAACTACTTCCCCGACACGTAACCCCGTGTCATAGATTAACTCAATCAACACGTCGTTCCTGTCGGCCAAGTAGCTGGCAGAGGTTTCGATTGTAGCGTCACGGAGCTTCTCGACTTGCTCAGGTTTCAACCAGTAGGTGGCTGTCTGAGTTTGGGAATTTGTTGATTCGGGCATGATCGTACCCCGTCGTATATAAACGAATGACCCGCAGGCACTTGTGAGTTTGGGTTTCTATTAGAGAAGTCCCAATGACACTCATTTGATAGTTGTGAAAGCCAAATCCGTTGCCATACGCGCCTTACGCGCACGCAGACGCTTCTAATAGATTTTTCTGGCCCTTTCACACCCGTTTTCTAATCAAATCTCTGGCTACTTTCATACGAATCATGTTCAAGTCGAATAAAATGTTGTGTATTGTTGGCAATCGGAAAGTTTCGTGAAGGCACGTTCCTACTGGACCCGAAGAACCTACCCCCCGTCACAGGCCTTCACCCGTTTACGGGCTTGCGATTTGACGAACGTGGGTAGCCTATGGACAATCGACACAGTGATTTAAGGCAATCGGGTGATTGAGTCTACAGTGACGGCAGAAAACTATCAGTCATGTCCACTGTGAGAGTGAAGGAATGTCGGGGACGGAAGCCAAACGAAAGCGACTTTAGTATGCCGACTACAACAGTGGAATGCAGACAGCGAACAAGCGCGTGGGTAGCCAAGCCAGGCCAACGGCGCAGCGTTGAGGGCGCTGTCCCGTAGGGGTCCGCCGGTTCGAATCCGGTCCCACGCACTATTCTAATCGAGCAACGCGAGATTTGATAGTGGTCAGACCGGATTCGAATCCTGAAAGTCACAGCCCGGAACGGCGCGTAGCGCCGCATGCCCGGAATGTCTTCATCCTGTTCAAATCCGGTCCCACGCATCTTCTGAAGGAACGGACGTGACTGAAGAGATGCATCACGTCCGATTCGAGCATCGTCACGAGTGGAGCGAAGTGACGGAAGTTCGAATCCGGTCCGATACTCGATTTGAGAACGTTGGCTGTTTGCGAACAGCTGGGACGTCTGAACCCGATCTCCGCACCGATCAAGCGACCCATGTGCCTCATCTTAAAATCAGATATGATAATTCCAGAGTAACATTTATACCATTCCATGCCACTAATGGAAATGTGGCACCGCAAGGTGCCCGACTTTCCCACCCCCCCACCCCCACCCCTATTCGTTCGCCGTGACCAACGTTCGGAAGCGACTGCTCGCACTGTTTCGCTACTACACGTAATTCTGGCAGAGACGACGGTTCGGTTCGACCACGAAAAGTGCAATCGGCGTCCTAGTAACTGCGATCGACTGGTTCGTAGGTCTTCTCGTCGCCTTCGAGGATGACCGGGACGAAATAGAGGTCGAGGTCGCCGTCGTCCCACGCGATCATCGTGTGTTTGAGCCACTCGTCGTCCTTGCGGGTCTGGTGTTCGGCCCGCCAGTGTGCGCCGCGGAACTCCGTCCGGGCGAGTGCGCCGAGCGCGATCGTCTCCGCGAGGTCGATGATGTTACGCGTCTCCAGGGTGTGGATGAGATCAGTGTTGAAGGTTCTCGAGGGGTCCTCGACGGCGACGTCCTGATAGTCCCGTCGGGCGTCCTGGAGTTCCTCGAGTGCCGTCTCGAGCCCCGTTTCCGTCCGGAAGACGTTGACGTGTCCGGTCATCGTCTCCTGGACGTCAGCCCGGACCTCGGCGTGGTTGGTGCCGTCGCGTTCGAGAAGGGTTTCGATCCGTTCGCGTTCGGTCTCGACCTGCTGTTCGACGACGGCTGCGGGGTCGGCGGCGACGCCGCCGTCGGCTGCCACGTCCTCGTTCGCGTTTTCGAGTGCCCCCGGCTCGACGCCGGGTGAGACGTCACTGGTCTCCGTACGGGCAGAGGGGCCGACCGGGATTTCGGCGGTCTTCATGTCCCGGCCGGCGGCGTGATAGCCAGCGCGCTTGCCGAAGACGAACAGTTCGGGCAGGGCGTTGCCACCCAGCCGGTTCGCGCCGTGGACCGAGACGCAGGCACACTCCCCGGCGGCGTACAGTCCCTCGATGCAGGTCTCGCCGTTCTCGTCGGTCTCGATGCCACCCATCTGGTAGTGTTGGCCGGGCTTGACCGGCATCGGCTCTTCCAACCCGTCGACACCCTCGAAGTCCGCCGCGAGGTGGAGGATGTTCTCCAGACGATCCATGATCCGCTCCTCGCCGAGGTGACGCATGTCGAGGTGGACGTACTCGTCTTCGATGCCACGTCCCTCGTTGACTTCGGTGAGTTCCGCCCGCGAGACCACGTCTCGGGAGGCGAGTTCGCCCTCGTTGTTTGCGTAGCCGTGCTCGAACATGAAGCGCTCGCCCTCGGCGTTATAGAGGATCCCGCCTTCACCTCGGACAGCCTCCGAGATGAGGACGCCCGTCGAGGGCAGCGACGTCGGGTGAAACTGGACGAACTCCATGTCTTCGAGAGGCACGCCCGCCCGGTAGGCCATCGCCTGGCCGTCGCCGGTGTTGGCGACAGCGTTGGTCGTGTGGTCGAATACCTGGCCGAGCCCGCCCGTCGCCAGGATGACGCCGTCCCGCGCCCGGAATCCCTCGACTTCCCCTGTCTTGATGTCGTAGGCAGCTACGCCGTGGCACGTCCGCTCTTCCGGATCGTCCTCGTCGGTCACGGCGAGGTCGGTGACGTACCACTCCTCGTAGACCTCGATGCCACGTTTGACCACCTGCTCGTACATCGTGTGGAGCAGGTGATGGCCCGTCTCCGCGCCGGCGTAGGTCGTCCGCGGATACGACAGGCCGCCGAAGGGACGCTGGGAGACTGTGCCGTCCTCTTCGCGGGAGAAAGGCATCCCCCAGTGTTCGAGTTCGATGACGTCCTCCGGGGCGTCCCGTGCAAGGGTCTCGATCGCCGGCGCGTCTCCGAGGAAGTCCGAGCCCTTCATGGTGTCGTAGGCGTGGTCTTCCCAGGAATCGTCGTCCTGGAGGGCAGCATTGATCCCGCCTTCCGCTGCGCCCGTGTGACTTCGGACGGGATGGAGCTTCGTGACGATCGCTACGTCTGCGCCCTCTTCGGCGGCCGCGATGGCCGCCCGGAGTCCTGCGCCGCCCGCACCGACGACGATGACGTCGTGTTCGTGCATTTTATCACCAGAATTTGATGTCTTCTTTGATCGCTTCACGCTTGAGTTCCTGAATGTGTTCGGTCAGCGGGATGTCCTTCGGACAGACCTCGGTACAGGAGAACTGGGTCTGGCACCGCCAGACGCCGTGTTCGTCCTCGACGATCTCGAGGCGCTCCTCCCGGCGTTGCTCGCCCTCCCGCTCGTCCATGACGAATCGGTAGGCCTTGTTGAGTGCCGCCGGGCCGAGGTACTCGTTGTCGCCCGCAGCGACGTTGCACGAGGACATGCACGCGCCACACTGAATGCACCGCGTCGAGAGCTTGACTTTCTCTCGATTCTCCCGGGTCTGGCGTTGCTCTTCGAGTTCGTCTTCGGGCAACTCGTCGGGCTCGAAGTACGGCTCGACGGCATCCATCTGCTCGTAGAAGTGCTGCATGTCCACGACCAGATCCTTGACGACGTCCTGGTGGGGGAGCGGCTCGACCCGGACCGGCTCGTCGAACTCGTTGAGCTGGGTCTTACACCCCAGGTACTGCGAGCCGTTGACGAACAGCGCGTCCGACCCACAGACGCCCTGCTGGCAGGAGTGCCGGAAGGTGAGCGTCGAATCGTAGTGATCGCGGGCGTAGATCAGCGCATCGAGGACAGTCATCCCCTCCTCGTAGGGAACGTTGAAGTCCTCGAAGCGCGGTTCGGTCTTGCCCTCGACTTCGGGGTCGTACCGGAAGATCCGGAGGTGCGTCGTCTCCTCGTCGAGGTCGGCCCCCGCGGCCGCCCGCTCGTCGCGTTCGGCCATTCGCTCTTCCTTCTCGGCCAGCCGGCGTTGCTGGTGGGACGAGACTTGCGGTTCGGGGATCGCCGGCTCGGCTTCGGTCTCCGTGTCTGTACTGGCTTCGACGTCAGTCTCTGGCGCCGATTCGGCGTCCGACCCAGCTTCTCCGTCTGACTCTGTGCTCATAGTGAAATCCCTGCCATTGCGAGTGCGACTCTGATTCCCTGTCCGATCAACAGCAACCCGGCGACCGTGAGTCCGTACTTCGCGACGCGCTTGCGGGCCCCGGAGATGCCCTGATTGATCAGCGCGTTGTAGATACCGTTGACGCCGTGGAACGTCGCCGTCACGAGAAAGACGACCATGGTCGTAAAGTACCCTACCTGTTGCATCCGGGCCTGCGTGCCGGCAAAGGAAATCTCAGCGGCGTGATTGACGAAGTGCAAGAGGAAGAAGTGAAACGCGAGCGTTCCGATCAGGATGACGGCGGTGATCCGCTGGAGGAACCACCGCGTGCCGCCTGACTCGAAGGAGGAGTAGTACTCGGCCATGACTTACAGCCCCCCGAGGAACGTCGGCACGCTGGCGACGGCGATCGCCCCGGTGATCACCAGCGACGCGTAGAAACTCTGGTCTTGTCGCTCGAGTCCGAGACCGAGGTCGACGAACAACAGCCGGACGCCGTTGAGCATGTGAAAGACCGCGACGGCGAGGAGTCCGACTTCGAGCAACCGGACGATCGCCAGCGCTTCGAGGCCGCCCAGTGTGCCATTGTAAAGCTCCGCGCCGCCCGTCGCCGTACTCAACACGGCGATGTGCGTGAACAGGTACCCCACGAGCACCCAGCCGGTGAACTTGTGGAGCACCCACGCCCACATCCCGGCGGAGAACTCGCGCCATCGCCCGAAGTCCTCGA
This sequence comes from Halorhabdus tiamatea SARL4B, assembly GCF_000470655.1. Lineage (NCBI taxonomy): Archaea > Methanobacteriati > Methanobacteriota > Halobacteria > Halobacteriales > Haloarculaceae > Halorhabdus > Halorhabdus tiamatea. Next base: position 2,760,950 of record NC_021921.1, read on the forward strand.
CGGCTCCGCGGTCGTAGGTTTGGGCCATACTGGCACACGACGGCCCGGACTATCATAGTTGTTGTCCCCGGGTTACGATTCGCCGGTTTCGGGTGGCGATCGTCGGCTGGAATTGTGCCTCACTCGACGACGGTCGTCTCTTCGACGGCGACTGTCTGCTCGGCGACGATATCGCGAGCAGACCGACCCACGAGAACGGTGTAGTCGCCGTCCGTTGCGACCCAGGCACCCTCTTCGACGTCGTAGTAGGCGAACGCACGAGCGTCGACGTCCAGTGACACTGTCGTCGTCTCACCCGCGTCCAGTTCGACCGTCTCGAAGCCGGCGAGGGCTTTCGGCGGCCGGTCGAGCGGCGCGTCTGCCGGGCCGAGGTACACCTGGACGACATCTCGCCCCGGGCGGTCCCCAACGTTCTCGACGTCTACTTCGACGGTCGCGCCCGGTTGGCCGTCGTTCTCGACAGTCACGTCCGCGTACGTGAAGTCAGTGTAGCTCAGGCCGTGGCCGAAGGCGAACTGCGGTTCGATCCCTTCGGCGTCGAAGTGGCGGTAGCCGACGAAGACGCCCTCGTCGTACTCGGCTTCGAGCCCGACTCCCGGGTAGCGCTCCTCGGACGACGCCGGGTAGTCGTCGAGCCGGCGGCCGAACGTGACCGGCAACCGGCCGCTCGGGTCGGTGTCGCCGAACAGGACAGACGCCGTCGCGTGGCCGTCTTCCTGACCGGGATACCAGGTCTCGACGATCGCGTCGACGTCGCCGGCCCACGGCATCCGGATCGGGCCGGCCGTGTTACAGACAACCACAGTCTGCTCGGCGGCGTCGGCGACGGCCGCGACGAGTCGGTCTTGTTCGCCCGGGAGCCACAGTGATCGGTCTGCGCCTTCCGTCGCGTCGTCCTGGACGACAATCACTGCGACGTCTGCCTGCCGGGCAGCGACGACTGCATCGCCCACCCCTGGCGCGCCATCGTCGCTACCGGATGCTCCTGGAGCGAACTCCGAGAGGTCGAAGTCCATACCCGCCACGCCTTCGGTGTCGTCGATCGGTTCGGTTCCGCGGGCGAAGGCGACGCGGGTGTCGCCGTCGACGCGCTCGCGAATTCCCTCGAGCGGACTCACCGTGCGCTCCGGCGTGACTCGCGAACTCCCGCCGCCGCCGACCTTCGCCGTGTCGGCGTTGGGTCCAATCACGGCGATCGAGTCAGTTTCGGGCGAGAGCGGGAGTACGTCCCCTTCGTTCCGGAGGAGGACTGCGCCGCGCTCGGCGACCCGCGTTGCCACGTCGCGGTGTTCCTCGGTACCGAGCGCACCGCTTGGCTGCTCGTCGTCGAACAGCCCGAAGCGATCCATCTGTCCGAAGACGCGCCTAATCTTTTCGTCGATGTCCGACTCGGCGACCTGCCCGCGCCGGACTGCCTCCGGGAGCTCGACTTCGAACGGGCTTCGATCGAAGAGGTTCGGATTGACGTTCTCGCCGAGCCACGGCGACGTCGCGAGTTTCGCGATCGATTGTTTGGGCAGCGCGTCGGGCAATCCGTCGATTACGTCGTGTAAGAGACTCTCCTCTGCGTGCCACTGAGTCACCGGGATCCCGGGCATGTCGACGTCGAGGCCGGCGTTGGCAGCGGCGACGCCGTCGGAGGTCGCCCACCAGTCGCTGACGACGTACCCTTCGAATCCCCACTCGTCTTTGAGGAGGTCTTTCAGCAACCACTCGTGTTCTGTCGCGTAGGTTCCGTTGATGCGGTTGTAGGCAGCCATCACCGACCCGACATCGGCCTCTTTGATCGCCGCCTCGAAGGCCGGCAGGTAGATCTCCCGGAGCGCGCGCTCGCTCACCTCGGCGCTCACTTCGTGGCGATCCTGCTCCTGGTTGTTGGCGACGAAGTGCTTCGCGGTGGCGATCGCGCCGGCGTCCTGGACTCCCTCGACGGTCCCGACAGCCAGCCGACTCGCCAGGTACGGGTCCTCGCTGTAATACTCGAACGTCCGGCCGCCCTGGGGCACTCGAACGATGTTGAACCCTGGCGCGAGCAAGACGTCCTGGTCAGCACCGAGTGTCTCCCGGCCGAGAGCCTCGCCCTGCTCGTGGGCGAGGTCGTCGTCCCAGGCGGCAGCCAGCGCGATCGACGCCGGGAACGCCGTCGCCGTGCCCGGCCGAACGCCCAGCGGCCCGTCGACCATCGAAACTGAGGGAATGTCGAGCCGTTCGACGCCCGGGAGAAATCCCGTCGCGAGTTCGGCCGGGTCGTCCTCGCCGTGAACGAGGTCGAGTTTCTCTTCGAGCGTGAGTCGGTCGATCAGCGCCTCGATCCGGTCTGTCGTATCGTCCGTGTCGGTGGTGGCCATGGTGATTGTCCTGCCGTGGTCTCACTGTCGGAATCCAGTGTCGAACCACTGTCTCTACCAGTACGTACTGCACCGTGCTACTAGTAGTTGTTGTACTATCTCTTCGATGTTTACAAGGTGACGATATCGAGCTGGTCGACCGGCCCGTTCGAGTTCTCCCCGTGTGGTACTGGCGTTCGCCCTCGTTGGCCGTGAGATTCACTGTGTGAGTTTCACAGAACGTTTATTTGGGTCGTGCACGTAATTTGTTTCATGAGTACAGGTCGGGAGATCAGCCTGATCGAGAACGATTCCGGCCAGTGGTCGGCGATCGACGAGGAAACCGGCGTCGCCAGCCAGGGTGAAAGCCGCCAGGAAGCACTCGAAAATCTCGACGAGGCTGTCGCGCTGCACAAGGGTGAGATCGGGGACCCCGTCGACGACGATCTCCGAGAGTGGGGGATCGATCCGGAGACGGTCCCCGACGAACCCCGCGAACCCGACGCCCCCTGGTTTGAGGAATGAGCCGGCGACGGTTCACGGGCGAAGACGTGGCGTCAGTGTTGATCGATATGGACTACTATCCTGTTGATCGAACCGGGAGCCACCTCAAACCCCGCTATCAACACCCCAACACGGGCGAAGTACGGAACGTGACCGTGCCGATGGGGGGCGAAATCCAGACTGGAACGTTGCGAAATATCGCCGATCAGTGCGGCGCCCAGGACTTCGAGGCGTTCTGCGAGTGGATCGACGACCATCAGTGAGTGATGACATTCCGCCGACTGACTTCCGAGCTCTCGTTTGCTCCGTTCACGGCGGAGCCGTTCACATTTCCGAGACGCTTCTGACGGTCGCGTCTCGACGCATCTTCGCGCGGCCTTGCCGCGAATGGTCCGAGAGAGCGTACGCTCCCTCGCTACTCACGAGAACCCTACGGGAGCGGATCTTGCGTCCGCGGCTGTGTATAGATTTGTCTACGCGATGACTTTGTCCGAGAGATTTTGCGAGGGAAGACCGCTCCAGCTCACGGCGCGACGCGCCGTTCGCTTCGAGGTCGCTTCGCGACCTCGCCGACCTTCCTGCACTTGCGAGGGGCCGCGTGGGCCCGCCAGTGCGAGGGATGCGATTTGAACGCATGGACCCCTACGGGAGCGGATCTTGAGTCCGCCGCCGTTTCCAGGCTTGGCTACCCTCGCACGCATCCGAATCCAGTCCGTTCTGGGGGTTAAATGGCCCGGTTTCGATCGGGGGTGACGGCGGTCGTTGGAAGTTGTCACAGCCGACGGAATTACCCGTTTGTGAGTCGTCCTCCCCAGTAATGGACGAACATACGCGCGACGACAGCGTCGGGCCGCCGGCGGGGTCGCCGACGGGGTGGGACCCCGACGCCGAGCAATGGGAGCACGCGACCCTCCGGCGTGCAGTCGTCCACGGCGTCGCGCTGTACAACGACGGCGCGTTCCACGAATCGCATGATTGCTTCGAAGACGAGTGGTTCAACTACGGGCGTGGCACCACCGAGAGTGCGTTCCTCCACGGGATGGTCCAGGTCGCTGCGGGCGCGTACAAACACTACGACTTCGAGAACGACGACGGGATGCGGAGTCTCTTCGAGACTGCCCTGCAGTACCTCCGGGACGTTCCGCGTGACTACTACGGGATTGACCTGCTCGACGTGCGAACCACCGTCACGAACGCGATTGCCGATCCGGACGCGCTCGATGGGTGGATCATTACCCTTGACGGCGAAGCCCCTGAGGCCCGGGACGCCGATTATCAGTACGCCGAACGCCTTGGGTAAGGAGCGATCAGTCGTCGTCCTCGTCGCCGGGTATGCGCCGAATTGCCTTTCGCCAGTTGTCTTTGGCCATCTCTCCTGGCGAGAGCGGATTGTACGCGACATCCGCCGCGGTCCGGGGATGCTCGTCGTCCCTGTCGGTTAGCTTTCGCCAAACGCCAACGACAGCGATGATTGCCAACGACCCGAAGAAGATGACTAACGGCAGGTCGGCCACCTCTTCGACCTGCGGTATCATGATGAGCGTGATCGCGACGAGCGGACCCGCCATGACGACGAACATGAGAGACCAGATGAGCGAGTTACGCGATATCCCAAACCCACGATTCATTCCTACGCTGGTGCTTCTATATCGAGTCGTATGTTTCCACTGATTTGTGATTTCCATGTGATGGTAACTCACTTGCCTCGCGTCGATATCGATCAGTCGATGTCAGAAGGGGGTTGATCAACGGGTCCCATTCGAGCGATACCGCAAATCGTGCGGCCTGAGGTGCTTCAGCGTTCGCTTTGGGGAATCGCCCTCGACAATCAGCCCCCGTCGAAACCATCAAGTTCTGTGTCCGGGATCATACTGGAGAATGTATCTCCACACCGAGAGCCGCGAGACGAGCACGCTCGACGTCGTCGGGATCAACGAATACTATGGCTGACACGCCGGCGTGCGGGCGATGTGCGCGCGTTCTCAGACCTTCGCGAACACTACCGTCGTCGATGGGTGGCCCGGACAGTCTTCGGCGATCGGTCACTCCGTGTCGCCGGTCTCGCGTTCGGTCGACTCGACGAGCGGGTGTCGCGCGTAGTCGACGATTGTGATGTCCTCGATCGACTCTAAGCCTTCCTCCGTCGTGGTCTTGGCCATCTCCAGGTCGACTGGCTCCTCGACGGCGATGACGTAGGCGTCCATCTCTTCGATACCGAGCTCGGCGGCGGCTGTCGTCCGGTGGTGGCCGTCCGCGAGCAGGAGATTCCCGGCGTTGTCGATGACCACCAGGGGCTCGGCGAGGCCGCGTTCGAGTTCGTACATCCGGCCTTCGAGTTCGTCACCGTACACTTTCGTCTGGGTCGGCGTGAGGTCGGCGAGGTCGACGACCCGACGTTCCTGACGGGCATCGACGTCGTGGACGTCCTCGATCGTGTTCAGTAGCTGTTCGACCTTGTCGGGGGTCGCCCGCTCGATCTGGCTCCGAATGACGTCGGCGTTGGAAATGATCCCGACGAGCTGGCCGTCGTCGTCGAGGACGGGCAACCGCTGGATCCCCGACCGGAGGATGACACGGGCGACGTCGTCGAGATCCATATCAGGGTGGGCGACCATCAGGTCTTTCGACATCACCTCGGTAACCGGCAGGTCGTCGGCGGCGAGCAGAAGATCGCTCGCGCTCACGAAGCCATGTACGTCTCGACCACTGCAGACCGGAAATCCGGTGTGGCCCCCGCTGTCGGCAATGCGACTCGCTACGTCCGCAACTGTGTCCTCCGGCGCGACCGTCGAGACCTCGTGGGTCATGTAATCTCCGACGGTCAGAGACTCCTCAGAACTGGCCATCACTATCGGTGCGTGATCCGCAGGTAAAAATCTCTCGCTGGAAGCGCGTCACGTCCCGTCGTTGTCGTCTACTGCGCTCCGGTCCGGTTCGTCGTCTACTGCGCTCCGGTCCGGTTCGTCGTCTCGCTCCGTGGCCGAGTCGGACTCCCCGACTCGATAGCGGTCCACGGGATCATCGGACCGGTCCGCTCCCGAATCGCTGGCGCGGATCGTCTCGGGGCGGGACGCCGTCGGTGTGGCGGCCTCCGGCAAGTCAGTGTCCACTCCCAGGAGGTCGAAGGGCAACTGGGACGGATGCATTTCGAGGACGTCGAGGAACCGATCGGTGACGATATCCCCAACGATGTGCTGGAGATCGTCGTTGCTGCTGTCCTCTAAGACCCCGAGTTCGAGTTGTGCACCGGCCATGTCAGCGTGGCCGCCGGCGCTGCCGATCTGGCCGAAGGCGGTCCGCAGTGTCTCTCCGAGGTCCAGATCTGTTCCCCGTGAACGTGCGGAGACGTACACTGTCCCGGCATCCAATCCGTAGACCAGCGTCGTCGTGACGTCTTCGATCGCGAGCAGGCGGTCTGCGGCCTGTGCGAGGGCGTCCCTGTCACGTAACTCGCCGACGCCGCTCACGACCACGGGACCGTGGCGCGTCCGACTGTGGATCGCTTCGGCGATCGTCTCGAGAGTATCGGAACTCATACTTGGCTCCTCGATCCGCTCGAGGACGCCTAAATCCGCGTTCTGGAGCAGGAACGCGGCGGCCTCGAAGTCGGCGACTGAGACCTCCCGCGTGAACTCGTCGGTGTCGACCCTGATCCCGAACAACAGTGCCGTCGCGAGCGTCTCTGTGGGGTCGATATCGAGCCGTCTGAGGTAGTCCACTAGTAACGTACTCGTCGCTCCGACGCCGCTTCGGAGGTCGGTGAAGGCTGCGCTGATCGGACCGCGTGGCGGATGGTGGTCGATGACGACATCGACTGTTGTCTCTGGTGGCAGCCCGTCGTTGATCCCCGGGCGGCCGTGATCGACCAGCGCGAACCCGCCGAACTCCGAGAGGTCCGCATCCGGCTCCAGCGCCCTGAGATCGAGTTCGAGCAAGTTGACGAACGCGCGGTTCTGCTGGTGGTTGATCGACCCGTAGTAACACGCTGTGGCCGACTGGCCCATGCGCTCGGCGATCCGGACCAGCGCGAGGGCGCTCGCGATGGCGTCGGGATCCGGATTGTCGTGCATCACGACCGCGAGCGTCCCCTCGATGTCTTCGATCACACGACGGAGTTTGTGGACTGAGATGCCACCCGTCTCGATGCGCTCACTAAGATGGGAGCCAAGCACCGCGCCAGGATCGACGACTCGGTCGGCGACGGATCTGAGATCGGCCAGTGCCGCCTCACGCTGCCCGGTTTGCCCTTCTCTCCCGTCGGCACCCGCGTACACCAGCAGGAAGGCGGCTGGGAACGCCCGACGAGCCGCATGTGCGATCAGCAGGTTCTCCGCAAGTGTCTCGGCCGTAACGACGACTGTCTCGACGTCTGCCTCGACCGCCGCCAGTTGTGTCTGAGAGGTCGGATCGACGGACAGTGTCTCGGCCGCGTCGGTCTCACAGGGTTGATCGGTCTCCTCGTCGGATCCAGTGACCAGCAGACGGCCGGGTCGGTCACACAGCGAGTCGATGACGGCCCGAGCGATCGAGCCGGTTCCCACCACCAGCCGCGTGCGCATGGTCTGACCATCGGGCCAAGGAACCTAAAACCCCTGTCTCATCGTTGGACTGGTATTCGGGTGTTGGATTGTCGAGTTCTGGCGATGGAGTCCCGCCGTGGCTACGAGCGTGGGGACTGGCCACCGTTTGTCTGGACTTGCTCGCGGATTTGATCGGGGACGGACGGGTCACGGAGCGTTGTCGTATCGCCGAGGTCCTCTTTGTTCGAGATGTTTTCGAGGACGCGACGCATGATCTTCCCCGAGCGGGTCTTCGGGAGAGCCGAGACAAACAGGACGCGATCGGGGCGGGCGAATGCGCCGATCTCGTCCTCGACGGACGCGATGACCTGCTTTCGGACGTCGTCACTGCCCTCGACGCCGTCTCTGAGCACGACGTAGACGTCCGGGACGTGCCCCCGCTCTCGATCCTCGCGGGCGACGACGGCGGCCTCGGCGATCGCCTCGACCTCGGCGACGGCGCTTTCCAGTTCCATCGTTCCGAGGCGATGGCCGGAGACGTTCATGACGTCGTCGAGCCGGCCGAGGACGCGATAGTAGCCGTCCTGGCCGTGGACTGCGCCGTCGCCGGTCTTGTACACCCAGTCACGCCAGTCGTCGCTGTCGGTGTCCGAGAAGCGCCGCCAGTACTCGTCGATAAACCGGTCGTCGTCGCCATAGACCGTCTGGAGCATCCCCGGCCAGGGGCGCTCGATCACGAGGTTGCCGGCCCGGCCACTCGCCGCTTCGATCTCCGTGCCGTCGTCCTCGTAGAGTGCCGGTTCGATCCCGGGACACGGTCGGCCTGCACTGCCCGGTTTCATGTCCTCGAGGGCAGGGAGGTTGGTGATGAGGTGGCCGCCGGTCTCGGTCTGCCACCACGTGTCGACGATGACCGCATCCTCGTCGCCGACGTGGTCGTAGTACCACTGCCAGGCTTCGGGCTGGATCGGTTCGCCGACGGTCGTCAGGTGGCGAAAGTCGAAGTCATAGCCCGCGAGGTGCTCCTCGCCCCACTTCATGAACTGCCGAATCGCTGTCGGCGAGGTGTGGAAGATGTCGACATCGTAGCGTTCTGCGATCTCCCAGAGCCGCGAGCGGTCTGGATAGTCCGGTGTTCCCTCGTACATGACGCTCGTCGTGCCCAGGGCGAGCGGGCCGTAGACGATGTAGGAGTGGCCGGTGATCCAGCCGATGTCCGCCGCACACCAGTAGGTGTCCGTCGTCTTGATGTCGAGGACATACTTCGAGGTGCCCGCGGCGTACGCCAGGTAGCCGCCCGTGCGATGTTGACAGCCCTTGGGCTTGCCCGTCGTGCCCGAGGTATACATCAAAAAGAGGGGGTCCTCTGCGTCGCGGGCGACGGGTTCGACGTGGGCACCCTGCTTCTCGGCGAGCACGTCGTCGACGAGGACGTATGGATCGTCGCCGGTGAGTTCGACGCCCTCGTGAAGGTCGTCGTGACGCGACCACAGCAGTGCGGTCTCGACGGCCGTCTCCTCGGTGTCGATTGCTTCGTCGGCCTTCGCCTTGTGATCGAGCCACTCACCGCGACGGTAGTACCCGTCGATCGACACGAGGACGTCGCTGTCCGCGTCGACGAGACGGTCGGCCAGGGCGTTCGCCGAGAAGCCCGCGAAGACGACCGAATGGACGGCACCGATCCGGGCACACGCGAGCATCGTGATGGGCAACGCCGGGACCATCGGGAGGTGCAGCGTGACCACGTCGTCCTCCTCGACGCCGACCTCGCGCAGGACAGCCGCCATCTCGTTGACCTGCCGATAGAGATCCTGATACGTGATGGTCCGGGCCTCGCCACCCTCACCTTCCCAGATGAGGGCGGCCTGGTTCTTTCGCTCTTCGAGGTGTCGATCCACGCAGTTGACCGACGCGTTCAGTGAGCCGCCGACGAACCACTCGAAGAATGGCGGGTCGCTCCCGTCGAAAGTTTCGTCCCAGCGTTCGTCCCAGGTCAGCAGTTCGGCGTACTCACTGAACCCGTCCGGAAAGTCCTCGAAGCGCTCGTAGATGTCGGGATCGGTACCGTTCGCCTGCCCGACGAACTTCGGGGGCGGTCGATAGTACTCCTGATCCGGTAACCGGGCTTCGAGCCCGATAGTATCATCTTCGTTCATGTTAGACCCACGCACGTCTCGTGTACGCTGGCCAACGTGAACGTGCGCAAAGAGGCGACATTCCCCCCTATCGAGGGAAAAGACGGAGCATCAACGGCCTGCTGACTGATACTGTCGGGGCTACCTTTGTGAAGATGTTCGGCCCACCGTGGAGCCGATAGTGCTCACAGGCGTCTAGCCGACAGTATGCATTGCGGGATATGGATTCTACTTCAAGCGTTCTTGCAAAAACGATGGGTGGACGGCGGCGACGCCCTCGAGCGACCTGATCTCGTCGTTGATGACGTCCCCGAGTGCGTCACCGTCCGGCGCGCGCATCTCGGCCATCAGCGTATGGTCGCCGCTGGAGGTGTACAACGCTTCGATCGCGTCGACGTCCTTCAGTGCACGCGAGATGTCGACGTACGCCTCGCTCTCGACGTCGACGCCGACGATCGCGATGGTTTCACCGGGGAGCTTCTTCGGATCGACGTCGGCAGAGTACCCCACGATGACGCCGTCGTCTTCGAGTCGCTGGATATATTTCCGGACAGTCGGTTTCGATACACCTACCTGGTCGGCGATCTCGGCGTAGGAGGCCTGGGCGTCCGCCTCTAACACCTCGAGTATTCGTTTTTCCGTCGCTTCGGCGCTCATGAACGTTCTTTTCCGTTACGTCGAAAAATATCTTCCGAACGTGAAAGTAATATCCGGCTTCGGGCGAGCGGGACGGCCGATCGGCGTGACGTGGGACGTTTACGTGTGACGTTCGAGGAGGTCGTAGCTGCGCTTCCACTCGGCGTCGTCGTCGAAGTACTTCCCGGCCAGCGGATCCTCGGGCATCTCGTCGGTCGCCTGCTTCTCTTCGGTGTAGGACGGGCGGTCCTCCTCGACGTAGAACCGGCCTGTGAGGATCTCGCCCTCGTAGAGCTTGTCCTCGACCTCGTGCATCATCTCGCCGGCTTCCCGGCGATCGGTGACGTCGAAGTCGTAGTCCTCGGACTCCTGGACGTCAGTGTAGGGGACGTACTGCTTTGCGTCCTTGTTCCAGGTCGGACACTGCGTGAGGAAGTCGACGTGGGCGAACCCGTCGTGTTCGATTGCTTCCACGAGAATCTCCTTGGCCTGGTTGGGGTTGACCGCGGCCGTCCGGGCGATGTAGGACGCCCCGGATGTCAACGCCAGGCTCAGCGGCCGGATCGGGGACTTGGCGCTGCCGTGGGGCTGGGTCTTGGACTTGTGGCCCTTGGGGCTGGTCGGGGACGTCTGGCCCTTCGTCAGCCCGAAGATCTCGTTGTTGAACACGATGTAGGTCATGTCGTGGTTCTCCCGGGCCGTGTGCATGAAGTGGTTGCCACCGATGCCGTAGCCGTCGCCGTCGCCGCCGGCCGCGATCACTTCGAGGTCGGGGTTGGCGAGTTTGGCGGCCCGGGCGATCGGGAGCGATCGACCGTGAATCGAGTGGAATCCGTAGGAGTCGAAATACGAATTGAGCTTGCTCGAACACCCGATCCCGGTGACCGTCAGCACTTCCTCGGGCGTGCGGCCGACTTCCGGCATCGCCTGCTTGAGCGCCTTGAGGACGCTGAAGTCACCACAGCCCGGACACCAGGTGGCCTGCGGTTCGATGCCGGGGGTATACTCCTCGCTGTCTATCTCGCGATCCTCGCCGATTGCGCTGAATGCACTCATGGTTAGTCACCTGCCGCTGGGACGAAGGTAGTCGAATTGCCGGGGATGTCGGGCTCGTTCTCGACGATGGCCTCGAAGCCCTCGACGATCTCGGCCGGCTCGAAGGGGTTGCCGTTGTACTTCAGGAGACTCGAGAGTTTGTCGCCAAAGCGTCCGAGTTCCTTCTGGGTCAGCCCCTTGAACTGCCCGCTGGCGTTCATCTCGACGACGATCGCCTCCTCGACACTCTCTAAGAATTCGGTCATCTCGGCCTCGGGGTAGGGCATGAGATCGCTGACGCCGATGGCCTTCACCGAGTGGCCCTCGTCGTTGAGTCGATCGACGGCCTCGAAGACCGTGCCCTGCTGGCTACCCCACGTGACGATGCCGTACTCGGCGTCCTCGGGCCCACGATACGCCTGGTTGGTCTCGCCCGCGTCGAGATCCTCGCGGATGGTATCGAGTTTGCCGATCCGACGCGACATGTGGGCGACCCGGTTGTCCGGGTCCTCGTCGATGTGGCCGTAGTCGTTGGTCTCGTTACCCGACGTGAGGTGGCGACCGCCCTTCTGGCCGGGGACGGTCCGCGGACTGACGCCGTCCTCGGCGTTCGGGTCGAAGCGCTGGAACGCGCCCGCCTCGTGGTGGGCTGCTTCCTTGATCTCCGCCTCGGAGAGGACTTTGCCGAGGTCCGCGTCGGGTTCCCGGTCGAAGAACTCGACCGGCACCGAGCGGAGTTCGCCCTCGATCTTCTGGTCGTAGACGACGATCGCCGGGATCTGGTAGTCGTAGGCGATCTCGAAGGCTGTCCGGGTTTGCTCGTAGGCTTCCTTGACGCCTGCCGGCGCGAAGACGACGCGGGCGGAGTCGCCCTGGCTCGTATATAGAACGTGTTCGAGGTCGCCCTGCTCGGGCTTGGTGGGCATCCCCGTGGAGGGACCGGCCCGCATCGCCTCGACCAGCACGATCGGCGTCTCGGTCATCTCAGCGAGGCCGAGTGGCTCGGACATCAGGGCGAATCCGCCGCCAGAGGAGCCGGACATCGCCTTGACGCCGGCGTGACTCGCGCCCAGCGCCATCGCCGCGGCGGCGATCTCGTCTTCGACCTGCTCGGCGACGCCGCCGAACTCGCTCATGTGCTGAGACATGATCGTGAACACTTCTGTCCACGGCGTCATCGGATAGCCGGAGATGAACCGACAGCCCTCGTCGAACGCGCCGTAGGCGATCGACTGCGAGCCGTTCATCAGGGCCATCTCGGTCTCGTTGTCGCCGGTGGGAACTTCGAGATCGTGGGTGAACTCGAAGTCCTGGGCCTGCTCGTAGGCGTCGGCGAGGACGTTCAGGTTGTCTTCCTGAATGTCACCGGACATGTTCTGGGTGATGAGCTCCTCGAAATAGGAGACGTCCATCCCCAGCAGCGCGGCGGTAATCCCGACGCCGGCCGTGTTCCGCATGACGTCACGGCCGTGTTCGCGTGCGATCTCCCGGAGATTGACCGGGTAGACGTGCCAGTCGTTCTCCGCGGCACGCTCTTCGAGGTTCAACTCGGCGACTTCGTCCTCGTCGAACAGGCCGGTATCGTAGACGATGACACCACCCTCCCGAAGTTCGTCGAGGTTCTCGGCGAGGGGTTTGCGTTCCTCGTTGCCGTAGTAGGCGTCTTCCGCGGGGTTCCGGGCGAAACTGTCACCGAGCGACAACAGGAAGTTATACCCGTCTCCACGGGAGGTTACCTCCTCGTCTTTGGCCCGTACTTCGACGTACGTGTGGCCACCGCGAATCCGCGACGGGTAGTGTCGGTGCGTGAAAATGTTGAGCCCAGCCCGCATCAGGGCTTTGGCGAAATTCTGGCTCGTCGAGGCGATCCCGTCGCCGGAACCACCCGCGATTCGCCAGATGAGTTCGTTGTCTGTCATTGGTAAATCATCGGCCCCAGTAGGCGCCGTGTCTTAATCAGGGGTGGGTCGAACAAAAGGGTTTCTGTTGTGTCAATTACCGAATAATTATGATAGTTCCCACGAGCGAGACAGGGGTCCCCCTGAGAGTAGCCGCGTCACTCGATTTCGCCTGGGTATTGTCGTCATTGCTCGACGCGCCGATCCGCCGTGATTCGTGCCAACGGCACCCAGATCTGACACGTGTGGGAGAGTTCGCTGGCGCTGACCTGGCGGATGTTTCTCTCGATCTGACGGCTGATTCTCCCGGTCACTGTCCGGGCGCGTTCGCTTCTGGAATCCGCCCCATACGAACGTTCGCGACGGCGACTGCCTCGTCCCGGACTGCGGCCGCCTTCGCGGCGAGAATCACGTCGACAGCCCGGCGCGCTTCCCGGCCAGGGACGGCGGGGTCTCGGCCCTCGCGAAGCGCCTCGACGAAGTCCTCGACGGCCAGCGCGTGGCCTTCGCCCCACGCCAGGGTCGCGACGTCGACGTCGACGGTAGTCGTCTCGGCCCCGTAGTTGGTTTCCTCGCCAGTGCCGACCTCGAAGGCGGCGATATCGCCGCCGGCGAGCGTGATCGACCCGTCGGTGCCGTTGATCTCGATACGGTCGTCGCCACCTTTCGTCGCCGTGGTCGCCGAGACTGTCCCGAGCGCACCGTTCGCAAATCGCAGGGAGAGTGCCGCGGTTGTCTCACACCCGTCCGCGAGATCGCGGTCGTGGGTGGTGGTCACCGCTCGTACCGACTCGACGCCGCCCACGAGCCACTGTAGTCGGTCGATCGTGTGGATCGCCTGGCTCAGGAGAACACCGCCGTCGAATTCGCGCGTCCCTTTCCAGTCGGCCCCGTCGTAGTAGGCCTGTGGTCGGAACCACTTGACCTGGGCGTCGCCGAGTACCGGCCCGCCGAGGTCGCCGGCCTCGATCGCCGCCTTCGCCCGCCGGGTCGCGGGCTGAAAGCGCTGCTGGAAGACGCCCGCCAGCGTCACGCCGGCGTCCTCGCAGGCGGCGATCATCCGATCCATTCGGTCGGCGTAGACGTCGAGTGGTTTCTCACAGAGGACGGCCGCACCTGCCTTCGCTGCCTCGATCACGACTTCGGCGTGGGTCCCGCTCGGTGTGCAAACGCTGACGGCGTCGAGATCGCTGCCCTCGATCATCTCGCCAACGTCGTCGTATGCCCCATCGAGGTCGTATGCGTCGGCGAACTCCCGTGCCCCGTCGAGCGATCGGCTCGTACACGCGACGAGCGTCGCTCCGTCGGCCGATTCGACGGCCTCGGCGTGTATCTCCCCGATCGCGCCACAGCCGACGATGCCGTACCGAATGTCGTCCATCGGCTCATCGAGCGTGTCACATCCTCAAGAGTGTTCCGGGACCGGGGAGTCGAGAACGCGTCGCTACGCCCGCGACGATTGTCGGCGTCGTCATCGTTATCCAGGCGACAGCCAAACCCTGGGCTATGGATTTCGTCCGTCTCGGCAGTGGGGCGTCGGTGAGTGCGACCGGTGCCGTCGTCTTCGCGATCGCGCTGTCGGCCGTCTGGAACGGCTATGCCTCACTCTATGACCTGGCGCTGGCCGGCCTCGGCATCGTCGTCGGCCTCACGCTCGTGGCCGCAGGCGCGGCGCTGGTCGTGCTCGACGCCCTCCGGACCAATCACGTTCTCCGCGTGGCCGGCTGGAACGCGCTCGGTGTCCTCGTTCTCGGGATTGTCCTCGCTCTGGTCGCCGCGAGCCCGTCGGTTTCGCTGCCACCAGCCGTCGTCGCCGACGTGCTCGGCGTCAGTGCCGTCGCACACGTCCTCATCGGCGTCAACGACGTCCGCCGGATCAGGGTCGGCGAACTGGCACGCGAACGTCAAAAACTCGCCGTCCTCAACCGGATCGTCCGTCACAACCTCCGCAACGACGCCCAGGTACTGCTGGGAAACGCCGAGGGACTCACTGCCGAACTCGCGGACGACCGCCTGGCCAAGATGGCCGAGACGATCGCGGCGAAAGCGACCGGACTGGCGTCGATGAACGAGAAACTCGGCGTTTTCCAGGCTGCGATCGACCACGATCCTGACGCCGAACGCGGAGTCGACGTCCGCGAGATTGTCTCCTCGGTTCGCGAGAATCTCCTCGCTGACTATCCCGACGCCGACGTCGAACTAGCTGTGCCCGACTCACTGGCCGTTCGCGCGGACGACAAACTCGCCGCCGCGCTCGAAGAGGCAATCGAGAACGCGATCGTCCACACTGGCGGGCCGGTGACGGTCTCGGCCGCCCGAAGTGACGGCCACGTCGAGATCAGCGTCACTGACGAGGGCCCCGGAATCCCCGAGCACGAACGCGTCTCGATCACTGGTGACACCGAGATTACTCAACTCGAACACGGAACGGGTGTCGGCCTGTGGGTCATTCGCTCGGTCGTCGACGCTTACGACGGCACTGTCTCGATCGACACGACCGACGGCACGACGGTGACGATCCACTTGCCGGCAGCCTGATTGAATCGGCCTTCCTGGGCGGCATTTCTCGCCAGGAACGCACTCTGCGGTCACCGACACACCCCTCGGATTACCATACTTATTAATAGAAAGATATATCGGTGTGGGCGACCAATTGGAAGGTAGTGAGCGGAGCATGGCAACACAAATATTGGTCCCGACGGACGGAAGCGGCCGGTCAACCGAGCGGATCCAACACGCGTTCGATCTCGCGGCTGATCGAGAGGCGATGGTCCACGTGCTGTACGTCGTCGACACCCAGCGGTACGGCGAGCCGGCACTGAGTAGCGCCGAGGTGTTGATCGACTGTCTCGAGGACGACGGTCGCGAGCACTTGCGCTCGCTCGTCGAAAGTGGGGACCGTCGCGGCGTGACCGTCGAGGAACACTGTCGGCATGGTCGTCCAGCCGACGAGATCGCCGCGGCGGCCGAGGAACTGGCCGTGGACCTGATCGTCCCCTGTCTGTCCGACGTGACACCCGCACAGCTCCGTCACCAGGGTGTCGACTCGAATCGGATCGCCGATCCACGCTCGCCGATGACAGCCTGAGTCGATTCGATCCGGACACTCCGTCGAGCTGCCGATTCTACACTTCGATTTCCTGCATCAGTTCGACGAGTTCTTCGAGTTCCGGGAAGGTGTAGACCTTCACGTCGATGTCTGAATCGAGTGCCTGGACCCGTGAGTCGAACATGAGTGCCATTTCGGAATCCCGTTCGCCGACGAGTTCGTCGACCATGCCGCTGCCTGGCCCGTAGGTGAACGTCGGCGTCGAGATGTCGATGGTCGTCTCGAGGACGTTGGCCCACCCGTCGATGAACCCCGAGGTCATGATGTTGCCGATCTCCTGGATCGCCGACCGCTCCATGTCCGTGAACCCGTCCTGGTCGGGCTCTCCCCCACCCATATCGCCCATCATGCCCTGAGCGAGATCCTTGGCGCTGTCGGCGTTCAGCAGAAAGAGAATGTGGCCGTGGGGTGGCTCTTCGAGTTCGATGCTGATCCCGATCTGTTTCTCGTCGCCGATGTGGGTCTTGATGTCGGGGACGTCGATGAAGTTGATCTTGGTGATCTCCATCTCGGTCTCCATCCCGGTCATCGTACTGAGGTGCTCGGCGACCGTGTTGCCCCCCTCCTTGGCCATCTTGTTGAACAACGCGAGCTTCCGGATGTCGATCATCAGACTCATGGGTACATTGAACGTTATTCCCCCTTTCCCGCCCTCCCATATAAGTCATTGACCTGCAGTTTTCAACGCCGAGAATCGGCCCGCGGCCGGAACGCGGGTGCCGATCAGTCGGTCCGGACCGCGACGACGACGCCCTCACCGACCGGCAACAGCGAGGCCACGAAGCGCGGATCGCCGTGGATCGCCCTGACGAACGCCGCGATTCCTTCCGTCGACGCGCCGGCCGTCTCGGCCTCGCCCGTGAGCAGTTCCCTCACCCGATCGGCGTCGATCCCGCCGCCGGCGATCGCGTTGTCGGCGACGACGATCCCACCGGGGGCGACCTTCTCGCGAACGGCCTCGAAGGCCTCTCGATAGCGCGTTTTCTCGTTGTCGATCAGGACCACGTCGAAGGGGCCGTCGTAGTCGTCGACGATCTCGATGGCGTCGCCGTGTTCGTACTGGAACGTCGCGTCGAACTCGCTGCGTTCGAGGTACTCCCGCGCGAGGTCGAGTTCGTCCTCGTCGATCTCCGTGAGGACGATCTCGCCGTCCGTGGCGAGTCCGCGCGCGAACCAGTACGCCGAGTAGCCATACCCCGATCCGAACTCGAAGACGGACTCGGCATCGACCATGCGCGCGAGTACTTCGAGCCAGCCGCCGACTGCGGGGCCGACCGTCGGGAACCCTTCGCGTTCGGCGTATGCGTCCATCTCCTCGATAACGTCGTCGGGTTCCGGGCCGACGACTGTCGCGTACTGTTCAATCCATGCAGGGACGGTTGGCATACCCTCACTGGGTTCGCTCCGGTCAAAACGGCGTCGGTCGTTCGGCCCGTGTCGCCACCGCGATCGGCTCACCGACTCCGACTGACCGGAAAGCCCACGCGATCTGGATTGTCGTTGAACCGTCGAAGAATCGCCTCGTACATCGCGTTTCGAGCGCGGGTCCCCCGCCGGGGATGGACGAGATACCGGAGGCGCAACTCGACCCAGGACTCCGCCTGGCGGACGTTGACCGTCGGCTCCTCGACCACGTCGAGTTCGACGGGCGTTTCCGCGAGGCGATCGCGGTACTTCGCGATCTCTCGGGCCATCTCTTCGCCGAGGTGATCGTCTGCGACGTCGATCATCACGTCCGTCGCGAAGTCCAGATCGGTCTCGTAGGCGACCTGGACGGATAGCTCGTTCCAGACGTACGGGACGCCCTCGCCGTAGAAGTTGACGACGTGACTCGAGAGGACGCCGCTGTTCGGGACGGTGATGATCCGGCCCGAGGGCTGGTTCGTCGAGACGAGCTCACCGTCGATCTCCCAGACCTCCGTGACGAAGAAGCCGATCGAGACGACGTCCCCGCGCGTGTCCTCGATGGCGATCCGATCGCCGACCTGGTAGGGGCGGTTGACGAGGATGTAGAACCAGCCGATCAGCGAGAACAGGGGCTGCTGGAGGGCGAAAGTGATCGCAAAGCCGACGACGCCCAGCGAGACGAGCATCCCGACCCACTGGTCGGTGAGGGCCCCCAGCGTCGCGACGGTCGCGACGATCCCGAACGCGAGTCGAAGGACATTCCGGGCGTCGTGGCGGCGGCGCTTGTCTACCGCGTGGGACGCGAGGTATGCCAGGACGAGCCAGTAACTCCCGAAAGCCGCCGAAAGGATCGCAAGGACAGTCAGTCCCTCGACGAGCAATGCCTCGCCGTCAGGGCCGAACCACGGCACGCCGGCCCGACCGACGGCAAGGGCCGAAAGGGCGCTTGCGACGGCAAGAACGACGAGCGCGGAGGAAAGTCGTCGCGCCATACACCGCGATCGCGGGGCAGCGGGAAAACGGTTGTCCCGCGAGTTTGACTGTCCGACAGTCTGGAATCGGTGACGCTCACTCGGGCCGGACGCCGCCGTCCTTCCACTTGATGTTGCAGCCACGCGACGGCCGGAACTCGTCGGTAAGTTCCCGGCCGGCGAGCAGATCCTCGACGACCTCGCGCATCTCGAACGTTTCAGGTTCTTCGTCGGGGCTCATCGCGTCGTCGATCCGGCCGTGATAGGCCAGGCGGAACTCGCCGCCGTCGTTCTCGAGCAGGAAGGGATCGGGCGTACAGACAGCGCCGTACGCGCGGGCGACGTCCTGGGACTCGTCGCGGAGGTAGGCGTCGTAGGCGATGGTGCCGTCCTCGACGAGTTCGACCATCCGCTCGAAGGAGTCGTCGGGGTACTCCTCGCTATCGTTCGAGTTGATGCCGACGACCGCGAGGTCGTCGTATTCGGCGGCGAGTTCGTTCAGCGGGTCGAACTTCGCTTTGGCGTACGGGCAGTGATTGCAGGTGAACACGACGAGGACAGCCTCGTGGTCGGCAAAGTCCGCGAGCGCGTGGGTCTCGCCGTCGGTTCCGGGGAGTTCGAAAGCCGGCGCGACCTCGCCGCGTTCGATGGCCTCGGGTTCGGAGTCGAGTGCAGTCATGGTTCGAGCGGGGATACACCGTCTCGACACAAAAACGTGGAGACACCGGCGATATCGCCTCGAAGGACTGTCGCCGACCAGCCCCGGGAGGCCGACTGACGTCACTCGGCTGGTTGACTGACGTCACTTGGCCGGTTGACTGACGTCACTTGGCCGGTTGCGTCGAGCCGTCCAGGGACTGTTCGCCCACGGAGACGACGACCAGCGTCATCGCGACCGCGAGGACGCCGACGCCGGCGATGATGCCGAAGACGGTCTCGATCGAAGTCCAACCGAGAACGACGCCGAAGGCGGGCGGCGCGACTGCACCGCCCCCGGAGATGCCGATAGTGAGCAGGCCGAAGTTCTTGCCCACGTCGCCCTCCGCCGAGAGCGCGTCGGCGAGTTTTGCGCGTGCCGGTCGACTTCCATCGACGGTCGCGCTCAGGACGAGCACCACCCCGAGCGCAGCGACCGTCGGGAGCGCGCCCCAGGCGAGGAGACCCGCCACACCGATCAGCGCGACATAGCCGACGAGCAGGACCGCTCCGGCCGAAACCCGGTCGGACAGCCACCCGCCGAGGAAGATCAACAGGGCCCCGGTCGTCAGCATCGCCGCGACCACGAGGTTCGCCGTCCCGTCGGCCACGCCGTAGGTGCCCGAGAGCAGCGGCGCGGTGTAGGCTTTGATCCCCCAGGCGGCGACCGACGTCAGGAACCACAGGATTCCGAGGAGGACGAACGCGGGCGAGGACAGCACGGACTGGAACCAGCGGGCCGCGCGAGAGGGTACTGCGGCAACGTCGAGGCCGTCTTCGGGGCGCTGGTCGGGATCGGGGTGAGTGACGTCGGTACTGACCGCGCGGCGGAAGGTCATCAGGCAGACCACGCCGTAGATCCCCCCGACGGCGGCGATCGCACCGATGGCGACGCGCCAGTCGAACCCGAGCGCGCTCGCCCCGCCGACGATCGCCGGCGGCGCGGCGAACCCGAGAACACCGGTGAACCCGTGGACGCTGTAGGCTCGCCCGCGCGTCGACGGGTCGGTGGCCGCCGCGAGCAACGGGTAGTGTGCGGGGTGGTGGCCGGCGATGCCGAGTCCCGTCACGGCCGCGGCGACGAGCAACCACGGGTAGGAAGTCGCCGTCGCCGTCAGCGCGGCCCCGAGTGCGCCCATCGACAGTGAGAGTCCGAGGACGGCCGTCCGACTGTAGGCGTCGGCGACGTACCCCAGTGGCAACTGCAGCGCCGTCACCACCACGCCGACCAGCCCCAGCGCCGCGCCGGCCTGTGGATCGCTGACGCCCAGATCGGCCTTCAACGCCCCGAATATCGGCGGCAACAGCATGAAGTACATGTGGTTGACGACGTGAGAGCCGCCGACGAGACTCACGACGAGCGAGGATTCATTTGTGGACGCAGCCGAAGACACGTTCCGAGGGGACGGACTCGCGTGGCTTAGCTATCACGGAACGCGGTCGATCGTGAGGCAGTTCGCTCCGCAGTGAGAAACTCAATCGGACGCCAGGCGTTCAGTCGCGATCTCCTCGAAGCGGGCCGCGGCCGCGAGGATGTCGCTGTCGTCGTTAACCGTATAGACGGGCTCGGATTCGGTGTCGACAGCTTCGAGCACACCAAGCCTGACGAGATCGGAGACGGTGTCCTCGAGGTAGAGTCGTTTCATCGGGACGTCGGCCGCCGTCGCGAGTTCCGAGCGCGTGACTGTCTCCTCGGGATCGAGTTCGAGCGTCGCGCCGATGAGCGACGCGGCGGCCTCCTTGCTGGCGACGAATTCCCAGCCGGAGGTGACGGAATCGATCTGCTGCATGGCTGGTGGATTACGCGGTCAACTCCTTAAACAAACGGTTGTTGCTGGGCGAGCCCCATCGCAGGAGAGGTAGCAAACCTTATTGGCGACCCTCGCGGGTCGGTGCATATGGACAGTCGCGACGAACTCCTGGAGTTGCTTCGAGAGAACGCCCGGTACTCGACGGCCGAACTCGCCCGATTGGCCGACATGGACGAAGACGCTGTCGAGGAGACGATCGCCGACCTCGAAGCCGCCGGGGCACTCCGGGGCTACCAGGCCGTCGTCGACTGGGGTGCGCTCGATCGGGAGCGCGTACGCGCGACGGTAGAACTCAACGTCACGCTCGATCGCGAGACCAGCTACAGCGACATCGCCGACCGGATCGTGAAGTACCCCGAAGTCACCACGCTGCGGCTGATGAGCGGCGACTACGACTTCCTCATGGAGGTGGAGGGCGACTCGATGAGCGAGGTGTCGTGGTTCATCAGCGAGAAGGTCGCGCCGATCCCCGAGATCACCCAGACCGTGACGCATTACGTGATGGACTCCTACAAGGAGAACGGCATCGAGTTCGGCGACGGCGACGACGACGATCGTCTCTCGATCTCGCCATGACCCTCGAGCCCTCCCAGCGTGCCGAGGCGGTGCCGCCCTCGGGGATCCGGCGGTTCTTCGAACTCGCCGAACAACAGGACGACATCATCTCCCTTGGCGTGGGCGAACCCGACTTCTCGGCCCCCTGGAGCGCGCGTGAATCCGCGATCGCCTCCCTAGAGCAGGGAAAGACCTCCTATACGGCCAATCGTGGCAAACTCGAACTCCGCGAGGCGATCGCCGAAACCGTCGATCGACGTTACGATCTCACCTACGATCCCGACGACGAGATCCTGGTCACGACCGGCGTCAGCGAGGCGCTGGATCTCGCGCTCAGAGCGATCGTCGATCCCGGCGACACCGTCGCGATCGCGAAGCCGGCGTACGTCTCCTACGAACCCGGCGTGATCTTCGCCGGCGGCGAACCGCTGTCAGTGCCGACCAGACGTGAAGACGAGTTCACGCTGACGCCTGCCGTCCTGGCCGAACACGGCGCGAGCGAGGCTGACGTCCTCGTCATGAACTACCCGAACAACCCCACGGGCGCGACGATGACCCGCGAGGAACTCGCCGGCGTGGCCGAGTTCGCCCGCGAGCACGACCTCGCGGTCCTGAGCGACGAGGTCTACTCGGAGCTGAGTTACGAGCACGACCACACCTCGATCGCGACGCTGCCGGGCATGCGCGAGCGGACGATCGTCTTCAACGGGTTCTCGAAAGCCTACGCGATGACTGGCCTTCGACTCGGGTACGCACTCGGACCGCCGGACGTGATCCGGGCGATGAACCGCATCCACCAGTACACGATGCTTTCGGCACCCACGACGGCCCAGTACGCGGCTATCGAGGCCCTTCGTCGGTGTGACGACGACGTCACCGAGATGCGAAATCAGTACAACCGGCGACGCCGGTTCGTCCTTTCGCGCTTCGAGGAGATGGGCGTCGACTGTTTTCCGGCCAGCGGCGCGTTCTACGCCTTCCCGGAGTCACCGTGGGACGACAGCGAGGCGTTTGCCGAAGCGTTACTGGAGGCAGAGGGCGTCGCGATCGTGCCGGGGACGGCCTTCGGCGAGGCAGGCGCGAATCACCTCCGGGTCTCCTACGCGACGGGGCTGGGTGACCTCAAGGAGGCCCTGGCACGCTTTGAGTCGTTCGTCTCTTGATTCTCTAGTTTCGGTTCTTCGGTGTCGCTGTCTGACGCTGATGTGACACGCGTCTTACGTAAACTTTTTTCGTCCGAGTGAGAGAACTAAGGGCAATGGCAATTGATGATGAAAGTGGTGGGGGCGACACGATTCGGTCGCGGGCCACCTCGCTGTTCGGGGACAGCGACGACGAACAAACCAACGAGGGCGGTGACGAAGCCGCCTACGACTGGGTCGATTTTCGGCGTGAGTTCCACGACGGGGGAGCCTTCGACCGGAGCGAGTACCTCGGGTTCGATCCGCATCGAACAGCCGCGATCCTCCAGGAACACGCGAGTGACGCAAAGACGCTGAACACACACTGGCAGGACTTCGTCGATCCCGAGACCACGCCGGTCGTCAGGGGAACGTATCTTTGGGAACACTTCAAACAGGAATACTACTACGAACCGGACGGGTCAGTCCCGCGTGACGACGAGGGGGAGCAGATCGATTTCGAGAAGCGCGACCATCTCGGGTTCGAACCCGACGAAATCGAGGGTCGATTGAGTCACGGTCAGAACCTGGCGGACGAACTCGCGGATTTCGTCGACGAACGGACGGTCGACGTCAACGAGGACCTCGACGAGGACGCGTTCTTCTCGACGGTCGAGGGCCACACGACGGTGGTCAACCGCTACGACCTCGAGCGGGCCGTCCCGATGGAGAAAAAGCTCCATTTCGAGGAAGTCGAGCGCTACTGGGTCAACAAACCCTACGCCTGCGTCATCCTCTTTCACTCGAAAAAGGAGAACGAGCGAAAGTACTACGTCATCGAACCAGCGCTCAACGACATCGAGCGCGAGTTGAAGGACTTCCTTGGGAACAAGCTCAAGACGGCCATCAAGTACGCGGAAGAGGGGGTCAGCGTCGAGGACGGTGAGGTCGATCGGGCCGGCGTCATCGAACGTGAGGCCCAGGACCTCCTCGCGCGCTACGACATCTACGAGGAGCCGATCCAAACGGATGCTGGCATGGGTTCGACCGAGTGGCTCAAGGGGCTGGTGGGGATGGACACCGAGACCGACGCGATCGAACCGGTCGCGGAGTCGAATGGTCTCGACGGGATCTCGGCGCGACCGGAACCGGCGATCCTCGCGGACGATCCCGACACGCTCAACGAATACCAGGTCGAGAAGCTGCTTTACTTTCTCAAGCGTGATTACATCGGCTACAGCAAGATCGACCCGATCAAACACGACATCAACGTCGAGGACATCTCGTGTGACGGGTACAACTCCCGGGTGTTCGCCTATCACACCGACTACGAGCAGACCATCACCAACGTCGAGCACGGCGAGAGCGACCTCGACGACTTCGTGGTGAAACTCGCCCAGCGTTCCGGGAAGGGTATCTCAAAGCGCCAACCGCAGGTCGACGCGACCCTGCCCGACGGCTCGCGTGCCCAGCTCACTCTGGGGCGGGAGGTCTCCGATCACGGGACCAACTACACGATCCGGCAGTTCAAGGACGTCCCGTTCACGCCGGTGGACCTCATCAACTGGAACACATTCAGCTTAGACGAGATGGCGTTCCTCTGGCTCGCGATCGAGAACAACAAGTCGATGATCTTCGCGGGCGGGACGGCGTCGGGGAAGACGACCTCGCTGAACGCGATTTCGCTTTTCATCCCCAGCAACGCGAAGATCGTCTCTATCGAAGACACCCGCGAGGTCGAACTCCCACAGCGCAACTGGGTCGCCAGCGTGACCCGTCCGTCCTTCGGGGAGGACCAGACCGGCGACATCGACGAGTTCGACTTGCTCGAAGCGGCACTCCGTCAGCGTCCGGATTACATCGTCATGGGCGAGGTCCGTGGTGAAGAGGGGCGTGACCTCTTTCAGGTCATGTCGACCGGTCACACCGGGTACTCGACGTTCCACGCCGACACCGTCGGGGAGGTCATCAAACGGTTCACGACCGATCCAATCAACGTTTCGAAGACCCTCTTCACCGCGCTGGATCTCGTGTCGATCCAGACCCAGACCCGGGTACAGGGTCGGAAAGTCCGCCGGAACAAGACCCTGACCGAGATCAACGAGTACTCTCCGGAGAACGACGAGATCAACGTCAGGGACGTCTACCAGTGGCAGGCTGAATCCGACGAGTTCCTCCAGATGGGCTCTTCGAGCACCCTAGAGGAGATCAAGTTCGACCGCGGGTGGGATCAGGACACCCTCGACGAGGAGCTGTTCATGCGGAAAGTGGTCCTCGCGTACCTCATCGAGCAGGGACTGAACACCTACACCGAGGTGGCAGCGACGCTGCAGGCGTTCATCAACGATCCGAAGACGATCATGACGCTGATCGCCAACGACCAACTCGCACATAGCCTCGAGGATCTCCGGGAGATGGAGTCCGTCCAGATCGAGGTCGACCCGGAAAAGGAGGAGATGGTGCCCCGACCGGACCCGCCAGACGAGTTACTGACAGAGGCCGAGGACGTCCTCGAGAACGCGACGCCGCTGTTCGACCGGTACAAAGACCAGGCCCGGAGTGACATCGTGAGCGCGCTGGCCGACGACGGGGTCGATGAAGGGGACGATGAGACCGTCGACTTCGGTCGGTTCGTGCCGAAAGCCGGCTCCGACGGGGTCGAAGAGGCATGAGCTTACAGACGCGTCAGGCAGGGTCGCCGATCGGTGAGGCCGGGGGTCTCGGCGATACGTTTTACCCGTTTTTTCGCCGACTGTTCGACGAGGACGGCGACTTCGTCGCCAACGTCGAGACGAAACTGGCGGAAGCCCGCATGGCCGACAACGTCGAGATGTTCCTCTCGCGGGCGCTTGCCGTCGGTACGATCGCCGGCACGTCGCTGTGGCTGGTCGGCATGTTGCTCGGCTATCTGCTGGTGGCGACGCTGTTCGCCGATCAGATGCCGTCGTTTCTCGGGCTTGGCCTCCCCAGGAGCGTGCTCCCCATCATTCAGGCGCTAAAGCTCCCGTTCCTGATGGTCGTTTCGGGGCTGTTGTTCGGAACGATCGGGTTCGCTGTCGGGTTCGGGTCGCTGGTCTCGATCCCGTACTTCCGGGCGAGTGCTCGCGAACGCGAGATCAACGTGATGCTTTCGGACGCCGTCTCCTTTATGTACGCGCTGTCGGTCGGTGGGCTCAATCAACTCGACATCCTCGAAGCGATCGCGGAAGCCGACGACACGTACGGTGAGGTCGCAAAGGAGTTCCAGAGCATCGTTCTGGAGACGACGTACTTCGATACGGACTACCGGACGGCGATCAGAAATCAGGCGATTCAGACACCGAGCGACGAGTTGAGTCAGTTCCTGACGGACATGCTCTCGATCGTCGACTCCGGCGGGGACATGACGTCGTTCCTCGAGGACCAGAAGAACAAGTACATGCGCACGAGCAAGCAGACCCAGGAGCGCATGCTCGAGACCCTCGAGTTGTTCGGGGAGATGTACATGACGCTATCGCTGTTCCCGCTGCTGCTCATCATCATCCTCGTCGTGATGAGTATGATGGGCAACGCGAGTACCCAACTCATGTATATTACCGTCTATGGGTTGATCCCGATGATCAACGTCGCCTTCCTCGTGTTGGTTTCGACGGTCACTTCAGACGAGAGCAGCGACGGCTTCCTGCTCCCGGACGATCCCAAAAAGCGCGCCCAGATCGAGGGCGAGACGGACCTCTTCAGCCTCGGTCTGATCGAGCAGTATACGGATGGGTACAACATTTTCGATCGAATCAACGACCGCGAGGGGACTCATCAGGTACTAGAGATCCTGAAAGCGCCCCACATTTTCCTTCGGGACAACCCGCCGTACGTGCTCGCGGTGACAATCCCCATCACGCTGGTGGCGTTGATGGTTGCCGTGGTGGTGGGATGGGCACCGACGTCTCTTGGGGGGATGCAATCCGATCCGCTTCAGGGGACGTTCTTCTGGCTGTACATGCCGGCCTACATCAACTTCATTCCGTTGTCGATCTTCCACGAGTGGAACGTCCGCTACCGCCGCTCGATCATCGGCAAACTCTCGGAGAACCTCCGGAAACTCTCGAGTGCCAACGAGACGGGGATGACGCTGCTCGAATCGCTTGACATCGTCGCCCAGACGTCCTCGGGACGCCTCGCAGACGAGTTTTCGGTCATGCACCGGAAGGTCAACTACGGGACGAACCTCAAACAGGCCCTCCGGGAGTTCAACAACAAGTATCATGTCCCACGTCTCAGCCGAATCGTCAAGCTCATCAGTGAGGCGCAGGAGGCCTCCAACCAGATCCAGGACGTCCTCTCGACGGCCGCCCAGGCCAGCGAGAACCAGGACGACATCGAACGCGATCGGAAGTCACGGACGCGGATGCAAGTCGTCATCATCATCATGACGTTCATGACGCTTTTGGGCGTCATCGCCATGCTCAAAGTGCAGTTCTTCGAGACGATGGCCGGCCTCTCGAGTCAGGCCTCGGGTTCCAGCGGGGCGATGGGCGGCCAGAGCTTCGGGTCGAACATGCCAGGCAACGACATGCTGTCGATGCTGTTCTTCCATGCCGTCTCGTTGCAGGCCATCTTCTCGGCCGTCATCGCCGGATACATCAGGAACGTTCGGATCATCTCCGGACTGAAGTACGCGGTCGCGTTGATGACCGTGTCTCTCGTGGTGTGGATTGCCGTCGGGGGATAGCCAGTTCCGAACCCTTCCGCGATGACTACTCCATCGGATAACTGAGTTCGATCGTGACGACCCGTATCAACACATCGTCGTTATTTTCGCAGACTCCTTTCGTGTCTCCGGTATTCCAACTCCAGCCGTCGGCATTCTCGAAGAATTGCTTCCACTGCTCGGGATGGGCCGTCTTCGAGACGTCGAGTTCGATATCGAGGTCGACACTGGGATCACGACGGTGGATCCGGTCCTGATCGACGAGTTCAGCCTCGAACGTGGCGTATTCGTTGTTCGGAGCGAACGGAACCGAATCAGGGACGTTTGACGGCTGGATCGCGTATTCATTGCTGAAGACACCCGTCTCGTAAATCGACTCGTCCGTTGTCAGGTTGACGAGTGACACGATTGTGGTCTCATCGGGCGAACATGTGATCGAGGGACTGTACCGCGGCGTGGCGTAGTCAGTCCGGAAGACGCCGCCACCTTCGTAGGCGATCTGTACTGTGCGGTCGGATCGCTCAAAGCGGGTTTCTAAGGCTCCAATCGAAACCTCGGCAGTATTGGCGGTTCCGCTGATGGCGCGTAGGTCCACCTGGGAACTTTCGATCGTGATGTTTGTCCGGTTGAAGAAGAGGTGTCCGTCGCCCGGAGAGATATCGAACTGCCGGTACGCGTCCCCACTTCGATGAATCTCATCCAGTGTTGAGGCGACAGCCTGTGTGCCACGATCGTTATTCTGGATGTGTTGGGTGCCGGCGAGGTCGACGAGTGACCCGACGGCGAACATAGAGACGAGCGAGACGCTGACGATGATGATCGAGAAGGTGAGCGTGAACGCGACGACGTCGGAGAGCGCCCGCTCATCGAGTGGTTTCCCCGCAACGACCGTGGTGGGGAGGTACTGCTTCATCAGGAGCACCCCCCAAGCGTGATCGATCCATCACAAAGCGAGATGGTGATCTCCGGGCCCGAATCCTGTGCCGGATCGATACCGGCCTTGGTTTCGAGTTCGCGAGTGATGGACTGATCGAGACGAGGGACACGCACCTCGAGAACCGCCGGATCACCATTCCCGCGAAGATCAACCTGGTAATTATACGATCCCATGATGCGGTCTGGATAGCTCAGCGTTACGTTGAGGCTGGCGGCCTCACCGTTCGCTGCGAGGCGATCGACCGTGTTGATGTGGGATAGTATGTCTCCGTTGATCTCCGAGACCTGATCGTGACTGATACGCTCCTCCTGACTGTCGAGCAGTGCGCCCGACGCATTGAGCAAGCCTATCAACAGCACACCCGTAATCGCGATGGTGAGCCCGTGTGTGATTGCGACCGACACACCACGGGTATCTCCAGTGAAGGACTCGGATCGTCGGTCGAACGACGGCCATCCTGACCAGTCCCTCATGATCCGCTCACCTCGAATAGCGTGAACTGCGTTTCGTACGTGACGCTTGGATCTGCCGTCCTGACGATGAACGTCGGATTGAGGTCCATGCCTGCATCGTCAACACACGGGACGGATCCAGATCCACATGTGGCCCCCTCGGCAGATATTTCGATGGTCGAACCCACGGACGTGGAGCTGTCGTGGAGCGTTACGTTGTTGAAGTCGCCGAAGTCGACGTTGGCATTGCCATAGAAATCGTCTACTGTCCTGATTTCACCGGTGCCATTGTGGAAATCCACCTGGACAAAGCTACTGGTGTTGAACGTGTGGATGTCACTGCCGTTAAATTCGACGCTGGTACTCGTCACGTTCAGGAACCGGCTCGTGTTCGTGTCTGTGTCGTTGAATTCGAGTGTGAGGTCGGTGGTTGCGTTCAGCGAAACCAGCGGTGCCTTCCCATCTGCATCTTCCAGGAGCGTTTCACTGCCGCTCAATGACATACTTCCACTCCCGCTGTAATACGTGAGCGCACCCTCCACGGCAGCACTGTGGTTATACGTGACGTTGACGACCATCGCCCGATCGGTGCTGGCGAGATCGTTGTACTCGGTTTCGATGCTTTTGACGACGCTTTTAAGATGGGTCTGATCGGCGTACGCGAGTCGATTATCGTTCGTTGTCATTTCGCTGGCATTCGCGGCAAGGAACGCGGTTCGGAGTTCGTCACGGAGCTCTGTCGCACTTCGATCGGTATCCGCAAGACCCGATGCGTCAGAACGAACGGTGACGTCAGGTGAGGTATGGACAGTGTTGAGCAGGACCACACTGGCGAGTACTGTCAGGGCGATCATGAGTGCGGCAATCACGACAAGTTGTCCTCGGTCGCCTCCGGGACCGCCCCTGGTTACCATACGATCACCCGGAGTTTGACCATGCCGTAGACCTCACTGTCCGTGTCGTGATCCTCGATATAGAACTCGTCGCTACTGGCGTTTTCGAGTGTCGTCCCTGTTGGCACACACGTCTCACCGCTTCGAACCTGATCCGTATCGTACATCACAACCTGTTCCGTCACTGTTCCTGTCGCGCGCTGCGGTGCCGACCGACTCATCAACGATTTGGTCCGGACAACTCCGCTGGCGTTGATGAACTCAAGCTCAATAGTGTACGTGCCACGATTCTCGAGTGTCTCGTCCAGCAACGCTCCGAATGCCGTGTCGGGTGGATCACCGGGGCTCAGCATCGCCGGTTCGCCATCGCTGTCGACGCAGGCTACCGTCGAGTGAATGCGGTCGTCTTCTCGGGCGATATGCATGACGTCGGCCGCTTGGGTTTCGATTTCCGCAAGATGTCCACCGGCGTTGCTCGCTGGTGTCACGTCGACGATCTGCATCCCCAAGATGAGGGCGATTCCGATAATGAGTACCCCGATAACCCCTTCGAGGGCGTAAGCTTGCCCCCTCGTAGTCCCCTTCATATTACCACACCCGGACGACTAGGTCACAGGCAGTTGTACAGTTGTCGAGATTCCCTGCCTGGGTTGTTCGGACGGTCCGGACACTGCTAGCGAGTGGTTTTCCGGACGGCTCGGACGGCCCCCCGCTCGCTTCGATCGTTCCGGATCTACGTAGCGTGAGGTTGACTTTGCGCAAGTCTGGGACGCCACTTCGGTCTTTAAGCTCTGCCAGGTACTTGGCCGTGAATGTTCCAGTACTCACGTTGAGGGTCCGCTCTCCAGTGGTCGTAGCATTCGTCTCGATGACCTCGGCCGCAAGCTGGTCGGCCATCTTGTCCTGATCGCTCGATACCGGATCGAAGAACGGATCGAACACCTGTGGAAACAGCCAGAAGACAGCCGTTATCGCGATCAGGAGGAGCGATATCCCGAGCAGATAGTCGTAGGTCGTTTGACCACGTACACTCATGTATTCCCTACCGTTGATTGATACTGCCGGCTGTAACAACCCGACGGAATTCCCCACCACGGGGCGACAGATCTGTTTGCGAACTCGCCACCGGTAGTACGAGGGCACACTCTCGGTCCGTTCGACGTTTTCATCCTCTCCGTGCCCCGCTGATTCGGTTGCTTCTTCAATTGTTGTACGTTCACGTGATCCATTCCCCTCGATGCGTGACGACGCCAGCATCTCGCTGGATCCGGATGGGCCCATCGACGTAGCCTTTCCATCTCGATATCCGGAATCCCCCTCGGAGTCCGTGTCACGTATATGCGTGTCAATACGGCGACTCCATACTTTAATCCTCCCATCGATCGTTGCTTCGTTCTCGTACTGCCGTTCTGCACTTGATACCCCAATACGGCTCATCACTGCCTTATTAAATCTCTCCACAGTTGTCTGAATAAAATACACATCTGGTTATATAGATAACGTTTATATCCTTACAAGGCGTACAATTTTAATCAATATGGGGAATCGGACAACAAGGGGACAGTACGACGAGATCTGTGCTGACGAGCGAAGTGTTTCGGAGATCCTCGGGACGATTCTGATATTTTCGTTCGTGATTTTCCTGGCGGTCGGTCTGATCGTGATCGGGTTACACGCTTTCGAGGGGGCGACAGCCCAGACCGAGGACCGTCTCGCACAGGACTCGATGCAGGAGATGGGAAATCGCTTGCATTCACTGACAGGCAGTCAGATCGATACCGCA
The DNA here is from genome assembly GCF_000470655.1 of Halorhabdus tiamatea SARL4B. Classification (NCBI taxonomy): domain Archaea; kingdom Methanobacteriati; phylum Methanobacteriota; class Halobacteria; order Halobacteriales; family Haloarculaceae; genus Halorhabdus; species Halorhabdus tiamatea. The sequence continues at coordinate 2,792,427 of NC_021921.1, forward strand.
ACCGAGTTCGAATTTCCGACCGGGACTGGGGACGATATCAAAGCACTCGACGAGGGGACTGTAAATGTCAGTATTAAGACCGATCCAGATTATGTTGGACTCGTAGAAGCCAGCAACCAAAGCAATTACACAAGGATCGATCTCGGCACCATCGAGCACGAAGCGGCGGACGGCACCGTAACTGCCTATCAAGGGGGTGCACTGTTCGAAAAGCAGGGGGATCTCATCGAGATTGTCCAGGAACCGACGTTCGATTACAGGGGAGAGGTGGTCGATCTATCGTTCCGATCGGTAAATCTCTCTCAGATGTCGGATTCGGAGTCTATCACGGCAAAACGCCTGCTCGAGAAGTCCGCGAATCAGTCCGAACAGATTCGGGAGATGATGCGCCCGCACTGGAATCTGACAGGCTATAGCGACATCATGGCACCGGTCACGATCAAAGTCACGATCGAAAGTGAGTACGCCGATGCCTGGCAGATGTACGCCGAAAATCGGATGACTGAGACGCCTACTGTCAATCGGATTAGTTCGAACGAAGTCGAGATCGTCTTCGACAAGTTCGACGGCGGCTTCACGTTAACGAATCAGACGTTCGACGACGGCGTCTTCTATTCCGGAGAGGCAGCATTGACTGGGCTGGTCAACGTCTCGAACGCGACGATCGATGGTTTGGGCGGGAAAGTTAACGTGTCTTCTATCAAGGGATCCGGGGCAGGAAGCCCCGTTCCACAGTCACAGTATATGTTAGGAATCTACGATGACGGCTTCGACGAATGGCTAATCTACGATACGAGCGGATCTGGGCGATGGTTTAACCTCACCGGTAGTCCAGTCACTCCGAGTGCAACCAACGGTGCTGTCACCTCCCTCAATAACGATACCTACCCGATCGACCCGAAAGAAACCTTGACCTGCGTCGTGGAAAGGGACCCCTCTGGTGGCCCTGACCACGAACAGTTCGTCGACTACGTCGATGCGCCTAACGAAGGCTGTTTGGCAGATCCGCTGGCCAGAAACGTCCCGAAAAACGCCACCGTCAATCCACATTTCAACGTGTCCTTCGATGACGTCAGGTTGGCCGGGCCGAAGAATATCACCACTGACGACGTCGTCGCCGGACAGGACAAGATCGAGCTCGAATGGACAGTCGAAAACGACTACGTCAGCAACGGAACGACGCCCGTCGTTCTCCTCTTCAGTGAGGACGGTTCGAGTAACTGGATCCCACTCGATAAAACGGACGTCTATCTGGATGGGTATGGTGACAGTAAACCGGGTAGTTTCCAGGTCAACGCGACGGGGAGTAGCAATGTCACGTTCCAGGTGGTCACGCTGGATACGAACGACAAGTACGGCCCGGTCGACATCGTCAAACGACCGGAGCGCGGGAAATTCCAGATCGACAGCCTCTCTGTCCCCGATTCGGATCTCACCGCCGGCGATGATCTCCAGGCCGACGTCGAGATCACCAACACCGCGGCAATCAACGACACCCAGCTGGTCGAGTTACAGTTCGACGACAACAGTGGGAGTGGTCCGGCGCCAGTCGCCTGGAAGAAAGTGAGCATGAACGCCGGAACGACGAAGACGGTTTCGATCAACTGGACGACCACGAACGCTTTCAACACGTCCAGCGGCGAGGTGATCGCCGAGACGTATCACGACACTGCATCGGAGAGCCCCATCGAGATCGACAAGGGGATGGCCGCGAACGCGACGTTCGAGGTCGCCATCGACAATATCAACCCGAGTCCCATCTGGGACGGCGATTCGGTTACCGTCGACGCGACCGTCGAGAACGTCGGCAGCCAGGCGACCGAGCAGGACATCGCGTTGCTTGCGGACGGCAAGGTCGTGGACGCGGTACTCGACGAGAATCTCTCGAGTGGCGCGTCAACGACAATGTCCTTCCCGTGGGACAGTACCGGTCACGGTGGACAAACCGTTGACCTGACCGTGGCAAGCGCGGACGATACCGTGACTCAGCCCGTCACTGTTCAAACGCCAACGCCCACTGACTTCGACGTCAACATCGACGAGGTCCGTGTCGACGGTGTGCCTGGCGGTGCGGTGGATCCCGGAAACTCCACGGTGACCGTCGAGGCGACGGTCTCGAACAGCGGCGATAGCGACGCACCGACGGTCTGGCTCAACGGCTTCGAGGACAGGGTCGTCGCCGTTGACGACACTGTTCAGACGATCGGACTGCGATCTGGTGATCCGAGTAGCACCAGCGTGACGTTGCAGTGGAACGTCCCGGCGGACGTCAACACGTCAGATACGGAGATCGAGATCGCGGTCGACGGCGACAGTGAGACGCGAGAGCTCGATATCGAATCACGACTGGTGGTCGAGAATATTCAGACGTCGAAGAATACGGCCCAACAAGCTACGTTTACTAATATTTACGTTACTGATAATTCATACGATTGGAGTCAGCAACCAAGCTCTTTCTCGGTCGATTATAATGTAAACCCTGCAAGTGGGTTCGATCATGTATCATTTGTGTTTGACGGGGCATATAGTTATACGTCAAAGGATATTCAAAATTCGACCAGTACGACCGGAACTCTGTCTCATTCTCAATCTTACGGGTGGTGGCAGGACTATACGATCACTGGTCGGATCATCGATGACGGTAACGTGATCGAAAAAGAGACCTTCAACGTTCTAGCTGACGGGAACGATCGGAACGTCAATGTTTCGGGGGCCAATGTAGTCACCGAATCCGTCGACGTCCAAGCGTACCTCAAGAACATCGGTGACACGACAGCATCCGGACCCGTTGAACTAAAAGACCCCTCCGGCTCAGGTGAGGACACCGCCTACGTCAGTGGTCTTCCCGGCGGCCAGATGACGATGGTCGACATGACGTGGAACGATCCGACTCGAACGGGTTCGGTGACGGTCGCGACACCCGATGATCAGGCGTCCGAACGCGTGGTCATCAAGCGAGACGGACCTGATTGTTCAAACGTGATTTGGACGACAGATTCACAGGGTCGGTACGAAATCAGCAACGTCGACCAATTGCAGTGTATTCCACAGAACGGTCTCGATGAAGACTACAAACTCGTTGACGATATCGACGCGACTGGCACAAAATATTGGAACAACGGGAAGGGATTCGAGCCGATCGGCGATCAGTCTCGAGGTGGTGCCGAGTTCGAGGGCGACTTCGACGGTCAGGGACACAAAATAGAGAACCTCTACATCGACCGTCCGAACGAAAACTTCGTCGGTCTGTTCGCTGTCGTCCATGACTTCGATGCTGCGAGTTACGTCGGGAGCGGCTCAACGATCGAAAACCTCCGTTTAGAGGGTGTTGACATCCACGGGCAGCAGGTCACTGGGGGTGTTGCGGGCGCTACCGGTGGCATCATCGAAAACACCCGAGTCGAAGGTAGAGTCGAAGCCGAATATCAGGAAGTCGGTGGAATCGTGGGGTCCACCCACAATGCAGACCTGGACAACAGGTTAGTCGTTGATGGCGAAGTCATCGGTGGTATTCCGGCTGGTGCTGTCAACGGGGTTAGCCATCCCTGGAATGATCGAAATCTCGGAATCGGCGGTATAGTCGGATCGACTGGTTACAACACTGAAGTCTCGACCGTGTACTCCCTCGCGGACGTCAAAGGTGCGTTCAGCGTCGGCGGTATCGTTGGGTGGACCTCGGACTACGCTAGCGACAACCGGCAGATGTACTGGGCCGGTGACGACATTGTCGTAACTGCGACGCAGTCGGAGATCGACGGCTATCTTAATGACCTCGGCCGGACCTCGTACGGGACCGCTACTGGCGGAGCGATTTTCGGCCGGGGTGATGACAACCAGGACACGTTCCAAAATAGCGTCTACTACAATAATCAGCATCACCCGTATGGCCTGGGAGAGCACGTCATTGAAGATCAGATCGACATCAACGATCGGACGACTGACGAGATGATGGGTCTCGGCGTTACCGACCGGGGTAACATGTCAAATCTAGATTACAATGACGAGGGCGGACCCTGGGTCGCGATTCCGGGCGAGTACCCGCGTTTCCAGTGGGAACTCGAAGCCGAAGGTCGCGTCGGTGTCGACATCGACGAGAGCAGTCTCAATTCCGTCGAGGCTGGCGACCCCTTGGACGTTCCAGTAACGGTCACGAACAGCAACTACGAAGAGGTCACACAGACGATCCGGCTGTTCGCCGACGGAACTCCGGTCGACAGCACGGAGGTGACGGTTGACGCCCGGGATCTGGGAGACCCACCCGAAAGCAAGTACCTCTCCAGTGCGCTGACCTGGAATACGAAATCCGACGACGATGGCACGGTACAACTCGAAGTCCGCAGTGAGGACGCGATCGATACGGAAACGGTCACGATACAGACACCGACGACGGGTGACTACACCGTCGACAGTATCAGTACTACCGGTCCGACGACTGCCGGCGATGTGCTCACCGTCTACGCTGACATCAACTACACCGGATCGAGTCCCGCCCCCTCTGAACTCGTCACACTGCAGAATTTCGACGGAGGCGTGGTCGATAGCAAGAATATCTCTAACGACTGGACCAATTTGCCACTCGAATGGGACACCAGCGAGGGCTTGGTCTCGAGCGGGGCCATCACCGACGATATCACTGTCGGGACGAGTGACGATTTGGAGACGGAAGAGGTCACGATCCAGGCAGCGGGCGACGGTGACTTCCAGATTCAGAACCTCACCGCGAACGATCCGGTCACGGAAGGCGATGCGTTAAATATCACCGCCACTGTTGAGAATGTCGGCTCGAAAAACGGAACCCAGAATCTCCTGTTGCGGGACCACGGGGACAGTCCAGTCGACATCACGTCCGTGTCGCTGGATCCGGGCGATTCGACGACCGTCACGCTCACCTGGAACACGGCCGTCGGCGACAACGGTCAGGACGATGTCACCGTGACCACCATGGACGACACTGAGACGAAGAATGTGAAAATAGAAGAACAACCCGAGGAGCAACTCGATGTGGTTGTCAAAGAGGTACGTTACAACGGCTCGCAGATCTCCAATGGGACGACCGTCGAGGCGGGAGCAACCCTCGAAGCCGACGTCGCAGTCAGCAACGCAACCCAGCCAGTCACGAAGCCGGTGTGGCTCGAGTTCGCTGGTGAAACGGTCGCGTTCAACTCCGGCGTGACTGTCAATGCGAATTCGAGCCACACCGTGACCCTGACGTGGAACGTTCACGAAGCGATGAATGGTTCCGATTTGGTGGCGAAGACAGCCCACGATAGTGATCTCTTCGACCTGACGATCGAACCCGTCCGGACGTCGACGATGCCGTTGACGACACCCGGCGGGGAGCCGATAGACGTCGACCTCGATAAACTCGCAATCGGATAACCCGCTCATCTGGCACCTCCGCTGGCCCGACGGGCGTCAGGCGAGTCAAATCGACCAGTGTCCCCCAGAACTCACGTCCAGTCGGTCTCCGAGCGGGCGTCCGGAACCGCTCCCGGTACTCGTCGAGTCCGTGGTGTGGCGTCCGCTTCGGTCGCGTGCGCATCGTCGTACTATCCAGTCGCTCTCTTTCGAGCTTCCAAGCGGGTGTCCACTTTGTCGCACCCGCTTGGAAACACCAGCAGACGCCTCGCACTGCTCGGCGTCTCCTGATACTGCCGGCTGTAACAGACTGAAGGAATTCGCCACCCCGGTGTGGCGTATATCTTTACGAACTTACAGCCGGCAGTATGAGCCTCCGCGTTCGCGTGTCTTTGACACGCTTCACGCGGAAACACCGATAGACTCCTTCGAGAGGTCGTCGTCTATCGAGCTTCGCCGTTCGCATGCTAATCGCATGCTCACGGCGAAACACTACCCTTTTACCACGCCTACCGGTAGGAACGCATATCATGGGCCGACGCAAGAAAATCGTACAGGAATGTGAGACGCTGATGGACAAACCGGAGAACATCCGGAACATCGCCATCGCGGCTCACGTCGATCACGGAAAGACGACACTGACTGACAATCTCCTCGCTGGTGCGGGCATGATCTCCGACGAGACCGCCGGCGAACAGCTCGCGATGGACACCGAGGAGGACGAACAGGAACGCGGGATCACCATCGACGCGGCGAACGTCTCGATGACCCACGAGTACGAGGACACCAACCACCTCATCAACCTCATCGATACCCCTGGCCACGTCGACTTCGGCGGGGACGTCACCCGCGCGATGCGGGCCGTCGACGGCGCACTGGTGGTCGTCGACGCCGTCGAGGGCGCGATGCCCCAGACCGAGACGGTGCTCCGACAGGCGCTCCGCGAAGGCGTCAAGCCGACGCTGTTCATCAACAAGGTCGACCGCCTCATCTCCGAACTCCAGGAAGGGCCGGAGGAGATGCAGGAGCGCCTGCTCGCGGTCATCCGCGACGTGAACGAACTCATCCGCGGGATGACCGAGGAGATGGACGACATCGAGGACGACTGGACGGTCTCCGTCGAGGAGGGCACCGTCGGCTTCGGGTCGGCGCTGTACAAGTGGGGCGTCTCGATGCCCTCGATGCAGCGCACCGGGATGGACTTCGGCGAGATCATGGAACTCGAGCGCGCGGACAAGCGCCAGGAGCTCCACGAGCGCACGCCGCTCAGCGACGTCGTCCTCGACATGGTGTGTGAGCACTTCCCGAACCCCGTCGACGCCCAGCCCCGTCGTATTCCACGTATCTGGCGTGGCGACGCCGACAGCGACGTCGCCGAACAGATGCAGTTCGTCGACGAGGACGGCGAGGTCGTCCTGATGGTCACCGACATCGGCATCGACCCCCACGCCGGCGAGGTCGCCGCGGGTCGCGTCTTCTCCGGGACGATCGAGGAAGGCCAGGAACTGTACGTTTCGGGAACCGCGGGCAAGAACCGCGTCCAGAGCGTCGGCATCTACATGGGTGGCGAACGCGAGGAAGTCGACGAAGTCCCTGCCGGCAATATCGCCGCCGTGACTGGCCTGAAGGACGCCATCGCGGGCTCGACGGTTTCGAGCCTCGAGATGACGCCCTTCGAGTCGATCGAACACATCTCGGAGCCGGTCATCACCAAGAGCGTCGAGGCCCAGCGCATGGACGACCTGCCGAAGCTCATCGAGACGCTCCAGCAGGTCAGTAAGGAGGACCCGACCATCGAGATCGAGATCAACGAGGACACCGGCGAGCACCTGATCTCCGGGCAGGGCGAACTTCACCTCGAAGTCGTCACCCAGCGCATCGAGCGCAACCAGGGCATCCCGATCACGACCGGCGAACCGATCGTCGTCTTCCGGGAGGCACCCCAGGAAGCCAGCCGCGAGGTCGAGGGGATTTCGCCGAACCGCCACAACCGCTTCTACATCACCGTCGAACCGCTTTCCGAGGACATCGTCGACGCGATCCAGCTCGGCGAGGCCTCGATGGACATGCCCGAACTGGAGCGTCGTGAAGCACTCCAGGAAGCCGGCATGGACAAGGACACGTCCCAGAACGTCGAGCACATCCACGGGACGAACGTCATCATCGACGACACGAAGGGGATCCAGCACCTCAACGAGACGATGGAACTCGTCCTCGAAGGGTTCGAGGAGGCCTTGAACGACGGGCCACTGGCCGCCGAGCCGGTTCAGGGCTCGCTCATTCGCCTCCACGACGCCCGGCTCCACGAGGACGCCATCCACCGCGGTCCGGCCCAGGTCATCCCGGCCGTCCGCCAGTCGCTGCACAACGCCCTGATCGACGCCGAGATCCGCCTCCTCGAACCGATCCAGGACGTCCGCATCGACGTCCCCAACGAGCACATGGGTGCCGCGAGCGGCGAGGTCCAGGGTCGTCGTGGCCGCGTCGACGACATGTACCAGGAAGGCGACCTCATGGTCGTCGAGGGCATCGCGCCCGTCGAGGAGATGATCGGCTTCTCCAGCGACATCCGGAGCGCGACCGAGGGTCGTGCGTCCTGGAACACGGAGAACGCCGGCTTCCGCGTCATGGCCGACAATCTCCAGCCGGAGAAGATCACCGAGATTCGCGAACGCAAGGGCATGAAGACCGAACTGCCCGAAGCGATCGATTACTTCTAGAGACCACCTTTTTACTTCAGAGGGTCGCCGACGGCGACCCTCTGAAGTAAAAAGGTGGTCTTGCTGAGCGAAGCGAAGCAAGGCTCGGAAGACGAACGGAGTGAGTTTTCTGGTGGACCAAAAACATCCGAGCGCCTTCGGCGCTCGGGGAAACGACGGCGCAAGCGCCGTCGTATGCTTGTCGCTTGTTGTTTGTTGATTCAACAACTGGTCCGGGGGCCCGCTATCCGTTCATGGTCGGTGCTTTTCACGCCGGTAGATATATTTCATCGGACGTCGTGTGTCGGAGGGCATGGAGTACACGACACTCGGTTCGACCGGAATGGAGGTCAGTAAGATCGCGCTGGGCTGTATGAGTTTCGGGAGTCAGGACGACTGGATGCTGGATGCGGAGGAGGGCCGGGAACTCGTCGAGCGGGCGATCGACCTCGGCGTCAACTTCTTCGACACGGCAAACACGTACTCGTCGGGCGAGAGCGAGGAGATCCTCGGCGACGTCCTCGCGGAGTACGACCGTGACGAGCAGGTCGTCGCGACGAAGGTCCGCTTCTCGGGGGCGAAGGAACACCGCAATGCGGAGGGCCTCTCCCGGAAGACCATCGAGCAGGAACTCGACGCCTCCCTGGAGCGTCTCGGCATGGACACCGTGGATCTCTACCAGATCCACCGCTGGGACTACGACACGCTGATCGAGACCACGCTCCGGGCGCTCGACGATGCGGTTCGGCGTGGGAAGGTCCGGCACATCGGAGCCTCCTCGATGTGGGCCCATCAGTTCCAGAAGGCGCTGCACGTCAGCGATCGGGAGGGACTCGCGCGCTTCGAGACGATGCAGAATCTCTATCACCTGGCCTACCGCGAGGAAGAACGTGAGATGTATCCCGTCTGTGACACGGAGAACATCGGCGTCATGCCGTGGTCGCCGCTGGGGGCGGGCTATCTCACGCGTCCGCACGACGAGTTCACGTCGACAGCGCGTGGCGAGCACGAACTCGACTACGGAACGCCGTATCACGAGGGGCCGGGCAGCGAGGAGATCAACGACCGCGTCGCCGAACTCGCTGCCGACTACGGGGTGACGATGGCCCAGATCGCGCTGGCGTGGCACTTCCAGAACGAGTACGTCGACGCGCCGATCGTCGGAACCTCGAGTATCGAACACTTAGAAGACGCCGTCGAAGCGCTGGAGATCAACCTCAGCGCCTCGGACGTCGAGTACCTCGAAGAACCCTACGAACCAGTCGAAGTTTTCGGCCACGAGTGAGCCATCGCGGGTTCGGTGGAGGTCTCCCGCCGAGGCACGTCGCCCGTCAGGCTTAACTCCCCCTCCGTCGAAGGCCGGATACTCAGATGCCAGAAGTAGAGATCACGATTCCGGATCATCTGGAGATGCAGATCGCCCAGCTAGTCGAGGAAGGCGAGTTTCTCAACCGCGAGGAGGCGATCGAGGACCTCCTCTCAACGGGGCTGAAGGCGTATAAGACGAGTGGCCCGATCGACGACGAGGAGGAACCGGGCCTCGAAGAAGACGGCATGATGGGACACGACGACGAGTACGTCTTCTGAGACGAATTTTCAGACCGCCGGGTGCCCGAAGGAGTGGCCGCCCGGCTGAGAGCAAACAGTCGTTCGGCAGGTCTGTGACGTCTGGTAGGTGTTCCCGGGTAATCCTTATGCCGGACTCAACCTAACGTATCCGTACCATGCATAAAGACGAACTGCTCGAACTTCACGAGGAGATGGTAACGATCATGGACTATTTCGACCGGCAGGAAAGCGTCGACAGCGAGTTGTTCGAACCGTACAAAGAACTCGACGTGACTCCCGCCGACGTTCATATGTCCAAAAGCGAGCACAAACACGCCGTCTTCGTCCTCGGCAACGCGCTGGCGAACGCGATGAGCGAAGACGAGTTCTCCGACGCCGGCCGCGTCGGCAAACGGATGAAAGAACTCGCCGAAGACGCCGAAAGTAAGCTCTGAGGTGGCGGCGTCTATTGCCATCCGGGCGGGAAATCGTCGAGACAGCAGACATTCGCCCGTTTTCTCAAGTTTACCGTCGCCCAGCGCTCATTCATTTTCGAACGCGGGCTCGCGCTGGTCGATGAACGCGCCCGCGCCTTCGACGTGTTCGCTCGTTCCGAACCGGCGTCGCCGGGCGGCGCGTTCGGCCTCCATTGCTGTATGCAAAGACTGTGGCCCGTTCGCTGTGAGTAACTGTCCGGTCTCGCGCGTCGCTTCGGGAGGGCCGGACGCGACTGTTTCGACGAACGCGTCGAGTCGTTCCTCGAACTCACCGGTCGGAAACACTCGCTTGAACAACCCCAATTCCTTCGCGCGCTCGGCATCGAGTAACTCGCCAGTATAGAGGAGTTCGGCGGCCCTCGATTCACCGACGGCCGTCGGGAGGAGTGTCGAGACGCCGGCCCCGACTGGCATCCCGACGCGGTGAAAGCCAAAGCCGATCGACCCGTCCTCGCTCGCGACGACCACGTCACACGCGAGGGCGAGTGCCCCGCCGGCCCCGAACGCCGGTCCGTCGACAGCGGCGACGGTGGGTGCTGGAAACCCATAGAGGCGTTCGATCAACGCGTCGATCCGTTCGAGGCGGTCGACGAATGCCGCCTCGGAAAGCTCGCCGCGTGCGCCGGCGACGATCCCCTCAAGATCACCGCCGGCACAGAACGTCTCGCCCGCGCCGGCGACGACGAGACACGCGGCGTCCGCGACGCTATCGAGTGCGTCGTGAGCCGCCGTGACGATGTCCGGCGTGAGAGTATTGCGCCCCTCGGCGTCCGTGATCGTCACCGTCGCAACCCCGTCTTCGAGTGTCCACTCGAGCGGTTCGCTCATACGATGAGATGGTGTTGTCGACCCAAAGTATCTCCGCTGGCCCCAGTCGATGTTTCGGTGCAGGAATCCGCCCGTGGATTGACGTGGGTTCCGTTCCAGGATGACGCATGCGCATCCACTGGCACCGCCGGGACCTCCGAGTCGCCGACAACCGCGGGCTCGCTGGCGACAACATCGAAGCGGGCGAGGGACCTGTCCTGCCGGCGTTCGTCTTCGATCCGGCCGTCCTCGCTCACGCCGGGCCGCCGCGAGTCGCCGCTCTCCTCGAAGCCGTCTCCGAACTCCGGGACGCCTACCGCGAACGCGGGAGCGACCTCGTCGTCGCCCGCGGCGACCCACAGACTGTTCTCCCGACGCTCGCCGACGAGTTCGGGGCTGAACGCGTCACCTGGAACCGTGATTATACCCGACTCGGCCGCAAGCGCGACGCGGCCGTCCGGGAGGCGCTCGACGACGCCGGCGTCGAGCGAGCGGCTGTTCACGACGCTGTCCTCCACGAACCGGGGACGATCCGGACGAACGACGGCGACCCCTATCAGGTGTTTACGTACTTCTGGAAGAAGTGGCGCGACCGCGAGAAGTCACCAGCCGTGGACGCGCCAGCGCCCGCTGCCCTCGCCGACGTCGAAGACGATACACCGGTTCCGACGCTTGCGGATCTCAGTGTCGACGAGCCGGCGGCGTCGCTTCCGACCGTCACGTCGACTGCAGCCCGCGAACGTCTCGCGGATTTCTGTGCCGAAGACATCTACCGCTACGAGGACCGCCGGGACTACCCGGCCGACGGTTGCACCTCCCGACTCTCACAGCACCTCGCGTACGGGACGATCGGGATTCGTGAGGTCTACGAGGCGACAGAAGAGGCTTACGCACGTTCCGACAGCGACGCGGAACGCGAGTCCGTCCGAGAGTTCCAATCCCAACTCGCGTGGCGGGAGTTCTACACCCAGGTTCTGTGGTTCAATCCCTCGGTGGTGACCGAGAACTTCAAAACCTACGAGAACCCGATCGAGTGGCGGTCGGATCCGGAGGGCTTGCAGGCCTGGAAAGACGGCGAGACTGGCTACCCGATCGTCGACGCCGGGATGCGCCAGCTCGAGGCGGAGGCGTACATGCACAACCGCGTCCGAATGATCGTCGCGTCGTTCCTGACGAAGGATCTGCTGATCGACTGGCGGAAGGGCTACGACTGGTTCCGGAAGCGACTCGTGGATCACGACACCGCAAACGACAACGGCGGCTGGCAGTGGGCCGCCTCGACCGGCACCGACGCACAGCCGTACTTCCGGATCTTCAATCCGATGACCCAGGGCGACCGCTACGATCCGGACGCAGAGTACATCCGGGAGTACGTCCCTGAACTCGACGGCGTTCCGGCCGACGCCATCCACTCCTGGCACGAACTCGACCCCGGGACGCGCGAGATGCACGCCCCCGACTACCCGGCCCCGATCGTCGACCACGCCGAGCGACGCGAAGCGGCGCTTGCGATGTTCGAGGCAGCGCGCGGCGAAGACTAGCCCACAACCACCGGACGATCCGCTGACCAGTCGTTGCAGTGGCCCGAAATTTACGGCCTGGAGATACACCGATCGACGGCAGCTCGCTGACCCGCTGATCGACTGGTGTTTCGGTCCAACGCCACGCTTTCCGTCGGTCCATGTTCCACGATAGCATTTGGCTTCTAAAGGTTTAACAGGAGTCCGTTCGTCAGAAAAGATGGAGGAAATTCACATGTCCGAACGTTCAAACCCCGAACTGCCGTCCCTGCCGTACGACTACGACGCCCTCGAGCCGCACATCTCCGAGCAGGTCCTGGAGTGGCATCACGACACCCACCATCAGGGCTACGTGAACGGTCTCGACGCCGCCGAGGAGACCCTCGCCGAGAACCGCGCGTCGGGCGATCACAGCACGACCGGCGGCGCGCTGGGTAACGTTACCCACAACGGCTCCGGTCACTACCTGCACACGCTGTTCTGGGAGAACATGTCCCCGAACGGCGGTGGCGAACCCGAGGGCGCTCTCCTGGAACGGATCGAGGAGGACTTCGGCTCCTACGACGCCTGGAAGGCCGAGTTCGAGGCCGCAGCCGGTGCCGCGGGTGGCTGGGCACTGTTGGTCTATGACCCTGTCGCCAAGCAACTCCGGAACGTCGCGGTCGACAAACACGACAACGGTGCGCTGTGGGGCTCCCACCCGATCCTGGCGCTCGACGTCTGGGAGCACTCCTACTACTACGACTACGGACCGGACCGCGGCAGCTTCATCGACGCCTTCTTCGAGGTCCTCAACTGGGAGAAAGTCGCCGAGGAGTACCAGAAGTCCCTCGATCACTTCGAGTAAGTCCCTCGATCACTTCGAGTAAGTCCCTCGATCACTTCGAGTCAGTCGCCCGGTCAATTCGAGTCAGTCGCTACCCCTACCTCACGTTTTTGCGGTCAGATCACCACGATGTAGCTCGCCTTCGGTCGTGAGCGCGACGCACATTCAGAACAGACCGTCCGGCCCTCGAACGTGACCTTTAGGCATCCCATCGGCGTATCGAGTGGTATGCCACGCCCGAGAGACGAGTTCGACGACCTGCGACCGCTGGAGTTTCGCGAACCCGAAGACGTCCTTGCGGCCGACCGGATGTACACGATCTACGAGGTAGCCAAGTTGTTGCAGGGCCTCGACCCCGAGGCCGACCTCGACGTCGAGACCGAGAACGTCCTGCTTGACTGGGCGATCCCGTGGATGCTCAAGTACGCCGAATCGTTCGTCTTCGCCGAGCCGGCCGGCGACGACGAACCCGGCTACTACGGCCTCGCGACTGACGCATGAAGCTGCTCGTCGCGGGCGCTGATCGGGTCGACGCCGGCAAGACCACCTTCTCGACGGGGTTGCTCGAACGCACTGGCGCGATCGGATTCAAGCCACGGGCGGGCAACGACTACTGGTTCGACCACGACGACTACCGCCGGGCGATCGCGGACGGTCGCCTCTACGGGAAAGACGCCAGGCGACTCGCGGCGGCGGGCCCCGGCGAGCGGTCGCCCGAATCACTGAATCCGATCCATCGACTCTGGCGGCCGAGTCCGGGAGAGGGCTCCGGCCTGCTCGGGCAAACTGACCGGGAGTTCGTCCTCGATCGGGTGGGGGACCGTTTCGTCGTCAACGGGACGGTCGAGATACCCGACTCAGCCCGCGAGCACCTCCCGATTTCGGAGGGTGCCACCGTCGAGTCGCTCCAGGAGTTCAACGCTGTCATGCAGCGTCTCCACGTCCCGGCACTGGACTCGATCCGCGAAACCGTCGAATCGGCAGATCGGGCTGTCGTCGAGTCATACGGGAACATCGCTCGCCCGGTAGCAAACCTGTCGCCTGACGCCGTCGCAGTCGTCGAACCTGGCCGTGTCCGGGTGTATCCGGGCAACCGCTACGAGAAGGCCTGTCGGGTCGCCTCCGGATCGGCCAGAGAGGGCCAACTCGAGGAGCGCGTTCCCGCGGTGGTCGATCTGATCGACCCGGTCGCCACTGTCTCGCTACCGGCACTCGACACTGATCGACGACGGGATCCGGCTGCGATCGCCGAAGCCTACGATCACGCTTACGACGCCGTCCTCGCTGCAGCCTTCGAGTGAGCACGGGTAGAACGGACGCTCAAAATCGTGCCGCCTGGCCGGCGAGTTCGATAGTCTGGTAGGGCTCGGTCTGGACCGGACGGCCGTGGCCGGCGTACATTACCTCCAGGCCGGGCTCGACAGTCTCCAGGACTCGCCGGATGCTTTCGACGAGTAGCGAACGGTCGCCTTCTTCGAGATCGGTCCGGCCGAATCCACCGTTCTCGAAGACCAGATCGCCCGCAAAGAGAATTTCAGGCTCGGCGGCGTACAGACAGAGGTGATCGTCCTTGTGGCCTGGTGTGTGCAGGGCCGTGTAGGTGTGATCGCCCAGCACGACGCTGTCGCCGTCGGCGATCGCTCGTTCGACGCCAGAGGCGTCTAGGTCGTAGCCAAAGACCGGGACGTCGAAGGCCGTCGTGACTGCTTGTAGATTGCCGACGTGGTCGGGATGGGTGTGCGTCAGGACGACGGCGTCGATCGTCTCGACGTGTTCCCGGACGCGCGCGATCACGTCGAAGTCGTTGCCGACGTCGACGAGTACCGTTCGGTCGCCGGTCACGAGATAGACGTTGCTGGTGAACCCCTCGACGCCTTCGGCGAGATTGCTGATCATACGGGCGAAAGTACGTCGAGACGCTTCAGGCGTTCGGGTCGTCGACATTCCGATACCGCTTCGACGATCGCGTCTTGCCGAAAGTAGCCATCCAGACCCACAGGGCTATGTACCCGGAGCTAAATACCACCAGATAGATGGCCGATGTCAGGTTCCGAACCACCAGTCGTCCTCATCGTTGAAGACGAGCCGGACGTCGCCGAGACGTACAAACTCTGGTTACAGGACGAATACGAGGTTCGCATGGCCGAGAGTGGATCGACGGCCCTGGAGATGCTCGACGAGACCGTCGACGTGGTGTTGCTCGACCGGATGATGCCGGGGTTGTCGGGTGACGAAGTCCTGGGGCGGATCCGCGACAGTGACAGCGACTGCCGGGTCGCGATGGTGACCGCCGTCGAACCCGACTTCGACATTCTGGAGATGGGATTCGACTCGTATCTCACCAAACCGATCCGGAGCGACGAACTCCATGACACCGTCTCAAATTTGCTCGAACGGTCGACCTACGACGACCTGCTCCAGGAGTATTACTCGCTGGTCGAAAAGCAGGCGACGCTCGAAGCGACCAAGAGCCACGCCGAACTCGCCGAAAGCGAGGAGTATCGAGAACTGACCGAGCGCGTCGACGAACTCGATGACGACCTCTCAGAGACCCTCGGCGGGGTCGAAGACGACGAGGACTTCATCGCAACGCTTCGGGAGTTGAGCAATGGCGACGAACACTGATCAACCTGGGACAATGTACGATCTCTCATCAGTACTCGACGTCGAAGCCCTCGAGGCCGTCAGGCCCGGGTCGAGTATCCTGATCTCCGGCCCCGCGATGACTGGCAAACAGGGACTGGCCTACGACGTCCTCGCGGACGGGGTGACGGACGGACAGGGTGCGATCATCGTCTCGACGGGCGATCGCGCGGAGACTGTCGTGAACGAGTTCGCCGGTCGAGTCGGTACCGACGACTTCGAGTTGGGCGTCATCGACTGTGCCGGCGATCAACAGACTGGCGAATCAAGCGTCGGAAACGACGTGTTCACCCATCGTGTGAACTCGCCCGGCGACCTGACGGGTATCGGAATCGGGATCACGGAGGCGCTCGAGGCGCTCCACGGTCGTGGCGCAGATCGTGGCCGGCTCGCGCTCTCGTCGCTGTCGACGATGCTCACCTACACCGACCGCAAGACCGTCTTCAAGTTCTGTCACGTCCTCTCCTCGCGACTCGAGGCCGCCGAATATCTCGGGCTGTTCACGATCGACGCCAGTGCGCACGACGAACAGACGCTACAGGTGATCAAGCAGGCCTTCGACGGGATGATCGAGATTCGCGAGAACGACGGCAAACGGGAAGCCCGCGTCCGTGGATTGACCGCCGAACCCAGCGAGTGGGTCGAACTGTAGGTCCGCCGGTCCAGTGTCTCTCAGTCGTGTCCGTCGCCCGGGTCGTAGCGTTCGGCTTCGTCCCAGTGTTTTCGGAACTGCGATTCCAGTTCGAGTGCGAACGACGGGTCTTTGACGTTGAGCAATCCGATGACAGCGTCCTGTTCCATCGGGTTGATGACTTCGAAGCAGAGTTCGACGTAATTCAATCCCAGGCCGAGACCGACGAGGCGTTCGCGGCCCGCCTCGAACGTAACGACCTCACGGAAAACGGCGTTCCGGACCGGAATCTGGAGCCGATCTACGACGAGGTGATGGCATCCGAGTCCGGTGATCGCGCTCGTGAATATCTCACCGAGGACAGACAGGCGACGAAAGTCGTCTACCAGGTCAAAGCCAGCGCGAGCCAGAAGGACGTGACCGAGGACGCACGGACACTCGCCGCGGACGCCAGATTCGACGCCACCGCGACGGGTGACATCGTCGTCTTTCGGGCGCTGACGGAGGCGCTGATGGAGTCGGCCGTCTCGAGTTTCCTGGTCGCGTTCGGCCTCTCGGGCGTCTTCCTCGTCGTCATCTTCTGGTTGCTGGAGGATCGGCCGTCCCTGGGCGTAGTCACGATGGTTCCGATCACCGTCGCGATCGTGCTTCTCGTCGGGACGATGCCGGCACTGGGCATCGCGTTCAACGCGCTGACGGCGACGATCCTCTCGATTTCGATCGGCCTCGGCATCGATTATTCCGTCCACGTCGTCCACCGCTTCGTCGACGAGTACGACGAGTGCGGGGACGTCCACGAGGCGCTGCTGGTGACCCTCGGCGGGACCGGCGGCGGGATCACCGCGAGCGTCCTCACCACGTCGGGGAGTACCCTCTGTATGACGATCGCGGTGAATCCGATCCTCGGCGAGTTCGGCCTGCTGACTGGCGTCAGTACGCTCCTCTCGGACATCACCGCGGTGGCGATCCTACCGCTGACGCTCCGTGGTTGGGTGTGGCTCTTCGAGTGACCCGGCTCCGATTGACGGCTCAATCCAGAATGGAGTCCAGAAACGAGACCCACCGCCGCGAGCTCTCGACGTCGGCCTGTCGAGCGCTGTCTGCGAGGTTCGGCTCGTGGAGGTTCTTGAGTGCCGATATCGCCCGGTCGATCCCGACGATGGACTGAGCGAGGTCCTCGGCTTCCTTCGCGGTCAGGTCGGCCGACTCGAGTCGTTGCTTGCGCTCCTTGCGCTCGGCGGTGAGTTTCGCCCGCACTTTCCGCACCCGGTCGCGCAACTCCGGCGGGACGGTCCCCTGGCGTTTGGTCTCCCAGACGAATTCCTTTAAGTTCATCTCCGTTCCCTGGATTTCGACCGCTTGGGGCAACTGCTGGCCGACCGTAGCGCTCTTGCGCTGGACGCGCTCCAGCAACTCCTCGCGCCGCCGGTCGCTGAGTGGTTCGTCGTCCCTGGTGTCGTCCATACACGTTCTCGGGTCTCCGGTGTCGCGTATCTTTTGGTCTCTGATCGCTGTGGTTCCGTCCGTTGGTGCCCACCGCGAAAAGTGGATTTATCTACCTGCCGGCCGGCCGACTGTACATGGACGTTCAGTTGCTCGAAGCCACCGACGATCCCGAGGAACTCATCTGTTCGGCCGCGCGCAACGACTACCTTTCTTCGTTCGTCGGCGACCAGTCCTTCGCGGAGATCATGGACTCGGTCGGCGGTGACGACCTCGAGGAAAAGAAAGAGACGATGATCCACCGACTGCTCGAGCACGGCCACTACGGCCCCTTCGAGCACCCTCACGCCACTTTCGCCATCGAGGGCGTCAGCCGGTCGTGTATGGCCCAGATCACCCGCCACCGCCACGTCACCTTCGACATTCAGTCGATGCGGTACGTCTCCTTCGACGAGAAGGAACCCGAGCCGGGCGAGGCAGTCGTCGAGATTCCGGGGCTCTCCGATCCGGGACTGACCGGTCGCAACGCCGATTTCGCCGAGGAATACGAAGGCCTTGACGACGAGGCTGTCCTCGAGAATCGGGAGACGGCCTACCGGGACGCACTCGAACAGTCCTTCGAATCCTACCGCGAACTCCTCGACCTCGGTGTGCCGGCCCAGGACGCCCGGATGGTGCTGCCGATCGGCACGAAAGTCAACATCGTGATGACGCTGAATGCCCGGATGTTGATGCACATCGGCGACATGCGGGCGGCCGCCGACGCCCAGTGGGAGATCCGCGAGATGACCGAGGACATCCTGGATCTCGCCGCGGAGTGGGCCCCGATCACCTTCGAATACTACGACGAGCACATGAAAGACCGCAAGAACCGACTCGCTCCCTGATCGAGTCGCGTGTCGTGAGGACCGATCGACACCGGGCTGGCAGTATCGTTCGTGAGACCAGCGACCGTAGGTATATACTTTCGGAGCCTAAACTCGCCAGCGTATGAGTGACGACGACACTGACGAAGAGTCCCCACCAGAGGGCGAGGCTACAGCAGACGAATCGGCTGGCACCGACGCCGCCGAGACGATGCCCGTGGGAGTCAAGCTCGGGAGCACCCGGACTGTCGTCTCCTATCCCGGCGACGACGGCGACATGGAGACCGTTCGGATCCTGACCTGTCTGGCGACTTACGAGGACGCACTCACCGGCGAAGAACGGGTCCTCTACGGCGAGGAGGCCGCCGAGGAGTACCCCGACCGCGTCCAGTTCATGCTCCGTTCCGGACTGCCCGAGGACGAGGACGGCGCGGCACTGACCGAGCGATTCTTCGAGTCGCTCGTCGGGGCAAACGATATCCCCGAAGACAGCGGCGTCGTCTACGCGATTCCGACGATCGACAACGAGGCCGGGCTGGCCAACCTCCGGTCGGTCGTCGAGAACAGCGCCATCGGCGGGGCCTTCATCGAGAGCTACCCCGAGTCGCTGTGTGGCGCGATCCCCGCGTTCGGCGACGACCTGGAAGCGATCAACGAGATCTTTCTCGCGATCAACATGGGCTCGACGAACCTCGAAGCCTCCGCTTACCGGCGTGGCGAGCAACTCGCGCCGTTCACCACCGGTGCGGTGACGGGCAACGAGGTCGACAGACAGATCACCAACTACGTCGAGGCCGAAACCCAGGGACGGGTCAACATCGACACCCAGACCGCCCGCGAATACAAGGAGGAGCACGCCGACTTCGAGAACTTCGAGCCGTTCACGGACGTCATCCAGCAACCGGGCGGGGGCTCACACGAGTTCACGATCGAACGCAGCGTCATGGACGCTGTCGACGAGTACGTCGACGACGTGGTCGAGGAGTTCGCCAACACGTTCCTGCCCGAACTCGCCAACGACCACATGAAAGTCTACCAGCTCGCCCTCGATCGCCCGATCGTCCTGACCGGCGGGATGGCCTGCATTCCCGGCATCGTCGACGAGTTCGCCGAGCGAGCCAGCGAGGCGCTCGACCGTGACGTCGAGGTCATCGCCCCCGAGAACCCGGACCTGGCCGCGACTGTCGGCGCACAGCGCATCGCCGCGCGACTCGCCGACTCTACGTAGCGTCGTCCCCGTTTTCTGTCGACTGCCGCCCGTCGCTCCAGCACGCGAGCCAGGATTCGATCTGTGGCGTTCGCTCCGACTCGTCGTCGGCCCGTGATCCGTCGACCGTTCCCCGCTCGATCAGCGATTGAACGTTGCCGGATCGGGGCGAGACGTCCCCCTGCACCGGGCCGAGTTCAGCCGGCAACGAGAGTGCAAGCCGAGGCATCGCATAGTGCGTTTCGACACGGTCCACCTAAACCCCAGTCAGACACCCGTCAGTCAGCCGGCCGACGGCCGGGAGACCGGTTCAGCTCCTCGCGGTTCACTCCACGATCGAAGGCCGATTCGACAGCGCTTGGGGCTAGCATCCCGCATCATTAAGGTAATCCGACGTATATGCGATCGCATGGCAACCGACGACGAGGGGATCGTCGGCGACGAACTCCTTTCGAAAACTGGGAGCGGGGGACTGTTCAGCGACGGCTACCTCGCCGAGAAGCCGATCGAATTCTACCTCGAGTCCGACGAACAACCACGGGTTGTCTTCGCGACCGACGGGGGAGGCGTCGTCCGTGACGGTCCAGACGAGCAGGCTACCTACGAACCCGCATCGGACTACCGGACGCTCGTCGCGGCGACGTCCCGTCGCGTCGTCCTGGTCGTTGGTGGGGCCGACGACGGGAACGACTTTTGCCAGGAGATCCCGCTGACTCGAATCGATCACGTCGAGGCTACCTCCGGGTTGCGGGAGTCGACTCTTCGGTTCTGGGTCGGAGACGACGTCTGGGAACTCTCCGTCGCCACGACCGACCCGGAAACTGTCGAGACGTATCTCTCGACGGCCTCCCAGCGTCGCATCCGTTTCGAACGGTTGCTCGGTGAGGCCGAGGACGCGATCGTGGCGGCCGCCGATGCTTGCTCGGCCGGACGACTCCAGGCCGCAGAAGCGGCGCTCGGACGGGCTGATTCCGCCCTCGAGGAGGCCAGAGACCCTCTCGATTCGTTCCCGGCCGACGCCCCCGAGATGGACCACCGATTCGACGCCTATCGCGAACGTTACCGAACGGAGGCACAGCGATTGCTGCTCGAGCGAGCCGAGCAGGCGCGTGCGGACGCCAGGGACCAGTGGCGGGCGGAGGACTACGAGGCGGCCGCGGACGCCTATCAGCAGGCACAGGAGGTCTGTGAGACGGTGCTCGAGCGGGGACGACTGTCCCCAGAGGCGGCCCGTCGTATCCGTAACATCCTGACTTCGATCGAGCGCGATCGTCGGCGACTGGCCGTCGCCCCGATCCGGGCCGCGGCGGCGTTCGAGCGGGCGCCAGCAGCGTCGACGCTTCCCGGCGAGGCAGCCGACCGGTGGCAGATCGCCTACGACCGCTACCGCCAGGTGCTCGAACTCGATTGGGGGGCGGACGATGATCGGTTCGTCGGCCACGCCGATCGGATTCGCGAGCGCTTGGCGACGATCGCGGCCGAACTGCTGGCTGCCCGGTCGCGGTCGGCCACCCTTCATCGACGGGCTGCGATCCGACTCACGACAGCCCAGTCTCTGGAAGCCGCGATGGACGCCTACGTCGACGCCAGGGACCACCTCCAGGCGGCGATCGAGACGGCACGGGAACTCGATCCGCCGGCCGTCCCGTCGCTTCAGGACCGACGCGAGACCGTCGAGCGCCGGATTGAGGTCCTCGCCGACGGTGACGCCGAGACGGGCCGGCGGTCCGTGCGGACGAGCGGCGGGCTTCCGGTGGGGGATGTCGGGCCGATTCGACCGCTATCGGACGCCGAACACTCCGAACTTGTGCCTGTCGAGTTCGACGATCAGCTGCCGGCCGTCAGAGCAGCCGAGACGGACGCCATGGCGCTGGCTGTCTTCGAGATCGCGGGCGGCCAGCACCCGGCGCTCGCCGTTCCTCGTGAGTCACGCGCACAGTACGTTCGTCACGTCGAGTCTCTCGGAGAGCAGTCCCTTCGCCACACCGTCGCGGACGTCTGGCGAGACCTTGGCTGGGCAGTCGAACGGACTGACGGCGGGTCGCCATTCCTCGCGAGACGGCCGGACGTCGGCGCGACGTTGCTCCTTTCGGTTCGCCGCCGCGCCAGCCCAGTCGGCCCGTCGGTCGTTACCGCACTCGCTGGTCGAACCGCAAATCGGGACGGCGACCCGTGGCCGATCCTCGTGACGACCGATCCGATCGAACCCGAATCCGTCGAAACGGCGGCTTCGGCCGGCGTCACGATTATCGACGCGCGCGGTCTGGCCGAACTCTGTTATTTGAATGACGGACAGTCCGACGGGGCTCGGGAAAGCCGCGCGACCAACACCGTACGACCGTCTTGAGTGACTTCGTCGCGTTACGTTCCGGGGGCGAGACGTCCCCCGGCCCCGTGGAACACACCTTGAAGTCGACGTCGGTCGTTCGGACACGTATGGAGCCAGCAGGCATCTACGCGCGGGCGATCGACTATCTCGATCGATACGTCCAGGTCGGCCTCGCGGGTGACCGGATCATCGCGGTCTCGTTCCCGGAGACGCCAGCCAACGACGCGGCGACGGATCATCCGCTCCTCGATCGGTTGGAAGCGTACTTCGAGGGTGAACCAGTCTCGTTCGAATCGGAGACCGTCGCGCTGACGATGGCGACCGACCACCGGGACGTTTTGGAAACGCTTCGATCAGTCCCCTACGGGGAAGGAATTACCGTCGAGGCACTCACGCGCATGACGCCCGGGCTCGATCCCGACGCTGAGGCGGACGTCCGGCTCGTTCGATCGGCGCTCGCCGAAAACCCCGTCCCACTGGTCGTTCCCGATCATCGCGTTCGCGATGGTCCGAGCGGGGCACCGCCGGGGGTCGAACAAAAACTCCGGTCGATCGAAGGGCTCGCCTGAGCAGAAATCGTGTTTCGCCGTTCTCACTCTGGAGGCACCCATCCAGTGTGACTGCACTTCGTTAGGTCAACAGGGCGCTACTGGGCTGGATCGTGCGAGTCGAACCGGCCGGCGACGTACGAGACCGCGGCCAGCAGGACGCCGAGCGCGAGGCCGACGGTGAGCATCCCGTAGACGGCCATCCCCAGCGTGTTTGCGGGCAGCGCGAGCACGCCGAACAGCTCCGGCTCGACGATGTCCGGCCTCGTCGCTCCAAGTACCGCGCCCATCACGCCGGCGATGGCGACGACTGCCAGGTAGAGGCCGAGGATGACTCGTCGACCGCGGATCGGGGTAGCTTTCGACACACCCCCCGATATGTGCCGGAGGCGATTAGGCTTTTCACTCCCGGCGGCTACCAGTGGGTATGTCCGAGAAGGAAC